>NZ_FMVQ01000017.1 GCF_900102495.1 Nitrosospira sp. Nl5 | reverse complement strand
GGCGGAAGCCGTCTCCATGGCCCCGAAAGTAGGCCAAATCCGCTATCATTTTATTCTCGGCCTGGTTAAAGCCGGTGAGAAGGAGAAAGCGCGCAGGGAACTTGAGCAGTTGCTCGCTACCGATAAGCACTTCTCTTCCGTCAATGAAGCAAAAATATTGCTCAAACAGTTGTAAGAAATGTAGGTAACATGCCTGCGCGCTACAGTAGGAACCATGAATATGTTGCATGCCGGCGCGAACAAGGACATTGCGGGAGGGATCAGGCAAGAGGAGGGTCAATCCGCTTCTCTCGCCTAGCCGGCTAAGAGATGGACGGCAAAACAACCCCGCGCAATTCCATCTATTTTCACCCGCGCCTTAAATCAATCAAAGCTTATATCATCCGTTTCTTTGCCTGCCAATCGCATTGTCCAAGGTGGCCCCGGGGATGGGCACTTTGGTTTTCAGATTTGATGCTGACGCTTCACGCCAGATACGTCGCAGCGCATCCCACATACTGGTACGCACAGTCTTCAGGTAAAGCGTATTGTCACTCAAACCACTCACCAAGCGGCGCTGAGCCTTGCCAAGATTATGATAGGGCAGGCTCATGAAAAGATGGTGTGTCGCATGGTACCGCAAGCCAACCGGAGCCCATAAGGCGGTGATGAATAAATTACCCGGTACATTGATGGAGTCGAGATATTGCTCGGCAAATTCCATCTGATGATCACCAGGATTGCGATAAGCATGCGCGCTCAGTGTGCGCAACGAGTTTATAAAGAAAATTACCATTGCGATCGCATACCAGAGAACAAGAGCCTTATAGGTCAAGATACCCAACGCGATGCAAAAGATGGCTACTGTTACAAATACGAAAGCAGCAAACTCTTGCAGCCGCCAGTGCTTGTCATTGCGAATTGCATTTTCTGCACGCTTATAACTCATATCGATAGTAAGAGAGGATGCCCTCTCCCAGATCAATTTACGCAATGGCGGGATCAGATATGACAAAGGCGTGAGGAGGAGGAAACGGACGATAAAGAAAAACGGTAGTAGGAACGACAGCAATACATAGCCTACCATCGCCGACGGTTTCAGGGTTGCGAAGGGAATATATTCGCCGTCCTTGCTGGTGCCATAGACGTCAGGCTTGTGATGATCGCTGTGCACGCCGTCATACGTAAAGGATGGAATCAGTAACGGTATCCCGCAAATAACATTCCATACCAGACGGAACAACTTGAACGTGCCTTTTCTCAGATGGGCCAATTCATGAATGAAAATAGCCGCACGATAAAGAGCGAACGTAGCAACGATAACACTCACAAGCTGCCAGGCGGAAAACAGCGGCGTGGAAACAGCAGCCACAAAGGCAGCCCAGCCCAATGAGATATGAAAAAGAAAATCAATCCAGTAAATCCAGGGATTTGGCGTCATCAGATCGCGGACAAGGTTGTGCGCCTCCCGCAATGGAAATTCCTGCCCAGCTATCGTTTCTCTCATCTCGCAGATCCTTGTCGGACTGTTTCCTTTCACGTTAACTTAAATTTGCTTGCAGTCATTGCCCATTTCACACTGCGGAGCTAATTACCATCGGCTCCACTGACAATACTACCGGCCTTAAATTATTCCATTTATTCGGGTATCTCGCATATTAATAAGTTGAGGCTCACGCAAACACCTCCGCATTAGCGAGCCTCGCTCCTTGCATATCTTTGGCTGAAACGATGGGTTGTGTACCATTGCCGATTGGCCAGGAAATGGCAATTTCCGGATCGTTCCATGCGAGGCTGCGCTCCAAATCAGGAACGTAATAATCGCTGGTCTTGTACAAGAAATCAGCGCTGTCGCTCAACACGTAAAAGCCATGGGCAAATCCGGGTGGCACCCACATCTGGCGGTAGTTAACTTCAGTCAACTCCACTCCAACCCAGCGGCCAAAGGTCGGAGAGGATTTGCGGATGTCCACGCACACATCAAATACCGCACCACGCGCGACACGCACCAATTTCCCCTGAGGTTGCCGTATCTGGTAGTGGAGACCGCGCAGCACATCCTTGACCGAGCGACTGTGATTGTCTTGCACAAATTCTATGTCAAGTCCGGTGGCTTGACTGAAATTTTTCTGGTTGAAGCTTTCGAAGAAAAACCCCCGGCTGTCACCGAAAACTCGGGGCTCAATGATCAGCACGTCGGGAATAGAAGTGGGAATCACCTTCATGCAATCATTCCCTCCTTCAGCAGGCGCAATAAATACTGACCATAGCCGTTTTTGGCCAACGGATGTGCCAACTTCTCAAGCTGTGCGGTATTGATAAAACCTTGCCGGTAGGCAATTTCTTCGGGGCATGCTACTTTGAGACCTTGGCGGTGCTCGATGGTTTCAATGAAATTGCTCGCTTCTATCAGGCTCTCGTGCGTGCCCGTGTCCAGCCACGCATAACCACGGCCCATAATTTCAACGCTGAGCCGGTCGCGTTCCAGGTAGATACGGTTAACATCCGTTATTTCAAGTTCGCCACGAGCGGAGGGCTTGAGCCCGCTGACGATATCCACGACTTCGTTATCGTAGAAATACAGGCCGGTGATAGCATAATTGCTCTTGGGCTGGAGGGGTTTTTCTTCCAGTGAAGTCACTCGATCATTGGCATCAAAAGCAACTACGCCATAACGCTCCGGGTCCTGTACATGATAGGCAAATATGGTCGCTCCTTCCCGCTTTGCCATGGCGCATTCCAATTGCATCTGCAGATCGTGACCATAGAAGATGTTATCGCCCAGCACTAGCGCGCTAGGATTATCCTTGATGAAATGTCTGCCAATGGTGAAGGCATGGGCCAGTCCGTCCGGGCTGGGTTGTATGGCATACTGAAAATTTAGCCCCCAATCGCTTCCATCGCCTAGCAGTTGCTCAAAACGTGGCGTGTCTTGCGGCGTAGAGATAACAAGAATGTCGCGGATGCCTGCCAGCATAAGCGTGCTCAGGGGATAGTAGATCATCGGCTTGTCATAAATAGGCAGCAGTTGCTTGGAAACCGCTTTCGTCACGGGGTAAAGCCGCGTACCGGAACCGCCGGCGAGAATGATGCCTTTGCGCTCGGTCATAACGGCTTCTCAAGAACTTCGGTAAGCATGCGTGCTACACCGGTTTGCCACGGCGGCAAACTCAAATCGAAGGTATTTTGCAATTTTCTGGTTTCTAAACGCGAATTCTTGGGCCGCTGCGCAGGTAGGGGGAATGCGCTGGTTGGTACGGGACAAACGTTTTCCGGCGCGACCTTGAGTCTGAGCCCGGTCTGGCGGGCTAAATCTAATACAAAACAGGCATAACCGTACCACGACGTCTCTCCTGCCGCAACCACATGATAAAGACCGGACACTCCTCGCTGTTGCAAAGCCGTGCGGATAGCGTGAGCAGTAATGTCCGCCAGCAGGTCGGCACCAGTGGGCGCGCCGATCTGGTCGTCGATGACGGTGAGCTTTTCGCGTTCCTGGGCTAGACGCAACATGCTCCTTGCGAAGTTGCCGCCACGCGGACCAAAAACCCAACTGGTGCGAAAGATCAGATGATGGCAACCCGAGGCAAGTATGGCTGCCTCACTCTCCACCTTGGTGGAACCGTACACATTCAACGGTCCGGTCGGATCGGATTCCACGCGGGGTTTGCTCCCACTGCCATCAAACACGTAGTCGGTAGAGTAATGAACCAGCCAGGCTCCGAGCTTGCGGGTTTCCTGGGCAAGCATAGCGGGAGCCAGAGCATTGATAGTGCGGACTCGCTCCGGCTCGCTCTCTGCCTTATCCACAGCGGTATAGGCAGCGGCGTTCACGATTACATCGGGTGCAATTGCTTGAACAGTTTGGGCGATACCGTCAAGGCAGGTAAAATCGCCGCACAACTCCCGGCTGTGAGAATCCAGTGCCACCAACTCGCCCAAAGGCGCAAGACTGCGCTGTAGCTCCCAACCTACCTGCCCGTCCTTACCGAACAACAGAATTTTCATCAGCTGCGTCCTTCGTAATTCTTTTCAAGCCAGGTACGATAAGCGCCGGATTGTACATTGCTGACCCAGGCAGGGTTGTCCAGATACCACTGCACGGTCTTATGAATACCGGTTTCAAAAGTCTCGGCGGGTTTCCAGCCCAGATCGCGCTCAATCTTGCTCGCATCGATTGCATAGCGGCGGTCATGGCCAGGGCGGTCCGTGACGAAGGTGATCAGGGCATGGTAAGAGCCGATAATTAGAGGCCTTAGCGCATCCAGCAACGTGCAAACGGTGTGCACGATATCAATATTAGGTTTTTCGTTTCGCCCGCCTACGTTATATGTTTCACCGGGAACGCCTGCTTCCAGTACCCGGCGGACGGCACTGCAATGATCTTTTACGTACAGCCAGTCGCGGATCTGCTGGCCATCGCCGTACACGGGCAATGGTTTTCCCGCAAGAGCGTTGACGATCATCAGTGCGACGAGTTTCTCGGGAAATTGATATGGCCCATAATTGTTGGAGCAATTGGTAGTAATCACAGGCAAGCCGTAAGTATGATGGTAGGCGCGAACTAAATGGTCGCTGGCAGCTTTGCTTGCCGAGTAGGGGCTATTAGGCTCGTAACAATGGGTTTCATCGAAGGCTGGCTCACCCTTGCCCAAAGAGCCATAAACCTCATCCGTCGAAACGTGGATGAAGCGAAAATTCTGCTTTGCTTTTCCATTTAATCCATTCCAGTAGGCCCGCCCGGCTTCCAGTAGCCGGAAGGTGCCCACTATGTTAGTCTGGATGAAATCTTCCGGGCTATGGATGGAACGGTCTACATGGCTTTCAGCGGCAAAGTTGATAATGGCGCGCGGTTGAAAGCGCGCGAACAACTCGGTTACAAGAGCGGAGTCGCCGATGTCACCACGCACGAAGGTATGTCTCGCATCTGCTGCCAGCCCGGCAATATTTTCCAAGTTACCAGCATAGGTAAGCAAATCGAGGTTGATAATCGCCTCGTCGGATTGGTTTAACCAATCCAGCACAAAATTTGCGCCGATGAATCCGGCACCACCCGTAACTAGAATCATTGTTCTCCTTAAAACTTATATTTTTACAGCTGCTGGGAGCATTCAGTTATTTTTTAAACTATGCGTCTCTAGCCAAGCCGGCATCCTTCATCGGGCAACCTGGACTAGAACTCTTCGCAATCCCCCAAATAACGCCACTTTCCCACGGGCAGATCGCCCAGTTTTACTCTGCCGATACGAATGCGCTTCAAGCCGGTAACTTTCAGCCCAACCAATTCACACATCCGACGGATCTGACGCTTCTTGCCTTCGCGCAAAATGAAGCGTAATTGATCTTGATTCTGCCAGACTACCGCCGCACGTTTTAATGGTTGACCATCCAGACTCAAACCATAATGTAACAGACCCAATCCATGCTTCGATAGGTTGCCCTGGATGCGTACGAGATATTCCTTCTCGATCCCCGACTCTGCACCGATCAAGGATTTGGCGATGCGCCCGTCCTGCGTAAGTACCAGCAATCCCGACGAATCTATATCCAGCCGCCCTGCTGGGGCCAGCCCTTTCAAATGCATCGGGCTAAAATGTTGCGAGGTTTGATCGCCACGAAAGCGGGATTCTTCATTGACCAGGCGAACCGCAGGTTGATAACCCGGTTCCGGTTGGCTCGATACGTAACCAACAGGCTTATTTAGCAGCACTGTCACCCGATTCGCCTGCTGCGCTTGCGCCGAATTGTCTAGCTTTATTTCCTGTAAGGCATAAATCTTGGTGCCCAACTCAGTAATGCGCTCACCATCCACAAATACCCATCCGCGTTCGATATAGCGATCTGCCTCTCTGCGCGAACATAGCCCTCTCTGGGACATGAGCTTGGAGAGCCGGATTTTTTCCATAGGTTGAGAGTGCCTTATGAGCTTGTATGGATAGAAAGCACGAAAGCAAGATTGCGTCAGTCAATTACACAATTGCCAGAACTCGGCATTATAATTTGAACCCTCGTCTCGTTTCAGATAAAATCCGATTTCCAGGCGCGTAGCTCAGCTGGTTAGAGCACCACCTTGACATGGTGGGGGTCGTTGGTTCGAGTCCAATCGCGCCTACCAGGAAACCGGCAAGTAACTTGTCCGGCTAAATATAAAACCGCCTCCGAAACCTACTCTTGGCGGTTTTTCTTTTTGGACAGCTCTGACCGAGAATGCAAATGCATGCTGTGGCCAAAGACCAATAACCAATGACGGAAAATGGCCGCTGCTCTTGTATTCTGACGAAAGTCAAACTACAGCGGCATTCCTGGATGCGAGGAGGCTCGGGCCGATCGCAAGGTGTGATGAGTGGTTGGAACGAGCGTTGAGCCCATCGGAGCTTCAGGCTCAATATTTGTCGAGCCGTGCTTCAAGTCAAGCAAAATGAGCCATGCTGAACTGCCTGAAATTAGACATCCTTTTCGATTATGCAGTAATGCAATGTCAGCAAGGGGGCTGCCAGATCGAAGAAAAAGGATGTGCCAATAAGAAACAGAAACGGCCTCTCGGAAGAGGCCGTGATAATGAATCTACAGCTTAGAACAATACCTGCCTTGTTTGACTCAGGAAGTCTTGTTCATGCTCCGGCGGCGGACAACAGCCCCCATCAGCCCCAAGCCAGCGAGCAGCATGGCAAAGCTTTCGGGTTCAGGAACCGGCGAGATTTGGATCGCTCCGCTATACGCGCCACCCAGAGTGCCACTCGTTACCCCGGTGATGTTGAGATAATACGCCGCCGCGTCCAGGGGTTGATCATAGGAGAAACTGATATGACTGTTGTCATTTCCAATGTCAGTAAATGTGGCTGTCTTCAGCATCTGATCGTCACCTCCCCCCACCGCTCCATCAGCCCCAGTCGAAGAGAGAGTAACTGTGGCGAGTTCCAGCGCAAAAGTTCCACCATCACCCGAAAGGG
The DNA here is from genome assembly GCF_900102495.1 of Nitrosospira sp. Nl5. Classification (GTDB taxonomy): domain Bacteria; phylum Pseudomonadota; class Gammaproteobacteria; order Burkholderiales; family Nitrosomonadaceae; genus Nitrosospira. Next base: position 39,821 of record NZ_FMVQ01000017.1, on the reverse strand, counting down.
TAATTGGAAAATCTATGACACTAAAACCTGAACGGATAGCGGGCCCCTCTGGAGTGAAGAGGACAGTATCATTGAGGCCTGTTGCGCCGCCGCCCATCACGATTCCGGCAAAGGATGTCGGCACATCGAACCTGACTGTACCAGCATCAATGGACGCGGCATGGGCACCAATACTGGCACCCGCAAGCATTGCCACAGCAACAGCTTGCTTCAAAGAAGAATTAATCATAATCCATACCTCCTTAAGTTTGTATTTGAAATACTTCGACCATCGAAATTCCCTGCTTGGATTTGCTAGACCACGCAGCAAACGATTCCTTTCGATGGCGACCAACCATCACCGAGTCCCAAAAGCTAATTCACAAACTCGATGCCTCACAGATTACCCTGAACGGTGAAGCGGTCAATAGACCGTTCGGACTAGAAAAAATATTTAATTAAATTAATTACTTATCCTTCCTTTCATCCATAAGCATCTTCCACACCAACAACCCCAGATATGAGCGCGATTGCACATCAATCATTTCGAGCGGTATAAGTAGCTTTCTAAACGGCGGCCATTTACCCGACGGAATGAAAGTTGCGTGATCGCAGCAAAAGCAAACTGCCGGTATTGCAAAAGACGAGAAAATTGGAATGGCCCCTGCGGGAGCCTTGCCCGACGAAACGTCTTATGAATCGGGCAAAACGCTTCCGGTATTATGCGGCCGTCCCAAATTGACTGTCCATCAAGAGGTCTTGCGCGAGCTCCGGCGCCGAACAACTGCACCCATCAGCCCCAAGCCAGCCAATAGCATTGCATAAGTTTCAGGTTCGGGAATTGCTGCTATCGCCCCATGGTACAACCCGCCCTCCGTGCCATTCGCGATACCAGCGATGCTAAGATAAGCGTCCCCTTGCAGGGGTTGACCCCATGCCAAATTGATAGACTCGCTGCCATCTGAATTCGCAACCGTCCGGAGGACCGTATCGTCCTGGTTGAACAATACTCCGTCAGGATTCGAAACAAGCGATAGCGACGTGAGCATCGTATTGAAGCTTCCTCCATCCGGAATAGTTAATGGAAAATTCTGGACAGTGTAACCAGAGCTTGCAGTAGCCGGTAGAGTAAAGGAGAAGATGTCATTAAACGCTCCGGGGGCCGAGAGGGCGTTGTTGAAGGATGTCGGCACATCAACAGCTACATTACCAAGGGTGTGCTCCCCGGTATGAGCATGAACCCCGGCGCTGGCGCCTGCCAGCATTGCGATAGCTACAGCTCGTTTCAAAGAAAAATTAATCATAGTTACCTCCTATAACTTAAAGCACTTGAAATCAAACCATCTGTGATATTTGAAACACAGAAAAACGGTTGATAATTTTTTGTTGACAGTAGTGAGGTACATCTGAGGTACATCGAGTCCGGGAAAATTGAAATTTCCAAACACGATGACTGACAGGTTACGCTGAATAGTAAAGCGGTCAATAGACCGTTCGGACTAGCAAAAATAAAGTCGAAAAAATAGCGGCTTACCCTTCTTTCCGTCCATAAGCGTCTTCAAAACGAACAATGTCGTCCTCGCCCAAATATGAGCCCGATTGCACCTCAATCATTTCGAGGGGTACGCAGCCCGGGTTTTCCAAGCGGTGGCGTGTACCGAGCGGAATGAACGTGGACTCATTTTCGGATACCAGATAGGTTTCATCGCCGCGCATCACCTGTGCCGTGCCGCGCACTACGATCCAGTGTTCCGCGCGGTGATGGTGCATTTGCAGCGATAGGGCGGCGCCCGGCTTAACAACGATGCGCTTTACTTGAAAACGCTCGCCCGAATCCACGCCGTCGTACCAGCCCCAGGGACGAAACACCTTCCGGTGGAGTTGTCCCTCAGGTCTTCCCCGGTGCTTAAGGTCATCGACAATTTTCTTCACATCCTGAGTCCTGCTCATATGGGCGACGAGGATAGCGTCCGGCGTTTCGACGACCACCATGTCCTCCACTCCCACGCAGGCTACCAGCCGGTCTTCCGACATGACGAGCACGTCATGGCAATCGTGCAACATCACATCGCCTTGGGATACGTTGCCATCGTGGTCCTTGGGCAATACCTCCCACAACGAATCCCAGGCGCCAACATCAGACCAGCCGGCCGAGAGCGGAATGACCGCACTAGCAGGCAATGAGCTACCACCAGCAGCGATCCGCTCCATTACAGCATAATCAATCGAATCGGTGGGGCATTGCATGAATGCATCTCTGCTCACGCGCAAAAAATCGCCATCAATCGAACCCTGTTCCCAAGCCGCACGGCACGCCGCCAGAATATCGGGGCGACAGAAAGCGATGGCAGAAAGCCACACTGAAGCTCGCAACATAAACAAGCCGCTATTCCAGAAATAAAAGCCGGCATCAACATAAGCCTGCGCCGTGGCCAGATCCGGCTTCTCCACAAAGCGTGCGATGCGGCAAGCTCCCTCGTCATCCAGCGGCTCCCCGGACTGGATATAGCCGTAGCCTGTTTCAGGTGAATCGGGCCTGATGCCAAAGGTGACTACCTCGCCTTCAGCCGCGAGCGTCATGCCTTTATGTACCGCCGCCTGAAAGCTCTTTGTATCGACAATTACGTGATCCGCCGGCATCACCAATAAAACCGGATCCCCCCCCTCACGCAGCGCTGCCAAGGCAGCCAAGGTCAGGGCGGGAGCTGTGTTGCGTCCGACTGGCTCAAGCAGGATGCTGCTTTTCTTGCCCATCAACCGTAATTGCTCGGCGATCACGAAACGGTATTCTTCGTTGCAAACCACTAACGGCGCTCCAAGCTGCACGTCTTTCAATCCTTCCATACGGCGGACTGTAGCCTGCAACAGGGAATCTTCTCCGATGAGCGGCAAGAGCTGTTTTGGGTACTTCTCGCGTGAGAGCGGCCACAGCCGTGTGCCGGATCCGCCGGAGAGCACGACAGGGATTAATGATTGCATGGAAATTTCCAACAAGTAAGCATCTTAGCCGTATTGCCCAATTAGGAGCACCTTTCTGCCTTCCGCAGGCTAAACGCCATCGAAGGATATTGAGAACGTGTGGATCACCTCGCGCTCTCTGACTTTCAACTTACATAGCCATTAGGATTAGAACGCTGCCAGCGCCATGCATCCTTACACATTGCCTCTAGTCCACGCTCCGCCCGCCAACCAAGCAATTTCAACGCCTGTTTTGGATCGGCGTAGCAAGAGGCAATATCGCCTGGGCGCCGGGGAGCGATTTTGTAAGGCACAGGCTGTCCGCTCGCTTGTTCAAAAGCCCGCACCATATCGAGTACGCTGTAGCCGGTGCCTGTACCCAGATTTACTGTCAAACAACCGGCCTGCCCTTGCCATTCCGGGCTGCTCAGCGCTTCCAATGCCTTAAGGTGGCCCAGCGCCAAGTCCACCACATGAATATAGTCCCGTACCCCAGTACCATCCGGGGTCGGGTAATCATTGCCCCATATATTGAGACTTTCCCTACGTCCTACCGCCACTTGGGCTACGTAAGGCATCAGGTTGTCGGGAGTGCCCTGCGGATCCTCCCCGATCAAGCCGCTGGGATGAGCACCTACCGGATTGAAGTAACGCAGGATACCGCACCGCCAGGAAGAATCACTGCGATGCAAGTCGCGCAAAATTTCCTCAATCATCTGCTTGGTGCGCCCGTAAGGATTAGTAGCGGAGAGCGGATGGTCCTCCGTCAGGGGCAATCGCTGGGGATCACCATAAACCGTGGCGGAAGAACTGAACACAAGTGTTCGCACCTCACATTCACCCATCGCCTCTAGCAGGCGAAGAGTCCCGACAATATTGTTGTCGTAGTACGCAAGCGGCTGTTTAACCGATTCCCCGACGGCCTTGAGACCCGCGAAGTGGATGATCGCATCGGCCCCGCTCTCCCGCAGGCCTGCTACCAATGCAGTACGATCGCGGACGTCGCCCCGAATCCGATGCAATTTTTTGCCAGTAATGTGTTCCACCCGCTTCAGGGCCTCTGGGTGGCTGTTACAAAAGTTGTCGAAAACCGTGACATCAAAGCCGGCGTTAAGTAATTCAACGCAGGTGTGCGAACCGATATAACCGGCACCGCCGGTGACAAGAATCATGCTAAGTGTAATAATTGAGTGCAATGGAACCGGCCTGTAGCGCACTCATCAGGAAGGTGAAGGTCACACGGTGCAAGAAGTCCGCCGGTCATGGTGCTCATTTAGAATCACGGTTATCAATCAGGGTATGATACTGAGTCAATCGGGGAAGTCTCCTCACTCACCCAATTACGCTTGCTCCGAACTTGTGGAAATTGCCCGTAAGGTTTTGAACCTCTTAAGACTTCAATTTATTTGCTTTCTCAAACCTTAACAGCTCGTTAAGTTACCGTCAAATCCGTCCAAGCGGAACAACCATACTTACTTGGCTAACACCATTAGCGAGAAGCCTCCAAGTATTCTTACCGTCAGATCCTGATCAAGCAAGAATAATAACTTCCTGGGAATCCTCAGTAAATCAGCTTTCCAGCCGCGATTCGGAAGCTCTGAGCCGTTTGTGTAGAAATAATCTACTATCTCATACCCCGTATCTGTCAACGTCGCTAATGCTGTTTCCTTGGTAAAATGGTGAATGTGGCCGACCGACAGTCTCTGTTTTATCAGCGGTGAACCGCGGAGAACCCATTGCACTGACAAATCAAGAGGGATATGAAATACTTTGTAGGTTCCCTTATCCCGCAAACTGCGTAGAAATCCGAAATAGTCCTCTACGTGCTCGAATACATCAATGGCCATCACAACGTCAAACCCAGCAGTCTCGCTGTTGTCCAACAAACTTTTGTGAAAGTAACGCAGATTGTGTCTCGTCTTCCTGCTGCAAATTTCAAGTGCATGAGGGGAAATTTCATATCCTGAAAACAGCGTCTTGTCATAGCGATTAGCCAGACAACTTAGTATGGCTCCAGCACCACATCCTACCTCGCAAACTGTTGATGGATAAATGTTGTTTTCTTTTAATAATCTGTCTATTTTCTCGGCCTTCCAGGGGGAATCCTGTTCGCCCCACGTTGGGTTATTGGCAAGGTAGGTTCCATCCTCATAGATGTTCTTTATACTCATACTTACTCCTTGGCGGAAACATCCGTATCATCGCATGCAATGGTTCGTCACATCTCCTTCACCAGCACGTCAACAATCCGCTCGGCAGCTTTGCCGTCCCACAGATGGGGCCGGCGGCCCTGTTTGCCTTCGCCGCGCAGCACCCTGCGCACCTCGGCAACAATGCGTAGCGGGTCGGTACCGGCCAGCACATTGGTCCCTTCCTCCACTGTGATTGGGCGCTCGGTATTGTCCCGAATGGTGATGCATGGTACGCCCAAGGCGGTGGTTTCTTCCTGAAGGCCACCGCTGTCAGTTAGCACCACCGCAGCGTCCTTCCACAGATTAAGGAAAGCCATATAAGGCTGGGGCCCAACCAGCGTAATGTTCGGCCCCAATTCGATGCCGAACTTCTCTAGATTGCCTCGCGTGCGTGGATGCACCGGGAAGATCAAAGGCAGCTCGGTTGCAATTTCCTTTAGCGCTCCCCCGATGCGTTCCATCATCTCCGCGCTATCCACGTTGCTGGGTCGGTGTAATGTAACCACCCCATACTTTCCTCCATTAAACGCCTTGAAGGCGTTTGTTTCAAAACCCGAAATATCGGTCCTAGCTAACTTTTCTGCTTGGTACAGCAAGTTATCGACCATTACGTGCCCAACATAATGAATCACCGAATCCGGCTTCCCTTCTTGCTTTAAGTGCACAATGCCGCTTGGCTCAGTCACAAAAAACCAATCCGAAATGCTATCAGTAACCATGCGGTTAATCTCTTCCGGCATAGTCATGTCGCCACTACGCAAACCGGCTTCAACATGAGCCACCGGAATGTTCAGCTTCTTGGCAACGATCGAGCACGCCAACGTCGAATTCACATCGCCAACCACCAGCACAGCATCAGGACGCTCAGTCTGGCAGAGTTCTTCAAACGCCACCATGATCTTGCCTGTCTGCTGCGAGTGGCTGCCACCCCCGGCCGCCATGAAAACATCCGGCTCGGGAATACCCAACTCGTCGAAAAACACATCGTTCATATCCCGGTCATAATGCTGACCCGTATGGATAAGCTTGAACGTCAAGCCGCCATGCGCTTGCAAGGCACGTACGATGGGAGCGATTTTCATAAAGTTTGGGCGAGCCCCGGCGACCAGATACATACCTTTCATCTATTTAGCCCACCTGATTTAGTGCAAATAATGGCTTCCGGTGAGCTATAAAACCGATACAAACCAGCCCCAACAGCATCATCAGATACGCGCTTGGCTCAGGGGCGACGGACATGGCCATGGATTGATAGGTTTCATTCCCATCTCCAATCTTGACGCCGGTGGAATAAGTTGAAATGGGTTCCGAGTTGGATGACCAATCATACACGCCGTTCTTGAACCACACCCCCCACTCGTCATTGAAAGTGTTAATGTGATTTCTCTCCTGGAAAAGCAATACCCCGTCCTTCCAGAATTCAAGAAACCCACTATTATCCCCCGCCCATTTTACGTGAAGGTCCAGGTAAGTCCATTTCCCTGTTTCAAGTTCCCATGAAGCCAAGTCACGCTGCTCATAATCGACTCCCTTTATTGCTAACGTGCCGGGTGGCGCGGTAACCCTATCGTAATCGAACGAATTTATTAACTTTAATTTATCACCCTCAATCCAGAGAGCAAGAGGCGCATGCCGCGCGCCGCTTTCACCCACATCGGGCTTGTCGTGGACCTGCGCAATAACGGCAACATTCTTGACGTCTTTCCATGTATCGGGAAGGTAATAGCCCCAAGAATACCAGCGCTCCGATCCAATAGGATCCTTAGGAGCGCTCATCTCCGAACGATAACCTCCCTGGGTCGGAGCATCGCCAGTGGCGCGTGTTGCCATCGCCACCAACTCACCAGATCCCGCCGGATCGAGAACTCGCTCTAAATGACCTGGAACACCATTTGGGGGTACGTTAGAGCTATAGCCAACGCCGTTCGTTTCGAGCTGATAGCGGGAAAAATCGCCTGTGTTAAATCGTCCATCGAAGACAACATCCGCCCAGGCAAAACCACCAGAAAGCGCAAAAACGAAACAGGTAAAACTAATTCTCAATCCCATCATGGCTCACCTCGCCTAAGAAAAATTATTAATCGATACTCAAAGTAGCCATGGAGTACGCCCAAGACAAAAAAGCGGAATTAGGCGTCACGGCGTACGACTTCTTTCAGCAGTAGCCAGAGAAATGCCATGTCATCAATGAAGTAGCGTTTGAACATGCGGCGCGGCTCCTGCAAAAAGCGGTAGAACCACTCAAGCCCGGCGTTTTGCATCCAGACCGGCGCACGCTTGACTTTTCCCACCGCCACGTCGAAGGTGCCACCCACGCCCATGGCGAAAGGAATTTTCATCTCGGCCTGGTAGCGCCCGAGAAAATGCTCCTTCTTTGGGGAACTGATAGCAACAAATAATACGTCAGCGCCGGTAGCTTTGATCCGCTCAACCACTTCCGCTTCCTCCTCCGGTTTCCAGTAGCCGTTTCTATAACCGGCTACGGTTAAGCCGAGGTATTTCTTCTCGTAAACTTGCTTCACGTCGGAAACCACCTCTTCCCGCGCACCGAGCAGGTAAACGCGCCATTTTTTTTCTGCCGAACGCTGCATCAGCGCCTCGAACAGATCTACCCCGGCAACACGTTCTTTCAGAGGCTTGCCCAGTACACGGGATGCCCAAACCACTGGCATTCCATCCACGTTGATCAGCGCGCATTCATTAATGATACGGCTCAATTCCGGATCTCGGCTAGCCTTGACCAGCTTATCCACGTTGACTACGACATGTTGGTGAGGCTGGCCGGATTTGATAAACCCTTCAATCGTCTGCAGCGTCTCTTCCATCGAAAGATTGTCGATCTGACAACCCAGTATATTGATACGTTGTTTCATAATCAACCCACTCCTCTGCAAGCAATTCAATCATCCCGCCCGGCTGCTTTTGCCGATCTACGGGTCAACAAACGACTCGTGCCTTCGCCTCCGTAACATTGCGCGAATCTCGGCAATGGTGCACATCGGATCTGACCCGGTCTAACTTGCTATCAAAAGGGAGCAAGCTTGTGAGCGGTGGCGCTAATCGCTCTGGGCCGGTTCGGACAAGCACAACCGCGTTAGCAAGCCCCACGATCTCTCTCAGGATTACCCGCAGCCAATTACCACGCCTGCTCGCTCGGCCCGCAGTGCGGGAAAATGCTACCGAAACTAACCTTGCCGCCAGACTTCGCTCCCCGACGCCAAGTACTGTGGGCGCAACAGATACAACAGATCGACGCCCCTTGAAATCAATCTCCAACACCATCAATCTGATTGATATGTCAGGTTAACACTGCACGAGCGCAATGAATGTATAAATCAGGCCATCAGGCCTTATCCTTATCCAGCTTTGCTGCGTGATAGATATTACCCAGCGCTCCTAGAATTTTTGGGATGGAGAAACGCTCTTTCGCACGCACAAATGCCCGCTCGCGCATACGCTCGTTAGCCTCGGTGTCAAGCAAAGTGTTAATGAGGGCGTCTGCCAATGCTTTTACATCCCGTGGAGCCACTAAAACGCCACAAGCGCCATCCTCAAGAACATCAGGGACACCCCCGACCGCAGTGGATACTACCGGAACACCTGCAGCCATTGCTTCAACTATGGATACCGAAAACCCTTCATAGTGTGACGGAAGCACAAGCAGGTCCGCCGAGGCCAGCAGTGCCTCCTTGGCGGCTCCATCAACCCATCCGACAAGATTCAGAACATGGCTCACACCGAGCATCTCTGCTTGCCCCGCCACTCCATGCAAGTCACCGTCTCCGGCCAGCGTAAATTTTGCTTCAGGTATTTGCTCGAGCACGCTTGGGATAGCACGAACCAGATCGAATACGCCTTTCTTTTCGTGCAATCGACCAAGAAAAAGGACATGGCCTACATTCTCTCGTAACGCAGAAATACGTTCTGGCATAAACACCGGATTGCCGAGCACTGCTATCGTTGCACCGGGTACAAGCTCCGCGAACTCAGCACGCCAACTCGAAGTCAAGGTAATTACGCTGCGCGCATTCCGCAGCGTATGTCGTACCCAGCAGCGCGCCAAAGGACCGCATTCGCTGCGAACAAACGTCGGAAATTCGCCGCTATGGACATGAAAAATGTAAGGGATGCGAAAGGCCCTAGCGACAGCACAAAAAATCGACTTGCGCCAAAAACTTCCACGTGATGCACTGTGCACATGCACTAGCGCTACCTCTCTTCTAATCAGCATATGTATAAAAATCACAAGCGCGCGGATCATCACTCGGAGCTGCGAGCCCAGCCCTGGCCGCTCATAAGAGCTAAGGTAGCTGACGTCCCATTCGTCAAAGAATCCGCAGTTTTGGTACGTTCTGACGACCGATGTCATTCCTCCGGCCCCATTGAGGGAGATGCCGATCATGACAACCTTCTTCGATGACCTATTTCTCATCGCGCCTCAACGCAAGATGCACAAAATGTCTTCGACAGGAAACCCAACGGGACTCTCTGGAAAGCCAATTGCTGCAGGCAAGTCGAATACGTGTTGGAAAACTGGCCCATGTGCGCTGAGCAGGGGAAGCAGGTCAAGGTATTTTCGTTGACGGCGATTCCCATGCCTCTACAACTGGGGAGGAGACGCTCCGCAGCAAGCATAGAGGCCCGAAATCCGAAGCAAAGCGTAGGTTTGTCATAAAGCACAATATAATCCCTTTAGCCTAATTAGCGCGACCTACAGCCGCCCCGAAAGACCTATTGGCACTTCCTGCAGATACGCCATGGCTGCGAGCCAAACGATTCGTGGAATACATGGGCATCGTAGCACGCCAAGCCGAACCGATAATCAACCAAAAAATAAAGGCGCCCCGCGGGTCAGTCAGCACCGGGGACGAGGGCGTGTTGGCCAAGAGCAGCGTCACCGCTGCCAGCGCAAGAAGAGAAACGCGGTAAACCGGCGTGCCAACGGAACACCACGCACGCCGCAGCAATGTTATCCACAATACCATGAAGAATACCAGCAGCAAGAATGCGCCCACGAATCCGGATTCCGCGATAACATTTGGCCAATAGGTATCAACCAGGAACTTGCCTTGCAAAAACCACCAATAACGCCCAAAGCCTAATTCCCAAAAAAGCTTCAGATCAAATTTCTGCGCGCCGACGCCACCGTAGGTGCCAAGCCCTGAGCCGAGAGGAAAAAACTGGTGAGCGACAGCGATTCCGTTCGTTGAAAGAATTGCCCGTTCGGAAGGACGAGATAAATCGTCTACCATACCCCACTGCGCGAGCGTGTCCCGCATGGGAATATAGTCAAAGTAGATGAAGCCTGCAATCAGAAGGCCACCCAACAGGGTAGCAAAAATTACCATTAGATGCAGGTATTGCTTCCAGGAAATCGCGGCCAGCAGAAACAGGGCAAATACCATTGCCAACAACTCCTGGCGCTGCCCTGAAAGCAATACAATCGCGGCATAAAGCAAAATGAGTAAACCCCACCTCCATCCACGCTCGACCAGGAACGTGGCCATCGCACCTGCCGCCAGTAATGCGCTGATAATTGCGAGGTAGCCGGAATGGTTAAAGGGGCCGCGATATCGCGCACCTATTCCAATTACAGGATTTACTGATTTGTCGGGATTCTCTCCAAAAACGTATGGATGGATTTCCGGCGCCGCAATTTCCACGGCTAGAATGGGAACTATGAAAATCCACGACCACGCAATAATTTTGCGCATAAGGTCGTCCACCCGTCCATTCCATATCAGTAGAGTACCCAGACCAAGCATGAGAGGCCACTTCAAGTTGTACTGCAACTGCCAGAGCGCAGCAAACGTCTGGGAACGGCCCAGCATGCTACTCAGCAGCGCCATCCCAAAATGAAGCAGCAACAGAGCTAGCAGCAGTCGCAGCACCCAATCCTGGCGCGCGAGATTCCATACGCATTGAACGCTTGCTAGTACGAGTCCAAAGAGCACGAGTTCGAGAATATATCCGATGGGTAGGCCGCTGCTCTGCTGCAAGCCATGAACAAGCAGCATGCCCCACCAAACTCCAACTAGTAAAAAACCGCGCCGATCCTCAACACGTTGCCCTAGAAACAACAGAGAGAGTAACGTGGAAAGCACGACGATACCGAACCCAGCGAGGAGCACAAATTGCCCCGCACCAATCAACAGTCCACCTAAAAGGGAAAACACAAAAAATATCACTACTACGGCTAGTGACCAGTTCTTTCCCCAGCTCCTTGAATCAACAGCATTCATCGTGTTGTCTTAATCTCGCTCATTTCTGACACGGGGTCAGCGCGGCCATCTCCGCGTAGCTCGACTTGGGGCCGCCAAGATGGATGAAATCCAGGTAAATGCTGCGCTCTGGAACCATCATGCTACCGGGTAGGTAAAGGCCCGCCTTAGGGTAGTTGCCGCCCTGGGTCTGATAAGCGTTGGGAGACTTGAGGCTCTCATATGCCTTATCGCCATTCATCCAAAGACTAAGCGAACCGCTTCCAGGGGTATGGGACCAATCAGCACGGATAACAAAACAATACCACTGCTGAGTCCTGATTTTGTCCAGCCGGACCTTCTGACTGACGGTATTCTCCCTTGTCACGGCATCTGGACCTTCGATATTTCGATGATTGAAATGCAGTTCGAGATTAAGGTCGTGGCCTTGCGCAATCAATGCCACCGGAGGCGAGAAGGGCTTGTTCTTCTGACTGGTATGCAACTGGCCAATTATTGTGGGGGAGGGATGAAATTGCCAGTTCTCGGGAAAATATACACTGAGGGCATACCAACGAACGCCCTCGCGCAGAAACTCCTTCAGAGGAACAATTTCGGTGCGGAAGCCACCGAATATTTTCTCATCAGTATTCCGGACTCGCGCCCTCAATACGGTTTTGCCGCTACCGGCGGGGTCCGGTAGCAATTCGATATTAGCTGGATCGGCGCTTTGCAGATTGTAGCGCTTATAAAAATCCTCGGCAGGAACCGCGCCTCCACGCGAATTATCGACCTGCGCGAACGCCGAAGCGGAAATACATAGCAGCACGATAAACCTTGCTAGGCTGAATAATCTATAATTCATTTCCTTCTCCTTATCATTGGCCACCGTCGAATTTTTTCGGGCAACATTGCTTCCTCTTCAGGTGACCATGCTTGCAGAAGCAATACTCCGGCCCACATCACTACAAAAGAGACCCCTGCTGCAAATAGCGTGGCTACAATCCCGCCACGCTCCGGTATAGCGGCAACAATTCCGGATGTAAGAAGGGCCGCGAGACTGAATTTGGCTAGGCTCACCCAATGTAAGTGATACCGCCATTGCGGAGTCTTCAGCCAGACAAGCACCATATACGAGTAAGCAATTTCGGCAGTCACCAGCACTAGAAATAGAAGTACCCAGTGCTGCGCTTCCGCGACGACAAAAAGTAACAACGGCGTGACTGTGAGAAGGATGCTGGCGCGGCTGGTAAGGCCGGAGCGGCCGAGTGCGTGTGCCAGCACATCAGTCAGCCGGTGGTGTGCCCAGACAACAAGCACACTTAGCCATCCCACGAGGAACCAATGCGCGGCTGCGTAACGGCCGCCGCTCAGCAAGCTACAAATCTCCTCGCCACGTACAATAACCAGGACCAATAAAGGCAATAGAAACAGAATGTTTGCCTTAAATACCAATCCGGCCCGCGCTTCCAGTTTTCGAAGGTTGCCGTCTTGGGAAAAGCGGGCTATCAGCAGTGTGCGTATGATTCCCAAAAGAAAATCCATCGGCATGAACTTGCGTACCTGCTCAGCGAGATTGCGTGAGAATCCGAGTGGTGCCGTGGCCTCTGACCCGATAAGGCGGGTGACTAGTAGTATCACCATCTGTCCCCCCCAACTCAAGTTGGCCAAGTTACTCAACCATGCATTGCGGCCCGCTCGAAACATCTCCGCCCAACGCGGTAGGCGCCAGCCGGGTTCACTGGCTGGGTCGTTCCGGCACGCCGCAAGGTGCCGATAAAGAAAGACGGCCGCAATCAATAGACTTCCAGTGCTGGCGCATAATTCCGCGAATCCGAGGCCCTCCGCAGTCCTCCACTCATCATTTTGAAACACCCAGAAGGCAAAAATGAGCATGGTAATATTGCGAACCATTTGACTCATCTGCGCCGCAGCCTGCAACAACAGGCACGACAAAAGCTGGTCCCGAAAAACTCGACCAACCCCCTCTACAAACATCACTACTGCATAGACTCTGAACGCGCCTGTTGCATTCCCCACCCTGAACCAATCATTCAGCCATGGCGCCAGGATGAATAGCACGCACGCGCCAATCAGCAGCGTAGTTGCCTGCACAGCCACACACTGCCAGACAAATTTATTAAGCACATTCCCAGCGGCCTTCAGCTTCGCTTGAGGAACGAATACAGCGGTGACCCACTCCATTCCGAAGCCAGACAAAATCAGCCCAATCTCCAGAAGAGCAAATGCGGCGATATAGTTAGCGTATTGCTGCTCCGGAAGTTGCCGCGCAATCCACACAAAGATAAGAAACGCAGCCAGAGCATTTAGTAACCGTCCGCCGGTGTACTGAATGATGCTACGCCGAATCGCGGCCCCCGAATAACTACCGCCCAAGACAATGCTTCATTAGCTACGAAGCTGATCGCTAGTATTACCGATCAGTTTTGTCCTCTGCTCGGCTGTTAGCGCTTCGAGTAAATGAGCGATAAAGCGATCATGCAGCACATATGCTTTTGCAGTATCTCCGCCAATTGAAGATACCCGGAATATCAAACCATCCGGTATCTCTCCCGTCAGCCCAAACTTTAATTGAACAAGCCGTTGCCAAAGAAGTCCGGTTACGGTTTCATTGCCGACCCTGATCCAATAGGTGATAGGCTCCTGACGAGCTCCGGCTTGCGCATTGAGTCTTTTGACGGGCAGCTTTGCGTTCGCAACTGTAATCTCCTCCTCTCCAACCTTTTTCACTAGAAAGCCCTGACCTGTATAACAGGACTCGGGTCGATGAACCCTCAAACGTCCGGTCTGATCTCCGCCGTAAGCAATGGCGAGCATTACCCGTTCGCCACTGTCCCCTACATAAGTACGCGCCAGCGTTTCGTCATAAATCTGGTTAACCTTTTCCGTCAATTCTGGAGGCGGTAATACCGGAATTATCGTCTCATCAACTCTCCAGCCGGAAAAATTCTTAGGAATGAACGATTCAAGGCCAATACTCTCGTGCTCAACCCGATCTTTGCCGGGCTGAAGCAGAAGCGCCATCGCGCTGGAGGCAAGCATCAAAAAGCCGATGAAGACTGTTTTGATTATCATCTTTTTCATTCCAGAACCCTAGATTTTTGATAAGAGTCTCAAGCTCGTGCTCTTACATGCCCATATGAAAACTGCTATCAGAATACTAATGAGCAAGTTCCTGTTCTCTAATAGTAAATCGAAGTAAGGAATCAACAAACATGATCAGCAGCAGCGCACTGAGAAACAGCACCATGCCCGCAAATCCGTGCAAAAAACCCTGACCCGCCTCGTCGCCAAAGTGGTAGGTAATTAGCGTCAACACTATTACGCGGATAACATTGGCGGTAAACGAGATTGGCACGATCAGTATGGCTAGCGCGACATTGCGAAAAAAAGAATCGTGCCGTACGATATTAAGGTAAAGCAGGCCCAGCGCTTCAAGTGTAAAAAGTGTTTGCAAGCCTGCGCAAGCGTCGGCCACCAGCAGCTTGTATTGCCCAATCTGAAGAATGACGCCGTTGCGGCCGATTGGGTAATTCAACCAGAAAAGAATGTGCTCGGCTACGTAGGAAACGGCCATCTTCATAGGCATGGTTACAGTATCTACGACTTGGCCAGGAAGCGGTATCATGAAAAGCATGAAGAAAAGTGGAAACCATTGTGCCTTGAGGGCGGCGCTGCCGCGCATGAGCAAGAGAATAGCGGCGAGCAGCCAGATCGCCGAACCAATCTCCAGGATCAAAACCTCTTGTGAACGGCCAATAATATAAAACAGCAAACCGAAGATGAGGATGGGCCAACCAATTGCGGCGGCAGTGGGCTGGTCCTCGCTTACGCGCCACATATGGGGCCATTTACGATAGGCCAGCCAGCAGGCCACACCGAGGACGATAGGACCATGCGCTTGCTCATCAGTGGCCCAGATGCCATTAAAAAGATCAGTTAGGCTAGGTAAGTAAAGCACAGTCAGTCCGACGATAACCGGTAGCCAGATGACTAACTGGTTGCGCCAATTTTCAGGCTGGCCTGACTGCCGGTCGGCAATAATCGAAGAATTAATACTCATTTTGTTTTTGCAATCTCATTACCTGCAAGTCGCGGCCATGCTGCTGGCGTTGGGATCATTTTCAGGCTTCTCTTTCTTCGTCGCGCGCAATCTGTTGCTGTGGGTCTGGTACCAGTGCCATGGGATAAACTGATTCATGTTGTTTTTTTGCTTGCCCATGTGATTGGCTTTGCCAGCGGATTGCAAGTTTCGGCAAGAAATTGACTGCCAAGCTTGGCTAACGCGACAACAGCAAATAGCAGCTTTGTTCTCTCCGTCCTTCGATATGGATGAGAAGAGAACGTCTGCCCCCGCAAGGCATGGGTAATAAACTCCTTTCCCGTCAATTCTCCAACCGTTGCTGGAGCCGAGGTGCTAGTCGGATTCACTATCATGCTGCCCGAGACTCACCCCCTTCATTTCACCGCTCTCAAAAATCGTTTAGCACTGAGCCCACTGTCCTAGCCCCGGTTTCCTGCAGACCGCGGGTTAACTCGATTATCTCCGCCGTTGAGCTGCGATTCTTGCGAGCCACTATGAGGGCAGCGGAAGCGCGTGCCGCGATCATTTGCGCCTCGGCATATTCACTTGCGGCCGGGGTGTCGATAACAATAATATCGAACTCCTGCACTAACGATTGCAATAACTCGGCAAAGTCGGCACGGCCGAGCAGTTCCTGCGGGTTAGGCGGCACTGCGCCAGCAGGGAGTACAGAGAGCCCAAGCAGTGAAGGCACGCGCGCAACTGCCTCGATCCCAGCGCGGCCGGCAAGCACGCTGGACAGGCCTGCTCTATTGCCGAGTTTGAACAGCTCATGCTGGCGCGGCGTACGCAGATTGGCGTCAATGAGCAACGTGCGCTTACCCAGCTGCGAAAAAACGATAGCAAGGTTGGCAGCGATGAAGCTACGTCCTTCTTCTTCACTAGGACTTACGATTGCGAGCACGTTTCGCGCCTCAGCATCGAACCAGCGCAACATAAGTTGGCTGCGCAAAGCACGTAGTTTCTCAACCGTTGGACTGAACGGCTTGTAGGCAGCTATTAGCTCATAGCTCAGGCTGCTATCGCCTTCAGGAAGATAGAGGTTGTTAAACTGCCGAGAGAGGGCGAAGCGAATATCGTCTTCGGTGAGCAAGCCCAACGCGATGGCTGTATCTCCAAAACGCTTGCCCTGCTCTATTTGCAGCCGCAGTATACGTTCGGCATTTTCCGCAGAGAGGCGCCCGGTATCGACTAGAATGGCCCCAATTGAGCTGCCGCTACCGATAAAAACCTGGGCTTTGCCAAAAATGGATGGCTCACCCGGATTCATGGTCTGATTCCGTTTGATGGATGGAAAGCTTCCGCTCATAGGTTTCATGGTCTAATCCGGTTGATATTCGGGGGGCTTCACTCCGAGGGCACGCCGGGATGCTTTATGACGTGAGAATCTGCCGGGTAGCCCACGCATAACGGACGGCGATGCGGCAGATGAAATGGTCGCCAGTACCGGCAGATCGATTGCTTCGAGAAGGTCTTGCGCTGAGCGCACACGGCGATTGCCGAGTTCAAGTATCAATGCAACGGCAACTCCCAGTAGCGTCCCGACAAAGACTGAGATCACCAGGTTAAACAGGATTCTGGGTCTCGAGTGCTCCGTTGGTACCGAGGCTGAGTTGAGCATTGCGATGTTTGTCTGAACCGAATGGCTCTCAAGCCGGGTCTGAGCGGAACGCTGGCTAACCGCCTCAAAGTCGCGCTGAGCAGCTTCGGCATCCCGCTGGAGTACGCTGATTTGATCGCGCTGCCTGTTTAACTCAAGCACGCGTTTTTTTTGGATTTCCATCGCCTCTAGCAGTTCCTGCTCCCTCTGCTTGCCAACCTCATAGGATGTACCAATGCTGTCATGGATCTGTCTGGTTTCGCTGGCCAACTTGCTTCTCAGGGCCGCGAGTTCGGTTTGGGCACGCTGCGTTTGCGGATGATTCTTGCCGAGATTGATATTGCTTTCCTGGAGCTTGGCATCGAGGCGAGCGATGTCCGACTTAAGACTGTTGATTAATGGGCTTTGCATTACCTCAGCCAGCGTTTCGGAGTTGCCAGCGGATTTGCGCTTGCTGCTACTGTCGGAAGTATGCCCCTGAACGATGGTTAGCTGCGTTGACAGCTCATTGAGCTTGGCAATCTCATAATCCAGGCGCTCATCAGTAGCGACAATGCCTGTTCTTTGCTGATAGGCAGAGAGTGCCTGCTGGGCTTTTTCCAGTTTATCGCGCACAATTCCGGCCTGATCTTCAAACCAGGTAGTGTACTGGCGGGCCGGCTCAACTTTGAGTCCGAGGTTGACATCGATATAGGCCTGTGCAAACGCATTGGCCACGCCTGCGGCAAAGCCAGGGTCGGTGCCGCTGAATTGAATATTGATGACATTACTCTCACGAGAGGGCCTAACGTCAAGCTTCTTCTTCAGTAGATCAGCCAACCAGACCGTCAATTCCCCTTCACCCCCGGTGGCTTCCATCCATTGCTCCCGGATCACTGGGCTTTCATCCATGCGCAACAACTTGACGACGCGCTGAGCCACGCGGTCGCTGTTGATAATATCTGCTTGCGTGGCCATATAACCGGGCCCTACCATGCCGGGCAGCACCATTCCGGCGACGGGGTCCGGTGATCTGACGTCAACTATCACCGCGGTTTTGGCGGTGTATTCCTTGGGTAACAACAGGCTGACCACAAGTGTGACAATGACGGTAGACAACAATGTAAAGATAACCGCCTTATGGCGCACTCTAAGGATGAGCAGGAATTGTTGGAGGGTCATAACAGGCTGGCGCTCTCAAAAAATACTTTCGCGTACATAAATTATGTCGTTAGGTTGTATGGTATCGGTCATTTCCGGTGCGATTTTCTCTACGCCGCCCTCAGCTTTTTTCCGATGGAGGCGCAACCGCCATTCGCTACCACGTGTGGTGGGACCGCCACCCTGTGCCAGTGCTTGCATAACGGTCATCTCGCGTTCGATACGGTAGGCCCCAGGACGCTGTGCTTCGCCATAGATATAGAATACCGGCGCACGATGCACGTAGATTGTATCTCCACCAGCAAGAAAAATATCTTCGTCCGACTTTTCGCTAAGATAAAGGGCGGGGATATCGATCACTTTACGGAAAGGCTTGCCGTTACGTAAGCCTGTAACGATAGCAAAATCATCACCAGTCGGGGTCGCGCCTCCCGCCGCTGCAAGCATATCGCTGACGCGGCTGAGGGTTTCCAGCGGAAAGCGCCCAGGCCGATTGACTTGGCCGAGCACACTCACTTGACTACCACGCATTTGCATAAGGACAATGTTAACCTGCGGTTGCCGAACGAAGCCACCCTTCTTGAGAGCGTCGGCAATCTTCTTTTCGGCAGCACCAATAGCGAGTCCGCCGACTTCAATGGCACCGATCAGCGGGTATGTGATGGAACCTTTCTCGGACACACGGGTTTCAGTCGTAAGATCCGGGTTCTGGAAAACCTGGATACGCACTACGTCCCCCGGACCAAGCGAATAGTCGAGATTGTCCTCCGCAAAAACATTCATCGCTAGCAGGGCAAAGAAAAAAGTTATTGTACGAGTCAGAGCTTGAATCATGGATGTAGGGTTTCCTTATGCATTTCGATCAATTGAACAAACTTCTACTTCAACCCCGCGACGCCCTTCTCAACAGCAATGTCACCACTGGATTTTGCGGGCCGGGCGTCCGCGATGTTTGGAGCCGTGGCGCCAGGAGCTGCTTGAGATGCCGTGCTGCTGTCCGTATCGGCGAATTCGCCCATATAGGTAATTTTGGCTTTAGCTTTAAGCGCCTTGAACTCTTGCTTGGCAGCCTCTGATACGCGTTGGTTGCCGAGAAACTGTTGAATGCGCGGTAGCGCGGCGTCTTCCACTACCGGCACCGACTGCGCGGCGGCAAGTCGTATCAGTGTGATGGACTGAGGGCTTTCCAGCATCAGGCTTTGCCCGACTTTGAGCGGGTGTATTTTAGGCAGCAGCTCAAGCGGGATCTGTTCGGCTGGGCGAGTCGCGCTACCGCCAGCAAATTTTATGTCTTTATCCTTTAGCCAATTGGCAATATCCTCCATCGACTTGCCGGCTTCGAGCATCTCACGTAGCTCCTTTGCCACCCCGGTAGCTGCGGGAAGTACGATTTCGTGGATGTTGTATATGCGGCGCTCAGCGAAGAGCTGCGGATGCTCAGCGTAGTATTTCTTTGCTTCTTCGATAGTCGGTTTGGCCATCGCTGCGGTGATCTGCTCGATATATGCACGGGCCAGAATTTCCCGGCGAGCGTTCTCGATGGCCATAAGGACTTCAGGCGAGCGGTCGAGCTTCTTCTCAACGGCCTGTTCGACAGCAAGCTCCTGATCAACGAGTTTGTCAAGAATTTCGCGACGCATCTTAGGTACCATTTCGGGTGTCTTCGCACCCACACCCGTACGGGTCAATACATAATTAATCTGGTGGACTGAAATCTCTCCCGCATTCACCTTAGCGGCAATTTGGCTAGCCGGCTTTTCTGCTTCTTTGTTTCCGCAAGCGGTAAGCCCAAGCGCAAACAACAGAGATAATATTGAAAATACTAACCTTGGATGAGTGGGTCGCATGTATGCCCTTGATAAAATAGAAATCGTAAGTTTAAATAACATGCTGATATCATCATATTAATCACGTGATATTGCCTTCCATGTGACTATTCGGTCGAATCAGCGATTGACGCAATTTAGGCGTATCGCGTTACGCTTTCGTGACCACTGTTTACAGCACTTTTGATGGGCCAAATTAGCATTCGGCACCCCCAAAAAAATAAGTTTAAAAATTATATACACAAGATACCAACGATCGTCAATGCGGTATCTCACATAGCACTTGGTGATTTTATAAGCCCACTCTCACAATCTAATAAACTACTCCAGGTACCTTAAACAAAATTAGATTGAGACGATAATGCAAGACTGCTAATCCTGAAACGGTGCCTTTTATCGTCGTCACGACACATTATGCAACGCTCATAAACTAGTTGTGAAACCTATAGTTACTTAATAAATCGGTTACGACATACGTCGAAGGCTCGTCATGAGTAATAAGTAATCACAATATACGAATTAAATTATCAAGCAATGATTACAAAGTACTATTCCGCATGGCGCAAGCAAAAATTGGACCTTTTATAATTCTCACTTTATCAAAAGTTGAGTCTCGCCGTGATGCTGACGGCCGTGTTATCAAATTCGAAGGTCCTGAGATTGGAGGAACGGTGATCTCTCTGCAGCATGGCGCTGAGGAAGAGCACGTCCACTGGTTGCCAGTCGAATGCAACCATGCCAGAGTGCTGCGTATCGGTTCGGTTATCGCCAGGGAGGGAAACGACGGCACCGAGAAAATCTCGGTTTATATAATCGTAGCGAAGACGCAATGCAGTTTTAGCGCTAATTTGCCAGACCGGTGTTAGAGAAAAGCGATTTGTGGCGACATAACTGCTGGAGAAGGTCTGAAATTGAGGAAGCTGGAAATTAACGGCAGTCTGGAAGTTGCCAAGTTCCCGCGCCCAAGTGGCAGTAACGCGGGTTTTGTCTGTGACAGACCAGTTAAAGTCGAAATGACCGATGACGCCGGAGAAATCCCGTTGAGGAAAATGATCGTGCTTACGCGCTAGATGAGCGACTCGTGCCTCAATCGAAGTCTTGCCCGTAAGCGGCCAAATCAACTGAAGCCCATGTTCCATGTCATGAAATCGGGTATCGAAGAGACTGCTGGCAATAGGCTGCTCCCTTTTAAAGAAGTTGCCGTCCCCGCTTCTCACTTTGTAGGTGAGTGAACTGCCGGAAGGAAGGGCATAACGTACACCTCCCTCGACGGAAAGAACTTTGTTGTCAAAATCCTGTATCGTAAGTCGACTATTCTTTACTGTAGTGTGTGAAACGCCACCAACAATGTGCCAAGAGCGGGTGATCTCGAGTACGGCATCAAAACGGTAATTGTCGTCAGTGCGAAGATTGCGGTTGGCAGAGTTTACAAATCCCGTGAGATTCGCGAAGTTGTTGAGCGCCTCTCTGTGGCCGCTGCTTAATGTACCGTGAAAATAGGGAGTAAGAAACCAATGCCAAGCTGCTGTGTAGTTCTTTCCGATAAAATTCAGGAAATCAAAATTGTTATACCGATTGTCGACGATGCTGCCGTTAAAGTCGAAACGCTGCATTGAATAGACTTTGTTCAGGGTGAGCGCCGCCGTTGACGTTATGACCTGATCGGATTTGGTAGATTGGCCCAGAAAAGGAACTGGATCTATGATAGGTGATAAACGGAAGACGTTGCTGTCATACATCAGAGTACTGCCAACACTTAAATTGAGCGTATCTCCGGGGCGAGCTGCGGCATATTGAGCAGTCAGCGCTAACGGCAGGAGGGCGGCAATCGCGAGCCAGCGGGAATAATAACGGGAAAGATTCAGCAGCAGCATTTTTCTCAATCGGTGTCTTATCTTTCCGGTGCACAAGATACTGCAAGAGTATCACCTTGGCTGCATCGAAGGTAGCGGAAGCGATATATACAGACAATAGCACGTAAGAGCTATATGGTAGAGTTTAAACCTCAATATGCGGCCCGATCCTTGAAGATCACCAGGATCGTCTTGAAGATGATATGCAGATCGAGCCGCAGCGACCAGTTGCGTAGGTAGTCAAGATCATGATCGATGCGTGCCTGCATTTTGTCAAGGGTACTGGTTTCGCCGCGGTAACCATTGACCTGGGCCCATCCGGTAATACCGGGCTTGACCTTGTGGCGGATCATGTAACCCTTGATCAGATTCCGGTAGATTTCGTTGTGCGCCACGGCGTGGGGCCGGGGCCCTACGATGCTCATGCGTCCCTGCAGGACATTAACGAACTGCGGTAATTCATCGAGTGAATTCTTGCGGAGGAAGGCGCCGATACGGGTGACGCGGCTGTCACCCTTATGCGCCTGACGGATGGTCTCACCGTCTTCGCAGACACGCATCGAGCGGAATTTATAGACTACGATTTCTTCCCCATCGAGCCCATAGCGGCGCTGCTTGAAGATAACGGGACCCGGGGAATCCAGCTTGATGGCAGCCGCGACGACCAGCAGAACCGGCGAGATCAACATCAGGATGAGCAGGGACAGAATGATATCGCTTGCCCGCTTGATGATTCCGTTGGAGCCGGTGAAAGGCGATTCGCAGACGGAGATGACGGGCGTGCCGCAAACCGTTCCACTGCGTCCCTGGATCAGGTCGGTGACGAACATGTCGGGCACGAAGTAGATCGAAGCAGTGGTATCCTTCAGTTCGTCGAGCACATGGAGAATGCGTGGCTGCGAAGCCATCGGCAGCGAAAGATAGATGAACTGGATGCGATGCTCCTTGACGAAGTTGGGGAGTTCGCGCAGCCTGCCGAGCAATTGGCTATTTGCAGCCTGCTTGAGCCTGCTTTGGTCCCGGTCATCGAAAAAGCCGGACAGCTCAATCTTTGAATAGCGCGTCTCGTGAATCCGGCTGGCGAGCGTCACTCCCTGCTCATTCATGCCGACGATGATGGCGCGGTGCGGCGGTCCCTGCAGCATCAGCAAATACGGGGCAGTGACGCGCAGCGCCAGATTGGCACCAAGCTGGCTCAAGGGCGCCACCCATAACCAGGTGACTAGCGCCTGGCTGGAGAACTCAGCGATATAACCGGTGGCAAATCCGAGGAAGAACAACAGCAAAGCCACCCAGAACCAGCTATAGAGAATATCGAAGATCAGCCTCTTGATTGAAAATTGCAGACGCGAGGTACCTGGAAAAGTAATCGAAAACACAATGACGGCAAGAATCAAGTAGGGGGGCAGCAATTCTCCTTCAATACCGGCACTTACAAACCACAGCGAAAGCGTCAGTGCCACAGGGTCGAGAATGGCTTCGACCGCGCTTAGCATATTGTTGCCAAGCGGCCCCTGGGTACGGTGCGTGGAAACCGTGGAAGCGGAAAATGTCGGGTTTGCTTCAGCCATGGCTCGGACTACGCTCGATCTTGGATACAGCTTGCATACGGTTATACACGTCAAGCTTCTTGAAGATATGCTGTAAGTGATTCTTCACGGTGAAGGAGCTGATGCATAGAATGCTGCCGATCTCGGCATTGGTTTTGCCCATTCTTACCCAATCCATGATCTCGCATTCACGCTCACTCAATCCAAAGTCTCCACTCTCCGGAACATCCGAGAGGAGTGGGGGATGAGGGGGCAAGGGGGCGACCCGGCGTAACGCGGTGTCAAGATAAGGCAGCAGGATTTCCATCGCGCTGAGCGTGGAACTGTCGAGTTTATCTTTCGAGCTAAAAATAACGTAAAGGCAATCATGCCGCCCACGTTTGTCGCTGATGCCATGCAGCAGTGAAGATCGCATGTCTTGCAGGGCCTTGCCAAACGAACATTGCAAGCCGCTGCCTTCAAGCAGAATACCGGATTTGCCAACGCCGGAGGCGCAAGGCATCCTGCCCAGTTCGACCCAGTGCGTATAGAGTCCCCGCAGTAGCGGAGAAAGACCTGCTGGGTCTAAATGTGCCGTCCTGACGCCAGGGAGGGCGGAAACAATATCGTGCCGGATGAAATTCGCTTCGAAATCTCCCCAGGCAGCAAGCATGATCTCATGTGGTAAATAATGCTGCACTTCTCCCTGCAACCATCTCAACAGGTCGGAATGCTGACGTACCGCTATCCCTTCCTGGATAATGCGGGAGTAACGTTGGAGATGATCAGCAGATAGCGAGGAGAAAAAGCCCATATCGTAATTTATATGATTGGCTAACGGATTAGGCAGCTTGACACTCTGAGGCAAAGCCATTGTTTCTCCTTTATGCTAGTCATTGCTACTGCAACCAATGATTGCGATCCAGCGTAGATCACTTCATTAAACATAGATAAGATTTAAAACATTGCCAATGATTTAATATCCAGCTGCGGTGCACGGAACAACATCGCGTTGTTGCCAAGGAAATTCCTCTTTTGTAATACCGCCACGTTAAAGCGCAAGGGTTACAACAGAGTTACAGCAGATACGATTAAGTCCCAAGCCAGATACCAGCAAAATTTCCCGTAATTTCCAGATCGCTACTCGCCTTGAACAGGCGGTTTGAATATCAAGGTGGATAATGAATTACAGCAAGCTAGTATTTGACTTTTCCTTCGGGCATGTCTGTACGATAGCTCACATACTCGCAAACAAGGAAAACCGTGCTTCTTGAACGCCAATCCCGTTGCGGAACCTCTACCGCAGCTCCAGCCCATTGCTATGTGGCTCTCTGGCAGAAACCTGCTTTGGACTGGAAGACATTCGAATACCGAGGCTCCGGTAGCGGGTTTTGAGGGGGACCGGCGCTGGGCCGTTATAGGCAAGATCATCAAATAGCATAAATAAGAACCGAATTCGATCTTCTTGGGGTGACACCTGACGCACGAATTCTCGGTTGCCTCATATATGAAACGCCATATTGCAATAGGTCTTGGAGAAGAATTTGTTTATATTGAAGCACAATTCGTGCCAGGTCATTATACGTTTATAATCAACATATTAGGAGAAGGATGGGTGTTCCGTTGTCGCCGTGCCACGCCTATTTCTTAATTATCGTAAATAACTAGTTGTTTATTAACTATTTTTTTTGTCTCCTAGAGGAGACAACTGAGGATCTCCGGTTGGTACCGATGCAGGATCAGAGTTAATTGTCTGGACCTCCTCGCTCAATGGCCACTTAACCCATCTACACTTTGCCATCAATACAGTCCCAAAAGCAGGACTATTCCGATCCAGATGCCAGGGTGATTGCTACTTGTCAGCGGTGAGCGGGAACGGAGTGAGCGACACGGGTCTTATGGATGCTGACAACCAGCAGTTGTACCTATTTCCAAAAAGCGGAGAAAATATGAGGGGCCAAGCGCTTTTGCTGCCGACTTCTCTGGGCGCGCCAACTACTGTCGGCGTCCAGAACTTAGGAGTTAAGTGTTATCGGCAGCAATATTCAGAATTACCAGCGATTCCGAATTGATGCTGTTATGGGGAGACCGTTGCAGTCGCTCCGCCGTGCCCTTTGAGAGAGCAAATACATTGCTGGCTGAATTGATTACTGCGGGCTGATGAGATACAGCGATGATAGTAAAATCTTGCGCTAGCCTCTGCAACGTCTCACAAATCAACTGTTCACTATCGGGATCCAGGGCGCTGGTTGGTTCGTCCAGAAGCAGGAAAAGCGGTTGGTGGGCGAGAGCCCTGGCGATTGCTATACGCTGACGTTGTCCACCCGAGAGGAGCCCGCCGCGTTCGCCAACGATTGTCTGCAAGCCTTCCGGAAGAGCGTTTACGAAGTCCCAGGCTCCAGCTTGGCGCAAAGCCCGCTCCGCGTCCGCATAAACCAAGTCTGGCGCCCCGACGAGAATATTGTTGAGAACCGTGTCATGGAGCAAAATAGTTTCCTGAGACACGTAACCTATCATATATCGCCAGAGGCGGAGATTAATTTCGCGCAGAGCTACGCCGTCGACGAGAATTTCACCTGACTTAGGTTCAGCCAGTCCGCAGAGTAGATCAAGCAAAGTACTTTTGCCAACACCCGACATTCCCGTAATGGCCGTAAACGATTTCACGGATATTTCGATGTTCAGGTCACGAAAAATCGGTTTCATGCCGTAATCGAAACTTATGTGCTTAAGACTGATCCCTTGCAGTAACGTAGGATGCAGCGTACCTGCCGTTCTCTCAGCCGCGGCCTGCGCTTCTTCAGTCGCTGCTCGCATTGACCAATAAGCACTTTCCTGCGCTGTAAGTTGCTGATAACGCCGTTGTGTTTTATTGAGTAAGCCCAGGATACGGGTCAGCAGGAAGGCCAACACCATTACCTCGGGTAATGAAAGCTCCCATATCACAAGCGCCAGGTATAGACCGCTTGCTGTCAAGGCGGCAAGTATAGGTTCCTGCAGGGCCAATAACGCTTCCCTGCTCATGACTTCGCGCCGCGTGGCCTTCTCCAATTGCTGAGTCTGATCACGGAGAATAGCATCGGCCACATTATCCCGCGCCATGGCCTTTAGTGATTTTACCGAACTCAGGACATCGGAAAGATAAGTCAATAAATGACGCAGCAGGCGTGTCTGCTTTGCGCCGGCCCGCCGTGTGGCGCGTACCAGCCGGTGCAGCGCGAACAGCAGAAGCATGCCGATAAGAAGAGAAGTAAGAGCCGCCTGCCATGAAATGAATAAGGCGACAATAGTATAAACCATCACCTGTACTGACAGCGCGAGGACATTGGCACTATGCTCGAAGCCGTTCGCTGCCCGATATGCTTCCGTGGCCACTGAATTGGCAAGCGAGCCTATCGGTTGACGGAGATAATATTGCCAGCGGCTGGCGAGTAGTGCCTTGATGAGTTCCAGGCGCAGCGTGGTCGCCACATGCGCTACAGTATAGCCAACCTGCCGGTTGGCGAGCAGCAATATCAGGCTTTTGATTACCATACCGCCAACGATAATCAATAACATGACCCCGATTGTCGGTTCAACCCCTATCCCTTGCAGAGCCTGTACGATAAATCTTCCAATATCCGAGTCCCTTGTATCGCCTATGGCAGTTGAAAGCAAGGGGAGGAGAGCAGTCAGACTGAGCCCCTCGGCAACACCCGCTGCCAACAGCGCCACGAGCACGAATGCGCTGCGCCGGGGGAAAACCATACTATAGGTAAAAAGAGTACGCATGCCGTTTCACATGAATTTACTAGTTATTTTATGCGTTGAGTTCACAGATTGATATAGTTTGGAAAAAGCAAAGTGCTTTTCAGGATGCTATCGGAAAGATGACTTCACGCAACTCGGCAAAAGCTTGGCCGACATGGCCCATTTGATCGCTGGTATGAACTGCGCTTACGCTGCACCGCACCAGCGATTTACCGTCAGGCGCTGCGGGCGGTAATATTAAGTTGACATAAATGCCGTGTTCGAGCAGGCCGTTCCATAGTGTCAGCGCCTGCTGCGGGGTATCAAGTATGGTTGCGATGACAGGACTGGGCTCAGGACCAAGCTGGTAGCCGAGCTCATGGAGCCGTGAATAAAGTTGGTGTACGTTTTTCCAAAGCTGTTGACGTAGCTTGGTACCGTCACGGAGTAATTTGAGTGCCGCCCGCGTGGATGCAATGGTGGCTGGTGTGGGTGATGCCGTGAAGATATACGGGCGGCTGACATAGCGCAGCTGATCAAGTTGCGAGTGGTTGCTTACGCAGTAGCCGCCAATACCACCAAGACTTTTACTGAAAGTACCGGTAATGAAGTCAACTCCATCCATGAGCCCTGTTTCTTCGACCAGACCTTGGCCCGTCTCGCCCAAGACCCCAAGTGAATGTGCCTCGTCCAGAAGAAGAATGCTGTGATACGCATTTTTCAACTTGACAATATCAGCCAGCGGCGCTCGATCGCCCAACATGCTGTAAATACCCTCAATAATGATGAGGGTAGAGCGTGAGCGTTCTCCAAGGCGGCGGAGACGCTTCTCCAGGTCTGTCATATCATTGTGCCGAAACCTGATTATCTCGGCGCCGCTCAAGCGGCATCCATCGTAGATGCTTGCGTGAGAGTCGCCATCGATCAGGACAACGTCGCCGCTACCCGCCAAGCCGGAAATCGTAGCGAGATTCGCCTGATAACCAGTTGTAAAGACGATGCACGATTGACAGTGGTAAAAATCCGCAAACTCCCGCTCAAGGGCACGATGTCCATGGTAACTGCCATTTGCCATGCGTGATCCCGTGGTGCCGGTCCCCTCACTATCAATCGCCTTATGCGCTGCCTGCAGACATTCCGGCGCGAAGGTGAGTCCGAGATAATTGTTCGTACCCAGAAACAGTATGCGCCGATTGCCAATTTTTGCCTCTGTCGAAGAATAGACTTCTTCTATCGGTATGCCGAAAACATCGACGCCCTCGGGCAGGAGCGCCTTTCTCGCCGCAGCAACAGCATCCAGTTTGTCTAACAAACTCATTATTTCGCAGATTTTATTTGGTGGATTAAATTTGCAAGCTCGTGGACAGTCTGAACATCGGCGAGGGCATTAAGCGGTACGGAAATATCAAACTCATCCTCAACTTCCATGATCAAATTCAATAATTTGACAGAGTCAATTGCAAGCTGATTAATGAGATCCGTCTGCGGCGTAATTTCTACATCAGGACCGGTAAATTGCTTAAGGTGATGGCAAAGTCTCTGCAGGGTATCGGTGTAATCGCTCGCCATAGCTCAATTCTAAATTGATTCGATTGTTAGAAATTATATTGCCAGAGGTAGGGCGTCACGCAAGCGGACGCAAGGTCGCCAATCAGGAAGCGCCTGAGTTAAAGGAGAGATATCACATACCCAGTCTGGATGCTGTAATTCCCTGACTTTCCCAGGAGTCAACATTGGTGAATAATGTAGCAACCGGGCAGACCACAAATTAATGCTGGCAATCAGCGCAACGAGTGGCGTCGGTAAGAAAATGCAAGATACTGGCCGCTTCCAGACATCTTGTGCAATGGCGGCTACGGATTGGCTATCGTACCCACCGGGCATTCCGTCATCAAGCTCATATACGCCATGCACAGGAACCTTGGTGGAAAGCCAACTGAGAATGGCGGCAACCAAATCACTGACGTGTAATAAACCAAAACGCATCGCAGGCTGCCCCACCATCGGCAATATGCCACGCCGGGTGATCCTGAAGAGCGGACTCATTTCTTTGTCACCCGGGCCATAAACGGCAGTCGGGCGGAAAACCGCACACGGCATGATAGGCGAATGATCGATCACTAACTGTTCAGCCATACGCTTGCTGGTTGCATACCAGGAAAGCTCTGGTTGTCTGGCAGCCAGGGAAGATATGAGGAGAAAACGGGGCGGCGAACTCTGCTGTATCGAAGCACGCACAAGGTTCGCTGTGCCTTCTACGTTGGCATGAACGAAGTCCTCAAGCGAGCTGCCTCGAACCCGACCGGCGCAATGCACAACAGCAGAAACATCTTCTACGAGACTATGCAATGCACTTAGGTTGTCTAAATCGCCTTCGATCCATTGCGTAAATTCATCGTCAGACCGGGGAGACCGGGTCAAAGCTCTGACCTTCCACCCCTCCTTGATCAGGGACTTTAAAAGGATACTGCCAATAAAGCCGGTGGCACCGGTTACCGCCACCAATGGCCCCGACATAAGCTGATTAGTTGTCCCCGGACTCGGCTGATAGCTGGTCTGTCAGCGTTGTCCGCTGTATGAAACCTTGGCGTGCGGCAAAACGCGATAGCTTGCCGGACGACGTACGAGGCAAAGTATGTGGCGGAACCAGTTCAACCAAACAATTAACACCAAATGCCATATAGACCAGGCGTTGCAATCGACCGGTAAGAGATTGCCGATCTGTTATCGAGGTTAAGCGGCATTCTATGACCAACACGATCGTCGTCACATCACCCGCATCGGTTATCCCAAAAGCAGATGCTTCCCGCGTCCTCACCTCGGGCTGCTGTTCGGCTAGCTCTTCGATATCCTGAGCCCGGATATTGCGTCCGTTGACGATAATGACATCTGTACGGCGGCCAGTGACATACAGATCCCCTTCAAACAGGAAACCAAGATCACCAGTATCCAGCCAGTTACCGGGTTGAAGTGTCTTTTGGGTATCTTCCGGGTTATTAAAGTAGCCCGTCATAATACTACTGCCATGCACGAGTACGCTCCCCACCCTTAAATCCGGCAATTCCATTCCGTTTTCATCGACAATCTTGACCGTATGTTCGGGCAAAGGACGGCCGCAGTTTACAAATTCACTGTATTTCCTACCTTCCGCTTGTAATCGTACCGCCACCTTTCTGTCAACCAGCGTGCTCGCATCAACCCGCAAGCTCTGAAATCCTTGGCCAATTTGAGAGAAGGTAACAGCGAGCGTTGATTCAGCCAATCCGTAACAAGGCAGAAAAGCCTTGGCGTCAAAGCCTGCTGGCGCAAATTTTTCGGCAAAATTTCTTAATGTTTCCGGCCTTATCATTTCCGCACCGACACCGGCAGCACGCCAACTACTCAGATCAAGATCTTCCAGATCCGAATCACGAACCCGCAGGGTGCAGAGTTTGAGCCCGAACGGCTGACTAAATGCCACGGTGGCGCGATTGCGGCTAATTAGCCGCAACCATTGCAAGGGCCTGATGGCAAAATCACGCGTCGCCAGGTAATCGACGGAAACCTGCGCCACCATCGGCGCCATTACCATTCCCACTAGTCCCATATCATGATAAAACGGGAGCCAGGATGCGCAACGGTCACCAGGGCGTATGCCCAGCCCGTTACGAACAATTCCGCGCAGATTGCTCATTAGCGCACGCTCGGTAATGATTACTCCACGCGGAGTACGAGTGCTGCCCGAGGTAAATTGGAGGTAAGCGGTTTCGTCAGGGTGATTTGCCTGCAACGGTATGTTTAAGGGAGAGAGTTTTCCCAACTCCTCGGGAGTGCCCACCCATCGTAATCCTTGCGATCCCTCAGCAGCCTCTCTGAGGAAGCCAATATAATCCACGTTGGCCAAAGCGGCGCTTGCCTGACCACCCTCAAGCATTCCTCGAAGCTGCTGGACATATATTGCGTGACTGCCAAGGTTGACCGGAACTGGCATCGCAAACGGAATTAATCCCGCATAGCGGCATGCAAAAAACAGCTCGACAAATTCCGGGGTCGTATCAGCAATAACAGCCACACGATCACCGTAGGCCAATCCAAGACCTGATAACCGCTCGGCAGAAATGCGAGCATTTTGCCTTAACGCTTGATAGGAAAGGACTGAGCGCAGATTACCTTTGGCATCATAGAAGTTATATCCAGCGTTTCCAACCGCCGCATACTCCAAGGCAGCAGTCAAAGTTTCAAAATCAGCTAACCTCTGAGCTTGAGTGTTGTACGTTGGTGTTGGGGTTGGGATTATTGTTATCGGCGACAGGCTTGATGATCGAGGATCAAACGCTTGCGTTAGCGGAGCGTTCAACTTCGCTATTGTTGAACTCAAGGTCTTCCCCTCCAAATTAATGGTACTAGTCATCTTTTTATAATGTAAAGGATTCTGGTCGGACACACTGTTTAGGTTATTAATCTGCTCACCCTTGGCTTGAAATTTTTAAATTCAATGCTGAGAATAATCGCTGTAATAAAAAGTGCTCGCTAACAAAATAAATACGTAAATTTAAACAATTGCCGAGCTTATATTATAGTGGATTTCTCTGTCAAGACAATATTATGCTCATATTCCGCGCCTCTTTTAGCTAAGTAACAGCGCCAATTTTCAGCCTCGGTTTTCCGCTTGAAAAATGCCATTGAGATAAATTCTGAACCTTAACGTAGGGCCTGTGGAAAAGCAGGTTCCATTCTGGACGAGTTAAGAACCAATATAAAGAGATTTTGGAGAATAGGAGAGAGATGTGTAGCTTTTTTACAACAAATCTGCTGGCCGGCAACTAAGTAATGCCTGAAATCACGCCGATCAGAATTGGTCGGAGAGGACTATTCCGAGATTGAGAATGTGGAAGACGCCAAGCCGGATTATAAATGATTACTCCTTACGAAGGCGTAATATTCATATGTTAGAGATGATTTGAGATGGAGATCGAGTTTTCCCACATCTATCCGTTGCCACCTTCTTCTGTTTTTTATCTGAAATTCCAGAATCCCCAGTTCCTGAATATCACGCCGTAACCCACGCCTCTGCGTCCGTATAATCGCTGAACACCCTGATATCGGCATCAATGAAAAGATTGGCAACCCAAGCCCCCCAGGCCCGCCATTGATTTTCCGTTACTATGGCAATCCGGTTGAATTCGCTGCCGTGCTCACGGATGAATTTTATATCCTCCCATGCAACATCGACGGTGTAGCTCAGCATGTCTCGCCAGTCAAACAGTACATTTACTCGGTTACCGGAGCGATATTTGTAGAGTACATGCTCTTCGAATTCCTTGTAATCTGCCAAGGTGAATTCGCCGAAGACAGCAACATTGATTAGATTGTCGGTTTCCTGAACGGTAATCATGGGCTGATCCAATAAATTAAAAACTTGTCATAAGTAGTGTAATTCAATACGCCACATTCAAATGTGCGATTCGATTTCCCGCCGGAGAAATTTATGAAAGTGCGCCATACCGTCCTCCATTGGCGACTGATACGGACCAGCTTCATTAATGCCTTGCTCATAGAGTGCACGGCGTCCAGCAGTCATAAGCCGACAAATTTCATCATCTTCGACTGCAGTTTCATGGTAGGCAGCCTGTTCCGCGTCAATAAACTCTCGTTCAAATAACACAATATCTTCGGGATAATAGAACTCCACCACGTTTGTGCAGCGCTCCGTTCCCGTTGGCAACAGCGTACTGATAACGAGTACATGGGGATACCACTCCAACATGATGTTAGGATAGTAAAGCATCCAGATCGCGCCATGAGTCGGTGTCTCGCCCTCTGTCTGATGCAGCCACTGTTCGCGCCATTTGGCGTAAACCGGCGTGCTGGGACAGACAAGGTCCCGATTGGGTCCCACAATTTGCGCGTTGTACCAATCGCCGAACTCCCACTTCAACTCGTTAGTATCAACGAAACTACTTAAGCCAGGATGGTAGGTATTGACGTGATAGTCTTCCAGATATACCTCGATAAAGGTCTTCCAGTTGCAGGCGTATTCTTCTATCTGCACGCGTTCCAGCACATGCCCGGAAAAATCGAAATCTTTAAGGACGCCAAGGTGCGCTAGGTCGCGCGCCACATTCCGCTTGCCCGCAAACAGCAAGCCATTCCAATTCTGCAAGGGGGTGCTGCCGAGATTAAGGCAAGGATTTTCGGAAAAGTGCGGAGCCCCTAGTAGTCTCCCATTCATACCATAGGTCCAGCGATGTATGGGACAAACGATGTTTCTGGTATTGCCGCGGCCTTTGAGCAGAAGAGACTGCCGATGGCGGCAGACGTTGGACAGCAGCGCAATGCCGTCCTCATTACGTACTAGCACTTTGGCATTATTCATCCACTCCAGCACATAATAGTCACCTACATTCGGCACCATGATTTCGTGACCGACATAACCTGCCCCCTTGTCAAATAAAAGGCGTTTTTCCAAATCGAGGATAGAGGGATCGAGATACCAGTCGATCGGCAGTTGCGTGGGCAGTTGCGTCAGCTCGGAAACATCAATAAGTTTGGACATATCCGGTACTTTACATTCCCAAGGAGTTAAAAAAGGTGGCTATCATACTAAAAACCAAACGTCTACTGAATTAATGCAACCAATCAAGCGGGGGAGAGGGTGATATTCTTTCTAGAACGCCTATAATCCCAACTAAAAGGCTCCTTGAAGAAAGTTTCGTGTATTTAATTGACCTGACCACGCTTATTGCGTTATTTTTGCAGTTTCCCGGCAACGCATCTATTCTGTGACACTTGCTTATCATGACAAAGCTCGCTAAACCCGTCAAATTTTCACAGCCAGAAAGTTTTGAAGCGGCATTGGCGGAACTGGAAAGCATTGTAGTCGAAATGGAAGCGGGACAAATGCCGCTCGAAGTTTCGCTCTCAGCCCACAAACGCGGTACGGAGTTGCTACAATATTGTCAGTCCAAGCTACAGGAAGCGCAACAACAGGTGCGTCTCCTTGAGGCTGATACACTGAAAAATTTCTCCCCGTCCGGTATCGATGATCGCTGATTTCCAGGATTGGGCGAAGAGCCGTCAGGTACGCATAGAAACTTCCCTGCAGACTCTGCTTCCCGCCACAAATATTGCCCCCGTGCGTCTGCACGACGCCATGCGCTATACCGTTCTAGGCGGAGGAAAGCGAGTGCGCCCGCTGCTTGCTTTTGCTGCCGGAGAGCTGAGTCAAGCGGACGAAGAGCGCGTAACTATCGCTGCCGCGGCGGTAGAATTGATACATGCTTATTCACTGGTGCATGATGATCTGCCTTGCATGGATGACGACGTGCTGCGTCGAGGCAAGCCTACTTGTCATGTAGAATACGATGAAGCAATCGCCCTGCTGGCGGGTGACAGTTTGCAAAGCCTGGCCTTTCAACTGCTCGCCGAATATCGCCTGGCGGATACACCGCAAATGCAACTGGAAATGGTCAAGCGGCTGGCGCAAGCAGCGGGATCGCGCGGGATGGCGGGCGGACAGGCGGTTGATCTTGCCAGCGTCGGCAAGACCTTGAGCCTGCCGGAACTGGAATTTATGCATATCCACAAGACCGGGGCGCTTATCCGTGCGGCGGTCATGCTCGGCGCCTGTTGCGGTAGCGGTTTGAATGAGGGCCAATTGACGAGTCTTGATCATTTTGCCAAATGCATAGGCCTTGCATTCCAGGTGGTGGACGACGTACTCGATGCGGAAGCCACCACTGCGACTTTGGGCAAGACCGCCGGCAAAGATGCCGAAAATAACAAACCGACGTATGTAAGTATTCTTGGGAGCACCCGGGCACATGAGTTGGCCGAGGAGTTGCGATCCGATGCGTATCAGTCGTTGGAGGTTTTTGGTGCAACGGCGGAACGATTGCGGCAAGTGACCGACTTCATCATCGACCGCAAGTTTTGAAACTGATATTTTGTACAGCAAAGAATATTACAATTTTTAGGGTTTAAATGTATCCACTGCTCGATACCATTAACGCTCCTTCCAAGTTGCGAAAGCTGGAACGTAAGACGCTGCCACAGCTCGCCGATGAGTTGCGCCAATTCCTGGTTGAATCGGTAGCCAAGACGGGCGGGCATTTGTCCTCGAATCTTGGCACGATCGAGTTGACCATCGCGTTGCATTATGTTTTCGATACGCCTCATGACCGCTTGGTATGGGACGTCGGCCACCAGACATATGCTCACAAGATCCTCACCGGCCGCCGTGAAGGCATGAGCAAATTGCGCATGCAAGGCGGTGTTGCGGGATTTCCGCGGCGCGACGAAAGTGAATACGACGCCTTTGGTACGGCCCACTCCAGTACCTCCATCAGCGCTGCTCTAGGCATGGCGGTCGCAGCGCAACGGGAGGGGAAGGAACGGCGCGTGGTAGCCGTGATCGGTGATGGCGCAATGAGCGCGGGCATGGCATTCGAAGCTTTGAACAATGCCGGCGCCATGAACACTGATTTGCTCGTCATCCTGAATGATAACGACATGTCGATATCGCGTCCCGTAGGAGCGCTCAACAACTACCTTGCGAGACTCATGTCGGGTCAATTCTATGCGACGGCACGGCGCGCCGGGGAGAAAATGCTCGGCGTCGTGCCGCCGATGCTGGAACTGGCTAAACGTGCCGAAGAGCATGTAAAGGGAATGGTCACGCCCAGCACACTGTTTGAGGAATTCGGTTTCAATTACATAGGCCCCATTGATGGTCATGATCTTGACATACTGATAACCACGCTCAACAACATTAAACATCTGGACGGCCCTCAGTTTCTGCATATCGTAACGCGCAAAGGTGCGGGCTATAAGGCCGCCGAGGACGATCCGATTCTCTACCACGGGGTAAGCAAGTTTAATCCGGATGCCGGCTTCGCTCCTAAAGCCGCGAGCAAGCCGAACTACAATCAAATTTTCGGGGACTGGTTATGCGATATGGCGGCATTGGATCCGCGCCTGATCGGCATTACGCCGGCGATGCGCGAGGGCTCGGGACTGGTGAGATTTTCGGAGGAATATCCCGACCGTTATTTTGATGTCGGTATCGCCGAGCAACACGCGGTCACTTTTGCCGCGGGCCTGGCCTGTGATGGCATGAAGCCGGTGGTAGCCATTTATTCGACCTTTCTGCAGCGGGCTTACGACCAGTTGATTCACGATGTCGCTATCCAGAATTTGCCCGTAGTATTCGCCATTGATCGTGCCGGATTAGTAGGAGCGGATGGTCCCACCCATGCTGGCAGTTTTGATTTAACCTATTTGCGCTGTATTCCGAATATCACGGTGATGACACCTTCAGACGAGAATGAGTGCCGTCAAATGCTCTATACCGCGTTTCAGATGAATACACCGGCAGCAGTACGATATCCACGCGGCGCGGGAACCGGCGTTGTACCGCAGAAGCAAATGGAAGTGATCCCGGTAGGACGTGGCGAGATTCGCCGTAGTGGAGAAAAAATTGCGCTGCTGGCTTTCGGTAGCATGCTCAAACCCTGCCTAGAAGCTGCAGAAGAATTAAATGCCACCGTTGTCAATATGCGTTTTGTCAAACCGTTGGACAACGACCTGATTCTGTCCTTGGCGTCGAGTTACGAATTACTGGTGACAGTGGAAGAAAACACTGTCATGGGTGGAGCGGGTAGCGCGGTAGTAGAGCTGCTGGAAAGCAGGGGCATCGTCGTTTCGGTCCTGCAACTGGGATTGCCGGATATCTTTATAGATCAGGGTGACCCTTCACAAATGCTGGCTGATTGTGGATTGGATAAGGCGGGAATCATCAGGTCGGTCCGGGCGAGACACTCCGGGTAGTTAGCTCCACGTCATTTCCCGGCTACGATTTTCATATGCCCGGCGCTCCCGCTTTCCAGAGAAATAGATGCCCTCTTAAAATCGGCGATTAACATCTCGTTGGAGCTCGTTTTCAATTCAGCGCCAAAATGACTTTTTTCCTACTTGAATTTCGCCTTTCCTGGGTGAATTCGCAACAGGGCTGCCGGATTTAGAATCATGAACGATATCAAATTTTCCCTTGCGGATGTGCAAAACACCCGCGATACAAGGCGTATCGCAATCAATAGAGCGGGTATCAGGGCCATCCGCCATCCGGTGAAGATAACGGACAACGATAGCGGCATACAGCATACGGTTGCCATGTTCAACATGTATGTCAATTTACCCCATCATTTCAAGGGGGTACACATGTCACGATTTGTGGAGATACTTAACAGCCATGAAAGCGAAATTTCCGTGGAATCGTTCGAAGGTATTCTACGGGCTATGGTAAAGAAGCTCGAAACGGAATCCGGTGGCATAGAAATGACTTTTCCTTATTTCATCAACAAAACGGCGCCGGTCTCCCGCGTAAAAAGCCTGCTGGATTATGAGGTGACTTTCATTGGTGAAATCAAGAATGGAAGCTACTCGTTCACCATGAAGATAATTGTGCC
The DNA here is from genome assembly GCF_900102495.1 of Nitrosospira sp. Nl5. Classification (GTDB taxonomy): domain Bacteria; phylum Pseudomonadota; class Gammaproteobacteria; order Burkholderiales; family Nitrosomonadaceae; genus Nitrosospira. The sequence goes on along the minus strand of NZ_FMVQ01000017.1, from coordinate 2,265 downwards.
GGTGACCAGTCTCTGTCCGTGCTCCAAGCAAATTTCTGCTTACGGCGCACATAATCAGCGTTCCCACATGTCAATCTCAATTCGCACTAATAGCTGTGTCTGGATAGAGGAACTGATAAGAATGGCGGAGGACCAGGCATCCTGTGAGCTCTATGGATTGTTGAAACGTTCGGACGAAAAATACGTTACCGAAAAGGCCTACGATAATCCCAAATTCGTCGAGGACGTGGTACGCGATATAGCTGAGATGTTGAACCGGGATACGCGTATAGAGAGTTATATTGTGGAATCAGAAAATTTTGAATCTATCCACAATCATTCAGCCTACGCGCTGATAGAACAGACCAGGATAAAGAATTGAAAATATAGAATTCGGGGCTACCTGCGACCCAGTCCTTGAATGCAACAAATGCGTATCATCAGCTTCTCTACCTGACGAATGATAAGTCATGCTGGAGAGGTCGTAAATTGACCTTTTACTGGCGGAAAGGTATAGTGTTGACCTTTCCGGGGTGTAGCGTAGCCTGGTAGCGCGCCTGGTTTGGGACCAGGATGTCGGGAGTTCAAATCTCTCCACCCCGACCAATTTGTATAATTAATTTGGGGCAAAATCCGATTTGAGTGGTGCCCGTAGCTCAACCGGATAGAGCACCAGCCTTCTAAGCTGGGGGTTACAGGTTCGATTCCTGTCGGGCACGCCATAAGCTACCATTAGCGAATGGCACCTGAACTTCAAGCGATGCGGTATTTTTTCAGATGGTGGCTGTAGCTCAGTGGTAGAGTCCCGGATTGTGATTCCGGTTGTCGTGGGTTCGATCCCCATCAGCCACCCCATCCCATAATATCCATGATGGAGAGACAACCGTAATTGTTGGCTCTGAAATCGACGCCGAAGCTACCTTGAGGGACTAAACGGTAAACAACCGGCTGGCAGGATCACAGTTCGGTTCTCTCTCTCGGATTCCGGCGGATCCATCAAGTCCGGAAAACAAGCAATTGTCATGAAGGCCTATTCCGGATGCGTCTGGAACAAATGCAAATCGATATCGGGCTCTACCTCAAGCCAGAGGTTCCCCGTTCAGAATGGCACTTTTCCCCGTCAGCACCATCCAAGCTTCAACCCATATCTTCAGGATGCTTTTGCACTGGGACGGCGGCGCAGCCAAAAGAAGACCGCAATACCGGCAACACCCAGCAACAGCGCGATCTCTGTCATACCAAAGCCGGAACCATGCCCACCGTGGCCCCCTCCTCCTCCCACGTGTATTGGAATGCGCACGGCTGTGGTCATCTTGCCGGCTTTCTCCGTCTCCAACAGTAAGGCGTATTGACCGAGTTCGTCTAAATTCACCGTAAATGAAATACTCCCAGATGGATATTCTTTGGCTGGCACGGACATAATTTCATGCCCTCCTTCCCCATGCCCTTCCATCACCAGGCGTATGGCGATGGGAACCTCGCGAGATTCCGGATCCGTCAAATCCACCGTAAAGTACAGTTCGCCGGTCTCCGGAACATGGTCACAATATGCATGAGTGGGCGGAAGGTCGCCCTTTGGCTTTTCATAGGCACTGAAGGCGACAGGAAAAGCCCCGGTCTTAATGGCGCAGTCTCCTGAATGGTGGCCTTCATGAGCGAGCATTAGCTGTGCATGGACCGGCACCGCTACCAGCGCAACCAACATAGCGCATGCCAACCCAGCAGCCCACTCAAACATTCTATTCATAATATCTCCGATCTCTAATCCGCAAATTAAACGTAGGCCCAGCATTTCGACGCTAACAGTACAATCGCAAATTGTATAACAAACTAACCGGGAATAGGAAGCAGAGTGACCCAAGCAAATCCGTAAACAGATGAGCTTCACAAAAACCCTGACACTTCTAGCTATGCGGGGGCGCGATTCTATACCCCTTTCGACCCAGTGGATTTAAGCTTAAATCCGAAATTGATAGCGTGAAATTGTGTAGGCATTGCATGATTATCAGCGAAACCGGGGCGGTCCATCTCGCCTCTTGCCCGCAAATTCTTCAATACCGCTCCTTCACTTTTTGCGGAGACCAATCATCTTCTGCAAATCCCGTACGCATATTCGTTTCACTTTTCTGAAACCCGGGAAGTCTGTTAGAAAAATCCCATCCGGGAGGAACCTGATTCTAGATTTGACTCGGCATGGACAGGTATAAATTTAAGCTGTATAGTTGCCCAGCCTTCGCTCTTTAGGGCATCTCTAAACACTCAAGATTAGCCGCACGACTTCGTTGC
>NZ_FMVQ01000016.1 GCF_900102495.1 Nitrosospira sp. Nl5 | reverse complement strand
TTTGTACCACTTCGAGTCGTACCACAACGACATGTCGTAATCGCGTCCACCCGTGCCGGCGTGGCTGCTCGACGTTCCTAGTGTTGTTGCCATTTGAGTACCTCCTAAGCCAATTATTGAAAACAACATCCTTTACGGCGGCATAATAATTCCGCCAGCGAAATTTAGACTCTTGTGTTTTTGTATAGTTCCCGAAAAATTTCGGTGGATATTTTCCGGCGTCGATGCTGAGAAAGCAGCGATACTACAACTATTAGACACTCACGCTCGCTGATAATGCCCTGCCCGCGAACGCCTTTTGCGAATAAGCAAAAAAACGCCGCGTTTAGCTCCAATGTAAGCCTGGAAGCCGGTAAAATTGCAGCGCTATCGCCTGCTCATGTCCTTACGGCTATTAAAATTGACAAGTCGGATGTTGTTCCATTAATCATATAGCCTATCTCGATTTACAGCAATTGAGACTGTTCCCCTGGTAGTGCGCTCAATGCGCGCAAAAACATCATGAATTTTTTAAAACACCCCTATCTTTTCCTACTACTCTGTTTAATAAGCTCTATTGTGGAAGCTGGTGCGATAAGCAACCTCAAGGCTTTCGTCCAGGATACCCGCACGTTTCGCGGGGCATTTGCCCAGACCGTCCTGGACAAGAATGGGCGCGTGGTACAAAAAGGGGGCGGTACCATGCAGTTCGAGCGTCCGGGCAAATTTCGGTGGGTTTATGAAAAACCATACGAGCAGTTGATTGTCGGCGATGGCAGCAGGATATGGTTCTACGACCGCGATCTTGACCAGGTGACGGTACGCAAGCTCGATCTTGCTATCGGTAGTAGTCCAGCGGCGTTGCTTGCGGGAAGCAGCGATATCGAAACCAATTTTGATCTGAGTGAAATCAGCTTGAAGGGAGATACGGAGTGGCTCGAAGCAAAACCCAAAGCCAAAGAGGGAACATTTGAATGGGTACGCCTGGGATTTACCCCCGAGGGTATACTGAAAGCGATGGAGCTGCATGATAATTTTGGTCAAACGACCGTGCTTACTTTCTCCCGCGTGGAGCAAAACCCCAAGCTCTCGCCGGAGTTGTTCAAGTTCAGTCCTCCCGAAGGCGCGGACGTGATCAGTGATTGATTTGTTCGAAAAGCGGGAGCCAGCGGCACCGCTGGCCGAACAGTTGCGTCCTCAAGAACTGAAGGATGTTGTTGGTCAGTCGCATTTGCTCGGGGCAGGCAGACCATTGCGCCTTGCGTTCGAATCCGGCAAGCCCCACTCAATGATACTCTGGGGACCTCCCGGTACCGGCAAAACGACATTGGCACGGCTAATGGCGCGAGCATTTGATGCTGAATTTATCGCGCTATCGGCGGTATTGTCGGGGGTCAAGGATATCCGTGAAGCGATAGAGCGGGCCCAGATGGTGTTGCAGCAATCGGGCCGCCACACAATTCTATTCGTGGATGAGGTGCACCGCTTCAATAAGTCGCAGCAGGATGCGTTTCTGCCATATGTCGAACAGGGATTGGTGACGTTCATTGGGGCCACCACCGAAAATCCTTCATTTGAAGTCAACGGCGCCCTATTGTCGCGGGCACAGGTCTATGTGCTCACCGCCTTGTCCGAGGATGAGCTCGTTATTCTGTTTGAGCGAGCCAATAATCTGGCATTGCGGGGCCTGAGTTTTACCGACGATGCCAAATATTTATTGGTTGGATACGCGGACGGCGACGCCCGGCGTCTACTCAATTTTCTTGAGCAAATAAAAACCGCGGCGGCAATAGAGGGTGTTTCCGATATCGGCGTGGATTATGTGCGTAACGCGCTTTTTCGTGGCATCCGCCGGTTCGACAAAGGGGGAGACGAATTTTACGATCAGATTTCGGCACTGCATAAATCACTACGCGGTTCCAGCCCTGACGCCGCGCTTTACTGGATGTGCCGCATGCTGGACGGTGGCGCCGATCCGCTTTACATCGGCCGGCGGCTGATCCGGGCGGCGGTGGAAGACATTGGTCTGGCCGATCCGCGTGCGCTGCGAGTAGCGCTGGATGCGTCCGAGACGTACGAACGCCTGGGTAGCCCCGAGGGTGAGTTGGCATTGGCGCAGGCAACACTGTATCTCGCCTCCGCGCCCAAGAGCAACGCCGCCTACACTGCATATAATAAGACCCGGTCTTTTATTGGAACCGGCAAATCACATCGCGTACCTGAGCATTTGCGTAACGCGCCCACCAAACTCATGAAGGATCTCGGCTTCGGACGTGACTATCGCTATGCCCATGACGATCCCGAAGCCTACGCCGCGGGAAAAAATTATTTTCCGGAAGGCATGCCGGAGGTTAAATTTTATGAACCGACGGTGCGCGGGCTGGAAGGGAAAATTTCCACAAGGCTGGCGCACTTGCGCGAACTGGACAAACAGGCGAAGGACAAGTCATAGATGTTAGACATTCAGTTATTGCGCACCGATCTGGCGCATGTTGCCAGACGTCTCGCGGCGCGCGGATATGCTTTTTCTGTAACGGAATTCAACGCGCTGGAGGCGGAACGCAAGATGCTGCAGACCCATACCCAGGACCTGCAAGCGCGGCGTAACGCCGTCTCGAGACAGATCGGCAATGCCAAGAGCAAAGGGGAAGACGTTGACGTCATTTTGGCGGAAGTGGCCAACCTCGGCGGCGAGCTGAGGCAGGCCGAGGCGCAGCTTGCGCAAACTCAAACGGCATTGCAGCAAATGCTATTGCAAATTCCCAATCTGCCGCACAGCAGCGTACCGGAGGGCAATAGCGAAACCGATAACCGGGAAGTGCGGCGCTGGGGAACGCCGCGCTCCTTCAATTTTACGGCAAGGGATCACGTGAGTATTGGCGAAAGTTTGGGATTGCTCGATTTCCCGACCGCCACCAAGCTCAGCGGTTCGCGTTTCAGTTTTATGACGGGCGGACTGGCACGTCTTCATCGCGCACTTGCGCAGCTTATGCTGGATGCGCATACGCGCGAGCATGGGTACACCGAGGCATATGTGCCATATCTGGTTAATGCGGAGAGCTTGCGGGGAACCGGCCAATTGCCAAAATTCAAGGAGGATTTGTTCGAGATTCCCCGAAAAAAAATGACTCCAACCGACGTTCATTCCCAGAATGGGACTGATCAAGGCGCGTTGTCGACCGAAGGGCAATATCCGCTGGAAGATGATAATTTGTACTTGATTCCCACCGCTGAAGTCCCGCTCACGAATATCGCGCGTGATCAAATTATTGCTCTCGAATCGCTTCCCGTTAAGCTTACGGCCCATACCCCGTGTTTCCGCTCCGAAGCGGGAAGCTATGGCAGGGACACACGCGGAATGATCCGGCAGCACCAATTCGACAAGGTGGAGGTGGTGCAGCTTGCGCATCCGCAGCAATCCTATGAAGCCCTGGAGGAACTTACCGGGCATGCGGAAAAGATCCTTCAAAAACTGGAGCTGCCTTATCGCGTGATGGCGTTGTGTACCGCCGACCTGGGTTTTTCGGCAGCCAAGACTTACGACATCGAAGTGTGGTTGCCCGCGCAAAATGCCTATCGCGAAATTTCTTCATGCAGTAATTGCGAAGCATTTCAGGCCCGGCGCATGCAGGCACGCTTCCGCAATGAGAAAGGCAAGCCGGAACTATTGCATACCCTCAATGGGTCCGGATTGGCGATAGGACGGACGCTAGTGGCGATTCTTGAAAACTTCCAAAACGCCGACGGCAGCGTGTCGATTCCAAAGGCCCTGCAGCACTACATGGATGGCCTTGACCGGCTTACAGCGTAGAGAGCGGAAAAGCAAATGGCATCGGCTATTTCATCATGAAAGGAGATTTTAGCGTGTAGAAAAATATGGAGTAGCCCTTCATGACGCAACCGCGGACTTTCCCGTACTCGAAGATACGTAGCACCCTGCACGGGGATTATGTTCGCCAGACGGCTCGGGAACTGACGATCAAGGCGCTCAGCCCCACAAAACCGAAGCTGCTAGCGCACCGTTTCGATTAGACGCTGCATCCGTCCGAATTACAGGCAGCACTTCCGTCATTTTCCCGGGTTGACGTCGGCACTTGTGCGGATTCATCGATTTCCTCCGCCAGCAATGCGCCAATCGAGAATCCAACTGTCAGGTCACTTACATGGCCGAATCTATGCAAGCGAATGTGCCCTGTTTTGTCGATCAGAATGAGGGTCGGCGTTCCTTGCATTTGATATGCGTGCATGGTGAGCGGCACGCCTTGGGGCGGCCCTTCATATTTATCGATGCCGATCGGGAAATTCAGCCGATACTCATGAACGAACACTTCAAGCGCGTCCCGACCCATTACGGAATGATGCTCAAAGACGGTATGCAAGCCAATCACCGCTACCCGCTTCGAGTCAAATTCCTGATATATTCTCTGGGCTTGCGGAATACCGACCTGTACGCACCCCGGACAGAAAATTTGAAAAGTATGGAGCACAACCACTTTGCCGCGCAAGGCGGCAAGTGTAAGCGGCTGCGGGGTGTTGAGCCACGACGATGTCTGTAGCTCCGGGGCTTTGCTTGCAGTAATGGTATTGTTGGCTGCCGCCATTTCTATCCCCCTAATATGATTGCAGAAATCTTCGTGAAATGAATACGTGGGATTGCCCGTTAAATAATCCGGCAAAATTGCAGATTGCAGGTTGCATGCGTCTTATCGCGGTAATAATAGGCAGAAGCCGGTTATATCGTCAAGGATGATTCTTTCATGGGTAAGCAGCAAAAGTACCGGGTATGCGCGCGGTTCACGCTCGTCGGCCGGGCTATGCTATTTAGATATCCCGGCTTTTATTAACCAGATTGGCAGTAGGGATTTGACAATAGAATAATCATGGCTGGATATATTCTGAGTTCTGCAACAGTGCCGTTGCCTTGGATTGTAATCTGGGAAGGCAGGAGGGGGAACCGGCTGTCTCGCGAGAGGAAAAATTACACATTTTTAACGGGCATTACCATAATTCAAATAGGGTAAAATCACCACATTCCGAAGAGGGAAAAATACCGTTTTTTAGAATAGGGGCATTATTAATTTGGGTTAACAAGATCGTGTTTCTTTCTTGTACGCCCAATTTTGGTGTGGTAGAATTTTGTTCTATTTTATTCCCGGCTAATGGAGTAAGCAGCGGGGCGATAAAAAGAAACTGATGGGAGTACTGAAAGAATCCAACTCGGTTTGCTGGACAACACAAGAGCGATAAGCTTCTGAAAAAAAGTAAATTATTTGAATAAGGAAAATCAAATAATTTAACAGGGCGATACTATTATGCTTAATAAAATAAGCGAAAAGCATATCGTGTAACTGGAAATTACGATGATATTTTCGCGTGCATTACGCTGTTATTGTCTTCAATCGCATTCGATATTACGCAAGAAAATCTCATAGTTCGGCCGTTGATAAAAAACTGAGCTCTAAATTTTTTAGTTGAAACTTTGAACTTATAGACAAGCCCTTTATTCTTAGTGTTTGGAATTACTATGAGGTCATAGAATAACACAATTACCGACATTAGCAACATGGTTATTTACGCAGGACAAATCTTGTGGCGAAAAGTGTTGGTAGCGGGATATCCGGCAGGACCGATCTAAGCAAAAATGTTCTGGAAAGAGAAAACAGTCCATGGAAGCCGGGGCCAATATCGGGTTTTATAATTATTGGGTCGTACTGTAATCAGTCATCAAGTGGGGGAAAATATGAGTAGTAAAGCAACAGCAGCCCTGGTAGGAGTTCTTACGCTCGCCTTGTATTCCGGACTGAGCATGGCGGCGGATCCTTACCAGTTAAATTTGCAGGAGCCGCAGACAATCATTGCCAGGCAGACGTATGATCAGCATACGATGGTCTTATGGGTTTGCCTGGTAATCTTTATCGGCGTATTCGGCACCATGTTTTACTCGGTGCTCAAGCACCGCAAGGATAAGGGTTACAAAGCTGCGAATTTCCATCATAGCACTACGGTCGAGATCATCTGGACCACCATCCCGTTCTTCATACTTATCGGCATGGCCTACCCTGCCACCAAGACCGTCATCGCCATGAAGGACACCTCGAGCCCGGACATCACCATCAAGACCACCGGCTACCAGTGGAAATGGGGGTATGACTACCTGACGGGCGAGGGCGAGGGAATCAGCTTCCTGAGCAGCCTGTCTACCCCCAGGGCGCAGTTGGAGAACAGGGAGCCCAAGGGCGAGAATTATTTGCTGGAAGTGGATAACCCGGTAGTGGTGCCGATCAACAAGAAAATCCGTATTCTTCTGACTTCCAACGACGTGATCCACGCCTGGTGGGTGCCCGCCTTTGGCGTCAAGCAAGATGCCATCCCCGGATTCATACGCGATACGTGGTTCACGGCTGAGAAGCCCGGCATCTATCGCGGCCAATGTGCCGAACTATGCGGCAAGGAGCACGGCTACATGCCGATAGTCGTGGAAGCGGTGGAACCGGAGAAGTATACCCAGTGGGTAGCTGAACAAACCAAGAAATCCGCTGTGGCGGCTGTTGACGTCAACAAAGTGTATACCATGGACGAACTGAAGGCCGAAGGCGAGAATGTCTATGCGGCTAACTGTGTTGCCTGCCATCAAGCCAATGGCAAGGGCATACCAGGGACCTTTGCTGCACTGGACGGATCAAAGGTTGCCACCGGTCCCAAGGCAGACCATATCAACATCGTAATGAACGGCAAGACCGGCACAGCCATGGCGGCTTTCAAGCACCTGTCGGATGTGCAAATCGCGGCGGTGGTCACCTACGAGCGCAATGCCTGGGGCAATACGACGGGCGACGTAGTTCAGCCATCCGAAATCATCGAACTCAGAAAATAGCATCAAGGAGAAAACCATGGCAGCAGTACACGATCACGACATTGCACACGCGCACGACCACCACCCCACTGGCATGATGCGGTGGCTAACCACCACTAACCACAAAGATATCGGCTCGATGTATCTGTGGTTCAGCTTCGTGATGTTCCTGACAGGGGGCGTGATGGCGCTGACTATCCGGGCCGAGTTGTTTATGCCGGGTATACAGATCGTCAATCCCGAGTTCTTCAACCAGCTCACCACCATGCACGGCCTGGTGATGGTGTTCGGCGCGATCATGCCGGCCTTTGTCGGTTTTGCCAACTGGCAGATACCGATGATGATCGGCGCGCCGGACATGGCTTTCGCCCGCATGAACAACTGGAGTTTCTGGCTGCTGATTCCGGCGGCGCTGTTGCTGATCGCTTCGTTCTTTGTTCCGGGCGGTGCCGCTGCAGGCGGCTGGACGATTTATCCGCCTCTGTCGGTGCAAATGGGGATGGGCATGGATATGGCTATTTTTGCTCTCCACATCATGGGTGCTGCTTCCATTATGGGGTCGATCAACATTATCACCACCATTCTCAACATGCGGGCGCCGGGCATGACGCTGATGAAAATGCCGTTGTTCGTCTGGACCTGGCTGATCACCGCCTACTTGCTGGTCATGGCGATGCCGGTACTGGCTGGAGCCATCACCATGCTGCTGACCGACCGCAACTTCGGCACCAACTTCTTTAACGCGGCGGGTGGCGGCGACCCCGTGATGTTCCAGCATATTTTCTGGTTCTTCGGGCATCCGGAAGTCTACATCATGATTCTGCCGGCATTCGGCATCGTCTCAGAAATCATTCCGACGTTTGCGCGCAAGCCGTTATTTGGGTATTCATCGATGGTTTACGCCACGGCGTCCATTGCTATCCTTTCCTGCATCGTCTGGGCGCACCACATGTTCAGTGCGGGCATGCCTGTCACCGGCCAGTTGTTCTTCATGTATGCAACGATGCTGATCGCGATACCGACCGGAGTGAAGGTCTTCAACTGGACCGCTACCATGTGGCGGGGTTCCATGACTTTCGAAACACCCATGCTGTTCGCCATCGGCTTCATTTTTCTCTTTACCATTGGCGGTTTCAGCGGCGTCATTTGTGCGATCGTGCCGATAGATATCCAGGTGCAGGACACCTACTATGTGATTGCGCACTTCCACTATGTGCTGGTGTCGGGAGCGTTGTTTTCCATATTTGGCGGCGTTTACTACTGGCTGCCGAAATGGACCGGGCATATGTATGATGAAACATTGGGCAAAACGCACTTCTGGCTGTCGATGTTCTTTTTCAATCTCGCCTTCTTTGTCCAGCACTTCCTGGGGTTGGCGGGCATGCCGCGTCGTGTTCCCGACTATGCGCTGCAGTTCGCCGACTTCAATATGATTTCCAGTATCGGCGCCTTCGGCTTCGGTTTCAGCCAGCTGCTATTCCTCTACGTGGTGCTAAAGTGCATCCGTGGCGGCGAGAAAGCACCGGCCAAGCCCTGGGAAGGTGCGAAAACGCTAGAATGGACCTTGCCGTCACCGGCGCCCTACCATAGCTTCGAGACACCCCCGGTGGTCAGGTAGAACAACGGGATACGAATATGTCAGCAGATGATGCGGAACGAAAGCGTGGAGCAATCAGAACAGCGCTGATTCTGCTGGCAGTCGTAGTAGTACTTTTCCTTTCAGTTATTATAAGAAACTGGTAATGAGCGCACTCCAAGCCAATTCGGTAATAATGAAAAAACTGCTGATTTTTACGGTAGTTATGTTTGGCTTCGGTTTTGCGCTGGTACCATTTTATGAGAAGATCTGCGAGGTTACAGGCATTAATAATCTGCTACAGGCAGATACGCTAACAGAAAATACGCAGGTAGATACCAGCCGTTGGGTAACGATCCAGTTGGACGCCAATACGCGCGGTCTGCCGTGGCAGTTCAAGCCCCTGCAATCCAGTGTGCGCGCGCATCCTGGCGAACTGGTAGAGGTAATGTATGAAATCCGGAATGACTCGAATCGGGAGATCAACGGCCAGGCGATACCTAGCTACAGCCCACAGTTGCTTGCCAAGCATTTGAAGAAGCTGGAGTGTTTTTGTTTCAGCAAGCAAGTATTAAAACCGAATGAGGTCAGGCAGATGCCGGTACAATTTATGATTGAACCCGGCCTGCCGGCTGATTTCGATACCGTGACCATTTCCTATACGTTCTTTGAACTCGGAAGCGATAGTGCCGCGGATACGGGTGAACGGGTGAATAAGAGTTGAAAGTCGGCGACAGCGATAAACCGGCCAAGGGGACATTCATGCAAGCAATGAAGGCGGTGTCATGGGCGTTTTTTGGTGTGCGAAAACATACCGATCACGATTATGATGCGGCAACGTTGACAATGGGGCAAGTGATCATCGCAGGCATCGTTGGTGCGGCGCTGTTCGTGGCGGGTGTGATATTGCTGGTTAAATTTGCAACAAGTTAGAAATCAATTAATTATACGCGGGAGATTGAACATGAGCCAAGAAGCAGGTCACGGTCATTATTACGTTCCAGCGCCATCTACCTGGCCTATGGTCGGGGCAATAGCGCTGTTTTTCATGGGTTTTGGTGCAGCGTTCTCAGTCAACAGGCTTCCGCTCGGCTATGGTCTGCTGGCAATCGGCTTTGCCATACTTGTATACATGCTTTTCGGCTGGTTTGGCGCGGTAGCGCGGGAAAGCGAGAGTGGCAAGTTCAGCGCGCAGGTGGATAAATCTTTCCGCTGGGGAATGAGCTGGTTCATTTTTTCCGAAGTGATGTTTTTCGCGGCCTTCTTTGGGGCGTTGTACTATATGCGGGTCCATACGGTTCCTGAGCTTGCCGACCTGGAGCATAAGATCCTGTGGCCTGATTTCACGGGAGGTTGGCCTACAGCGGGTCCGTGGATCACCGAGAAATTCATGCCGATGGGGCCGTGGGGCCTTCCAGCCATCAATACCCTGATACTGCTGACATCGGGCGTAACAGTTACCTGGGCACATTGGGCGCTCAAGCTGAACAAGCGCGGGCAACTCAAGCTGGGGTTGTTTCTGACCTTTTTTCTGGGATTTCTCTTTGTTGGCCTGCAGGCCTATGAATATGGCCATGCCTATTCCGACCTCAACCTCAAGATGACCACCGGTGCCTATGGCGCGACGTTCTACATGCTAACCGGGTTTCACGGCTTCCATGTGACGTTGGGTTCCATCATGCTGTTTGTTATATGGTGTCGCGTAATGGCTGGTCATTTCACGCCCGAGAATCATTTTGGCTTCGAGGGCGTCGCCTGGTACTGGCACTTTGTGGACGTGGTCTGGCTGGGACTGTTTATTTTCGTTTACTGGCTGATATAAATATCAAAGCGAGGATGGCGCGCTAGATCTGAATAAACCCCAGATACGTTCCCAGCATTAGTAGGGCGAAGAGGAGCATCGACAAACTAATGCGAAGAGTCAGGGACCTGACTGCGCGCGTGCCTTGCCCCTTGTCTTTAATCATGTAATACAAGGCGGATGCCAGGCTGGCGAGTATGAAGAACAGAAATAGTACGACGACGATTTTCAAGGTAAATTCCAGTAATTGTTGGGTCCGGGAATAAGTTTAGCCGAGTTCCGCACACTATCCAATGACTATTTCAGGCTGGCGGTTCACGCCACGATTATGGTCAACGGTGGCTGCGGCGGTTGTCATAATAATCATGCTGAACCTTGGCAACTGGCAACTTTCCCGAGCCCAGGAAAAGGAATCAAGGCAGGAGCAACTGGATATGCTCTCGCGTCAACCGGCCGTAGCGTTACCCACGACTCCGGTTAAACTCGAGGATTTTCGATATCGCCGGGTTGAGGCAAAGGGCGCGTATTTACCGATGCATACAATTTATCTGGATAACAAGATACACCATGGCGTTGCCGGCTATCACATCATCACCCCGCTGAGAATCGGTGAAAGTTCAATGCATGTTCTGGTGAATAGGGGTTGGGCAGCCGCTGACCGTGACCGTAGCAAGTTGCCCCAGATATCAACGCCAGACGGGCAGATAGTTGTCTCGGGAGTTGCAACCTCAGCGGTACAGAAAACGCTGGAACTTTCAAAGGAGATGGTGTCAGGCCAGGTATGGGGAAACCTCGATCTGGAGCGCTATCGAGGCGCCACGGGCCTGACGCTGCAGCCGGTGATGATACTGCAGCAGGACGATGTGAAGGACGGTTTGGTGCGTCAGTGGGTGCGGCCGGATTCAGGTTCCGCCAAGAATCTTGGTTACGCGTTTCAATGGTTCGCAATGGCGTTGGCCGTATTCATTATTTATTTGGTGTTAAGTGTCAAACGAGAGCGTTCCGAAAGCAGCTAGAACGAATAGGCGTACGCTGATCTTATTGCTGGTGGTGATGTGCGCGCCATTTATTGCTTCTTACCTGCTTTATTTTTGGGAGGTAAGACCTGGCAGCATCAATTATGGCGAATTGCTGGAAGTTAAGCCTGTGTCGGGCACTGGATTGAATCAGCTCGATAACACTATTTTTCGCATGCGCCAGCTACGGGGTAAATGGGTGCTGCTAACGGTGGACTCGGGAAAATGCGATGAGCAATGTCGTAAAAAACTCTATTACATGCGTCAAGTACGTTTGGTTCAAAATAAGGAAATGAACCGGATAGAACGGGTGTGGCTGATTGACGATGGCGAGACGCCCGCCCCGAAAATCCTGGATGACTTCAAGGACAGCTGGTTTATTAGTGCAAAAGATAGCGAAATACTCGCATCGATCCCTGGAAAGGAATCGCAACGCGACCATATTTATCTTATCGACCCGATGGGAAATCTGATGATGCGTTTTCCTAAAGATCCGGATCCCACGAAAATGGCAAAAGACCTTAAACGATTGCTTCAGGTCTCTCAGATGGAACATGCCATGGGTTCGGCCGATATGAAGCATTGAGAGCAACTTAAACGGTCACAATCAGGAAGGGTCGGGTAATTCACGAAGAAAACCTCAAGGCAATCTGCCCTGGTTCCTCAATCGGTTATGAGCAGGCATTTCACCTGTGATGTATTAGGAGATGAAAATGATGGCTACGAATTTGGCTTGGCAGCAAACTGCTTCGCGCATGCAGGAATTTTACCGGTTAACGAAACCGAGGGTAGTATCACTCATCGTTTTCACCGCATTTATCGGCATGTTTCTCGCGGTCCCTGGTGCCGTGCCATTAAACGCACTGATATTCGGCACCTTGGGAATTGCGCTTGTAGCAGGCGCGGCCGCGGCGGTAAACTGTTTGGTGGAACAAAAGTTCGACGCGATTATGGCGCGCACACGTGGCAGGCCTTTGCCACGGGGCAAAGTGACTTCGCCCGAAACCTTGTTTTTCCTGGCATTGATCGGCGGATCGGGTTTATTGATTCTTCATCAGCTGGTGAATCCGCTGACCATGTGGCTTACGCTGGGTACATTCGTGGGATACGCAATCATTTATACCATCATATTGAAGCCCATGACGCCGCAGAATATCGTCATTGGCGGAGCTTCCGGCGCAATGCCACCTGTGCTGGGGTGGGCGGCGGTAACGGGCGAGGTGACTTCCGACGCACTGCTGCTGTTTCTGATCATCTTCGCGTGGACTCCTCCGCATTTCTGGGCATTGGCGCTCTACCGCAAGCTGGAATACGCGAAAGTGGGAATGCCAATGTTGCCCGTAACCCATGGCGACAAATTTACCCGTCTGCATGTGCTGCTGTACACGCTGATACTCATCGCCGTGACATTGATGCCTTATGCAACCCAGATGAGCGGACTTATCTACCTTATCGGCGCGGTGATATTGGACGCTGTGTTCTTGTATTATGCGGTAAAAATCTATCTTGATTATAGTGATCAGCTTGCGCGAAAAGCATTTCGCTATTCAATCTTTTATTTGGCCGCCTTGTTTACGGTGCTATTAGTAGATCATTACATCCGCTTCTGACGGATTCATGAGGCATCATCGTTTCTATGCGATTGTAGTATGGTCGGTGGTATTCTGTCTGGCGGGTTGTGGTAATACTGTAAAACCAACATTCCTTTCAACGGATATCACCGGCGCGGATTTCGGCAGAGATTTCAAGCTTACCGATCATGCGGGCGAAATTCGGTCCTTGGGAGACTTCAGGGGCAAAGCGCTAGTATTATTTTTCGGCTATACCCATTGTCCCGATATGTGCCCCGCCACCATGGGGGAACTTGCCGCAGCGATGCAAAAGCTGGGCAAGGATGCCGCACGTGTGCAGGTATTATTCGTTACGGTAGATCCGGAACGCGATAGCCCTGCGCAGCTCAAGCAATATCTATCCGCATTCAATCCAGCATTCCTGGGTCTATCCGGTGACGCGCAGGCGACGAAGGACATGGCCAACGAGTTCAAAGTTATTTATCAGAAACAGACGGGGCAGTCGCCGGACCACCATACCGTGGATCATTCCACTGGCACCTACATCTTTGATACAACGGGAAGAATAAGGTTATACGTAAGTAATGGCGCCGGCAGCGATGTTTTTGCGCAAGATATCGCGGAATTACTGAGAACATCAGGGTAGTAAACCTATCGCCGAATAAATCGAAGCCGGAAGTACGGCGCCTTTGCTTCAAGAGACTACGTCCGTTCCGTGTTTTTACTTTTAATGGCATCATGGGAATAATTTTCCCGGATTAAGAATATTGCGGGGATCAAATACCCGCTTTATTTCCTTCATCAACGCCAGCGTCGGCGCATCAATCTCCTTGCCGATATAAGCGCGTTTCTCGCTGCCAACGCCGTGCTCGCCTGACAGGGTCCCGTTAAGCCCGATTACCAGATCGAATATCTCGTTCAGGCACCTCTCCGCCCGATCCATTTCATCCGCGATATCCGGATTCACTAGAAGATTAACATGAATATTACCATTCCCGGCGTGACCGAAATTAATATTGGCAATCCGGTATTTATTGCTCAGTTGCGCCAATCCATCCAGAAATTCAGGTAATGCGGAAACCGGCACAACGACATCCTCGTTAATTTTCTTGGGCGCGATATCACGCAATAATGGAGATAACGTCTTGCGAGCGCGCCATAAGGCGCTGGCATCCGCAGCCTCTTCCGCATGGATGAGGCCGGTATTACGGCAGGCAGCAAGAATTACCGCCCGTGATTCCGCAATATAGCTGAACGCTCCATCCACCTCGATCATCAGCATTGCCAGGGCATTGGGCGGCAGCATGTCGGGAGAGCGGCGACGTATCAAATCGAGTGAACCGGCATCCAGAAACTCGAGTGCGCTGGGACCTTGAGGAAGGGCCATAATCTGAACGATTGCCGACGCACAACTTCTGGCATCGCGGTAATATGCGATGAGGCCGGCGCGCGTTTGAGGAAGGGAAGTAAGCTTGAGCGTTGCCTCGGTGATAACGGCCAAAGTCCCCTCTGAGCCGATTAAAAGCCGCGTGAGATCGTAGCCCACCACCCCTTTCGTGGTATAGCAGCCAGTCTTGATCAACTCACCTCCCCCAGTGACTGCTTTCAACCCCAGCACATGATCACGCGTTGTCCCGTATTTTACTGCATGAGGACCGCCGGCGGAGGTAGCCAGATTTCCGCCTATACTCGAGTAGGCTGCGCTGGAGGGGTCCGGCGGCCAAAAAAAACCATGGGGTTTCGCTGCATCCTGCACCGATTGATTGAGGACACCCGGCTCGGCTACAATCACGCGATTAGCGGGATCAACCGAGATAATACGCAGCATGCGCTCCAGGGATAACGCCACGCCACCTTGTTCGGGAAGGCTTCCCCCCGATGTACCGGTGCCGCGCCCACGCGGCGTGAGCGGAATTTCATAGCCATTGCAAAGCGCCACAATTCCTTGCACTTCCGCGGATGTAATGGGAAATGCGACCGCGCCGGGTGGAAAAATTTTGCGGCTATTGTCATAAGCATAAGCATAGCAATCCACCGGATCGGTGAGAAGCCGCTCAGGGGGAAGAAGGTTCCCAAGTTGGGTGATAAAGCTGATGGGGAGCATAGGAGAATGTCAAACCTGACAGGAATTCCTGATATCCCGGTGAATGGTGAGATGCCGTTAAAATTTCCGGCTCACCTGCACGAAATGCCTACTGGCCGTTCCATCACCGTTGAGGCCGCTTTAGAAAATAGATACGCGTAAACGTGGACAAAAGGACGCAAGCGGTCTTTAATCCCCACCGTTTGTGGCAGTCAAAGGCGTGGAGATGTAGATGCCACCGGGCCCTGCTAATCCAGGTACTCGAATACTTTCACCACCTTCTGTACGCCGCTGGTGGAACTGGCAATTTCTACCGCGCTTTCGACTTCCGCACGTTTTACCAATCCCAGTAGATAGACCATGCTGTTCTCTGTCACGACTTTTACATGATTGACCTGAAATTTACCGGCATCCATAAAACGGCCCTTCACTTTAGATGTAATCAACGCGTCATTGCTGCGAGACATAAACGAGCTGATTCCGGCTACCGCAATTTCATTGGTAACATTGCGCACATTTTCAACACCCTTAACAAGGTTGCCAATTTCCTTTTTTACGCTCTCGGTCGGGGCTTCCCCAGTAAGCAATACGTTACGGTTATAGCTCGTGACGTTGACGTGAACATTGCCGCCGAATTTTTCGCTGATGCGCCGAGCACTTTTTAGCTCAATGCCTTCATCCTCTACGAAAGTACCACCTGTGCGCCGATCCTGCGATACTGCCACACCGGTGCCGACGCCAGACGCAACCCCAGTTGCGATGAGCAGTGCGCAGCCCGGAAGAAGTGGAACCAGCAACACAAGCAGCAGCAGCCCCTTCCGATTCAAGTTTTTCATCAATTCCCTCTAATAATAGTTGGTTAACCGCATTATCTCACTACCACGGATACATTTCTCAAGGCCCGGAATATCCAGGAAGCATAGTCACGAATATAACTGTCGCGCCATTTTATCGCGGTTCGCAATGGATATGATAAAAACCGACGATAGCGACCAGCGAAGCGATGCCGATTTACCGAGAGTCGCGGGTGACCACATCCGTCAGTCATCCGAGGTCGCCAGCTCCGGCGCAAACTCAAGATCCACGGCTGTTATTCGCCGAAAACATCCTTGAGCCATTCAATTTTCCGGTCATCGCAGGCGGATAATAGCACCGCATCGAAGCGGCAAGGCGGCTCGGCTTTCAATGAAGCGAGGTAATGCCGTGCAGTAAGCACTAGTTTCCTTTGCTTGGATAACGTGATGCTTGCCGCGGCGCCGCCATAAATTGGACTTGCGCGCAACCGGACCTCCACGAATACCAGCGTCGCTCCATCACCCATGATGAGATCAATCTCTCCAAAGCGACAGCGGTAGTTTCTATGCAGCAGAACAAGGTTCCGGCGTAGAAGAAATTGCTCCGCATACCTTTCGGCCTCGCTACCTTTCATGGTCGATCGCCCTGGCTATTCCAACAGGTATAGTCACCGCATTGATGTATTCTACAATGCAACCCAATCCACTCATAAGGCTTATTATTAGCCATCAAACCACCGATCTGAAGGTACAGCAAAATATGATACCGGGTACGTTATACATCGTTGCCACGCCGATAGGAAACCTGCGTGACATTAGTCTGCGAGCATTGGACGTACTTGCAGCCGTGGACGTGATTGCCGCCGAGGACACGCGTACCACCTCGCATCTGCTGGCGCACCACGGCTTGATCAAGAAGATGATGTCTTTGCATCAGCACAATGAACGGGCGACGGCAAAACAAGCCGTAAATTTGCTCGCCTGCGGGAAATCAGTTGCCCTTGTCACTGACGCCGGCACACCCGGGAATTCCGATCCGGGAAGCATTCTGGTAGCCCTGGCGCGGGAACAGGGATACAAGGTCGTGCCGATTCCCGGCGCCAACGCCGCAGTGTGCGCTTTATCGGCTTCCGGGATCGCTGCCCCACACTATCTGTTTTACGGTTTTCTACCGCCCAGTGCCGGGCCGCGCAGACGAGAACTGGAACAACTGAAATCGCAGCCTTACACGCTGGTATTTTACGAGGCGCCCCACCGCATCCTCGAATGCGTGGCGATTCTGGCGGAGGTGCTTGGTATTCACCGCCAACTCACCATTGCCAGAGAACTGACAAAATTATTCGAGACCATTCACAGCTGCTCCCTGGGCGATGCGATCGCCTGGCTCCAAGCTGACGTTAACCGGCAAAAGGGCGAATTCGTACTCCTGCTGTCCGGTGCGGAGCCCGCGGCTGAGGGTGGAATCAGCGACAAGGCGCAACATACGCTGACGCTGCTACTACGGGACCTGCCACTGAAACAGGCTGTCAGGCTTGCCACGGAAATAACCGGTGAAAGCAAAAATATGCTTTATGCACGGGCATTGGCGCTAAAGGAGGGAACCGGATCCTGAACATATCACTCCTTCTTGAGATGAGATATCCGGGCAAAATCGCCGAAGAAAGTAGTTTGCGGAAATTGAGTAAACTGGAAGGCCATCGCCCCCTATCTTTGATACCCTTCAGCTCTTCGGTTATAATCATCTTGTCGCATGGTCACAGCTTGACTGGTTCTTGCGAACGTGGGTAGCCCCCACTGACATCTAAATCTTTGGAGATATTGACTATGAAAACACCTGCTACCTTTTATCACGCTGGCTGTCCTGTATGTGTCGAAGCCGAGCATCAGATTGCTGATGCGCTTGATCCCGACCGCTACGATGTGAAACTCGTCCATCTCGGCGAGAACGCGGATCAAATTGCGGCCGCAGAAGCGGCTGGTGTCAAGTCGGTACCGGCAATCGTGATTAACGGAGCACCTTTCCACATCAACTTTGGCGCTCCGATTTCAGCGTTGAAGTCCTAATTGCGGAAAATGGCGGGCGAATAAGCCCGCCATTTCCGCGTATTCATTTCCGCCCGCTACACGGAGCTGTTGATACAATTGTTGGTAGCTGTATTAAAAATACCCTCTTTCAGTCCGTCTTTAAGTCCGTCTGTTCGTAGAACACTTCCAGCCTAGCGAAGATCAATGTGTAACCGCAAGCGCGTTCCAGCCTTCGCACCCAAGCGGATTATGTTTAATCTGCACAGGTTAAAATAGTCAATGATTTTTCAGTGAGGGGAAAATGGATCTCATTCTGTGGCGTCACGCCGAAGCTGAGGACGGGGTACCTGATAGCGCCCGCAAGCTCACCAGCAAGGGATTAAAACAAGCGCAGATCATGGCTGAATGGCTAAAGCCACGATTACCAAAACACACGCGCATTATTGTCAGTCCCACCAAGCGGACCCAACAGACCGCGGCAGCTCTTGACGAGGATTTTGAGACTGTCAGGGAAATCGGACCCGGTGTCTCCGCGAAAGCGATTCTCACAGCCGCCGGGTGGCCAGACGCGAAAGGTGCGGTCGTGGTTGTAGGCCACCAGCCTACATTGGGGGAAGTCGCTGCTTTGCTTATGTCCGGTGATCCAATGGAATGGAATGTCCGGAAAGGGGCGGTATGGTGGTTCAGTCACAAAACGAAGGGAGGCGTTGTGGAAATGGTTTTACGCACCAGCATTTCTCCGGATATGCTGGAATCCTGACCCCGCGTAAAAACAGGATTCATCCGCAGATCAGCAAGTATAGGTGTTATCAGTACTTGTACGTTCCAGAGCGGCGCCTGTCGTCCGGCATGCAATTCATTCAGTGTTTCTTCACCACGCTGATCGACATCCATCGATCCCACGCGCCGTAATGGTTGTGGATCGGGCCGAGCGGCAATGCAAGCAGAATCAATAACACTCCGGCAACAACAATTGCCGCGCCAGCCATGCCGGAATATCCGGTCAACAGCCACGGCGCCGCGATCAACCATGCGCCGAATAAAATGTTGACAAAGCGTAAGGGCTGAGCAACTTCGCTCATCGCCATGATTGAGAATGTCACCACCAGCGCTCCGATCACATGATCGCTGTCCGCAGCAGAACCGCCGGTATCGAAAATTACGCGCGTAAGCATCAGCGCAATGCCAATGGCAACGCTGACCCACATCGTCCACATAAAGATAACGCCACTTTGCATTATCTCCCGTAGCACGGTCATAGGCGGCGCATCAAAGCCGGATGACTCATCGGTGCTGCCGCTTTCCATGGTATCTCCGTGCCACAATACATGCCATAACGATTTTCCTTTTTGTCGCCGGTCTTTCATGAACTGTAGTGTCGCCAGGATCTCATCAAGCGAATAGGGGATCTGCAACAGCATGGCTAACGAGGCGACCAGGCACGGCGTGCACCAGGTGCCGATGACAATGGGTTGGATAATGATGAAAAAAATACTGACCACTCCCAGCGGCACAATCAATATTCCGAAGAACAACACAATCCACGGCATTGTGCGCCAGCGCCGACTGCCGCCAATGATGCCGCTGACAATTTCCAGTACATAGACCGTAGCGCCCAAGCCGGCATCGGCGACTGGCCATGCCTCGGACACGTCGGAAGTTACGATCCGCATGGTACCGTCACCAAAGAACGGATCCCACGCACTGTCAATATGGCCCAACTGAAATGCGGCCATATAACGGGAAAGAAACAGACCCACAAACGCAAGCGCCACAACCGCCATGCGCTGAATCAGTGTGGAGGGGTTGCCGCTCCAGCCTGGGGGGGCATCCGGTCCCGACATGCGGGCAATCGGGCTAACGCCGGGCGCTGACGGTACGCCTACCGCAAAAAGAATGACGAGCGCCCCAACCAGAGTGTCATTGGCATACGCTGCCGCGCTCGAGGTCCAGAAAACAAGCGGTGCGAACAACAGCCACGTCCCCAAAAACGCCGTGATCCAGCGTGCCCAGCCGTAGTCGCGCGACAGAGATAGCAACCCGAAAATCACGATCAGCAAGCCCGTGATGACATCGCTTGCGGTCATCCACGTAGACGACAACGCTAGCCCGCGCCCTGTGGGGGAAACAAGTTCCTCGGCTAACATCCAGGATTCCGCAAGACCGAAAATGAACGGGCTTGATATCAGCCATGTCCCTAGTGCGACATTGGCAAAATGGCACCACAGCGTTTGCAAGTGCTCAGTGTGTTCCTGTTTACGATTGTCGTCGATCAGCGTCGGACTTGGGAACGGGCTATCTTCAATATCTTCCAACCAGAGTGGCAGAGGAATTTTGTTGCGCTTGTACCATGCACCTGGGCTGTGTTTTAGATGGCCGATAATTTGCGGCAGCGTTTCACGCAACGTATGCCTGGGTCGCCAGTTCAACAATTTCCTGGCGCGGGAAATATCCAGTTCGAAATGATCATCCGACAGGGCCACCATGAATGGCTTGACGAAAGGTTCGACGCCGCGATCAATGGCATCCGGAACAACGTCTTCCATTTTGTTCTGCAACCAGGACCCGGCAACCGCAACTGTTTTTGGAACCTGATACGTGCTCCAGGCTTCCCCATGGATCAATTGCCCCATCAAGTTCTGTAGTCCTTCATAGCTTTCCGTAACCGGATCGCCAATCAGCAGGGTAATTTCATCAGGCAGGTGGGCACGCCGCTCGACCGCCTGGCGAAATGCACGTGCCACGTCATCCAGATGTACGAATGACTGCCCATGCGATACGTTGCCGGGAAATACGTGGCTCTGCAGTTGCCGCTCATAAATGCGCTGAATCTGAGTAGTCAGCGATGGCACTTCCCCCCAATCCGTATAGACTCCGGCGAGGCGCAATATCACGATCGGTATGCTTCCATGATGGGCGCGAACCTCGTTTTCGGCCGCCGCCTTGGAACGCGGGTAGGGCCATTTCGGCTCCAGCGGTTGCTCCTCGTTGATTGGCAGACCCGGCTCGGTAGGCGCATGCACCAGCATGGTGCTTGCGTAGATGAACTGCTCGACCTCGAACGATGCAAGTGCCTTCAGCAGGCGTTGTGTTCCCTGAACATTGACTTCATCGTACAAGGAATTCGGCTCATCGGAGAAATCGTAAAAGGCGGCCAGATGGATGACGGACGCAATCCGTTGCCCGTAACGGCGCCGCAATTGCTCACATGCGCTGGCCATCGCGTCATCGGATGAGATGTCAACGGTAATGCAATGATGGCTCTCGTCACACTTCTGCTCGAAACCGACAATCGTGTAGCCGTCGCCCAATGCTGCGGCAATCCCTCTGCCAATCCGGCCTTCCGAGCCGGTAATGAGAACGAGTGGTTTTTCTGGAGACATGCGATTTTCCAATTTAAATCGCGATGGACGATGGATACGATGCCGCGCATCGATGGATCAAGTAGGGGGGGCAGTCAGTAACTCCGCTGTCTCTTTATCAATCTCCAAGTGTAAAAATCCCGGGAGCTTCAGGATCGCGGTACTGAAATCTTACCTGCAGCTTTACGCTGGCCCCCTGCCGTCGTGAATGACACTGCTCATCAATGGCAGGCGCCGGGATAAACAGCAATGCCGTTTACCCAAAAGTAAACGGCAAAGACAGGTGGAGCCACGTCATTTACTCAACTTATTCGTCCGGAATCCAAATTCTTCTTTTGGGATTGTTTATCCGTATAGGGTTTTGTGTAGGGTGTGTCGTCATAGGGTATGTCAGGTGTATCCGTAGGGCCTGTGGAGGGTGTTGTCCCGTAGTAGGAATGGATGGTATTTTGCCAGGTCGGATCTGCCATATCCGGCCAATTATCTTTATCGAAGCCCGGTGCGGATTCGAGACGTTCCTTGTCCACCTTGAGCAGGAAGCGCTTGTTCACGGTATCCAGCGTCAGTGCGCTCCATGGCACGGCGAACAGCTTGTTGGCCATGCCGAGAAATCCCCCGAAAGACAATACCGCATAAGCGATTTTGCCATTGTTTATATCGAGCATGATTTCCTTGATATCGCCCAGATCTTCTTCCTTATGGTTGTAAACATCGTCTCCGATGAGCGTATCCGCACCCATCAAGCGAGGCCCCGGCCCCTTTTCGTCGTAGTTTTTGTACATACCATAGGTATCGCGATCTTCGTAGCTCATGTTTACCTCCTCACAATGAATTTTGATAACTGATGCCAGCTGGTTCCCGGCATCGCAGCAAATTACAGAATAGGGAAGGGAATGTTTCTGATCGGTACGGTAACTCACACAGAGCGAAATGTTTACCGAAAGGAAACTTTGAAAGGAAATTTTCTGACCGTGAGTGGTGCCGAAAGGCAAAATTATGCCGCTTTTCGGATGCAGCCGATTTTTCTGACACATGGTTCAGGGCGAGCCGTTTGCGTCGTCAGGATGCAGGTCGTGTACAATCCTTAAACGCCATGGGGACGGATGTGCTTTAGCGCTTTCCAAGAACGCCGGCAGGCCACTGTAATCAGCTCTTTAAGAGGATTCCAAATTTATAATGCTTGCCACATCTGTTTTAAAGCAAGAAAGCATTTCGGATAGTAGCGGTTTTTTATTGGCATATGAACTTCTCGCTTACCACCGCCTCGCCGTTGTCACTGCGTAAAAACAGACTCCGTATTGCTCCGATGCGTCAATTATGACCAGTCAAAACGCTGAACCGAAAAGGACTGTTGGCCAACAGTCTCTGGGCGTCTTAAGCCTGGCCGCACTAGGAGTGGTCTACGGCGACATTGGCACCAGTCCTTTATACGTCATGAAGACGGTTTTTGATCCAATGTACGGGCTAACCGTCAACGACAGCAACATAATCGGCATTATCTCGCTCATTTTCTGGGCGCTCATGATCGTCGTGTCGCTCAAGTACATAACGTTGATCCTGCGCGCGGACAACAAGGGGGAGGGCGGTATTATGGCGTTGCTGTCGCTCGCCAGCTCCTCTGTCGCAAGCAATCCCAAGCTGCACAATACCCTGTTTCTTGTCGGCGGCTTTGGTGCCGCGCTGTTCTACGGAGACGGAGTGATTACTCCGGCCATCTCCGTGTTGAGTGCGGTGGAAGGGCTGGAGGTGGCAACCCCGCTGCTTAAACCATACGTGCTGCCCGTTACATTGACTGTGCTGATTGCGCTTTTTGTGCTCCAGCAGCGGGGAACAGGGGGAATTGGCGCCATGTTCGGGCCAATCACCCTGATATGGTTCAGTACGCTTGGGATTGCCGGACTTGTCAATATCGGTGCCGCACCGCAAATATTGTCGGCACTTAATCCGCTGCACGCCGCTGCTTTCTGCCTGAACAATGGGTGGCTGGCGTTCGTTGCCTTTGGCGCTGTGGTGCTCGCGGTGACGGGGGGAGAAGCGCTCTATGCGGATATGGGGCACTTTGGCTCGAAACCTATTCGTTTGGCATGGTACGGATGTGTATTGCCGGCGCTTACGTTGAATTATCTCGGGCAGGGGGCACTGCTGCTCTCCAACCCGCTGGCAATTTCCAATCCTTTCTATCTGTTGTTTCCCGCCTGGGCGCTTTACCCGGCTGTAGGACTGGCAACAGTCGCTACGGTGATCGCATCGCAAGCTGTTATCTCCGGTGTGTTTTCGGTAACCAAACAGGCTATCCAGCTGGGGTTTTTACCACGCATGCAGATCAAGTACACTTCCGAGCGAAAGATCGGCCAGATATATATCCCCTTTGTTAATTGGACACTGCTCGTAGCCGTCGTCTTGGCGGTGTTGGGGTTCGGCTCATCGTCCAGCCTCGCCTCGGCGTATGGATTTGCCGTTACCGCCACGATGGTGATTGAAACACTCCTCACATTTTTCGTCCTGCGCTATGCCTGGAATTATTCCTGGGTTTTGTGCCTGTTTGCGACTGGGGTTTTTCTCACGATTGATACGATATTCTTCGCCGCCACGACTCTGAAACTCGTCCAGGGCGGCTGGTTTCCGCTCGCGATCGGGATGGTGATCTTTACCATAATGGTTACCTGGCATCGCGGGCGCCAGATTTTATTCGACCATCTGCGCTCGGCCGCCATACCGCTTCAGCCCTTTCTCGAGTCGCTGATTGCCAATCCGCCGACGCGGGTGGCCGGGACATCAATCTTTCTGACTGCGGATCCGAATGGAGTCCCGCATGCGTTACTGCATAATCTCGCCCATAACCAGGTCTTGCATGAGCGCGTGGTGATCCTCACAGTGGTTTATATGGAAACTCCGCGCGTTCCGGCGAACCAGCGCGTAGAAGTAAAGCAATTGGTCGATAACTGCTACCAGATTACTGTCCGATACGGATTCAAAGACCAGCCCAACCTGCCGTATGCGATTGAAATGTGCGAACCCTACGGACTCGTGTTTGAGCCACTCAAGACTTCTTTTTTTCTTAGCCGCGACATCGTCGTGCCGAGTCCCGGTGCCGGAATGGCATCGTGGCGGGAGCGGCTTTTTGCAACCATGGCTCGCAATGCCAGTAGCGCCGCTGAATACTTTAAGCTACCTGCTAATCGCGTCCTCGAGTTGGGGGCACGCGTCCAGATCTGATCGGTTTTTTGACGACCGGCACGGTTCCTTGGTTCCGGCGCCCATGTGAGCTGATGGGGGAAGGGGCTGTGATGGTCCTCAAGTATTTGGTATGACGCGCCGGATACAAATGATCTCGTTCAATTCGAGCAGCGTTGTGGCCGGGGGCTACGACGCGCGCAGTGGAACCTTGCGGCTGCGCTACGTCGACGGGGACACCTACGACTACAGGAACGTGCCGAGCGCTGTGTTTGATGATCTTCTGGATGCACCGTCCAAGGGGCGGTTCGTGAACTGGTACGTCAAGCCGTACTATTCCTACATCCGCGTAACCTGAGGCAGGGCCCAGGTCGACAGGATAGCGGCAGGTCAAGCGGTCGGAAGGCCACTTCGCCGTGCCGCTGCGTATCTTGCTAGAGCAGTGCTCAAGGACGAACGCAGCGGGCATATTCATCGCTACGAAAAGCACCAAGGGGTCATGAGTGCTTTTATACTGCTCCGAACTCCGCCCCTGAAAATTTCCTGCCCATGCCTTTTTGCAGAATGCGTGCAGAGGCTAATAAGGCGCGCAAGAACTCGCGCCTGGCCCAAACTTGCTCTGAGAAAACTGAGCCTATCGTCCGGCGTCATTTGAGCGGATGAGATAGCGCCGGGAGTGCACTCCCTTACCGTTGCCTCCCATATTGCTCTCTACCTTCCCGGAAAAATGGGATTACCAGTCTGCGGTTATTGCGTTTGAGTGGAGCGCGGACATCTCGCAGCGAAGGCTTTCAAACCCCGTTCTGGCCTTGCCTTTCAAGGCCTCAGCAGATTTTTCAATGGGTGAGACAAGAATGGCGCGCCCAACACGATTCGAACGTGTGACCCCCGCCTTCGGAGGGCGAACCCCAGCTATTTACCCCTCTTTACCGAAAAATACTACTCCTTACCTTCCCTTTGATTCTATTATAGAATATCCTTACTGCTAGTTGACAAAAGCATACGAGGGTTAACATTGTTTTACTATCTCCTGCTGACACTGTGCTGACACGCTATGCAGAAAATTACTAAGAAGAGTGTCAGTGCCGCTACACCCGGGCCGAAACGTCGCACAATCTGGGATACCGAAGTTAAAGGTTTTGGTCTCCTTGTTTTGCCCTCGGGCACAAAGTCTTTTGTCTACAACTACCGGACACAAGAGAATCGATCGCGCAGAGTTACTATAGGGCAAAGCCATAAACTCACTGCAGATCAGGCAAGAAAAAAAGCACGTGAATTGCAGCATGATGTGGTGCATGGCGCTGATCCGTTAGCCGTCAAACAATCCAACCGGCAAGCTATCCGCGTTGCTCATCTGCTAGACCTGTATCTAGAATCATCGAAGTTTTCGGAGAAAGCAGATTCGACCCGGGCAGTCGACCGCGGCAGGATAAACAGTCACCTTAAACCCACGCTCGGAAGCAAGTCAGTAAAGCTATTAACGGCAGAGGATGTGCGCCGTGCATTTGCTGACATTCGAGACGGGAAGACCGCGCGCGACATAAAGACAGGCAGCAGGGGCAGATCCATTGTGAGGGGTGGTGAGGGCGCTGCGCGTATGTCTGTCCGTCTTTTTCGCGCAATTATGAAATGGTCGATCGATGAGGGCCTGGCCACCGTTAATCCTGCCAGGGATATTTCAGTCGGCAGTGATGGCAAACGCGACACTATCATGCGGAATGCGGATGACTACGCCAGTATGTTCCGCACGCTCGAAAGAATGGTGAACGAGAAGCGTATTCGCTCTGTACACGCTGATGCTATTCGTGTGATTGCCCTTACAGGCGCCCGGCGGGGGGAGATAGCGAATTTATTGCATTCAAATGTCGATTTGCAGAAAGGTATTATCACGTTGCCCCCAATACGGCACAAGACAGGCCGAAAGACCGGGAAGCCGCGAATAATAGGCTTGCCAGCGGCCGCTCAAGCGATTATTTCGCAACAGCCGGGGGGCAGCCCTACCGATTACGTTTTTATGCCTTCTAAGGGCTCTGGAGCAGTGGCGCTTTCAAAAGTTTGGCAAAAGGTTAGAGACGAGGCCAGCTTGCCGAAAGGAATTGGTTTACACGGACTACGACACAGTTTAGCCTCGCATATGGCAATGCAGGGAGCCGAAGCTGCTGAGATTATGACGGCGCTGGGGCATAGCCAGCTATCGACCGCACAGAAATATGTTCATTGGGCCCAGGATGCGCGAAGCGGCCTCGCGGAGCGTGCGGCGTCGGTCGTTACCGCAGGGCTTGCTGGGGCTGCCGGTCAAAACTCACTCGCCGAGGTTACTGGCCTTAAACGCAATAAGAAGGAGGGTTAAATAATGGCAACCGCTAAACCCCGTTATGAACCGCAAACTGGCGAGTTGGTGAAAGATATTCAGTTCGATAAATCGGAAGTCGCAATGCTGCGATCCATAAAGGATGACACCTCTTTTGTGAATGATATTGGCAATATTGCTACGGTCTATGGTTGTCTTTGTAGAAGCGAGGCCGACGAGCTGAGCGCGGGCGAGCTCAGCGCTACTCTGACCGATCTGAAGCAAGACGCAACTACGTTAGCGGAAAAACTCGAAAAGATTCCGCAAAGTGTTGACGCGGTATTATGGGGACTCAGCTATAGACGAGATTCCCCACCTGTGATGGAAAATTTAAAAATAATGTTGGGTTACCTTATCGATGAGATAGAGGGAGCGCTTGATAAAGAGCCGGGTAAGCCAGGGAGAAAACGAGCAACTGCGAATTGGTACGCGGCCAACTCACTTGTGCGGTGTTTTGAATCATACGGTCTGCCCATAACCATAAATCAGTGGGAAGGCTCAGCGGTGACTCCGGCCACGTCCTGCCTTGAATTGATATTTGCAAGCTGCGATCGACATCTTTCCCGTAGCGCTATTGAAGAGTATCTGAAAACGCTCAAAGGGAAAAAATAACCCGTAAAACCGGGTAAATATTCCTTCTAGATAGGAAATATTTCTCTATGTAAGCTGGCGACTCCGATCAATGATAGGAGTTACCAGTAAATGCAAGAAAGATATTTAGACCGCGCCGAGGCTGCAGCTTACCTTGTAAATCTTGGTCTCAGGACTTCCCGCACTACCCTTCAAAAATACGCCAGCGTCGGAGGCGGCCCCGCCTATCGCAGATTCGGACATCGTGCCGTCTATACCCCTTCCGATTTAAACGCCTGGGCTCAATCTAGGCTGTCCGAGCCAATGACGTCGGCAGTAGAGGCGTAGGATGGTCAGAGAAAATCATTTCTTGACATCTTCATCAGCTGGGGATTATGCTTTCCTCGTCACTGAATATCAGTGGCCGGGTTTGACAGCCCGGAAGCTAGGCGGACAACCGCCTCTGAGCGGTTTTTTTACGTCCGTCATACATGAAATGCCCTTTTTGGGTGGCTCGTGTGGGAGGGAGAGATCCCTGCCGGTCCTAGCCCGGTCTGTCAACCCGCACGTGTCCGCCCGCCCCTTTGACAGGGGGAGAGCGGAAAACATAAACCGCTTTGCTAGGAGAAATACCATGAGCAAGTCTAAACGCGCGACCGCGCCAGCATTCCTCGTTATTTCCGCAGATCATCCCAGATATACAGATTACACAGGAACCAAGGATCAAATAATTTCCCTTGGACTAGCGCTCGATCACGATTTTCCTGTAGCACCCAAACGGCTTACTTATGGCTGGCCTGCCGGAGGATTCAAACCTGAGCTTGATTTTCAAATCAGAAAGATCAAGGGTGGGCGATTCCAGTTAAGAAGATGGCATGAAGAGCGCAAGCAAGATAAAAGAATTATTGAGGAATTTAGAATTTTTCCAAGTCCTAAGGCTGACTGCTATAGGACGCAATGGCGCGGCATGGATGGTGACGATGAAGCCCGGGATAAAGTTGACCGGATTGTTGAAGATGTGCATCACATGTTTGTCGAGGAGCGGAAACGCTCTTTGAGGAAAAAGATAACGCTCGTCAAGCCCGGTCAAACCACGGAGTCATTTATATCGGCTTTCCCTGAAGAAAGGAGAGGCAATCAATGAACCAGAATAATTTGAGCGGCGACGCAAAACTCGATATTCCCACAGGCATGGCGCTCTATAGCAAAGAAGAGTTCGGCGAAATTGTCAGCCAACTCGATGGAGCGATCAAAGACAGCAACTCCATGACCAAGATTTTGGAATCGGAGGATCTGCTGGCTTCTGCAGTTAAAGAGAAGAATAAGCTAGCCGCTCTGGTAACTGTACTGGAAGAGCGGCACCGGGGGATGCAGAACGAGGCAAGAGAAGCAAAAAGGCTTGCCCGATACTGGAGGGACCGGTACGAGAACTTGATGGGAGGTAAGCCATGAGCCAATACCGTGATGACTTGCCCTGGTTTCCTCTGTATGCCAGCAATATCTTGTCCGATAAGCGTTACCGCCTAATGTCGCCTCTCGAGCGGTTCGTGTGGATATCCATTCTATTGGAGTGCTGGTCCAATGGATCTGTCCCAGCTGACCCTGAATCGCTTGCAAAGTACCTGGGGTATCCCGTTGAGCAAGTTGAAGCCGGCCTCACCGACAGAGTGCTTTCCTTCTTTAGAGAGGTCAAAGGTGAGCTTATTTCCCCTCAGTTAGAGGAATATTGGGCAAAACAAACAAAACGGAGATCAAAGCTTTCTGATGGAGGCAAGAAAGGCGCGAAACGCAGATGGAGTAAGACTTCTGATGATATAGCTACCCCATTACCTACCCCAATAGGCAGCCCATTACCTACCCCAATAGGCTCTTTAAATACTCTTCGATCCAATACTCTTCAATCAAATACGTCTTTAGTAAAAGAAGTTGATCCCGATCCTTGGATAGCTGAATACGAAGCAGAACTCAACAAAGTAAAGGTAACAGTATGAGTGCAATCCTTGAGCGACTCACTGCTGACGGACTGACCTTATCCGTTTCCCCTGAAGGCAACATCGACATCATTGGAGACCAGGCTGTAATAGATAACTGGTTAGAAACAATCAGGGAAAATAAACCGGCCATTCTCTTTGAATTGCGAGATCAGCGCGTACTGGCAATGCTCAAACATGAGCCAGAAAAAAAGTACGCCATTCTTTGCAATGACGCTAGCACCGATCCTGTCCTGGTGACCATTGGGATTAGAGGTAAAGGCACGTTCGATATGCAAATACCAAAGGTCAACTATGACGGACTCGCGCTATTGCAAGTAATTGAGCAATACAGCACAGAGAGCGAATTAAAGATAGTCGGTGAAGCCAACCCCTCAACCACGGCAAAAGAACGCAGCCTTGGGCTTCCTGACGAGCAGAGGAAAGTAGCATGAAGCCTACTCTTAAAAGCATAGCAAGGGCAGTCGGCAACCGTAAGCTCACCTTTGCTCTGATAAGCCGCAGCCACAAACTAAGGAAAAAAATGACAAATAAATCTGCCATTGACACGCTACTGCAAAACTTTTTACTCGATGCCGAGCAGCCTATGGAGCAGGTAACGGCCGCCCTTTCCGTCATGGCTGCCGACAAGTCTTTTGAAGCGCTGGGACATGCTGCATTTACCGCTATGTTAAAGGCACACACCGCCCGGTTAGGTTCTTCAAAGGCGACGCTGACCGCAAAGGCGCCCAGAAGGAATATTCACTGATGACTATATCTGACGACAAACTCCTCAGAAAAAAAGGCGTGGCCGATATGCTCGGATTCAGCCGGCACACCTTGGGGCGAATCATGAAAAGAGACCCGACGTTCCCACGATTTATAGAGTTGGCGCCGGGTATAAGAATGGTGCAGGCGCGAGAGATTCGCATATGGATAGCCAGGAAGGAGCTAGAAGCACGTGAAAGGAGCGGAGGCGCGCATTCTGATACAAATTGAACCATTTTGCATAATTGCAGTGCGCCCTATCCTTACGAGAAAATATAACTTTCTAACTCGTAAGGATTTTTTTTATGTCGAACATTAAACAGTTGCGCGAAAGCAGGTACGCGCTGGCCCGTGCAAACCGTGATCTGATAGACCAGAATCCAGGCAAAGCTTTTGATGCCGTTCAAAAAGAGTTTGATGTGAATATGGCGAATATTGATTCACTCGACCGGCAGATAAACGCGGCACAGGATAAGCTCAACGACGACATGGAAGCCAAATTAGGGGGCGGCGTTCGGGCGGCGGGTACAGAGTGGCGCAATGCCGATAGCGGCAAAAAGATACCGGTGGCCTACGCAAGCAATGGCAGCTTCCGCGACCAACTCAAAGACGCCTTTCCTGTACCAGATGGATTTAGCGAACATCAGCCCAAAGCGAGCATAGGCGAATTCATGCGCGGCGTGGCCGGCATGAAGCTCACCGAACCGGTACGCAATAGCTTGCTCGTTTGTACAGACACCGCCGGCGGCTTTACTCTTCCCCATTACCTGCAGCTTCAGATGCTTGAAGCAATGGTTCCTAACAGCTCGTTGTTACAAGCTGGCGCGGGTATAGCCCGGCTTGAGCAGGGCGCAAAAAATTACCGCATCGCGGCAATCAGCACCATCCCTACAGCTGCCTGGCGACTGGAAGCTGGTACCGTTGCAGCCAGCGACCCCGTTTTCCGAGGTGTGGATATTACCCCTCAATCGCTGAGTTTCTACTTCAAGATCAGCCGTGAACTGCTGGCGGACTCCAGCAACCTCGATCAAGCACTATTTAACGCCATTGCCCAGTCTTTCGCCAAAGAACTGGACCGGGCAGGCTTGCGTGGCACAGGAACAGATCCCGAGATTCGCGGCATGCTCAACACAACCGGTATCCAGGCAGTAACGAACGGCGCCAACGGCGCTTCATTGGCTACCACGGCATACGCTAATTTCATAAGCGCCACGAATGCGCTGCTCGCTGCTGATGCACCAATGCCGACAGGTGCGATTATGAGCCCGCGCTCAATGACAGTACTGGCAGGGCTACTCGATACCACGAACCAGCCACGCCGCGCGCCTGCCATTCTCGACAATACCAAGTTCATCGCAACCAGCCAGATACCCAACAATCTGACAGTCGGATCATCCAGCGATTGCACGGAAATTTATATCGGGGACTTCTCGAAGTTTATCTACTTCATGCGTGAAGGCGTTTCGATTCAGCTTCTGAAAGAGAACTTCGCCGGGACAGGAGAAATAGGTTTCATGTGCCATACACGAGTAGATGCCGCGGCGACTTATCCGGCAGCGCTCTCTGTGGTGACTGGTGTCAAACCCTAAACGCAGGCTGGGCAGGCGAGGCCTTAAACTCGCCCGGTTAGTCGGTTCGTGCGATAACACCGAATGCCTGCGGCGGTCTTCCTTGTCTGCGCGGCGGGCAAAGAGACCCCCGGCTCAAAAGGCTGGGGGGTTTCCCCATGGACACCGCGCCCCATCTCACGCAGACAAAATTTCCCATATTTCAAAAGAATTCAAATGGCGCTTGAACTACCCCGGCAACCGAATGAACTACACATATACCTTTAACGCGCCATTGAAAGAGGTCTTATAAATGCCACCAGTAATTTTAGCGATAGCGGGTATGACGGCGTTTGAAATAGCGGTCACTGTCGCCTCTATCGCCTTAACTATCGGCACTACAGTATTCGGCGCTGTCCAGCAAAAGAAGGCGGCAAAGAAAGCGAAGCGTGCAGCTGCGAGGGCCCGTGAGGATTTTCTAAATAGCCTGCAAGACCGGACGATAACGCGAGTCGCTACCGATGCACCGCACCGATACGTCTATGGCAGGAGCAAGGTCGGCTCTGATGTAGTCGCCATTCTGATAAGCGGGCTGAACGAAGAATACAAGCATCTCGTCTGCGTCCATGCCGCGCATGAGTCTGAATCGATTGAAGAGGTTTATATCAATAACAAGCCGCTCGGCCCGCTCGATTCTGACGGCTTTGTCACGAGCGGCGACTATTTCGTTTCAACAAGCACCGAGAATATAACCGAGACCTTCGCCACATCACCGTTCACGCTCGCGCATGCGCCGAGCAGCGCGGTCAAGGTCATCGCGCAGGCACGTTTCACTGATCTGAATAGGCCTAGCGTCTCCTGGACAGAACAAAGAGAGGCAGCCTACACGCGGTCAGGAAATACGATTACCGTGACCGGTACGGTTTCCGTACGGCCCCCGGCAAACCCGGCGATAGTTGGCGTGCAGGTTATCGATTACCGGGTCACATACCAGTACCAGAAAAACACATCGCAAGTCAGGGTAAAGAAGCACCTAGGCACGTCAGACGATCCAGCCGATGCTTCATTGCTTACCGAGTGTCCCGCCAAGTGGTCAGCAACCTCTGTGCTGCGCGGCTTCACATATACGGTGATACGGCTCGATTTGAGACAGGCCGAGTTTCAGGGCGGCTTACCGGATATCAGCGTGCTGATGAAAGGCAAAAAACTCTACGATCCCCGGACCGGCCTGACGGCCTGGAGTCAGAACCCGGCGCTGGCGATTTACGACTATTTGACCTCACCCATGTGCAATGTCGATCCGTCTGATATTCCACTCCCTCATATCATCACGGCGGCCAATGTCTGCGATGAGCCCATAGAAGGACTATGTTAATGGACAGAAGCTTTACTGTTAAATCTGAAGGCGGGTTATTGACAGCCCTATCCACGCCTTGCCATGTTTCTCAAGGATTCAATCCGGCCAATGGAACTCCTGAATGCCCAAGAATTGAATTTAAAGCTTGCTGGGACACCGGTGCGACCAAATCGGTAATCACTCAGCGCGTCGTCAAAGCCTGCGGCTTAAAACCTATAAGGGCTATAAGGTCAGTATTTACACAAGGTGTAAACGGGCTGGAGAAGAGTGAGGCTTATGTGATAAACCTCTCTCTGCCCTCTGCGATTACCATTCATGAATTGACTGTAGTCTCGAAGAATCCAGGCGATGTATGGTGGGACCTATTAATCGGCATGGATGTGATTTCAGCCGGCGACTTCTCGATAACGAACAGGAACGGGAATACCGAGTTTACTTTTAGCGTACCCATCTAAAGAGGATTGAAACCGTGACAACTCTTGATTCATCACAACAGTCGGAGCTTGAGAAGCCGGTAACCAGGACGGTTTATTTTGTCGAGCTGGATTTTCGCGATTCTACTGCGCGCATTTGCTCGGCGAATATTACCCTTACCTGGGGCGGGTACGAATGGATCGGTCTGGGAAGTATGGGCGCAATTAGCGCCGTCGAAGAAGCGGAAGGGGTTGAGTCCAAGTCCCTGACCTTCAACCTGAACGTTGCTCAGCATTCCGTCCTGGCTCTGGCTGTCGGAGACGTAGAGCAATATCGGGGCAGAAACGCAAAGATGTATTTCTGTCCTCTGGACGAGTCATTTCAGCCTGTAGGGACTCCGGTAATTTGCTGGCGCGGGATCATGGATACAATGGCCGTAGCGGTTGATGGGGAAGAAGGTGGTATTACTTTGAAAGCTGAGACGAGTGCCTACGGTCTAAAGAAACAGCCAGGATTGAGACTGAACGCGGCGCAACAGAAAAGCCGATATCCGACTGATACCGGATTTGATTACCTTACAGACCTGATCGCAAATCCTCAGATATGGCTCAGCAAGAAATTCCAGAGAAGCATAAATTGAGGCCGACAGCATGAATGGCAAACCCACCCCCCATAAAATGTTCACAGCCTCTGCCTCCAGACCGCGCCTATCTGGTCCCTTTCATAAATCGTAACAATTAAGGTATTTTATGCCTAAGAAATCCGCTACCCGTTTCATTCGCGACAGAGAGGGGCTTGACAAAGACCTCATTTAGCGCTTGCTAAAGCTAGATTTATGTTTGACAATATCCTTTCATAACGCCCATCAACTCGGGCGTTATCCGTTTTATAAATAAACACCTGAAGAAACAGTAGCTTATTGATACTTGGGGGACTAGAAGTTAATCTGCGTCCCCTAGTTTATATCTCTGATGATGGTTTCGCTCGCCCGTCATCTGCTGTAGCCCAAGAAAAATAACTTATAATTTATAACTAGGAGATTCATCATGTCGGTACATACATCAATTCTTGGTGGAGTGCGACTAACTGGCCAAGATGCAAAAAAGTTTCGAGATCAGGTAACGCGTGGCCGTCCTAGCGCAGCGGCAGGAAAAGGTTTAGAAGAAGGGACCAGGTTAGTTAAAGAATACAATGCAAACGGATTTGCAAGGATCAGCATCAAGCGCAAATAACACCCTGTCATTGGTATTGCGTCAATTAAAGCCGGGTGACAATGTTGCCCGGCTTTCTCTTGGTCACTCAGATTATGTTCCGCTGAAAAATTTCCTGAAACGGGAGGCCCGAAAGTTTCACGAGCAGAACATCACTAAGACGTGGGTTGTAATTGACGAAGAAAAGCCTGCCATCATTGTAGGTTACGTCTCTCTCATATGCAGCCAAATTGAGCTTGAGCAGGGAAACGAGCACGCTGTCCCCGATTTTCAATATATCGGTTATCCATGCATAAAAATTGCCCGATTGGCAGTAGATCAAAGTTTACAAGGGCAAGGTATTGGAGCTGAGTTAATTAGCTTCTCGATTTCCCTCACCAGAGGCTTAGTCATGGAAAACGTCGGTTGCCGTTTTCTTGTCGTGGATGCAAAAAATGCCTCCATCGGTTTTTACAAGAAATGCGGATTCACTTTGCTTGATACGCCAGAAAATAAAAGTCGAAAATGCCCTCTGATGTTTATAGACCTACATAAAATATCGTAGCAAACCCAAGCCCGCTTCGGCGGGTTTTTTATGGCCTACTTAATGAGCCAATTGCTGACACTGTGCTGACACGGAGTAGCTTGCCGCATTGATGTGTTAAATAAGCTATTGATTTTATGGCGCGCCCAACACGATTCGAACGTGTGACCCCCGCCTTCGGAGGGCGGTACTCTATCCAGCTGAGCTATGGGCGCATATAGGTGTAAACTTACTTCTTACTTTATTGCGCGGACCGATAGGATAGCTTCTTTTATATCCCCCGTCCAACGTAAACAGATTTGTGTTTTTGCTTGAACGGGCACGAACCTATACAATAACCATTTTTTCCTTGGGGAGTTATTGTGAGCGGCACTGAAGATGAAGAAGGGCATTCCTCCGGTATCAAGACGCCGAAACAACTGGTCACGGTTCTTCTGGCCGCTTTTCTGTTTCCAGTCGTGATTATTTTACTGCTGGCACGGTTTGTCACCACCGATGTTTCGGTAGATCAAAATAATCCTGTTTTCTCGGATACAGCCGTGAAAAAGCGTATAAAACCGGTAGGCGTGCTGGTGACAAGTGGCTCCCCGCAGGCTGACGAGAAGTTGGAAGGAACCCGCCAGGCAGCGAATGAGGTGGTTGCTTCCGTGGCGGCAGCTGACGGCGCAGACAAAATCAAGACTATCTACACAGCCAGCTGCGCTGCTTGTCATACAACAGGGGCTGCAGGCGCGCCCAAGCTCGGCGACAAATCGACATGGGCTCCGCGCATCAAGACTGGTATGGATACTCTCTACAACAGCGCCCTCAAGGGCAAGAATGCGATGCCTCCCAAAGGCGGAAACGCCAGTCTGTCCGATGCTGACGTCAAGGCGGTGGTGGATTACATGGTGAGCGAGGCAAAATGATTCTCTGAAGACAGGAGTACGAGATAACGGGGCGATAGGGAAAATCCATATCGCCCTATTTTTTGACAGGGCCCCTGTCACTAAATGTGACTGATGAATCCGAGGTCTCCCGCGATACAGCTTTAACCTAATGGGTTTAATTCCCCGTCCCTTGGGGGAAGGCGCTGGCTGAAAGCCAGAGGATTGTAAGAAGTAAGAAGCGCGGTGAGTGCTCGCTGCTTGCGGAGAAGTACTTGATTGATTTACTCTAAAACATGGCTACTTTCGCAATCGGTGATCTGCAAGGCTGCTATAAGGAATTCAGGCAACTTCTTGACTTGATCGGTTTTGACCGTGCACACGACAGGTTGTGGCTGGTGGGAGATATTGTCAACCGCGGACCGGATTCATTGGCCGTATTGCGTTTCGTCAAGGAACTAAATGACGCCGTAATCATGGTGTTAGGCAATCATGACCTGCATCTGCTGATGGTTGCCGAAGGTTGTACCAAACTGCATCGGGACGACACGCTCCAAGATATACTCGATGCGCCTGACAGGAGCGAATTGTTACATTGGTTGCGGCATCAGCGGCTGCTGTATGTGGACGGGGATTACGTCATGGTACATGCGGGTTTGCTGCCTTCCTGGAGCGTGGCGCAGGCCACGTTGCTTGCTCAATTGGTCGAAGGGGTGCTGCGTAGCGGAAACTTCCATAAATTCTGCTCCCATATCTACGGCAACCAGCCCGACCATTGGGATGACAGCCTTGAGGGTTATGCGCGCTTGCGAGTAATCATCAATGCCATGACGCGTATGCGTGTGTGCACCGCTGGAGGAAGGATGGATTTCGCTCACAAGGGTTTGGTGCAGGACATACCGCCCGGCTACCTGCCGTGGTTCGAGGTGCCGAACCGTGGGAGCCGGGAAGCCATCGTTGTTTGCGGCCACTGGTCGGCATTGGGTTTGCAAATTAGAGATAACCTGATAGCACTGGATACAGGTTGTTTATGGGGAGGAAGGCTCACTGCTGTGCGACTGGAAGATCGAAAGGTTTTCCAGGTGTCTTGTGCGGCAGCGGAAGAGACAAAGCGTCGGCAATAGCCTGCTCAGCGTAACGTGCCAGTTCGCGCCGATTTCTTCCGCTGCTATGAATAGGCTCGGCGAAAATTAATTCGACCTCAATCCATGGTTGCCGCAATATTCGCCGCAGCGATTCCAGCATCGAGATATTAACGAATGCCGCCGACTTGCTGATCGCTCCCGCAGCGTCGCTGTAACGTATCGCAACCGGGCATAATATCGCTTTGACCGCTACCGCCGGTTGCAATAGCGAGGCATGAAAATGCCGGAGCATGGTACCGTCGCTGGTCGTGCCTTCCGGGAACACGGCAACCCGGTCTCCCATGATCAGCGCATTGCTGATGTCCTCGTTTATCCGGGCAGTATCACTACGCTTAGTGCGCTCGATGAATAGTGTTCCCGCATTCCGGCTCAACCAGCCAAGCAATGGCCAGCTTCGAATCTCTGATTTTGCTATAAAACGGGCGGGACACACCGTTATCAGAGAATATACATCTATCCAGGAAACATGATTGGCCGCCAGCATTACCCGCTCTATGTCGGGACCGGGCACTGCCCCACTGTAGCGCAACCTGACGCATAAAATCGCAAGAAGGCTTGCCGACCAGCGTTGCGCCATGCGTCTTTGTGCTGATTGATTGAGATGTGGATATACTGCGGATTGCACCAAGCCCGAAATGATATGCAGCAGCAAGCGGATGGACCGGAAAATTTGTGTCGGCCGGCTGGTAGTGGTGCTGGTGTTAGCCTTTTGCATGCCATTATTATCGCATCAATAATGACGAATGATGGTCTCGATACAAGTCCGCTGCGCCGGAGCCTGACTAGTGCGATACGCGCGAAACGCCGCCTCCTCCCAGGATTCTCACCCGCTCACCTGGCTTGAATTCCTCATCGGCCGCCTGAGTGATCGCTACCATCGAGCCATTGTCCAGTTTGACCGTGATCTCCAGTCCCTTCCTGCTCGTCACTCCCTGTTCCGCTGCCTGACCCACAAGTCCTCCGGCAAGCGCACCGAGAACCGCGAAAAGTGCGCCTAAAGTGCCATCGGCGGCAGTGCTGGCACCGATGCCGCCGGCCGCGCCTCCTGCTACTGCCCCAATACCACTGCGCGTACCTTCGAGCTTCACCTCCCGCACACTTTCCACCACGCCGGTGCGCACGCTTTGTTCTTGCCGAGCCTGGCCACGAGAGTAGTCGCTACCCGACAGCCCCGCTGCGCAGCCGCTCAAAACGGCCACAGATGAGTATATCAACGCCACTGCGAAAATACCCGTCCGTCTCATTGCGTCCCTCGTTATAGAAGAATGCGATTGCCGAAAACTTCAAAATACCGTTGATCAATTTCGGCCTGGCTGACACTGTGATTCTGCCCGCCCCGCTGCGCGATTTTCAGTGCCCCCATCAGCGAACCAAGCTGACCGGTGCTCTGCCAGTCCATTTCGTTGCTGATCCCGTAAAGCAACCCAGCGCGATACGCATCGCCGCACCCGGTCGGATCGATCAGCTTATCTACCTTAACGCTCGGAATTTCGATCTGTTGACCGTCGGCGTAAATTACCGAGCCCAGTGAGCCTTTTGTGACAATCAACCCCTTCACAAGTTTTGCCAGCGCTTCCAGCGTACGTCCGGTGCGCTCCTGCAGCAACTGGCCCTCGTAATCGTTGACAGCGACGTAATCGGCCTTATGGATAATATCCAGCAGCTCTTCGCCATTGAACATAGGCAGTCCTTGGCCAGGATCGAACATGAAGGGGATCCCTGCCTCATGGAATTCGTCCGCATGCTGCACCATACCATCGCGCCCATCCGGAGCGATAATGCCAAGGCTCACCTCTTTCGCATCGGCCACATGATTTTCATGCGAGAAGTTCATCGCACCAGGATGAAAAGCGGTGATCTGGTTATCCGCCAGATCGGTGGTGATGAACGCTTGCGCAGTGAAGGTGTCACGTACATGCCGTATATGCGTTTGCATCAGGTCCAGCCCCTTCAATCGAATCGCATATGGCTGGTAGTCGTCACCTACTGTAGCCATTATAAGCGGGTTGCCGCCTATCATTTGCAGATTGTAGGCGATATTGCCGGCGCAGCCACCGAACTCCCGGCGCATATCCGGCACCAGAAAAGCGACATTCAAAATATGAATCTTTTCCGGCAGGATGTGATTCTTGAAATGGTCGTTAAACACCATAATGGTGTCGTACGCAATGGAACCGCAAATGAGTGTGTGCATCTGGCTGATGGGATGGGGGCTACTTTGTATGAGGTTAAATCAAATTGATTTTCAAGTCTGCTTCCAAACCAGATCCAGTTCCCGAGCCGCTTTTACATCGTCGAGCCTGCGCACTGGAGTGGTATGAGGAGCACCTTTTACCATTTCCGGTTGGGTGTGAGCTTCTTCCAGGATTTCTTTCATGGACGCGACAAATGCATCAAGCGTTTCCTTTGATTCGGTCTCCGCGGGTTCGATCAGCAGGCATTCTGGCACCAATAGCGGAAAATAGGTGGTGGGGGCATGGTAGCCCTTGTCCAGCAACCGCTTTGCCACGTTCATTGCGGTTACGCCCGTTTTCTCCTTAAGGTCTTTCAGCGTGACAATAAACTCGTGGCTGGCACGGCGGGTGGGGTAGGCGATTTCAAAACCCGCCTTGCTCAATTCCGCCATCAAATAATTGGCATTAAGCGTGGCGAACTCGGCAACGCGATGCATTCCTTCCTCTCCTAGCAGGCGTACATATACATAAGCCCGCAGCAGTACGCCTGCATTGCCCATATGTGCCGAAAGCCTGCCAATGGATTGGGGGATGTCCTTTTCCGCCAGCCAGCGATATGCGCCTTTTTCAAATGCCACCACCGGTACGGGCATGAACGGCAACAAACGTTTACCGACACCTACTGGGGCTGAACCTGGTCCTCCGCCGCCATGGGGAGTGGAGAAAGTTTTGTGCAGGTTGATATGAATGACGTCAAAACCCATATCGCCCGGTTTTACCTTGCCCAGTATCGCGTTCAGATTTGCGCCGTCGTAATACAGCAGCCCCCCCGCCTGATGGACAACCCTGCTCATTTCGGCGACGTTCTTCTCAAATACACCAAGCGTGGAAGGATTGGTCAGCATCAATCCCGCGGTTTGCGGACCAACCGCCGCTTTCAGCGCCTCCATATCCACATCGCCTTCCTTGTCGGTGGATATTTCCACCACTTTGTAGCCGCACATTACCGCTGTGGCGGGGTTGGTGCCGTGAGCAGCGTCGGGTACAATAATTTCGGTACGAGCGGCATCCCCGCGCGATTCATGATAGGCGCGTATCATCGCTATGCCGATCAGCTCGCCTTGCGCGCCGGCCATTGGTGTGAGGCTGACGCCCGCCATTCCGGTTACATCCTTCAATATTTCTTGCAGTTCATACATGCATGCAAGAAAACCCTGACCGGTGCTTTCCGGCGCCCGTGGGTGCCGCGCAAGAAATGGCGGCAGCATGGCCAGCGAGTTGCATGCCCGCGGGTTGTATTTCATCGTGCAGGAGCCAAGTGGATAGAACTGGGTATCTATCGAAAAATTCTTTTGCGACAATCTTGTGTAATGACGCACCGCATCCATTTCAGATACTTCCGGCAGCAGCGGCGGCCTTTTTCGCAGCAGATTCTGGGGAATATTTCCCGTTTCCGCGGCTGTTGCCGGGGATTGAGAGTAATTGCGCCGCCCGGGGCGGGAGTGTTCAAATATCAACATTGATGGAATCCGAGCCTTTGCGGTGAGTGTTATTAAGGGTCTTTAAAATGCAAATTTGCCAGCGCCCGCTTGCACATGCCTTCACGATATCCGTTGCATCAAGAAGTATGGGGGGCTATTTTAGTACAGCCAAAGCTGCATCGTAGTTGGGTTCGTCCTTTATTTCGGGCACCAATTCAGCGTGGATCACTTTGTCGTCTTCATCCAGTACCACAACGGCACGGGCGG
Organism: Nitrosospira sp. Nl5; assembly: GCF_900102495.1. Lineage (GTDB taxonomy): Bacteria > Pseudomonadota > Gammaproteobacteria > Burkholderiales > Nitrosomonadaceae > Nitrosospira. Next base: position 16,647 of record NZ_FMVQ01000016.1, on the reverse strand, counting down.
TGATACCGGCCAGTGGGCCATCGGTAATGGCAACACCGTAATCTTTCATGAACCCGGATCCTCGCATGGTGGACAATACCACCACCTTATCCAACGCTTCGATGTCGCAGAAGCGACTCATTGCAAAAGGTAAGTCAGCGGCGATTATCAATACTACGGTATTGTCCATGTTGCTGGCTTTTTCGTTGAATTTGCGAGTAGAGACGGCACAGACCGGGGTATCCAAACTGGGAACGATGTTCAGTACTTTCTTCTTGCCGGCAAAATCGGCCAGCGTTACATCCTTCAAGTCCTTATTCACCAGCGAGAACGCCGGCGCCTTGTCGCCTACCTTTGGAAAGCTGCCTTCAATTTTGATGGGATTGCCTGCAAGAGTAACCATGACTATTCTCCTTAAGTTGAGAGTGATGTAGCTGAGGTTGCGCGAGAATTAACGGAGCTTATATTATCAAGTGCCTGGCCTAAGTGATTGGCATAATTCCCCAGGTCCGCGGCTGTTTTGGTTTCGGTTGCGCATATCAACACCGTATTGCCAAGCTCTGGATAATATTCCTTCAAATTCAGGCCACCCAATATCTGCTTGCCTTTAAGCATGCGCAATACGTCGTCAACCGGTGCGGGCAGTGCAACGGCCGCTTCGTGAAACACTGGTCCACTGAAAATTCTTTTTACTCCTTTCAGGGGCTCCAGTTTTTCCAGCAGAGCCAGAATGTTGGCATGCGACTGGACGGCGATCCGTCGCAGTCCGTCCGGTCCAGTAAGGGCCATGTAAATGGTGGCGGCAGTGACCATCAGCCCCTGGTTAGTGCAGATGTTCGAGGTGGCTTTGGAACGCCGGATATGTTGTTCACGCGCTTGAAGCGTGAGGACAAAACCAGGCTTGCCGTCCTGGTCGGTTGTGCGACCAATAATACGTCCCGGCATTTGGCGCACCAGCGCCTGCTTGCAGGCCATAAAACCGAAATAAGGCCCGCCGCTTGAGAGCGGAATTCCCAATGGCTGACCTTCCCCTACCGCTATATCCGCTCCCTTGCCGCCCCATTCGCCGGGAGGGGTGAGCATCGCCAGCGCCATGGGGTTAACGACGCCAATTGCCAGTGCGTTCTTGCTATGCGCCCAATCGGTAAGGGCATCGACCTGTTCAAGCACGCCGAAGAAATTAGGCTGGGGAATGACCAGCGCCGCAAATTCCTCCTGGCCGAACTCATCCAGAGACTCAGGCAGCGTCTGGCCAGACTGCCTGCAATAGGGTAGCTCGATGACCTCAATCCCCTGGTTTTTAACAATGGTCCGCACTACACTGCGATAAACAGGATGGATCGTGGCCGGCATCAGGATACGGCGGGAGGACTTATGCGAACGCACGGCCATTAATGCCGCTTCAGCCAGCGCAGACGCGCCGTCGTACATGCTGGCATTGGAAACATCCATCCCGGTCAGCGACGCCATCATGGTCTGATATTCGTAGAGCAGTTGCAAGGAGCCCTGGCTCGCTTCCGCCTGATAGGGCGTGTACGAGGAATAGAACTCGCCACGCGTAGTAATCTGCCATACTGCGGCCGGGATATGATGCTCGTATGCACCAGCGCCGATAAAATTGAAATAACGACCGTCCGCCTCGGACCTTTCCAGCATCAGGCGTGAAATTTCCATTTCGTTCAAGCCGGGCGGAACACCTTTCAAGGTGCCGGTTTTCAGGGCGGCAGGGATTTCATCGAACAGATCATCAATCGTGTTTGCGCCAATGCTTTCAAGCATGGCGCGTATATCTTCTTCAGTATGAGGAATGAACGGCATGATTTGTTCCGTAGGTCATTGTCATGAAAAATGAAACGTAGGGAGTGAAAACGTAAAGTCTGAGAATATTATCCGTATTTCATTTTCGACGGCTCACGGCTTGATTAATCTTCCTCGCTTTCGAGTAGTTTCTGGTAACCTGCTGCATCCAGCAGATTGTTCAGATCGGCGACATTTACCGGCCTTAGTTTGAAAAGCCATGCTGCATAGGCATCCTGATTAATTTTTTCCGGGGCCGTTTCCAGGTCGGGGTTGGCTGCTGTTACCTCTCCCGAAATAGGTGCGTACACGTCGGCTGCCGCCTTGACCGATTCCACGACGGCGCATTCTTCTCCCTGGTCGAGTTTGCGCCCTATATCCGGCGTTTCCACGAACACCATATCTCCCAGTAACTCTTGTGCATGCGGGGTAATACCGACCGTCACGATGCCATCGTCTTCAAGCCTTACCCATTCGTGCGATTTGGTATATTTTAAATTATTTGGAATACTCATGTTTTTGCTCCAGAATTAAATGACACTTGTGCCGCTGTCCAAATCAAACCAGACTTTTGCCATTTCGCACGAACGGATATTTTACCGCTTTCGCTCGCAGCATCTTGTCCCGTACCGATACCTGCACTTCATCTCCAGGGGATACGCTTAGTGGCAGGCGTGCCAGCGCAATGGATTGATTGAGCGTGGGAGAAAATCCACCACTGGTGATTTCGCCGGTGCCTTCATCGCCATCGTACCGCGTAGCAACTTTCTGATGGCTGCGCAGGACGCCCCGCTCGAGTAAAATCAAACCAATTAATTGCTGTTTCACAGGCATTTCCAGCAGTGCCTGCTTACCGATAAAGTCGCGATCACTTTTCAGATCAACCGTCCAGGTCAACCCGGACTCTAACGGACTGGTGGTTTCATCCATGTCCTGTCCGTAAAGATTCATTCCAGCCTCGAGCCGTAATGTGTCACGCGCCCCGAGTCCCGCAGGCGCCACCCCTGCGGCATGAAGCGCGTGCCAGAAACCTGCGGCATCGTTCGCCGGCAGCATGATTTCAAAGCCGTCCTCTCCAGTGTAACCGGTACGGGCAATAAAATATTTATCATACGTTACCGCCTGGAACAGCTTCAGGTTCTCAGTTGCAGCCTGAGCCCCGGCAATAACCTGCCAAACCTTGGCGCGACCATTAGGCCCCTGCACCGCGATCATGGCTAGATCACGGCGGGGGACGATCTCCAGCCCAGGTGCGAGCTGGTCGCGTTGCGCCAGCATCCACGCCATGTCTTTGTCAGCAGTACCCGCATTCACGACCATGCGGAAATGCGATTCAGTCAGAAAATAAATGATGAGATCATCGATCACCCCGCCCCGGGGGTTGAGCATACAAGTATAAAGGGCTTTGCCGGGCTGGGTCAGCTTGTCCACATTATTGGCGATGAGGCGCCGAAAAAAAGCACGCGCCACTTCCCCCTTGATATCCACGGCCAACATATGCGATACGTCGAACATGCCCGCATCACTACGTACCTGGTGATGTTCGTCAAGCTGGGAACCATAATGCAAAGGCATGTCCCAGCCACCAAAATCGACCATCTTGGCATTCATGTCGCGGTGAGTTTGATTAAGCGAGGTCGTTTTCACAGGTGAGCGTCCCAAAAATAAAAAAGGCGAAGTCACGTCCATGACTTCACCCCTCTGTCCTTTTACCTGAGAGATTACGGAATGTCTGTCCCGCGTGCCCCTTCGGTGGCCAAACTCGATGTTGGCGCTCTCCAGATTGCCTGTCACAAGCGGTTCTCAAGGATCAGATCAACCTGATCTACGCCTGAGCGATTCCGGGGGGTTGCGCCTTCGGCGGCGACGATGAAACCGGCGCGCTCTTCCGCTTGGATAATATAATGGCAGACTCGAACTATACTCCAGCAACCGGGATCAAGACAAGGCAAATAGTATGTTAAAACCGCTTTTCCCGCGATTAAGATGATTATACTGACCACCCGTACGTGCCGCTATAAATTCCATTATTTACACGCCGTTTGCAAACGCATGGGCGCACTTCTAAACGCATGAGGTAATAATGTATCTTAGCCACTTTGGGCTTTCTGAACAGCCATTTGCTCCTATTCCGGTCACGCATTGTTTTTATGATGGAGCCAGCCGGGGCGTGACGCTGGACGCGCTCATTTACATGCTTACGCATGGCGAGGGTATCGAGGGCATCATCAAGGTCACGGGGAAAAACGGCAGCGGCAAAACGACGCTGTGCCAGTTGTTGATGAGACGGTTGCCTGCCACTATAAAAACAATTTATCTTGGCAAGCCAAATTTGTCGCAAGAAGAGCTTTTCCATTGCATTGCCGACACATTAAAATTCAAGCTGAGTGAAAACTGTACCGCCGCAGTGCCCCCCACCGCTGCAATATCGGAACTGCAGAATGCGCTGATCGAGCAATACGCCAGCGGCAAGCAAATCGTATTGTTACTGGATGACGCCCACACCCTGCCGGCGGAGACTTTGGAAGCGTTGCGGCTGCTGTACGAGTTAGAGTCGTCCCGCCAAAAATCTCTGCAAATTGTCTTGTTTGGCCAGGCTGAATTGAAAAATACGCTGGCTTTGCCGCAACTGCGTCAATTCAGGAATCGCATCACCCATCACTTCGCCACCCAACCGTTCAACGCTAAAGCGGTAAAGGATTACTTGATATTCCGCATGCGCGCGGCGGGATACCGCGGCCCGGACATTTTTACTCCTGAAGCGGTAAGTTTAATCACCATGGCTTCCGGCGGGCTCGCGCAGCAGATAAACAATCTTGCCGATAAATCTCTGCTGGCAGCGTTCAGTGCCCATACGCGCAACGTAGAAGCCCAGCACGTCGAGATGGCCATTAAAGACTCGGGGATCAAGCGCCGGCCTGATTTGCGTGGCTGGTCCCATTTGCTGAATCACTGGGGAGCCGGTGCAAGCGCGGTGCTGGCGGTCATTGTCCTGGGGGTTCTAGGGTGGCAGGCCCTGCGCCCAGAGTCAACACATGTTACCCCTACCGTTGCTTCGGTCCCCGGTGAAGTGATAACGTCAATACCAGTCTCGTCCCCCAACTACCCCGCGGTGACCGAAAGGGCTGTTCCCAGCGTCCCTCCCCCAATTTCAGCAGCCCCGCCGAAAAGCAAGGTGCCTCCCGCGCCCCCGGCCTCCTTGGCAGCCATACCCGAGGTTCCCCCTGTATCCACCGGGGCCGGGGTAGGAACGATCACTTCCGCCCAGGGGGGATTAGCTGACGCGGCCGGATCGCAGCGTGCTGCCGGCCTGGATATCGGCGGGGTGAAGCTGGCGGGGCATGGCTTGCTGGAGCAGCGAGTTGACGCAACCAAAAAAGTTATGGTCAAGCTGGACAATAGTTATTACAGTATTCAACTATTCGCCACAGAAAATATCCAGCCCGACCGTATGGAACGATTTCTGGGTCGTGCTCAAAGTTTAATCAATTTATCTGACCTTTATGTACACGCGGTGGATACCGAGGGCAAAGCCAAATTCAGGGTGACATATGGAGTTTATCCCAGCCGCGAGGAAGCCAGCGCTGCAATGGACGAGCTTCCACAAAAATACAAAACCTCCTTCAATCCGGAGTTATATACCTTGGGTGAACTACGCTAATTTCTCAACCTGAACCCAGCGGTTAACATTTTCAAGCTTATCGGCCTGAGCGGTCGCATTCGGCATTGTTACGCCTTGTCCTGTACCTCAACTGCATACTCAACCTTGCCCCAACCGCCGGATTAGGCTGACCGATAAACGATTTCAATATTCACGGACTACGGCAGTACGTGATGTACAATGTGGTTATCCTCAAACGTTATCTTTATTCCATGCCAGTGCCTCGTCTTGCGACTGGCCCGAGTGGCCCGATTCTCGATCTGGAAAGATGCGCCGTTGATGCCATATTGTTCCATCGAGCGTTGTATGGCCGATGGCGGCAATACGTGCCATTTAACCGTTACCCCGATTTTCGCAGCAGCGGCTTCAAGCTGGCATCTATGGAGATACAAAATTTATTTCCCGACTGCTTCAATAAACTCGATGCCGAATTCCTGTCGCTTTGCATTGTAGGGGATGATTATGACATGCGGGATTCGGGATGATCGATAATCATAAATGAAACTCGCCTTCATTCTCGACCAGCTGGATTCGATTAAAACGTATAAGGACTCGAGCTTTGCCATGATGCATGAAGCGGCTGCTCGCGGGCATCAGCTGTTTACCATGCAACAAGGGGATTTGGCGTGGAAAGGTGGCAAAACGGTCGGATTCGCCCGTACGCTGGAGTTAGTCGGCCAGGCAGATGAGCATTCCTGGTATCGAGTAGAAGAACCTGAGGAAACGCCGCTGCAAGAATTTGACGCCGTGCTGATGCGGAAGGACCCTCCCTTTGACATGGAGTATGTTTATAGTACTTATCTGCTGGAATTGGCGGAAAATCAGGGTGCCCGTGTCATGAATAGCCCACGAGGGATCCGGGATCATAACGAGAAGCTCGCCATAGCGAAGTTTCCACAATTTACCGCCCCTACTCTGGTGACGAGGCAGGAATATCTGATTCGCAATTTTCTCGGCGAGCATGGCGACATTGTGCTGAAGCCGCTCGACGGCATGGGCGGAGCCAGCGTTTTTCGCATTCACAGCGCGGATCACAATATCAGCGTAATCCTGGAAACTCTCACGCATTACGGAACGCGCACGGTGATGGCTCAGCGCCACATCCCCGAAATCAGTCAAGGTGATAAACGTATTCTGCTGATAGCCGGCGAGGCGGTACCTTACACGCTGGCTCGTATTCCGATGCCAGGTGAATCGCGCGGCAATCTCACGGCGGGAGGTACCGGTGTAGCACAGCCGTTAACGACGCGCGACCGTGAAATCGCGGAAGCATTGGGACCCGCGCTATATAACGATGGCTTAATGTTGGTTGGACTGGACGTGATTGGGGACTATCTAACCGAAATCAATGTTACCAGTCCAACCTGCATGCGTGAAATCACTGATCAGACTGGTTTCAACGTAGCTGGAATGATGGTGGATGCGCTGGAAAAGCATATTTAATTCACCATTTATTGAATAGCAGAGCATTACATGATTGGAATTTTGATTATCTCTCACGGCAACCTGGGCGACAGCCTTATTCATTGCGCCAACCATGTCATGGGGACGAAATCGCAGCATTTGATGCAACTGAGCATCTCCATTCACGATGATCCCGATGTTGTTATGCCGAAAGCGCTGGAATTGGTCGGGCAACTCGATTGCGGTAACGGCGTACTGGTATTAAGCGACATTTGTGGGGCAACCCCGTGCAATATCGCCAGCCGGTTAGTCAATCCGGGCAGGGTGGAATGTCTCGCTGGAGTCAATTTGCCGATGCTGGTGCGAGCGCTTACCTACCGCAACGAGTCCCTCGCGGTGGCAGGGGATAAAGCATTGACCGGTGGCAGAGAAGGGGTCATACGCATTGATTCAAGGTTGCATAATGCAATATAAGGAGGTTGAAATCCTCAACAAATTGGGATTGCATGCGCGTGCTTCAGCAAGGCTCACCCAGTTGGCCGGTCAATTTCAGAGCGAGGTATGGTTATCGCGAAATGATCGCAAAGTCAACGCGAAAAGTATCATGGGAGTGATGATGCTGGCTGCAAGCAAGGGAGTCATCCTGGGTATCGAAACAACCGGTGCCGATGAAGCCGAGGCGATGCAGGCGCTGGTAAACTTGATCGGGAATCGCTTCGGGGAAAGTGAATGAGCTTTGCATTGCACGGCGTCGGCGTTTCCGGCGGTATCGCGATAGGGCATGCATATCTCGCTTCCCATGCGGCGCTGGAGGTAGCGCATCATATCGTGCCGCAGGATCAAGTCGATAATGAAATATCCAGGCTCGACACTGCTTTCACAATGGTCCGCGAAGAGATTGAGACGCTGCATGCCTCTGTCGTCAGCGGTCCGGCAGCTGCAGAATATGGAGCGTTCCTCGATTTGCATCGGATGATTCTGGATGATCCCACACTTTCCACTGCAGCCAAAGCATATATCGCCCAAAGCCAATGTAATGCCGAATGGGCGATTACCCAGCAGATGGATGTATTGATGGCGCAGTTTGAGGAGATCGAGGATCCCTATTTGCGCGAGCGCAAGACCGATGTGATCCAGGTGGTGGAACGGGTATTGAAAGTCTTGCTGGGCCATCCAGGCTACATTCCAACCTCGTTAAAGCGTGACGGCGACAGCATACTGGTAGCCCATGATTTAAGTCCCGCCGATGTCATTCAATACAAGCAACACCGGTTTACCGCATTCCTCACTGACTTGGGCGGTTTAACTTCTCACACCGCTATCGTCGCACGCAGTCTCAACATTCCTTCCATCGTGGCGCTCCATCATGCACGCCGGCTGATCCGCGACAATGATATTCTGATCGTGGACGGCAATCAGGGCGTAGTAATTGTTGATCCTGACAAGCAGGTTCTGTCGGAATACCGGTTGCGCCAGAGTCAGTTTGAGCTGGAAAAGCAGAAACTGAAACGCATCAAAACGATCGCTGCCAAGACGCTCGATGGTACCGCGATAGAATTGCAGGCCAATATCGAGCTACCTCAGGACATCGAACAGGTGAAAGAGAACGGTGCAACAGGTATTGGCCTGTTCCGCAGCGAATTCCTGTTTCTCAATCGTAGCAGTTTGCCTGACGAGGATGAACAATTCGAAGCTTACCGTAGCGTGGCTCGGAAAATGCGGGGCCTGCCGGTGACGATACGCACCTTCGATCTGGGCGCCGACAAAAATCTTGATAGCGCCAAGCGCGTCGCTGCCAACCCGGCGCTGGGATTGCGTGCCATCCGCCTGTGTCTGGCCGAGCCGCACATGTTCAATACCCAGTTGCGCGCGATCCTGCGCGCTTCCCACTATGGTCAGATTCGTATTCTGGTGCCAATGCTTTCCAGTGTTTCCGAAATTATTCAAACGTTGAGCTTGATTGACAGCGCGAAGCAAAGTTTGCGCCAGGAAAATATTCCATTCGATGAGAAATTACAAATAGGGGGCATGATAGAGATTCCTGCCGCGGCGCTATGTCTCGATATTTTCATGCGCAAGCTGGATTTTTTGTCTATCGGTACCAATGACCTCATCCAGTACACGCTTGCCATCGACCGTGCGGACGATTCCGTGGCGCATCTTTACGATTCACTGCATCCCGCGGTGTTGCGGCTTGTCGCACACATCATTCGGAGCGCCAACCGAACCGGAATATCGGTGGCGGTCTGCGGCGAAATTGCGGGAGACACATTGTTTACCCGGCTACTGCTAGGTTTCGGATTGCGGCTGTTTTCCATGCACCCGGCACAATTGCTGACTGTGAAACGAGAGGTGCTGAGAAGTAATTTGCCACATATCATACCGCTCACGCAAAAAATCCTTAAAGCCGATGACCCAGGAAAAATTCACGCATTATTAACGAAGCTGAATAGCTGATTTTATCGGGAGCACCTGAAAATATTCCAGATGAAGCGAAAATAAAAGCTGATGCGGAATGAATTTGTATGCAAGTAGCGTTTTCCGGGAGTAATCAAGTTTACGACAGCATGGAGGAGCGGGTTAGCTATAAGATGGTGTTCATAAAACTTGAATTTTTAGAGGCTTGTTTGACTATAATTACCGATCAAGGCTCGCATCAAGCATCAAAGCGATCGAGTGACTGACCCGCAAGGATGTGGAGAAAACACTCGATAATTATTTGTATAGCATCATTACAACAAGACCTGTTTTTGCAGGTCATTTAAGTCGTGAGCAGTTTTTTTCGATTACTTTACGTTAATGCAAGATTCCAGCTTGATTGATATTGTGGCTCCGCAACGTGTTCGCTTCGATGCACCGCTGCATTTGAGGAGCGGCGCCGTGCTCGAAAACTACGAGTTGGTATATGAAACCTACGGCGAACTCAATGCTGCCAAATCCAATGCCGTGCTGATATGTCATGCACTCTCCGGTAACCATCATCTGGCGGGCTTTTATGCTGACAGCCCCAAGAGCGCTGGATGGTGGAATAATATGATTGGTGCCGGCAAATCCATTGATACACGCAAGTTTTTTGTGATGGGGGTGAATAACCTTGGCGGTTGTCATGGTTCTACCGGACCCGCGAGCATCAATACAAAGACCGGAAAATGCTACGGCGCGGACTTTCCGATGGTAACAGTGGAAGACTGGGTGGAAACCCAGGTACGGCTGGCGGATCATCTCGGTATCGAACAATTTGCCGCAGTGGGGGGTGGCAGTCTTGGTGGGATGCAAGCGTTGCAATGGACACTCGATTTCCCGGGAAAGGTGCGGAATGCGCTCGTCATCGCCGCAGCCGCCAAGCTAACAGCGCAGAATATCGCATTTAATGACGTAGCGCGCCAAGCTATTATTACCGATCAGGATTTCCACGGTGGAGATTATTATTCTCATGGAGTAGTGCCGAGACGAGGTTTACGGCTTGCCCGGATGCTGGGGCATATCACCTATTTGTCGGACGACTCGATGGCAGCGAAATTCGGACGAGAATTGCGTAATGGAGCGCTGGCATTCGGTTTCGACGTGGAATTCGAAATCGAATCATATTTACGTTACCAGGGGGATAAATTTGTTGACCAATTCGATGCCAACACGTATTTGTTAATGACCAAGGCCTTGGATTATTTTGACCCCGCCCACAAGCACAATAACGACTTGAGCGCCGCTTTCCGTGCCGCCAGAGCAAATTTCCTGGTGCTGTCGTTCACCACCGATTGGCGTTTTTCGCCGGAGCGCTCACGCGCCATTGTTAAAGCATTGCTGGATAATGAAATGAATGTCAGCTATGCGGAAATCAGTTCCAGCCATGGCCATGACTCCTTCTTGATGGGAGACCATCATTATCATGACTTGGTGCGAGCGTATATGGATAATATTGTCGTATAGGTACAATTACTGGCTGTGAGTCCCAGAAAGCTTCACATTCGCGTTGCTGCAGCTTGCCCCATACAGCAGAAATCGCGCCCTCCAACCCGCCCCAACCGCAGATTCAGATTACATTTCAAAGGCGGCCTTATTGCCATCTTATGAGCAACGCGCGCGCTTCCCGCCAACTATTACGTAGTCATCGTTATGGTGTCTTAAGCACCTTATCGAGAAAATTCAATGGTCATCCGTTCGGCTCGATTGCGCCTTATCTCGTGGACCACGATGGTAGCCTGCTCATCCTTATCAGCACGTTGGCGGAACACACCAGGAACATCAAGTATGATTGCCGCGTCAGCCTCATCGCGTACGACCAGAACAACGTGGATATCCAGTCGCAAGGGCGTGTCAGCATGGTCGGGGAGGCGAGGCAGGTGATGGATAAGCCCCGTCTTGGTGCACGTTATCTACGTCATTTTCCGGAAGCAGCATGCTATTTAACCATGCGCGATTTCTCTTTCTATCGCATCATGCCGCAGACACTGCGTTATATCGGCGGCTTCGGTAAGATTCACTGGGTCGCGGCAAACAGCTATTTGGTGCCATGCTATCCGTTGATTGAGCAGGAGGCCGCTGTCATTGCACATATGAACTCTGACCATTGCGATACGATGCGCCGCTATTGTCAGCACTTCCACCAATGCGAGGCGCTGGATGTGGAAATGCTGGGCATCGACTGCGACGGTTTCGATGTGCGCGCGGACGGCCAACATTTGCGTTTTCATTTTGAGGAAATGGTACTTGATGCGCAACAGGCTCGACGTGCGCTCGTGAAAATGGCCCAGGAAGCGGGATAAGGTGAGAGTTTATATCACCACGGTTAGACGCTTATGACGCCGATTCTCCTTTGGCGGTTTGGCGCGTAAACATATCCTCAGGATATACTAGCAATAATCCTGAATCCGCGGGCTAATATCCTTCTCAACTCATTTTTCAACTCGGTACCATGACCCGAAAAAGTTTCTTGCGCCACCTGACCTTCACCTTTTCCGCCAGTTTGCGGCAGAACGGACTGCACTGGCTTTGCGCCCCAAAAAACGCACACTCCAGTTCGTCCACCTCCGGAATTTAGGAACAATGAGCACGTCTACAATGCCATCCTCCGGTTCCCGGCCTGATTTCGCCGCGATTGCGGCATGGGTAAAGCCCGGTGCGAAAGTACTCGATCTCGGTTGCGGAGACGGCTCCCTGCTGCGTTTCTTGCGGGATGCACGTAATGTCCGTGGTTATGGCGTGGAAATTGATGACGCCAATGTTCTGGCATGTTTCAATAATGGGGTAAACGTGATTCAAAGCGATCTGGAATCGGGACTGCTAAATTTCGAATCGGGATCATTCGATTATGTTGTTCTCTCGCAAACATTGCAGGCAGTGAAAAATACCGAGAACATCGTCAAGGAAATGCTGCGGGTAAGCAAAGAGGGCATCGTCTCGTTTCCCAATTTTGGTTACTGGAAAAATCGTTTACAGGTTGTCTCCGGCCACATGCCTGTTTCGGAGACCCTGCCCTATCAGTGGTTTGATACGCCGAATATTCATAACTGTACGCTTGGTGATTTTGAAGAATTTTGCCGCCAGCACGGCGCACGCATTCTCGAACGCAGGGTGATGAATGGGAACCATCAGGTCAAATTCTTTCCTAACTTGATGGGAATGTTGGCTTTTTATCGGTTTGAACAGCAGAAATGATCATTTATCAGCATCACTTGAGGTCCGGGGGGAATTGCTATCCGGTGTAGAATTCCCGGTCTCAAATTTCGCTTGGCCGGCCAGCCATACCAGCACTAATACCGGTAAACCAAGTAATGCGGTACCGGTAAAAAAACTAGCGTAGCCATAAGAGTCAACGAAATTACCGCTGAAGCCGGCGATGAATTTCGGCAATAACAGCATTACCGAACTGAACAATGCATACTGTGTGGCTGAGTAGGCGGAATTTGTCAAACTGGAAAGATAAGCTATAAAAGCGGAAGAAGCGATACCGGCTGATAGATTGTCGGCAGAGATGGTGAATATTAACCCGGTCACGTCGTGTCCGCGCCCGGTCAGCCAGACAAACAGCAGATTCGTTGCGGCCGACAATACCGCTCCCAGAAACAGCGTACGCATGATGCCGATTTTTGCCGTGAGTACTCCGCCTATGGCCGCCCCTGCAATCGTCATGATGACCCCGTAAACCTTAGACACAGTTGCCACCTCGTCCTTGGTGTAGCCCATGTCCACATAAAAAGGGTTGCTCATCACTCCCATTACAACATCCGAGATGCGATACGTAGCGATTAATGCCAGAATCAACAAGGCCTGCCGTCCATGGCGCACAATAAAATCCCGAAAAGGCGCTACTAGCGCTCCATATAGCCAAGCCAGCATTTGCGTGATGCGCGCGTTCAAATTCCAATGGGCAATGGCTTTCCGGGCATAGTCTTCATTTTCCGAGATAAGGCGGGTGACAGGAACGTCCGGCTCGCGAATGATAAGGGTGGTAATAATACCTACCGCCATGCAGGCGGCCATTGCCAGGTAAGCGGTACGCCAGGGCGCATAGTCATAAGTAGCCTCCGAAGGGTCTACAGCCGCAGCTATCCACAGTACGCCAGCCGAAGCAAGAATCATCGCTACACGATACCCTCCCTGGTAGGTCGCCGCCATGGCCCCTTGAAGCCTCGGCGCTACGGCTTCAATTCGATAGGCATCCAGCGCTATATCCTGGGTGGCGGAAGCGAAAGCGACGGCGAGAGCAAAAAAAACCATATATGACAGGTTCTCGATCGGATCGGTGGTGGCCATACCGGTTAGAGCGATGGCTATAACGATTTGGGACAGCAACAACCACGCGCGCCGGCGGCCCAGTAATCGGGTTAATAACGGCAACGATAAGCGATCCACCAGCGGAGACCACATCCACTTAAAGCCATAAGCTAACCCGATCCAGCTTAAGTGGCCGATAGTGGAACGGTCGATACCTGCTTCCCGCAACCAGAATGAGAGGGTACCCAATATCAATAACAGTGGCAGCCCCGCGGAGAAGCCCAGGGAGAGCATTCCCAGCACGCGTGGATGGGTGTAAACGCGAAAAGCATGCAGCCAGCCGGACAGGGCAGCGGGCATTATTCTAGATCCGGCATTTAGGCTGGAGGATAACGCCGCAAGGTGAGCGGTCAATCACCATATTCAGGGCATATGCTGAAATCATAGTCGATAGTCAGTGGCGAATGATCAGAGAAACGTTCCGCCTTATAAATTGAAACCGCCGTCGCTTTGTCAGCAATCTTCGGTGTAGCAATCTGATAGTCAATGCGCCAGCCCACGTTCTTGGCCCAGGCTTGCCCTCGATTGGACCACCATGTGTATTGCTCAGGCTCCTGGCTGATTCGCCGGAAGACATCGACAAATTCAAGCTGGTCGAAAACTCCAGTAAGCCAGGTGCGCTCTTCCGGCAGAAACCCCGAATTTTTCTGGTTGGAGCGCCAGTTCTTCAGGTCAATCTCCTTATGAGCAATATTCCAGTCACCGCACAATATGATCTCCCTGCCGCAGCTCGCGAGTTTTTCGAGCATGGGAAAGAATCGCTCCAGGAAGAAGAATTTTGCAGCTTGCCGGTGTTCCCCGCTGGAACCGGAAGGAAAATAGATCGATATCACGGTCAGTAAGCCAAAGTCCGCGCGTAGAAAGCGTCCTTCCGCATCGATTTCCGCAATACCCAAACCTTCAGTAATATTGTCAGGCTTGTGCCGGCTGTAAATACCTACCCCGCTGTATCCCTTCTTTTCAGCGCAATGGAAATAACCGTTGTAGCCATCAGGTGACGCCATTTCTCCCGTAATGTCGATTGCTTGCGCTTTCAGTTCTTGCACGCATACGACGTCCGCCTGCTGAGTTGGGAGCCACCGGAAAAAACCCTTGCTGGCGGCAGAGCGTACGCCATTCAGGTTAAGCGTTATAATTCTCACGTTTATTTTTCCGGTTTGTCATAACGATGCCCGATTTCCGGCAAGAGTTCATTAAGTTTGCAATCAGCTGTAATGTACTATGCTTCGGCGAATTTAAAACCAAAGCGGGGCGAATGTCGCCGTATTTTTTCAATGCGGGCTTGTTCAATGACGGCGCCTCTCTCCGAAAGCTGGGGCAATTTTACGCCAAAGCCATTCTCGCCGCCGAGCTTCCGTTTGACATGCTATTTGGTCCAGCCTACAAAGGTATTCCACTGGTTAGCACTATCGCCATTGCTCTGGCCGAGAGCGGATATAATTATCCTTTCTGTTTCAACCGTAAAGAAGTAAAAGATCATGGCGAAGGCGGGAATCTGGTTGGTGCGCCGCTTGCCGGACGCGTGCTGATCGTGGACGATGTCATTTCCGCCGGTGTTTCGGTGCGCGAATCTGTCAATCATATTCGCGCCTGGGACGCTGTACCTTGTGGAGTCGTCATCGCCCTTGACCGCATGGAGAGAGGTAATGGAGAGCGTTCCGCTACCCAGGAGGTTCATCATGCGTATGGAATTCAGGTCGCCAGTATTATCAACCTGGACGACATTACAAGTTACCTGCGCGATAGGAAGAATCTAAGACGCGATCTTCACGCGATAGAAAGCTACCGTGCACAATATGGTGTTGCATGATTCAGGGAAACCATAAGAAGGAATCATAGTTGATTCGTACCATGGCAAGGCCGCTGATCCGATATCCGGCCATACCGTTCAAGCGAAAACGATCGAAATCAGTCCATCTTCTCCGGCGGTATGGTTGGCAACGTAATTTCTCCTTGCGAATCGAATTGCCGCCCGATAGCCAATCCCTGACCACCAAGTTTGCCGCGCAACCGGTAATCGGCCTTGGTACGATCGCCGGTGGCTAGTCCAAAGGCATGACGAAGGATTGCCGTCGCGGGAACTGTTACCGGTACCGTGATTATCGTTTCTCCAAATCGCGGAATAGTGCCCCCCTGATTGCTTACTCCACTTGCGAAGCCTGTTCCGCGTAAATCCAGATCAAGGGCAATGCCATCGTAATTGATCGGTTTGTCATCGTGGTTCTGAATTCTAAGATGCACCGCGAAGCGTGCCTCCATGCCTTTCCCTTCCAATGGTTCGATTCCAGCCACTGCGACGCGAAGCGGCTCGCGCAATCCAAGGACGGCACATCCGGAAAGGATGACAGCCAACGTTAGGATAAGCAATATGCGACGTTTCATACAATCCACCGATTTTACGAATCCCAAATCATAACTTGAATATTTCTAATCGAGGATCTTCTTGTTTCATGTTTCGCAAAAAGCAGGAAATTTGCCAGCAGCCTGTCCTTCTGGAAGAAGGAGTAAGAATACAGCACCCAAAATTGCATTTTTCGCCCGATTTGGTGATACCATCTCTATTGAAGCTGGCTAGACAGTCGCTGCTTGCCTTCCAGTAATGGAAGCAGGGAGAGGAAAGTCCGGGCTCCACAGAGCAGGATGCCGGTTAATGGCCGGCCGCCGTGAGGCGAGGAATAGGGCCACAGAGACGAGCGTATTAAGTTACGGTGAAACGCGGTAACCTCCATCCGGAGCAAGACCAAATAGGCAGGCGATAATGCTGCTCGCTGAGCCTGCGGGTAGGTTGCTTGAGCGCGCGGGTAACCGTGCGCCTAGAGGAATGACTGTCCACGACAGAACCCGGCTTATCGGCTAGCTTCTTTTTATTTTCGCATTCCCCCCTAAAGTCTCTGCACAGAAAAACGCGACTTCAACGTGATGTTGAAGCCGCGCGGAGGTAGATCCTGCTGGATTGTTGTTAGTGATCCATTGCCGGGGTTGAATGCTCATTGGGCTTTTTGAGTTGCTCCATGAGATCGTTGTCCCACTTG
>NZ_FMVQ01000014.1 GCF_900102495.1 Nitrosospira sp. Nl5 | reverse complement strand
GAATGCAAATAGAATGAAAGTAGCGTTATCCTAACTCAGTCAATACCACCAGTATATTGGGGAAACCCTGGTTTTATACTAAGGGAAACCCTTAGGAATAGAAATGATCCCGAATAGGACTGAGTCGATCCGATGGGTGAAATTACCCCCGGAAGTCCGGAATCTTTGGCTTTCATGGTACGAAAAGCTACCCGGGCTACGCTTCTTCAAATAATTTGACCGTGCTCGCCCGAGTACAGATAGCTCGGCGCACGATAATTCGGTCCAATCTATTCATCCCGGCAGCTGTTCCTTTGTGGCAGCAATCCCAGGCGAGGACAGCTAGTTAATCCCTCAATGAATTTTGGTAGAATCCCTGTTTTTAAGTGGCACGACAACGCGATGGCGCTACTGGAAATCCGTAATGTGACACGGCGCTTTGGCAGCTACACCGCAGTCGATAACGTCAGCATTGGCATTGAGGCAGGCGAATTCTTCACCCTGCTCGGGCCTTCCGGCTGTGGCAAAACGACGCTTTTACGCATGATAGCCGGATTCGATCTGCCCGACTCCGGCCAGATTTTGCTGGACGGGAAAGATATGGTCGGCACGCCTCCGGAAAAACGGCCCGTTCATACCGTCTTCCAAACCTATGCGCTGTTTCCGCATATGACGGTAGCAGATAACGTTGCTTTTCCTCTCAAGATGGCGGGCAAGCCAACACAGGAAATAACATCAAGGGTGGAAGAGGCCCTGAGTACTGTACGCCTGTCGAATTTCGGCAGACGTTTTCCGCACGAATTGTCGGGTGGGCAGAAACAGCGCGTGGCATTCGCCAGAGGGCTGGTCAATCGCCCGCGACTGCTGTTGCTGGATGAACCGCTGGGTGCGCTGGACGCGAAGTTGCGCGAGGAGATGCAGATCGAACTCATTAATCTTCAGAAAGATGTCGGCGTGACATTCGTGTTCGTTACCCATGCACAGAATGAGGCGTTGGCGTTGTCGCATCGCATCGCCGTGATGAATCAGGGAAACGTTGAACAAATCGACGAACCCTCCAAAATCTACAGCTCCCCCGGAAATCGTTTTGTCGCCGATTTTATCGGTAAGATCAGCATGATGACTGCACATGTGCTGGAAGCTTCTGTCTCGCATTTGAAACTTGATATTGGAGAGTTGGGCGATGTCACAGCAGCCGGCAAGGAAGGCGTGAAAGTGGGCGACAAAGGTGTGATGGCGATTCGCCCCGAACAGGTGCGGATTTCCGCTCCGTCGGATGAGATAGAACTGGGAAATCATTTCCTGGGAAAGGTAAAGGATCTTCTCTACCTGGGCGATGTCACCACTTATATTGTGGAGCTTTCCAACGGTGCCCACGTCGAGGCTCTGTTGCCCAATTCCGCACCGGGGCGAGCCAAGTTTTTCGAAGTGGGAGATCCAGTGGCTGTTTCCTGGCGAAATGATGCGGGCATTTTCCTGAATGATTAAAGGAAGCGTCAAGCAAGACGCCAGAGAAAACCGCGCTGCGAAATTTCTGGTAAGCGGACCGCCACTATTGTTCCTGGTGGTTTTCTTCGTTGCCCCCAGCCTGATTATGGTCCTTACCTCATTCCGCTTTCCCGGAGAATTCGGTGGGCTTGCACCAATTGCCGCACCTGCGGGAGCTTCCCCTGGCGAATATGGGCTCACGGCAGAAGCCTATCAGTTCTTTTTCGGCGATATTCTTTACGCCAGAATTTTCCTCAAGTCCTTTGGGGTTGCGGCGACCACTACCCTGATCTGTCTCATTATGGCTTATCCATTGGCATTGCTGATTGCGCGCAGCAAAAAAAGCTTTCGCAATCTTATGGTGCTGCTGGTGGTGCTGCCATTTGCCAGCAATTTCCTCATCCGCATTTATGCGTGGATGATTATTCTTGGCCCGGAGTCAGGGCTTAGCTATTTTATCAATACGGTCCTGGGCGCATTCGGCATTGGTCCGGTAGCACTTTTGTTCTCGCCATTCGCGGTGCTGGTGGGCATGGTTTATGTGCACCTGCCATTTATGGTGCTGCCTCTCTATACCAACCTGGAAAAGCACGATTCCTCGCTCCTGGATGCAGCACAGGATCTGGGCGCCACTCGCTGGCAACGTTTTTGGCGCGTCACCTGGCCACTATCGTTACCAGGCGTGTTTTCAGGTTCCGCACTGGTATTTATTCCGGTGCTCGGCATGTTCGCAGTGCCGGATATACTTGGTGGCACAGGCGACATCCTCATTGGTAACCTGATCAAAGATCAATTCCTTGGCACCCGCGACTGGCCGTTCGGCTCCGCGCTGTCAATCATGCTAACACTCGCGGTGTTATCCATTGCCGGCATGGCTACATGGTTCGCTCGCTCCACTATCAGGCAGCGAGCGGAGTCATGAATCTTGGCAATGCCTGGCTGTGGTTTGCAGCGGCTGTAGTTTATGCGTTTCTGTATATACCGCTCGTTATCGTGGTGGTGTATTCGTTCAACGATTCCAAACTGAATGCTGAATGGGTAGGCTTTACGTTGTTCTGGTATCAGGCACTCTTCAATAACAACGAAATGCTTACCGCTGCGCGCAATTCATTGATTATCGCGGTCAGCGCGAGTTTCGGCGCCACGGTGCTCGGCACCATGGCCGGCCTGGCGATACACCGGTACAAACTCAAGGTGTTGCCAATATTGGTATTCACGCCGGTGGCAATGCCCGAAATCCTGCTGGGCGTATCCCTGTTATTATTTTTTTTGCAAGTGCTGAATTTAACACTCGGCATGATCTCCATCATCATAGCGCACACCACATTCTGTATCGGCTTCGTTGCCATCATCGTGCGGGCGCGGCTGCAAGGCATGGACGAAAGTATATTTGAAGCGGCGCGTGATCTAGGTGCGTCTCCGTGGCAGACTTTTCGTCTTGTCACATTGCCACTTATCATGCCGGCAGTGGTCGCGGGCGCGTTAATGTCCTTTACCTTGTCCATCGATGACTTCGTCATCACCTTCTTTACCAAGGGCGTGGGCGAGCCGATTCTTCCCATCCAGATCTATACCATGATAAAGGTCGCGGTGACGCCGGAAGTTAATGCGATCTCCACGTTGTTGATGCTGCTTACGCTGGTAATGATCATTATTGCCGCCAGGCTCGAGTCGCGTGCCCCGTCAAGCGAGGTTGAGATATTGCACGAAAAATCGCGAAAATGAAGCTGGGACGTTTTCCAGCAACGCCGTTCGCAGCGTTCATTATCGTGCTGGGGTGGTTGGTTCTCTCCATCGCAGGCTGCGCCAGGCAGGATGAGAATGCGGCTTTCTCCGGTAAGGGAAAAAACATCCTGCATATATTTAACTGGAATAACTATATCGCGCCGAAAACGGTCAGACACTTCGAGGAATCCTGCAAATGCGAGCTCTCGCAGGATTATTATTCCGACAACGAGGAAATGCTGGCGAAGCTGGCGGCCGGCGCCACCGGCTATGATCTTATCGTTCCCACCGGCAACGCCGTGCATGCCCTTATTCGTCAAGGCGCGCTGAAGCCGCTGGATAAATCGTTATTGCCCAATCTCAAGAATATTAATCTGGCATACCTCGATACCGCGTTCGATCCCGGTAATGAATATTCTGTTCCTTACGCCTACACGCTCACACTGCTTGGCTTCAACCAGGAAAAAATACAGGAACTCGGTCTGCCTATCGACACCTGGGCGATTATTTTTGAGCCGAAGTACCTGGAAAAAATCAAGGGACGGGTGACAGTCCTCGATAGCCAGCGAGAACTGATGGCTGCCGCACTCAAATACCTGGGCTATTCTGTTAACGACGCCGATGAGGAACACTGGAAGCAGGCTGCGGACCTGATCGTGCGCGCCAAGCCTTACTGGACGGCTTTCAGCAACGCGAGTTATGTCAGGGAGCTGGCAACGGGCAATGTATGGGTAGCGCATGGATACTCGAATGACATGTTCCAGGCGGCGCTTGATGCCAAAAATACCGGCCGCAAATTCACGATCGGCTATTCGACCCCAAGGGAGGGAGCAGTGCTCGCACTCGATAGCATGGTCCTGCATCGAAGTGGAACCCACCCGGATTTAGCCCATCAATTCATTAATTTCATGTTGGACGGAAAGAACTCCGCCGAACTCACCAACCTCATAGGTTCCGGCAATCCCAACATGGATGCGATGCAATATATCCGTCCCGAAATCGCCAATAATAAAGCCATATTTCCTGACCCCGAATTGCTCACTCGCCTGGAAATGTTGCGGGACCTCGATCGCAAGCAGCGGCGGCTGCTGAGCCGTTTATGGACAGAAATAAAATTGAGATAGATGGTGTGAGCAGTCAACTAGCCGGTTTAGGTTCAAAGTTTCCCCGGAGCACCAGAAAAACAGCTACTCGTTCCGGTATAATCTTTCCACACTCACTTCTAAACATTCCTATGAGCTACTACCAGCGGCATGTATTTTTCTGCGTCAATCAGCGCGAAGCGGGAGCAGTTTGCTGTAACAATTATGGCGCCCAGGCAATGCGCGATTACGCAAAGGAACGTATCAAGGCGCTCAGACTCGACAGCAAAAACAAAAGAGTGCGGATTAATAATGCAGGGTGCCTTGACCGTTGCAACGAAGGACCAGTCATTGTGGTCTACCCGGAAGATGTCTGGTACACGTATGTGGATCAGGAGGACATCGACGAAATCATCGAAGAACATCTAAAAAATGGCCGTGTAGTCGAACGGCTGAAAATTTGAAGCCGTAGAATTGCGGGCTTGCGTTCATTGTTGAACCCACGTATTCCCAAGAAGAAATTCACTGATGGCCCGGCGGGAAAGCTGGAAACGGTTCTGGCCGAACCGGAACGCGATCCTCCGCGTGGAATTGCCGTCATTGCGCATCCTCATCCATTGTTCGGCGGAACGATGGACAACAAAGTAGTCCACATTCTCTTTAAAGCTTTGCTTGAACTGGGATTCATCACCGTCAAATTCAATTTTCGCGGCGTGGGGCAAAGCGAAGGCACGCGTAACTCAGGTAACGACAATGGTGCTGGCGAGACTGGGGATGTGATTGCGATAGCTGAAACGATTAAAAAACAATTTGACGTCCGATTCGGTGCTGCTCCCCTACCCTTGCTACTGGCTGGATTCTCCTTCGGCGGCGCAATTCAGGTCCACGCCGCGCACAAGCTCGCACCGCAAAAACTGGTGCTGGTAGCACCGTCGGTTGACCGCCTGAGCGTCCCTCCTCTTACCCACCCCGGCACCAAGCACGAAAGTGGCCCTATTCCGGACGTGCTGATCATACACGGTGACCAGGACGAAGTGGTGCCCCTGAAAACCGTCCTGGACTGGGCGGCTCCGCAAGAACTACCGGTAGTGGTAGTTCCGGGTGCCGAGCATTTCTTTCATGGCCGATTGCACATTCTCAAACGCGTCGTGCAAGATTCATGCCGATCCTGACCGCCTGATCCGCCTGGAAAACATTCAGATCGTTGCTTCGCGCTAAATGGCAAGCCCAGGACACTGAGTTATAACCGAGTTTGGGGCCAAAGCAGGAGCGTGCTGATAGCAGTGAACGCTCCGTCATTTAGCCAGATTATGTACAGCTAAGCATCATTGAACGGAAATTATCAAGAAACCCCATTTTCTTTGACATGTCAGGGACTTTTTTGCCCGCGGTGATAAAGTTGTCCTGGTCCCGGAAATTGCGATTGTCGTAGATGGTGAGATTGGCCTTAGGTCCGGTTTCGAGGCTGCGAACCTTATCTTCCCAGTTGAAACCGAAAGGACCGATCATCTGTGCCAGGTTGATCGGGCCCACCAGCATCAGGCTGTCGCCTCGGAAACCTTCCTCATTGTACAGCTTCACCCAGCAACCCTTGTCCCCCGCCAGATCATTCGAAACCTGTACTGGAACCATTATTATTACCGGCACTTCAACGGTCTTTTGCCCGTCCTTTGTTCCCGTTTGGGAAGATGGCTTGTCCTTGTTACCCGATTCTTGCGCTTGCACGCCAGTGGTGGCGCATACACCAAACAACACCGCAGTGGCAATCACGAAATTACGGGTGTTTTTTATCAGGATATTCATGTCATGCTCCTTAAAAAATGGGGAAGGGTGGAAAGATTGTCCCGCCCCATTTGAGTTGGGACAGGGACGGCATGGGAATGGGGGATCGGTTGCGGTATTCGGTAAAGACGTATTCTTAATCGCATTGTTGGTTCATTTTAGATTCAGGCCATGAGCTGTTCCGTGCGCTGCCATACATAATTATTTTCCGAATTCTGAATGCGGTAACTGGATGGAGTGAGCGGGCGTTTCACATCCTCTTCCGGGTCATCAAACCGCGTTCCACCCGACCGAGTAGCCCGCGAGCGTGAGACTTACCGCGCCAATACTTGCTGGCCCAGCCGGGATGTGACTTTGAGGACGAGCCCGTTAACCGGATTGATCTTATAAGCGAAATGGGGAAATGAGTCATGCTGGAGAGTCCTTAGCAGCTCATCTTGTTGAGATGCGATCGGCTCACGTACTTGCATAACTTGGAGCGCACTCAATCTTCACCGTGGCGACCGATTGTGGCGGCATCGAGATATCGAACTCGATATGGTCTTCCAGGATGCGTAACGGATACGGCTCGGAATTTAGCACCGATGCTGCTTGCAGCGTTTCTACATCGTGCAGGCTGAGGTATTCCGGTTTTCCCATTTCCCGCCAAACCCGCTCTGGATTTACGTTGTTCTCATCGATGCGCATGACATGCGCCGACAGTGGCTTCGGCGCTGCGGTGAGTTGCACGTGGACGGCAACCGTGCAGATTTCATGACGTGGCATCGCATAATTGGTGAGAAATACGGTAATAACATCTGCTCCCCGGCTTACCCACACGTTGACTGTATCGTGCGAGCCTTCCACATGGCAAAGCTTATCTCCCAAACCATGCAGCAACTGGAACGCCCGATAAATCGGCTTGGGAATACCATGCAGATTCAAAAGGCCGAAGCCACCGTGAAAAGGTTGGCTGGGAAAATAATTCTCCTCAAAAATATCGGTAAAGGTCCAGAAGCTGTAGCCAGCCACCAATGCGTCGACCGATAGTGCGATATTGGCGGCAAATGCGGCGGCAAAGGACTGGTCATGCAAAGGATCACGCGGATTCGAACTTACGTTCCATTCGGTGTAATAGAGCGGCAAACCACGAGCTTGCGCATTGGCTATTTTTGCCCGCTTTTTCATTACGTCGCGCGGCGCGTGTTCGAGTTGAGTCAGCGTGTCGGTCCCAATCTTGCCAAAGGCGTCAGTAGGATAATAATGCGTGCTGATAAAATCGACGGGCAGTTTGTGCTTATCGCAGTAATCCAGGAATTCGGGAATCCAGGCGTTCTGCGCGCTCGACGGGCCGCCGACCTTTAGCGCGGAATCTATGTTTTTGATAGTCTCCGCCGTCGTGCGATAAAGCTCGTAATAACCCTTTTTACCACCCGTCCAGAATGCTTTCAGGTTGGGTTCGTTCCACACCTCCAGGCACCATTCACGAATTTCGTCCAGGCCATAGCGGGCGCCCCAATGCCGCACCAACCGGTCGATAAGCTTTCCCCATTCCCGGTAATCCTTGGGTGGAGTGATGTTAGCCCGGTACTGAAATACGGTGGCATCGCCCGAAGCCAGTATCGCCGGCATAAATGAAAGCTCGACGAACGGCTTCATTCCGATGGACAACAGGTAGTCGTTAATTTGATCCGCATTAAAAAATGAATAAAGGGCCTGCTCGTTATGGCGGACCAATGTACCTATCTCGTCATCGAGCACCCCATGAAAGCGTACATGACGAAATCCGAGTTCCGCGTGGGCGCGCATTAACTGCTCACGCCAATCGGCGCGCAATGCAAGCAAAGCGCGTCCACTGCCAACGGTATGTTCCCACGAATGCCTGAGAGGAATGGAAGCTGCCGTAAGGCTGAGGCTGCTTTTGAATTCAGTAGCCATAACACTCTTCACCAAACATTGTCATGTTATATGCAGGGAGTATTACTTCGGGCGGAGTGTTACGGATAATGTTTGATTAATTTACGACGCTCCGCAAGCAGCGGGGACGCGAAGAGATTTAAATCACTTCCCGGGGCAACCCTTGCAAGAGCCTATCACTTGTGAAAAATCGACGCGGTCAAGGGTCGCGCCTGTGAAATCGGCACCCTCTACCGTTGCATTGTCCAGTCGTGCACCGGTCAAATCAGCACCACTGAAATCCGCCTGCGTCAAAACGGTACCCGATAAATCCGCCCGCTGAAGTTGGGCATTGCGAAGCTGGGCCTTCATCAGATGCGCGCCGCTCAGGTTAGCGCCCTGAAGTTGCGCGCCCGTAAGGTTGGCGCCTGCCATATTGGCGCTTTTAAGATTAGCGCCATTCAGCCGCGCGCGATTGAGATTTGCGTCAGTCATGGTAGCACGGCTTATATCCGCCGAATCCAGCACCGCTCCACTGAGGTTGGCGCCAGTGAGATTAACCATATCCATATTGGCATTGAATAAATTTGCATCCTGCAAATCGGCGCCACTTAAATTCGTTAGGCGAAAACCAGCCCGAGCAAGATCGGCGCCGCGTAGGTTGGCGCTGCGAAGATCTACCTCTACACAGAGGGTTCCTGGTCTGATACGGCAGCCATTTATTTCCTCGGCTGCTGTGGCGTGTACCGCGAATAAGGCAACGAGCGGAATTAAGAAATGGATCATTTTTTCTTAGCCTTACTGAAATACAAAACAGAACTGTATACAAGGTTGCATCAGCTTTCCGTGTGCTAGCGCACGTATAAAAAGGGAAGCGGACGAGCCGTGATTGAAGATAACCGAGCCCGGACGAGTTGAACTGCTCCGGGAAAAACGTTTACACTAATCCTGCCGGTTTCTTCTTGGAATCCAGAAAATCCTTTATGCAACGCCTGCTCATCCTACTCGGCCTGCTATTGCTGCTTGCGGGCCTCGCATGGCCCTGGTTGTCGAGATTACCCTTCGGACGACTGCCGGGTGACATTACCATCGAACGGGAAAATTTCAGTTTTTACTTTCCAATAACCACCGGTCTGCTGTTGTCATTATTCTTGTCGGCACTGCTGTGGTGGTGGTTCCGGAAGTGAGCCCGGCTTTTGTTTTGAAGAGGACGAGTAATTGGATTTATATGAATCTATGCTGTTTTGGTTCGTCAAGGAATTTGTCAAGGCGGTTCTCGGCCTTGGATTGATTCTAGGGATTGTCGTCTTCTTATGGTGGATTAACAGTGAAGACTAGCAGCCTTTCGGGTGCGAGGAATCGAAGTAAAAAAGTCGGAAGGACACGCTCGGGGCATTGCCCGGCGCACACCGTGCCAGCTTCCCGTTAGCTGGAATTAGCCGCCTCCTTTGCGTCGTCCTTTGGAAGATCTCGCTTGACCGCTCTTTTTATTGAGACCTGCTCGGGCAGGGGCTGAGCCTTGTCGGTAAGCGGTTTTAATATGGGCAGGAGATGCTTCATCACTTGCGTAGAGAGCGCCGAGGTGAATTTATAATTCGCCGCATCCGCGCCAGGCACGAATGCGGTCATCGTTCCGAAGAAACGGTCCCCGATGAAGAAGACAAAAGTGGCGGAGCGATTGACAACGCGGGATTCCTTGACGACGCCAGGCGAGGAAAAAGTAACATGGCGATGGTCACCCGTTCCGGTCTTTCCCCCGATAAAAATTTCAGCTCCATCCTCTTCCGTGATGGCGCGGGCAAGTCGTGAGGCTGTCCCGGACTCCACCACATCGGTCAATACGCCACGCACTGCTGCCGCCAGTTCGGAGGAGAAGATTCTTTCGCCTTTGACGGCATTCCGTTCGACAACAGTCTCAAAAGGAGTATCGGCTGCGAAACGCAAGCGTTCGATCAGTACTGCTGGCAAGCGCACTCCATTATTGAGGATGACACCCATCAGGTCGGAAAGCGCCGCAGGGTGATCAGCGGAACTTCCAATGGCCGTGGCGAGCGACGGGACCAGAGAATCAAAGGGATAGCCGAGCCGTTTCCAGCTACGGTGAACCTCAAGGAATGCTTCGAGTTCCAGAAGACCGCGGATGCGGATATCCTGCGAATTCTTGTGTACGGTCTTGAACAGCCAGTGGTAGACAGCCACGCGTTCGTCTCCACTGGCCTCAATTACGTCCCTGTATTGCGCATCGGGGTGGGTAATCAAGTAGCGCACCAGCCACAGTTCCAAGGGGTGCACGGTTACGATGTAGCCTTGGTCGGCCAGCGAATATTTGCCGGGCGCATAGCTCTCATACAGATCGCGGGGAGGTGGTGAAACCAGGCCTTTAAAACGGGGCCGATGCGATGCCATGAATTTCTCGAAGTCTGTGAGCGTGGACTCGGGATAAATATAGCGGTAAGCGGCCGCAAGGCGGCGAGGGGTGTGCCGGAAACTGGAAAAAAACACTTCGCCAATCTGGCCTGGCGCCGCGGATTTACCCTTGTATTTGAGATAAAACCGGTTGATGAATTCTCGCCCTTCCTTGTCCGCGAACCGTTTGAGATATTCTTCGCGATCAGAATTTCCGGCATCCTTGAGTATCCTGGCGGACGAACCTACGATCTGGAACATATAGTAGCGTACGATATCCCGCATCAGCCGGATGTAAACAAGGTTGACCGAATTTAATGTCGCTTCGCGTACACTCAGAATCTTGCGATCGTCTTCACGCTTGAAATTTTGAAAAACATGCACTCCGCCGCCGGTAAAGAACCGTTCGTCCGGACTAGCGGAATACTTGCGTTCCAAAGCGGCGTCCAGCATGGCCGCGAGCCCTTTGTCCGGGCTTTGCAGAAGATAGCCGATTGCCCATCGGCTGAGAATATCGCTGGGGTCAATCTGCTGCTGACGTAGCGTTTTCGGTTGCAAGGTTGCATATTTCTTATGCAGCGCTTCGACAATTTCGAGATAAGTCACCAGCGTTCTCAATTTTGCGGTAGAACCCAAATCCAGTTTAGTACCCTTGTTGATATCCAGCGGTTGCTCGAAATTATCCGCCTGGATTCTGAACTTGGCTCCTTCCGGGGTCAACTCTGAAAGCGTGAAGCTGTAGATGATCTTGCCCAGATCCTCGGTGCTCAGCAGGCGATGACCATAGAGGCCCGCTGCAAGCGCATATTCCGGCTCTTTGAGCCGGCGAAGCATATCGGTGGTCTTTTTTTGTAATTCTCCGTCGAGAGTGCTTTGCACCGATACATCCATACGGTCCAGATCATACATGCGCTGTAATCCAAGCTGGGATGCGAGACGCGCGCGTACCGCATTGACGGCCTTCTGGGCGGGAAAATTCCTGATTTCTTCTGGCGCGGCGATACCACGAAAACTGAGTGCTACTTTCAGCGCCTCGTCCCTCAGGCCAGGCGGGATTACGCCAGCCTGCGTTAATACCCTCAGATGACGATTCGTGAGCTCGTCAAGCGCTTCACGTCCGGCAAGAAGGTAGTAAGAAGGCCTGCGCTGGGCGATCATCAGGCTCAGCACATGTTTATAGAGGCGGGCCGTCTCAACAAGGGCATCACCTTCGACAAATCGCGAATTCAGGATATGGTTGGTCTCATCGAAATCCAGCCCGTACCAAGCCCACAGGCCATCTCCCAGTCCGTTCGCCTCTCCGAAACCCGGTGCAGCGGCGAGTGGGACCGTATTAAGGTAATCCACAACGATACGCTTGCGGGCGTGCAATGTTTCCTCGCCATCCAGGTAAGCACGTACAGACGCGGACGCGACTTGTTGAATCTTGTCTTTCGGGGTAATCGTCATTCCATTGGAAGAATGGCGGTATTTTTCGATCTGGGTGGCCAGCGTACTGCCCCCTACTACATCATGATCAGCACGGAAGAGTTGAATTATCTTATCCAGCACCGCCCTGCCAAGCCGGTCCCATTCGATAGCGGGATTCTTTTTTGGGTGGGTTGCATCCAGCAACTCGCGATTTTCGATAAACAGAAGGCTGTCCCTCACCAGTGACGGGACCTCTTCGAAGTTTTCGTAGATGCGGCCCGGGAACGTCGCGCGATACAATAGCTGCCCCCCATCCCCGGTAATTTCCAGTCCAGCCTGGGATTTCTCGCGATAGGGAACGAACAAACCCTGTGCGATGAGTTCTTTCATGCGTGGAGAAACTCTTGCCTGTGCATGCACATGGAAACCATGCAGCACCAGATTATGAATTAATTCCGGCAGCTGGCTATAGCCCATGCGCATGTCGTACGGTCCCGACTGCGGAAAATGCGAATCGCTATTCGGTCCGCTTTTTACCTCCCAGCCCAATTCATCGGCCAATTTCGCCAGACGATGTGCCTGATATGCGGAAGTTTCAGTTTCCCGATAGATAAGGAAGGCAGCAATGGTCAGCGCGGTGAGAAGCAGGATCAGAACAACAAGGGCAACAAACTTGAGCGCGCGCCTCACGATGGTGTGATCAAAATGATATTTTGATGTTTATATGTTATCGAAAATCCATTATATGGATTCAGCATTACGCCAATTGTATGACGGGTTTGGAAAAGTGCGGTATTTATTAAAATCGTTGATGCTCGCTGCATCAGCTACCGTAAAACCGGAGTCTGTCCCGCTGATCATGCATATTCTGGACGGTATTGATTTTCAGCAAAGGAATTGTGGATCGCATAATAAACAACATAGACGGGTATCCGCAATGACACATCGTAAATTCTTCCGTTTGCGCTATAGCATATGCAGTATTGTTATTACTGGCGGCTGCCACCCTGCTGGCCGGAATAGCCGGAATGTTGGCCACTGTGCCCGGCAGGATATAGATATAATAGGTACCCCAACAATAGCAAAAAAGGGAGTGCTTCCTGTTCCGGGAAGGGCTGCATGAGGCATCTGGCAGCGATCGCCTCCATGGCGATGATATGACTTCATTACGCCAGTCCGTCAAAGAAGCTATGTCGCGCTGAGCGTAAGCGTACCCCTTTTCTCTCCCCGATTTCCCACCGATTATACGACTTGAACGATATAAGCCGGAGTCCGCGAAACGTCAAATGCTGAATTCGTACCAGGGTCATATGGACTAATGTACTGACAAGTCGGAATTATGCTTGACCCACTGAACAGATGGAATATGCATGGAAATTTTCAGCCTTCTCCTTAAAACGATTGCCCTTCGCCCCTACGTATTCGTATTTCTCACTGCCTTTCTGCTTTCCGCAGCCCGCCTTATCGGGTGGCGGAGAACAGGGTACTTCCTGGGGATCACCTGGCTTGTGGCCCTGCTGTGCGAATTTTCTTCCACCCGTACCGGCATCCCTTTCGGCTGGTACCACTATACCGGTTCAACAGTCGGCCAGGAACTATATATCTCAGATATCCCGTTTATGGACTCCCTCTCGTTTCCTTTCCTTCTGTATGCAAGTTATTGCATGGCCATGGCTTTTCTCCTGCCCGCCAGTGGCGCTGGAAACACCAGGTTCGGTATTGGCATCATTCGGATGCAGTTCCCCCTCGCTGCCAGAACGAGCTGGCCTGTGGCGGTACTCACGATCCTCTTTTTCGCATTTATTGATATCATTATTGACCCGGTCGCGCTCCGCGGGGAGCGCTGGTTCCTCGGGCAAATCTACTACTACCCAGAGCCCGGTACACATTTCGGTGTACCGGTCGCTAACTACATTGGCTGGGCCATCGTTGGTTTCCTCTCGCTCCGGGCCTATCTGCCGTTGGATCGCAAGCTTCAGCAGACGGATACCCCCCCCGGGTCGGTGACCGGACGTGTACTCCTTGGTTGCGGCCTCTATTATGGCGTATTGATCTTTAACCTCACAGTGACCTTCTGGATCGGCGAATCTCTACTTGGAATGACAGGATTACTCATTTATCTTCCGCTCACGGTGTTGCTCGCTCTTCGAGTCCTTGGTTGCCTGCCCCTGCAGGTTAAGGAAGATTAACGGTTAAAGGAATGAACAGCCAAACTTTTGACTTCCCGCTACTTCAGGTCGCAAGGCCCCGTTTCATGGAATCCAGATAGTTAATTGCGAAGTGCAAGCGTCTACCCTCTCCATAAATACCTGGTTAATACCACAACTAATACCTTAGCCGCCAGGGAGAAAGATATAATGCCAACAACGCCGTCCACGCGATTTGAAGTAAACCCTGAATTCCCATCCCTCAGAAAAAATTGGAGTGCAAAAAATGAAAAAAATAACTTTGTTGCTGGCGGTTTCTGCATTGGCGAGTGTAGTTGGTTGCTCGAAGAGTGATAATTACACACCGCCCGAAAATGCCAGCGGGGAAGATATATTTTATGCAAACTGTACCAAATGTCACAAGCCCGAAACAGCCGGGAGCGTGATGACATTGAGTTCCGCCACGGCGAACAAGGATGCCATTATCCAGAAAATACATACTGGAAGCATGTCCATGCCTGCCTTCCCGAATATTAAAGGTGAACAAGCGCAACGCCTGGCGGAATTTATACTCGCAAACAGCAGAACCAAGTAGTCCGCCCGTCAGTCTGTACCTAATATGGTATCGGCCAGGAAATACGATAACGGCGAGGAACGGATAACACTCGAACTGATGACGCCAGCATCGCGCGTTCAGGGGGCATTCTTTACCGGATCACTTCGGAACAGGATCCATACATGGTCGTTATTAAGTGGCTGCTTCTCGTCGTTGCTTTCATCATTATCGCGGGGGTGATTGCCGGTCAACTCGGGCTGCTCAAGGGTACCCAGCCTGCTGATCTGGGCGTGCATGAGGGCAGACTCAAGCCACCTTCAAACACACCCAATAGCGTATCCAGCCAGACCTTGCTCTACCCCGATCATCCGCAGCGCGCATACTCCAACATCGCGCCACTACCATTGAAGGGCGATGCCGCGGAAACGCTGGATCATATTGCCGGCATTGTGAAAGCCATGGACGGAGCACAAATAGTGAAAAGGGAACCTGATTATCTTTATGCTCAGTTTACTACCCGGATTATGAAGTACGTGGACGACACTGAATTCTGGTTTGACCCGGCCGCAAAGGTAATCCAGGTTCGCTCATCCTCACGCCTGGGAAGCGGCGATTTGGGCGTTAATCGCAAGCGCATCGAGTTTATTCGCCAGGAGCTCGGTTCTTCCTGAGCTTTTCAGTCGTATCGAATAATACCAACTCCGCTTGAGCCAAGGGCGCAGCATATCAATGCCGGTTGCCCATCACCCACTTCCTCTTATGACTGCGCTCCGCCTTATCCGCTGGTCCTTGCTCGCATTTCTTATACTCGCGCTGCTGCTGACGGGCGGTATCTGGCGGGTACTGCGTGGCAGCCTGCCACAATATGCAGGAACGGTGGACATGATCGATCTGACTGCGCCGGTCGCTGTTGAGCGCGACGCACTCGGCAGCGTGACGCTGCGCGCAAAAGATCATCATGATTTGGTCCGAGGACTCGGCTACGTCCACGCGCAGGAACGCTTTTTCGAGATGGACCTGATGCGGCGCAGCGCAGCCGGCGAACTCGCCGAATTATTCGGGCCAACCGCTCTGCCGTCTGACCGTAAAGCCAGATTGCACCGCATGCGTGCTCGTGCATCGGCAACATTGGAACGATTGCCGGCGTCCCAGCGGCAGTTGCTCGACGCATATCGGGACGGCGTGAATAATGGGCTCGATGCGCTTACCACGCCCCAATTTCCCTATCTTCTGACACGTACGCGTCCTCGCGCCTGGCGCAGCGAGGACAGCCTGCTGGTCGTGAAAGCGATGTATTTCACACTGAATGATGCCGCTAATCGCCGCGAACTCGCTTTCTCCGCAATGCACGCGGCATTACCGCAGGCCGCTTATCGGTTCCTGACAGCCGGCGGCGGAATGTGGGATGCACCGCTCGTCGGCGCTGCATTTCATTGGCCCCCGCTTCCCTCCGCCGACGAGCTCGATCTACGCAAGCTTGATCCCAGCCTCATACACCGCCCCGAGGAGCGTTACCTGGATGAGCATGACGACAATCTGCCCGGCAGCAACAGCTTCGCCGTTTCCGGCGCATTGACGTCCGGCGCCGCGCTGGTTGCGAACGACATGCATCTTAATCTGCGTGTGCCGAACATATGGTTCCGCACACGTCTGATCTATCCGAATTCCCGCCGCGCCGGACGAATGAATGACGTTATCGGTGCCAGCCTGCCCGGCACTCCGGCCATTGCTGTCGGTTCCAACCGGCAAATCGCCTGGAGTTTTACAAACAGTTATGGGGATTTCCTGGATTGGGTCCGTATTACACGGCATCCTGCGGATGCCTTGCTATATCGTAGCGCGACGGGATGGAAATCCATCGCAGTTCACCGGGAAATCCTGCATGCGCTGGGGGCACCGGACGAGACACTGGATGTTCAAGAAACGGAATGGGGCCCAATCCTGGCCGCCGACCACGATGGGACGCCACTCGCGCTGGCCTGGACGGCCCATCGGCCAGGCGCGATAAATATGGAACTTGCCCTCCTGGAACAGGCGGAAACCGTGGACGAAGCAATCGCGATTGCGCAAAATTCCGGCATTCCCGCGCAGAACTTTATCGTCGGCGATCGAGAAGGCAGAATAGGCTGGACCATTGCAGGGCGCATTCCGGCGCGGGTCGGCGACTATGATCCGATACTTCCGGCGGACTGGAGCGCGCCCGGCACGGGATGGAACGGGTGGCTCATGCCCAAACAATACCCGCTGATCGTGAATCCGGCGGAGCGGCGTCTGTGGAGCGCCAATGCCCGTCCCGTCGACGGCCTCATGCTCGACCGGCTCGGCGATGGCGGCTACGAACTTGGTGCGCGCGCAAAGCAGATCCGTGACAGCTTGCGCGAACAGGAGCACTTCTCCCCGGCCAGTATGCTCGCCATACAGCTTGATGACCGCGCATTGTTCCTGACGCGCTGGCAACAACTTCTCGAATTGACTTTGGATCGGACGGAAGCAGCCCCGTGGCATATCGGGATGAAGCAGGCGCTCGGCGACTGGAATGGGCATGCCGCAACAGCATCGGTTGCTTACCGGGTGGTACGCGCCTTCCGCCAGGAGGTCATTGATAATGTACTCGACGGTTTTGCCGCCGTTGTCCGAAGCAGCGACCCTGGCTTTGTGCTGCCGAAGTTAAATCAGGCCGAACATGCGGTGTGGACATTGATCGAGAGCCGGCCGCAACACCTGTTATCGCCAAGTTACACCGATTGGGAGGATTTGCTCGCCACATCTGCCAGGCGTGTGGCCGAGCGCATGCAGAACCGGCCGGGCGGCATCGCGGCACGCAGCTGGGGTGAGCGAAATACCGCGCGCATCCGGCATCCGTTCAGCCATGCTCTGCCGGAATTTATCGCAAGCTGGCTGGACATGCCAAAGGACGCACTGCCTGGCGACAATAATATGCCGCGCGTACAGTCATCGGCCTTTGGCGCTTCGGAACGTTTCGCGGTCGCCCCGGGCGATGAAGAGCATGGCTATTTCGAAATGCCCGGCGGGCAGAGCGGGCATCCGCTCTCACCGTATTATGGTAGCGGGCATACCGATTGGGTGACTGGCAAACCAACGCCGTTCCTGCCCGGACCACCCGGGCAGATACTGCACTTGCGCCCGGTTACGAACATACCATAAGCACTCCCGCTCGAGCCATCGGCCCATATGATAGAAACATGCGTCATGTGAGTCGGCGAAAGGACAAGCATAGCGACCGCTTTTCCCGTTGTGGAAGATCATCTCGACCTCGGCCACGCGGCCTGAACTCCTTTCTCGTAGCGAGTATAGATGTAGACCACAGCCTTGCCGTGCGCCCTATTGTCCATACGGGCTTCTCCTCCCAATGGCATCGAAGGGTGCCAGGCGGCAATTTCCATCAAATAGTCAACAGAAGAGGAGTTCATTTCATTGACCATATAGGAAGGTTGTCCTATATACAGAAGGTAAAGTTCTTCGTACGATTCACGTGTTACCGGCAGAAACCCGGTTAAAGACCAACCGGAGATTGATGCCCATCCGTAAAACCCGGTCTTAAGGAACTATAATGATCAAGTCATTTTCCGCCCTGTTCGCTGTGGTATTTGCCGCTACCACTTGGGCATCACCTGTTCCGCCACTCCAAACCCAGATCGTCGCCACCGGCCTTGACCGTCCTTTGTTCGCCACCGCACCCGAGGGGGATTCACGGTTGTTCATTGTCGAGCAAGGTGGCTTGATCAAGATTCTTCAAAACGGGACAGTGCTACCCACTCCTTTTCTCGATCTATCCGATTCGGTCAACACGGTTAGCGAGCGCGGCCTACTTGGGATGGCGTTCGATCCGGATTTCGCGGACAATGGGCGTTTCTATGTCAACTACATAGACAGCACCACCCTCGATACGGTGGTTGCCACCTACCAGGTAGCCAGCGGACAGCCGAACATGGCGGACACCGCCAGTAAGCAAACCATAATCACAATCGATCAACCCGAGTTCGCCAATCACAAGGCGGGGTGGATCGGTTTCCGTCCTGGCGAGGCTGACAATCTTTACATCGCCACCGGCGACGGCGGATCCGCCAACGACCCGCAGAATCGCGCGCAGAACCTCACTGACAATCTTGGTAAAATGCTGCGTGTCAATGTATCGGCCGACCAGTTGCCCGGCGACACCACGCAATATGGCTACGCCATTCCCGCCGGCAATCTAGCGGATGGGAATCCTCAAATCAACCCTGAAATCTATGCTTACGGACTGCGTAATCCATACCGCGACAGTTTCGACCGGGAAACGGGCACCCTCTATATCGCCGATGTCGGCCAGAACAATCGCGAAGAAATCAATATTGGCGCGGCTGGGACCAACTATGGCTGGCGCAAATTTGAGGGAAACTTGTTGAACTTTCCTGATGATCCACAGATTGCAAACCACACGCCACCGATCTACGATTATAGTCATGGTGACGAGGGAGCTTCAATCACCGGCGGCTATGTGTACCGTGGATCGCTGATCGATGGACTGGAAGGCACCTACTTTTTCGCCGACTTCGTTACCGATAAAGTGATGTCTTTCCGCTTCACCGGTTCCCCCATTACCGACGCTGGAGTCACCGACCGAACCGCCGAACTGTTGTCTCCAACCGGCATTTCCGGAAGCATTTCTTCATTTGGCGAGGACGGCTTCGGCAATCTGTATTTGGTGAGCCTCAACGGACAAGTGGGAATGATCACGGCCATACCAGAGCCGGAGAGCTACGCGATGATGCTGGCGGGAATGGCTCTGGTTGCCCTATGTGTCAGGCGCAGAGAGAAAGCGGCGGCGTCTATGCACATTTAGCCTGTCGCAAAATATGCGGCATTGCCGGGGCGCTTTAAATGCAGCGTCGCAGTATTGTATTATTCATTCGATTGATGGGTTGCGCTGCGCCCCACCCATCCTACGCAAATAGCATAAATAATAACGCCGCCCTGATTTTACTCGAACTCCAAATCATGGTTTTTTAGTTTCGTTAATACTGTCCGCTAAAATCAGAAGCTTCTCCTCCCGAAAATAGCAGCTCGAAGCAATATCTTGACCTTCAGGTTCGGCAGCATGTAATGTTCGCTCCTGTTGATTGAGTGGCTTCGGAATTTCTATCCTTGAGTACTGATCCCGCCACACACGAACTTCTTCACGGCATCCTCAAGCAGGTCTCCCGTTCGTTTTATCTCACGCTTAACGTACTGCCGGCAGACGTTCGCGACCAGATGGGGCTGTCGTATCTTTTTGCGCGCGCGGCCGATACCATCGCCGATACAGATCTCATCGACCGTGAGCGGCGGCTGAAATACCTTAATCAGTTCCGTGCGCAATTCCGAACTTCTGAAATTGACTGGAAGGCTGTCCAGGAGATTCAAACCGCACTCATTCCTCACCAGAAAGACTCTGCGGAAAGCATTCTTCTCCAGCGATTGGAAGATTGCCTGAAATTATACGAAACCTTCTCTACCGGCGATCGGGAGCGAATCCGATGGCTGATGGAGATACTGCCCGACGGGATGGAAATGGATCTGGTCCGTTTTCCCGGCGAGTCAAGCGGGCGGCTTACCGCATTGTCCACGCTGGACGAATTGGATACGTATACTTACTATGTCGCTGGTTGTGTCGGAGAATTCTGGACCAGAATGGTCTATGCGCATTGTCCGGCAATGGCACGGTGGAATATCGCTGAAATGTCCGCTATCGGGGTAAGATTCGGGAAAGGGCTGCAACTTACGAACATCGTAAAGGATATTGCCCGTGATCTGCACAATGGACGCTGCTATGTCCCGGAATCGCTCCTGAAGGAAGCCGGATTGAAACCAGCGGATTTGCTGAATGAAGGCAGTCTGCCGAAATTCAGGCCAATCCTGGACCAGCTCGTCAGACTCGCCATGGAACACCTGGACCAAGGCTGGATTTATGCCACAGCGATACCTCGCTCCGAGATTCGTCAGCGGTTGGCCTGCATGTGGCCAATTTTATTGGCCGGGGAGACCCTCAAACGGATCGCAGCCGCTCCTGACTTGCTTGATCCGGCCGTCAATATCAAGGCGCCCCGCAGTGTTGTTTACCGCGTGATGATGCTGACGGTATTTACCGGGGCCAGTGGATACGTGGGAACAGGCTACTGGAACCACCTCAGAAAACAGGTTGCCGCAGCTCGCATGTCGCGCTAGCGTAGCCTTATCCGACAATTCAGCGGATGAACCCCCTTCAAATTCGGCGGGGGTAAAAGCAGGCGCTCTGCCAAGCGCTATTCGCAAAAGGCTTTAATATGCCCAAACAAATACATATCATGAAAAACCCGATGTCATGACAACCGCACCGGCGACCGGATTTTTCTCGGCTGTGGCCCGCTGGCTTGATGCCAATATTTTTGCACTTGGACGAGAAATGCGATTGTCCTATCTGCCGCCGCTCATGGTTTATGCCGCAGCCGGCATTTCGGGACTGACAGGAATCGTTGGCACATTTTATGTCAAGGAACGGCTGGGGCTTTCCGCCGAGTTTCTGGCGGCGCTCGGGTTCTGGATGATGCTGCCGTGGGCATTGAAAATGCCGCTCGGCCATCTAGTGGATCTGGTATGGCGCTGGAAAAGCCTGCTGGTGTATCTTGGCGCAAGTCTCATCACGCTGAGTCTGCTGATCATGATCGGGCTGCTCGGGCATACCGACGCGATGCGCGCCGTAATCGCGGTGGAAGCCTGGTACGTCATCGCGGCACTGCTCGCGCCAATCGGCTATGTGCTTCAGGATGTCGTTGCCGATGCGATGACGGTCGAAGCCGTGCCGCGGGTGAACGCCTATGGAGAACCGCTGGCGCTCGACGCTCGTAAATCCATGCACGTCACCATGCAGACACTCGGGCGTGTTGCCATCATCAGCGGTGGAGTCTTGGTCTCGGTGGCAAACGTCTTCCTGTTGCAAGGCGTGGGTGAGTTACCCGAGGCGGAGAAAGGCGCCACCTATTTGTTCGTCTACCAACTCGCCTTGATCATCCCCCTGGCTTCGGTCTTCGGTGTTTTGTTCGCAACCTGGCTGAGACGGCGGGATGTGGCGCGGCTTGTAGCACAGGGGCATAGCCGCCAGGAATGTGAAGCACTGCTTGGCACTTCCGTTGAAGCGCCAGCGGTGAACTGGTGGATTCTCGGTGGCGGGCTCGCCTTTACCGTCGTATCCCTGAGCGTTGGTCTTAGCCGCGTTCCGGGTGGAGAAGAAATCGTCTTCTGCGTTTCCATGGCAATCGTACTATTTCTGATGTGGAGATTGACTGGGGAGCTTGAACCCCATGCGCGCAACGTCCTGGTCGGCACAGCGATTCTGATATTCGTGTTCCGCGCCGTACCAGGGCCGGGCGCGGGTTCGACATGGTGGATGATCGATAAGCTGGGCTTCGATCAACAATTTCTCGCTACATTATCGCTGGTCGGCGCGATACTGACGCTTGCCGGAATGTTCATTTTCCGCCGTTTCATGGCCGAGCGTTCGATTGCCTACATTATCGGTTTTCTAACCGTCGCCGGAACCCTGCTATCCCTGCCGATCGTCGGCATGTACTTCGGTCTGCACGAGTGGACCGCCTCGCTCACCGGCGGCGTTGTGGATGCGCGGTTTATCGCCCTTATCGATACCGCGCTGGAATCGCCTCTCGGCCAGATTGCCATGATTCCGATGCTGGCGTGGATCGCAAATTCGGCACCGGAAAAGCTCAAGGCGACGTTCTTCGCTGTGATGGCCTCATTCACCAACCTTGCCCTGTCCGCTTCACAGCTTGGAACCAAGTATCTGAACCAGTGGTTTGTAGTCACTCGCGAAGTGATAGACCCCGTTACCAGCCACATTACAACGCCGGCCGATTATAGCGAGCTCGGCCTGTTGCTGATCACAGTGACTGTAATCGGCTTTACGTTTCCGCTATTTGCTATCCTGTTAGTCAAAAGAACGCGCTTTCGCAATGCATGAGCCGGTTATTGCTACTGACGGATTCAAGTCTAAGACTCCTGGTTCCCACTTCATTACTTGACACCATTTCACCCGCGGTCCATCATTCTTCGGGAGCAAAGGGTATTAGCTCCACCGGATTCCTCGCTGCCAGAGCGACGGATTTCCTGTTCGTCAACCTACCCTCCTACCTTCCTTGCAGGAGCGGCGAAGAAATGCAACCAGTATTGCGGCAAAAGGGCCACGTAACGCTATTTACGCTACTGCTGATTGTTTTTGCGGCATCGATGGCGTACTGGCTCTGGCTCGCCCATGCTCAGGTGTCCCTGGAAATCGAGCTTACCTGTCGTCAACTCGGCGCGGACGCCTGTGCGCTCGCCAAGGCCCGCTATATGAATAGCTTTTATGCCGCTTGGCTGACACAGATGTTTCCGTGGATACTCCCGTTCGTTCCGGCCTTTATTTACGTATTCTTTTTTCGCTGGCTACGCAAGAACCGGAATCCCTGAATTGAACGAGCGATGGTAAAAGGGAAATGGCGAGGCGAAGCAGCAGGGCTTCGCAAACTGGCCTTCGCAATTAGGGCGCGTTTTATAAGTCGCAGTCCAGATCCCTGGACACTTCCGAAACATTTTTGATGGCAGCTGGTTCAGGCCGATTCCGAGCTGGACACGGGAGACTTCTGTTCAACAGGTGATACGGTTAGCGGTAATTCCCTTTGGCGCGATTTGCCATTATCGTGCGGAACACTATTACTTGAAGATAAGGCGCTGGCTCGCACGCCCAGCAAACGCAGCTTTTGCTTCAACGGTACGCGCCGCAGACAGTCCTGTGCCACGCCCCGGATGGTAGCGGGATCTGCCGTAGGAAGGGATAGCGTAATATCGCGGGTAACGGTGCGAAAATCCTCATACCGCAACTTGATGCCAATGGTGCGGGCAACGTAGCCCTTGCGCTGGAGATCCTGTGCGACGTTTGTGCATAGCGCCGTGAAAATTTCTGTCAAGGTGGAACGATCATGGCGGGAGTGGAGATCTCGTTCGAAAGTCGTTTCCCGGCTGATCGACTTAGGCTCGGAATTCGTGATTACCGGCCGCTCGTCGATTCCGTGAGAAACCTCATGCAGCCAGCGGCCATAACTGCCGCCGAAATGCACCTGCAAAAAAGAAGGATCTGCTGCCGCCAGTTCGGCAATCGTTATGATACCTAGGGCGGCGAGCTTTTGGGCCGCTTTGGGGCCGATTCCACTGATTTTTCCGACAGATAGAGGCCAGATCCGATCAGGTATCTCCGCCAGGCTCAGAATGGTGAGACCATCCGGTTTTTCAAGGTCAGAGCAGATTTTTGATAGCAGCTTGTTGGGCGTTACGGCAATGGAACAGGAAAGCCCGGTGGCTTCACGTACCGCATGTTTAATGCGCGTGGCAAGCATCACTGTGTCATCGGGTAGCTCGCTTAGATCAATGTAGATCTCGTCAATGCCATGATCTTCGATTCGAGGGGCAATGCCGGCCACGGCAGTTTTAAACAGCTGCGAATAGTGGCGGTAGGCCTGGAAGTCCGCAGGCAGCAGGATAGCATCAGGAGCCAGTTGTGCGGCTTTCATGAGGCCCATGCCCGAGAAGATGCCGAAAACACGTGCTTCGTAAGTGGCCGTCGTCACCACACCTCGTCCCGCATAAGCACCCAGCCGAGCGAAAATCCGCCTACCGTTTTTGCAGAGCATGGGTTGCCTATCGCTGCCTCCGCCGATGACAACGGGTAATCCGCGCAAATCCGGATAGCGCAATAACTCGACCGATGCGTAGAAAGCATCCATATCAAGATGAGCAATGCGGCGGCGCATATACTGAGCTATTTGATCAACGCGGCGAGTCCCTGCGATGCCTCATCAAATCCTCCGTAAAGTCAGGAGCGGCGGTGTTGAGAGCGCAGAGCGAGTTCCCATCAGACCGGCCACGGTTACACCGATAATTCCGACAAGTAAGCCGATCAGCCATATCCATGGGTTGAAAGTGTAAGCCAGGTTCAATGTATATTCGCCAATGACATAGCCTAGCGCGCTGGCTCCCGCCGCGGCAAAAAGTCCGGCTAGCCCGCCAAGTATGGCAAATTCGGCTGCCCAGGCGCGCGCCAATTGGCCGCGCTTTGCCCCCAAAGTGCGGAAGATGGCAGCCTCGTGAATGCGCTCGTCCTGCGTCGAGGCGATTGCGGCATATAACACTGCCACCCCCGCCAGTAACGTAAACAGGAAAACGAATTCAACTGCTTTGGTCACTTGTTCGATCATTTTATGGACTTGACTGATAATGGTCGCCACATCGATTACAAGCAGATTGGGAAACGCTTTGATCAGTTGATTTGCCACCTCCATACGTTCCGGCGGCAGGTGAAAACTGGTAATGTAGGTTGCCGGATAACTTTCCAGCAAGCCGGGTGGGGTGACGATGAAAAAGTTGACGCGGAAGGAGTCCCAGTCTACTTTCCTCAGGCTGGTAATCGTGGCGGAAAATGTGCTGCCCGCCACATCGAAAGTCAGCGTGTCGCCCAGGCCGAACCCCATCGTTTTCGCGATGCCCTCCTCCATTGACATCACCGCTTTTCCGGTATCTCCGCTTTTCCACCAGCGGCCTTTGATAATCTGGTTGTCACTCTGCATTTCCGCTGCCCACGACAGATTGAACTCACGCTCTACCAGCCGCCTTGCGCGGATATCGGCGTAATCCCCCGCTGCGATGGCATTGCCGTTAATGGCGGTCAGACGCCCGCGAACCATTGGAAAAATCGGCGGCTGCATGAAGTGGTGCTGTTTAAAAAATGCGGCCAGAGGCTCCAACTGCCCTTTTTGAATGTTGACCAGGAAATGGTCAGGGGCATCAGACGGCAGGCTGGTGCGCCAGTTTTGCAGCAAATCGTCTCGAATCAACGTCAATGCCAGCAGCGCCATCAACCCCAGCCCCAGCGCCACCGCCTGAACCACGCTGGAAGTTGCGCGCCGCCGGATGCTTGCCAATCCGTAACGCCACGCACCGCCAGTTTGGCTGCGCATATGCGCTAAAGCTTTTACCAACATGAATCCAAGCAAGCCGAAAACCGCTATCGCTGCCGCGAATCCACCCATGACAGAAGCACCCAGCCGCACGTCGCCGGCTTTCCACAAAAATAATACTGACAGCGCCGCCAGCCCCAGTGCATAGCCGATAAGACTATCAGGATTCTGCATGCCAATGTCCCGGCGTAATACTCGCAACGCAGGTACGCTTCGCAAATTAAGCAGGGGAGGCAACGCAAAGCCAAGCAATAACACCAGGCCAGTCAGCAATCCATGCACGGCAGGCCACACGCTGGGCCACGGCAATTCCGCATCCACCAGCCCGGAGAGCCAAAAAGCGAGAGCCTCCTGCGCGACAAAACCGAGCAAACAACCGGCCCCGCTGGCAATCAATCCCAGAGCGGCGAAATGGCACAGGTAGAGGCGCAGCATCGCCGGCTGACTTGCTCCCAGGCAACGCATTACCGCGCAGCCATCGAGATGGCGCTGGGTAAAGCGGCGCACGGCAAGTGCCGCCGCAGCCGCCGCCAGTACCACGCTTGCCAGGGCGGCCAGGCTGAGAAACTTTTCCGCCCGCTCCAGGGCCGCTTTAATTTCAGGTCGGGCATCGCGAATGCCTTCGATTCTTTCTCCAAGCGTCAAATGCGATTGGGCCCATTTCCGGAAATTCTCCACCTCGCCGGATTCCCCCGAAACCAACAGGCGATAACCGATGCGGCTACCATGCTGCACTAGGCCGGTCGCGGGCAAATCAGCTGCGTTTATCAGCACGCGCGGCCGTAAGTTAATGAATCCGATGGAATAATCCGGCTCCTGTGTTATCAGCGCGCTGACGGTGAAATTAGATGCACCCAGTTCAATTGTGTCGCCTCGTTGGAGATCAAGGCGAATCATGAGCTTCTCATCGACCCATGCAGAGCCGGGAGGCGGAATTGCATTGGCGATACGGGTAACGCGTGACGATGGCACATCGCGAAAGTCCTCACTGATACGCAATTCGCCGCGCAAGGGATAACCGGCGGTAACCGCCTTGATCTCCGTCAATAAAGTGTTTTCCCCTTTTGCCGCCATGCTGGGAAATTTCACCGCGGTGGAAACGGTCAGCCCCAGCTGTTTCGCTTCGTCCGCATAATGCGGGGGCAGCGGGTGATCAGCGAAAATTATCAAATCCGCACCGAGTAACTGGTTGCCTTGGCGGGAAAGCGCCAACTGCACCCGGTCGGCGAAAAATCCCACGGTAGTCATTCCACCCACCGCGATTACCAGCGCAAACGCCAGCACACGCAACTCGCCCGCGCGCCAGTCGCGGCGAAGCATCCGGAAGGAAAGCTTGATTGCGTTCATAAGAACCTTATACAAATATGAGTTTCGTTGAAATGGAAATTCAAAAACTTATCGGTTATATACCCACCGTACGCCTTAATATTTTTAAACCATACCTCATTTAGAACACAAATTTCTCACAGCCACGTAAGGTTCTATTTTACCGATTAAGATTAGAAATTTGCCACAATCCGATCATTACGCCTCTTTAATTCAAAAAATTGCGCTTACGACAATATTTCATGCGGGACTCGTAGCAACCACCCGTAGCAGAAACCTATATCTAATGAAATCGTATAATGCATTTTGCATATTTTGGTGATAAGAATGAGCTGATTGAAACTCTCATTCTCTATTGATACCAAATCGTCTGACGGCTCTACTCACTCCGCATAGTGACCATTAAAGGTGCGGCAATATGTCGCATGCGACAATATGACACATGCGGCAATATGCCACATTCCTAATCTCATCAATTTGTTTTACATTCCCCATTGAGCAAGCATAGAGCGTTTGTAACAAGCAATCTCCAGGCATTTGTACTTATGTAGGATGGGTAAGTGTGGCATAACCCATCAAAACCACAGAAAGCTTTATAGGGAATATAGAAGCATAAGAAGCAACATTGATTATGCGCGCAGGCCATGATTTAGAAAATGATATATGAAGGCACGAACTGGTTTTGTCTCGCTGTATAAGCAATTCAAACAAAAATAAGAAAAATGAAAATAAGAAAAATCGTAGTAGCCGTAACATGCGCAGCTGTAACAATGATTTTCTCAGGGTTTGCAATGGCACAGAGTACCGCATCATCTCCGAGTACCCCACTATCTCCGGTTGTTGTAACAGCTAATCCGATCATTGATCGCGTTCGCATCGACCCGTTTTCAAGCACATCCGCGGTGGTCAACGAGAGCCAGTTGCGCGATCAGAATGCGTTCGATCTGGCTTCAGCACTGCGCCGTACCCCCGGGGTGCAAATATCACGCTACAACCCGGTGGGCGGCTTTGGTGGCGATCAAGGCGGCGCCGTTTATATTCGCGGAATGGGCGTAAGCCGTCCAGGCAGCGAAATCAAGACTTACATTGATGGCGTTCCGTTTTACATGGGCGTATGGAATCACCCGTTGCTCGACTTGTTGCCCGTCAATGGCATGCAGTCCATCACTGTTTACAAGAGCCCACAACCGCAAATCAACGGAAACAACTTTGCCTCGATCAATCTGGAAACCAAGCGTGCAACCGAAGATGGCGTGCAGGCCAATGGAAGAATATCCGGGGGATACTTTAGCACCTTTATTGAGCAAGCAGATCTGGTGGGACGCAGGGGTAACGTCGATTTTATGCTGGCACAAGGCCACGCCCAGTCGAATGGTCACCGGCCCAATGCGAGCGGCGAATTGAATAACGTCATGGGCCGCATCGGCGTGCGGCTGAATGCCGATTGGTCGGTTGGCACGAGCTTCCTTTATGTCGACAACCAGGCGCGTGACCCGGGGGATAATCGTCTGCCGATGC
This sequence comes from Nitrosospira sp. Nl5, assembly GCF_900102495.1. Taxonomy (GTDB): domain Bacteria; phylum Pseudomonadota; class Gammaproteobacteria; order Burkholderiales; family Nitrosomonadaceae; genus Nitrosospira. The sequence goes on along the minus strand of NZ_FMVQ01000014.1, from coordinate 57,761 downwards.
CTGCAGTAGCGCCACAATACAACACTCAGGCGGGAATGGTTTCTTTTTTTTTATCGCATCGTCATGGTGACTGGCGTGGGGATTTGCGTTTTTACCACAATAGAGGCGAAGGCAATTGGTTGCATCAACCCGGACTGGAAGGGGATCAGTTCAATAATTTCCAGATGACTGGCGTGCGCTGGAAAGAAGAATTCTCTCTATGGAAGGGTGGAGCTATTGTTGCCGGATTGGATAGCGATTGGGTTTCAGGTAATACGCGATTTAACAGAATAGCCCCAGCACCCCAGGGCAACTTTAATTCACCGACTTTTCGCGTCACCTCACCTTACGTCGCGCTGAGCCAGAAGATCGATCTAGGCAAAGGCTGGTCGCTCGTCCCGGCACTCGGGATACGAGTATATGACCATAGCGTGTTCCAAACCAGAACGTCGCCACATGCCGGCCTGTCCCTGGTTTCCGAGAGAGTCACGATATTCGGCAATGTGTCACGCGGCATCAACTATCCGGGTTTGGAAGCTCCGGTTCTCTCCTCCTTGATTCCTCCGCTGGGACAAACATGGAAACAACTTGCCGCGGAGGAACTCCATCACGCCGAAGTCGGTGTGAAGCTGACCCCTACTGATACAACGCAAATCGATATCAGCGTGTTTGTCGACCAGGTAAAAAACCGCTACATCTTTGGTTTCCCGCCACTTGTTCCACCGCCTCCTCAGTTTTTGAATCTCGGTACCTATGTGATGCGTGGCGCCGAAATTGCAATCAGACAAAATATTACCCCGAATTGGACGATATTTGGCGGCCTGACCCTGCTTGATCCCAGCATCGACAATTTGCCCTATACACCAAAGAGGGCTGTTACGGCGGGTATAAATGGGCAGATAGGGCCTATCCGCTTGACAATCGATACCCAGTATCAGTCAAGCATATTGGCGCTTAGCCGTCCGCGCGCAGCGGGAGTCCCCAGCACCGAGCAAGTTGATGCATTTGTGATCATGAATGCGCGTGTCTCTCACCGGCTGCCGATGCTAGGCAAAAGAGGCGAAATTTTCGTAGCCATGGAAAACCTCCTGGATGCCAACTACGCTTATCGGCCAGGGTATCCCATGCCGGGGCGCTGGGGTCAAATCGGCTTATCCGCGAGCTTCTGAATATTCAGTATTCATAAATAAAGGCATCGCATTCAATCTTATCTTCCGGATTCATTTTCGATTCCAGTGTTAAGGAAACTAAAGGTTGATTTAAACATGGAGGTTTCTAATGCAACTATTACCGCTAGTACACCCTTCGAAAGACTTGAGCAATGATGAGATTTCACGGTACAGCCGTCATCTGTTGATTCCTGACGTTGGTTTGGAAGGACAGAAGCGCCTCAAGAATAGTAGAGTCCTGGTGATAGGCGCCGGGGGCCTAGGATCTCCGGTACTTCTGTATCTCGCTGCGGCGGGAGTTGGGACGTTGGGAATCACCGACTTCGATATCGTCGATGAATCAAACCTGCAAAGGCAAATCATTCATGGGCAATCGGATATCGGAAGATTCAAATCCAAGAGCGCGAAGGACGCTATCAACGAACTGAACCCTTATGTTCATGTTCAGCTCCATACTGAACGCTTGGAAGCAAATAATGCTATGGGGATAATTCCCGGCTATGACCTGATTATCGATGGGACGGATAATTTTGCTACGCGATATCTTGTCAATGATGCCTGCGTGCTTGCGGGAAAACCCTATGTCTGGGGATCCATCTTCCGGTTCGAAGGACAAGCTTCCGTCTTCTGGGAAGATGCGCCGGGCGGACGCGGTCTGAATTATCGTGATCTTTACCCTGAGCCGCCCCCATCAGAAATGGCACCTTCCTGCGCGGAAGGTGGGGTATTAGGCATTCTTTGCGCATCGATCGGTGCAATCATGGCGACAGAGGCTATTAAATTAATCACTGGCCTGGGCGAAACCTTACTCGGCCGCCTCGCTGTCTATGATGCCCTGGATATGACGTATAGATTTATACCGTTACGGCGAGCGCCGGTAAGAACTTCTATAACGGCACTGATCGATTATCAGGAATTTTGCGGATCAAGGAAATTGGCAACCGACAACAAAACAAATGTTCCGGTGATCAGTGCCTTGGAGTTGAAACAACTGCGGGAAAGCGGCATGGATATGCAGCTCATCGATGTCAGAGGAATCGAAGAATGGAACATTGTCCGTATTGAAGGTGCAAGCCATATACCTAAAAACAAGATCATGTCGGAAGAAAATTTATCCCGGTTAAACAAAGAAGACCTCATCATCCTTCACTGCAAGATGGGCATTCGCTCCAAGGATGTTCTCATGGAAATGCAAAAACATGGTTTTACAAATGTAAAGAGCTTGGACGGAGGAATCTTAGCGTGGATAAGGGATGTCGATCGCTCATTGCCAGGCTATTAGTTGAGCTAGGGAGATTATTAATTATTAAGCAATTGCTTAATTTGCCACGATTAAAAGAGCTGCTTCTTCTGGCAGAACAGAGAATTCTGTTTTTCATTTCAATCAACCTACTATCCCAGGAGTTGAAGAATTATGCTGACGATACACGCCAAACTTGTCGAAGCGATGCTTGCTCAAGCACATAAAGATCATCCTATTGAAACCTGTGGAATCATCGCCGGACCCGCGGGTTCAAATCTTCCGCTACGTTTTATTCCAATGCGCAATGTGGCCCAATCGGAAACTTTTTTTAGATTCGATTCCCAGCAGCATCTTCAGGTTTGGAGAACAATGGAAATGCGAAGCGAGGAGCCCATCGTTATCTACCATTCGCACACCAATACGCAAGCCTACCCCAGCCGTATCGATGTCCAATATGCAACAGAGCCGCGATCTCATTACGTCATCATTCCAACAGATGCGGTTTATAGGGAAGAGATCCGCAGCTTCCGCATTGTGGACGGCATGGTGACCGAAGAACGAGTCAGAATGCTGGATTCATATAAAGCAGAATGGGAATTGTCAATGGTGGCCTAAGTTGTATAACCCTTCCCATAAACCCAGGCGAACTATACCAATCTAGGGAGAGATTAAAGTGAATACATCAAGAATCGCCGTCATGCTTATTGGTGCTACGCTGGCGGGAGCATCAATGTCTGGCGGGGCGCACAACGAAGCATATTTCGAATCCAAAGAATCGGCCCATGGCGGGCAGACACGCATGGCCGGTCCTTATCACATCGAGCTTGTCGCCAAGGATAAGGAGATTGTGCTCTATGTAATGGATCATGCCGACCGTAATTTGAGCACCCTGGGCGGCGGCGGCAAAGCGACCGTTCAAGTCGGCAAGGCCAAGGATAAAACTTCGGTCAAGCTGGAACCGGCAGGTGAAAATATGTTTAAGGGAGCGGGAGATTTTGCTGTTACCCCCCAGACGGTGGTGACAGTGTTCGTTGAACTGCCAGGACAGGAAGCCGCAACTGCTCGCTTTACTCCGCTCAAATCCACGTCCAAGAATATCCAGAAAGCGAACGTTTCTGAGCTGCAAGCGGGCAACAAGGAAGATCATCACCATCACCATAGGTGATATTGCCAGTCGTAAAGGGAGCCCGGAGCTTGAATTGAAGTCGATCTCCACGCTTCGCCCCTCCTCCCACAATTTCTAGTTTTTTTGATCATAAAACCGAAAAGGAATAACTATGCCTATCACTGTGAATATCCCAACCATACTTAGACCGCTCACCAATAATCAGAAGCGCATCGAAATTTCTGGTTTCAATGTTCTTGAAGTCATCGACCAATTGGAGCACCAGTATCCCGGCGTTAAGGAGAAACTGATTACCGAAGGGGAGTCACACAGCTTCATTAATATTTACGTAAACGATGATGACATTCGCTTTGGCAATGGGCTATCAACACAGCTGCGAGATGGCGATTCATTGACCATTTTGCCCGCTGTCGCGGGAGGGTAAGCTGAACTCACTCGCATCCCATATGAAAATGAGTATGAATCGTGCCTTAACCGGTTGCGTGATAACAGGGCCATTTGAACATCATGCTCCTGAGCTTGCTATAGCATCTTCCCTACTTTACCAATCTGCCGCACTGGGCATCAAAATCGAGCCGAGCGAGAGCTCTTCCGAAAATGCAGCGCTTTCTTTTGAATTCAAGACTCCGCACACCACGCCAATCATATGCGATGTGGGTAAATGGAGCGATGCTTCCAGGCAAGCCCTTGCGACTGAAAATATAATGCAGGCGGCTTGTGGACTCATGTCGGTGCATGGGCGAGCAAGCGGCAAATATCGGCCATTAGGGTTGAACTACGTCTCGACCTTGACCGCCGCATTGGCGCTTCTGGGTGGAGTAGCCGCTTCGATTGGTCAACTGCGGGGTCTTTCCGTCGGGCACAGCAGCGTTTCGATGGCATCCGCAGCCCTATTAAGCTTAGGACAGTATATAGCGGGAGCAACAGCCTCAGAGTCTCCCGAAGCACTATTTCCGGGCACTATCTCACATGGGCACCATCCTCCCTTTGTTTCGCTGGATGGTGTCTTCTTTGAACTCGAAACACTCAATGCCGGTCCCTGGCAGAAGTTCTGGACCGAGATCGGTGTGAGTTCAACAGCGGCTGGAAAAGCGTGGCCCGCTTTTCTGCTGAGATACGCCACAGCCATATCCCCTCTGCCTAGCGAATTGTCCCGTGCGATATCAAATCTCACTTACTACTGTATTTCACAAATATGTTCCCGCACTGGCATGTCCATTTGTCCGCTTCGTTCTGTCGATGACAGGGCCAAGGATGACGACTGTCAACATGTGTGGCACCAGGGGCCATGGGAGTTCGTTTTCGAGACAAGTCCCGGCGGCAGGGCATCGAGCAGAGCGTCGACGCGTGTTACCGGTGACTTGCCGTTAAGCGGATTTACCATCATCGAATCCTGCCGGCGGATTCAAGGTCCTCTTGCAGGGCACCTGCTCGCTCTCTTGGGTGCAACGGTTATCAGGGTAGAGCCGCCAGGCGGAGACCCGCTGCGAGGTATGCCGCCGATGGCCGAGGGTTGCTCGGCACGATTCGATGCGCTTAACCACCTTAAAACGATTCGTGAAGTAGATATCAAGTCTCCAGCCGGACAAGCGGAAATCAAGGAGCTGGTACGCCATGCCGACGTTTTTCTGCATAACTGGGCACCCGGTAAAGCGGTGCTGTTAAATCTCGACGACGAGGATCTGACTTCAATTAATCGCTCCCTGATTTATGCCTATGCTGCTGGTTGGGCAACAGACAGGGCAGCACATTGCCCTTTGAGCTCAATGCCAGGCACGGATTTCATGACGCAAGCCTACTCCGGTATCGCTAAAAAGGTCGCCGAAACCTCTGGTACTCACGGCGGTTCCTTATTTACGGTGCTTGACGTACTCGGTGGCGTTGTTGCGGCACAAGGAATCACGATTGCGCTGCTCAATCGATGCCTGAACAACGTCGGTGCGAAGGTCACTTCATCTCTGATGGGTGCGGCAACACTTTTATGTGCAGATGATTTTCATGACGTATATAACCTACCGGCCACCACTCGCAAAACCTCAAAAAGTATTATTGATAAGATTTATGACACTAAGCAGGGAAAAATAGCCGTTGAATGTTGCGATACAGCGACATTAATACGATTAGCCGAGGTTCTTGAAATTGCGATTGGCACTGAAACGGCTGATTCTGAGGACAACCTGGAGGTTTTATTCCTGTCGAGAACCGCTACTGCATGGGCTGAAGTTCTTGAAGAAGCACGCGTTCCTTGCGCTGTGGTTATCGAAAACCTCGCTGACCTGCAGAACATAGCATATCTAAAGGCGAGCCTGAGCCCTGGCTCCTATACAAGCGTCAATTCTCCCTGGAGTTTCAGATGAATCATTCCGGAATCATAGATATGGTTCCTGCTGAAGTTCGCCACGAGTGGGCTCAGAATGGAACCTATCCAAATAAATCCGTATACGAGCTGTTCTGTGAGCATGTATGGCAACGTCCTGACAGCCCGGCGGTTATATCTCTTGATCGAACCATCACTTACATTGAGCTGTTGGACAAAGTTCGCCGCCTGGCTGCCAGCTTTCAGGCGCTGGGGGTTGTTTCAGGAGATGTTGTTGCATACCAGCTTCCCAACAGTTGGCATAGCTGCGCAATCGATCTCGCCACTGCAGCACTGGGCGCGATCGTGGCGCCTTTCCCACCGGGACGTGGCCGCCTTGACACGCAGTCTTTACTCACAAGGTGTGATGCGCGGGTGATTATTGTCGAGCGGGAATATGCTGGAATTGACCTGTGTGAACTTATTGAATCGTTACGGCCTGCTTTGCTATCACTCCGTATTCTTATTGTCGATGGAAAAGCCCTGGATTGCTGGCACACCCTGGATGACCTGTTTCAGGCCGAGCCAATTGAGCTTGATAAGCTCCCAACAGTTTGCCCCAATTCACCCGTTCGTTTCCTCATCTCTTCCGGAACAGAGTCCGAGCCAAAATGGGTGGCTTATTCTCACAACGCGCTAGCTGGCGGACGAGGGCGTTTTTTGCAACGAATACATCCTGAGGGAAGTACCTTTAAAGGGCTTTACCTGATGCCGCTTGGCACCGCATTCGGTTCAACCGCGACGTTTGGTGTTTTATCCTGGCTTGGTGGCGCGATTATCACCTTGCGGCAATTCGATGTCGCGGCTGCCATTCAAACTATCGCGGAGCTAAAACCGACCCATATCTTTGGGGTTCCCACCATGTTTCAACGCATCATCGTGGACCCTGCATTATCCAGGATCGATACTTCCAGCCTGATCGCCATTATCAGCGGTGGAGCGAAAATCGATGAAGCCACCATCCGCCGGTGTACTGAGGCATTTGGATGTGGTTTTATCAGCTTATACGGCTCGGCGGATGGCGTTAACTGCCACACGATGCTTGACGATAATTTGGAAACCGTTTTTTTAAAAGCGGGACGACCGAATCCAGATGTTTGTTCCATCCGGATAGTCGATGACCAGAAGCGCGAGGTGCCGCAAGGCTGCGTCGGTGAAATTACGGCCAGAGGTCCAATAAGCCCGATGCAATATGTCAATGCCTCCGACCTCGATGCTCTATACCGAGACGATAATGGCTGGGTTTATACCGGAGATCTTGGCCTTATTGATAATGACGGATATCTGGTGCTGTCCGGACGCAAGAAAGACATCATCATTCGGGGTGGTGTCAATATCAGTCCTGCTCAAATCGAAAACATTGCCGTTGCCCATCCGGCTGTCGTCAGCGCTGCCTGTGTACCAGTGGCCGATCCGGATCTGGGACATCGAGTTTGCCTCTGTCTGGTATTGCGAGATGGAGTCGAACGTCCCTCGCTATCCCAGTTTACCAGCTATTTGCATGAACAGGGTTTAGAGACCAACAAGCTGCCGGAATACTTACGCTATTACCGGCAACTTCCACTTAGCCCAGCAGGAAAAGTTGATAAAAAGCAGTTAACTGCGGAGATTGAGTTTACCCAGCAGGCAACTAAACCAGGGCTGGTCCAATGGGCGCATTAATGCTGGGAATACATGGAGAATCAGCGCATACAGAGCTAGCCAGATCGCTCGCGCGCGAGGTGAGAAAGTTTGTTGATGAAATGGTCATCCCAAGCGAACCACAAATGGCTCAAGACGGAGATTCATCATTTCGGCTTCAATCAAAACTGGCCGAAGAGGCTCGGCGTGCCGGACTATGGGGCCTATTTTATCCGCTCTCCCATGGTGGAAAGGTAGCTTCTCTCGAAGACTACCTGATTGTTGCGGAGCAGGAGGGGCGCACGGAATTCTCTCAGACAATTTTTGGCAGCCACTCCGCGCTTGATGCGCATATGTTCCTCAAATTTGGCACCGATGAAATTCATAAAAACTTTCTGGAACCCATGGTAGCCGGGACAGCCACCCCAAGTTACGGTATGACAGAACCGGGGCATGGCGGATCATTTCCTGGCTTGATAACAGCGTCCGCCCACCTGTCAAACGGAAGTTGGGCTATCAATGGCAGAAAATGGTTCGTCGGCAACACGGACCGGGCGACTTTTGTCACTGTCCTGGTGCGTACCGCCGGAGAAGACACTGCTCTTGGCAAGGCGCTTTCCATGATTATCGTCCCCACCGATTCGCCTGGGTTCAAGGTTGAACGTCAGATCACCATGATGGGCCGCTTCCTTGGTCAGGGCGAAATATCTTTTAGGGGTGTAAAGGTCCCCAACCATAATCTCTTGGGCACGAGCGGCAGCGGCATTGATTTAATGCGCCAGCGGCTTGGCATTGGCCGACTGCTTCGTTCGATGAATTGGGTGGGGCTGGCGCAACGATGTTTCGATCTAATGGGCGCCCGAATTAATTCTGAACGTGGCCGGTCTGCTCGATTGCCGGAAAAGCAACTAGTGCGGCAACACGTCGTCAACGCATATCAGGCTATTGCGAGCGCGCGTGAATTAATTCGGGTAGCGGCGAGAGGGGTTGATGCCCAGCGTTCAAGCGATGTCGAGATCAATGTCGCCAAGGTAGCCGCATCACAAGCTTTATGCGTTGCCTCGGACTCGGCAATACAGCTATATGGCGCCGAAGGCATCAGTGATCTTACCCCGCTTTCCGGCATCTATAGAATAGCGCGCACATCACGCATCCTTGATGGTTCGGATGAGTCGCTTATCAGCTCAGTCGGCCGCCGGCTCATCAACTTCTTTAAGGAAGAGGACGCATATCACTTTGGCTGATCCAGTGTTTGCAAACCTCCCGCATCTTTTTGGTGACTTACTGTCCGGTCGCGGCACGCTGATTGGCGTGCTCCTGCCCTTAGTTGCGTGTGCCGCGCTATTTGCGCTGCCGGATTGTCGGCGGGGGACGCGGAGATGGTAACAATCACCAACCGGCACACGACCAGTGTGAATATATGGTTCGGAGTTGTCCTGGTATTTGCGATGGCTTTGCCCATGCTGGTTTTATACGCCATTGGCACGCTTGGGCCACTCCTTACCCGTGACTTGCACTTCAAGCCCGCATTACTGGGTTACCTGGTAATGAGTTCATTTGGCCTGGCGGCTGTTTTATCCCTCTGGGCGGGCGCTTTCGTAGACCGCATTGGCTCACGTTATACGCTGATGCTGCTTTTCTCTGCTATCGCACTTGCATTCACGCTGATTGCAACGGTTGAAAATTTTTATGGTTTGGTCGTGGCGGCCGCCATTTGCGGAATCGCCCAGGCACTCGCAAATCCAGTCACAAATTTACTCATCGCGCAACAGGTTCCGCCGGAGAAAAAGGCAAGGATTGTCGGCCTCAAGCAGTCCGGCGTTCAGCTCGCAGCGCTATTCGCTGGACTGATACTTCCCGCTATCGCATTTCAGCATGACTGGCGTGTTGCGTTTGGCATGGTTGTCCCAGTGGCAGCCTTATTCGCAATAATGACACTTTTCGTCACGCCGAAGAAACACAGCAGGACAGGTAAGGCCTTCACCTTTTCACCGCCGAACTCGCTGTTGCTGCGGCTGATGGGCGTGCAATTCTGCGTTGGCATATCACTCTCCGCTTTCGTCACGTTCCTGCCGACCTTCGCTAACCAGCAAGGCATGCCACTATCTATGGCCGGTACCTTGATTGCCGTCTTCGGTGTAATGGGAATGCTTTCCAGAATAATGCTGACGCCCATGGGAGCAAAACTTAAAGACGAATCGCTGCTTCTGCTTGTATTGATTGCAATTGCAGCGTGTGCGATGGCGATAACGATGCAAGCAAGTCCGGAAAGCCACTGGAGGCTATGGGTGGGTGCCGTGGGTATGGGACTTACGGCGGTGGGCACTAATGCAATAGCGATGAGTATGTTGATAAGAGACCCGGCTTTTGGTCAGGTGACTACGGCATCCGGCTTTGTTTCAGTAGCTTTCTTCGGCGGCTTCGCGCTGGGTCCACCGCTCTATGGTGCCATGTCAAATTATTCCGGTGGCTTGCTGCTTGGCTGGAGCACGTTGGTTGGTGTGCTTTTATGTGCTGGTGTCATGTCATGGGCGCTGGCGTCCGCTCGCCGGCGCTTGGCGCAGTCGCTAAAGACGGTCCGTGCCGCCCAACGCGTCACTGCCGTGGATATTTAAGAACTTTACAACTTCATGGACGAACAAGTCAGGCGCAGTTCTCATCGCGCTGTGTTGCTGCCCTTGAAGCATCGCAAGCTGACTGTCGGGCAGGGACCGATGAAGCGTCTCGGCAACAAGGTGGCGGCGCGGTGGACTCTCGCCGCCAAGCAGAATCAATGTGGGAACTTGAAAGGCGCGAAACCGCCGGAAATCGAAAATGTACTGGTTGATACTGCACAATTCGCGATGAATCGTGTGAGCTGCAGCTATCCGCCCTGGCCAGCTCGATCCAGTTTGCATGGCAGCAATCTCATGGGGTGGCGTTTTGACAATATCACGGAAAAAGAGCAGCAAAGCCTCTTCCCGGTTACTTGCACCTAACAGGGATTGCATGTTCTCTTCGAGCTCCACAGACCAGCCACTGCCAGCCAGCGAGATGGACGGTTCATAGAGGATGAGACTGCCGATGTTTGGAGTCAGGAGTGCGGCTTCCAGGGCACACAGGCCTCCAAAGGAGTGTCCGAGAAGATGCACGGTACTCCCGATAGCATCAATGACAGTAGCGACATCTTCGCATTCGCGTTCGAGTGTATAGCTGTCGGTATCGCCGCTGTGACCACGTCCCCGTCGATCAATGGTCCATACGCTGAACTGACGTTCAAGGGCGGGCAATACCGATGCCCATGCAAAATGATCCCCAGAGGTCCCATGCACGAGTAACAGAGGCTCCCCTACGCCGCTATTCCAGCAAGCGATGGGTGCGCCATCTTTAGAGGAGATTGATTCCATGATTTTTCGGATTCCGAGTTCTCTGGTTTCTGTATATTCCAAACCAGAAGCGAGAATGGGCGAGCGGAAGAATTTTAGCTCGTGCATGTAAATAAACAAGCCAATCCATGCGGCATGCGATTGAACCATTTAATTCTGTGGATGATTATGGGATCCATATTGCAAATCAGCGGCACCCTGGGAGCTGAAGAACTCAAGCCGTTGGGTCAGATCAACCAATACATGCGCATCACTGGTGAGCTGTACGGCAGCTATGAGACATGGAACTATTTCCGGCCTAGCCCGGCAATAAACGATAGTAACGCTTACGATTTGTGGGCGCTACGCGCCAGGTTCGGTGCTCTGCTCACCACTTCTTATGTCGATGCCTATGCGCAAGCGCAATATGTTGGTTTATACGGCCTTCCCGATGATGCAGTTGCATCTCCCGCCGGTCCTTTAGGATTGGGGGGAGCTTATTTCTTGGCGAATCAGTCCACGAATGCCAGTAACGTTTTTTTGAAACAGGCTTACCTTAACCTCAAATTCAACTCGGTGGGAGCGCCAGGTGCATTCCTGAAAATCGGCCGTTTCGAATTTATGGATGGTATGGAATACGGAACTGGCATTGACAAGTTCGATGGTCTCAAAAGGACGCGTGTCGCGCAACGCCTCGTGGCATCGAACGTTGTCCATGTAGGGCGAAGCTTCGATGGCTTTAACGCTGTTTATGATCAACCAGCTTTCAATATAACGGCGACCGGCATGCATCCAACCCAGGGTGGATTTACTGTCCAGGGGCAAGATGAAATCGGCGATATCAACCTGTTTTACGCAGCGCTAACCAGCAAGAAGGATGCATTGTTGCCAGGGACGGAAGGTCGACTCTTCTACCTGAATTACGATGACAAGCGCAATACACAGGTGGTAGATAACCGGCCGATCAACGATCGACCTCAGCTTAATAGCCAGGACCTGAATATACAGACAATAGGCGCCCATCTGCTGACCCTTCATCAATGGGATTCGGGCAGCATCGATGCTTTATTGTGGGGAGCGTATCAGTTTGGAAATTGGACCAACCAGGACCATCAAGCCTGGGCCATAGCCGCCGAGGCCGGTTATCAATGGACCCAGCTTCCCGTTAAACCATGGCTGCGTGCAATCTACTTTCTGAGCTCGGGGGATGACAACGCAAAAGACGGTATGCATAACACTTTCTTTTCAATGCTCCCCAGCGGGCGCGCTTATGCCAAATTGCCGTTCTACAATCTGATGAATTTGCAAGATGCGTTTCTACAGATGACGGTATCACCCACTCCGGCGACCAAGGTGACGATTGACCTGCATCATTTGTCGCTCACCAACTCAGGCGATCTGTTCTATGGAGGGTTGGGACCGACGGCGAGCTCGGGAGCATTCGGTTATTCGGGACGACCTTCGGATGGCAAGGGTGATGTGGGTCAATTGGTGGACATAAGCTTCACACATACTCTCACCAAGAAATTGTCCTGGAGATTCTATTACGGGCATGCATTCGGCGGCAGTGTCATCGAAAACGTTTATCAGGGCAAGAAAGATGCCGATATGGTCTATGTGGATTTCAACCTGATTTTCTGAGGAGACACTGTTTATGCATATATTGGAAAGGAAGTCTGATAACACCAATGAACAGCTATTAAGCCGTGAAGAAATGATGCACGCACTGGAGCTAATGATTCATCGCATGGAGGTCGTCGATTCCAACTGCGCGAGTGCCTTCCCTCTCTATTCGCCAGGATCTTCTGATCAGTGGGTTGTCTCTTCAGGTGGCTCCTGGGTTGGGGGATTCTGGAGCGGGTGGTGGTGGCTGCGATCACGAATTACCGGATCAACATCGGATCAACGCAAAGCATCAGAAATCTGTCAACGCTTGTCCCGGAAAACCGGCGGTGATTCCATTAACCGGAGCCTCATTTTTTGGTACGGGGCATCCTTGGGAGATCTCTGGTTTGGCGATGCAAATGCACGGAAGCTTGTAAAGGAATCTATTGTCGCGATTGCAGCTTCCTACGATCCTGAAATGAATTGCATTCCCCTTGGTACAGCGATGGGCGGTGGAAAAGACGGGAGCGAATTCATTACGATAGATACCCTTGCTTCCCTGATCCAACTTCTGAACTGCAGTGAGCATAGCGTTTATCACAATATCTCGCGTTGTCATGCAGATACCCTGTTAGCCGCATGCGGTAGTGATAATGGCGCGTTTCACACCGGGGCACATTTTAGCCAGGGGCGTTTTCGACCCACGGATCAGGCAGGTATATGGTCTCGCGGCCAAGCCTGGGCCATGTTGGGATTGAGCCGGGCGGCAGTACAATGGGGAGAACCTTATCTAACCTATGCTCATTCCGCTTGTGAATATTGGAGACGCTCACGTCCGGAACCTCTGCCGCCAAATCGACTGAGCCATCCATCGGGGCTTTGTGATCCTTCTTCCTCCGTCATCGCATCTCTTGCAATGCTCTCCCTGGTTGATCGTATGTCTGGAGGTAATCAATGGCGCGCCTATGCCCATCGGCAGATTACCACGATTGTCCTCAGTCAATACTTCACCGGGTTTCAGGAAAATAGCAGCCATCAAAAAAACAAGAATGGAACCGATTCGGGAATATTTTGGGGCTGCTGTTATAAAACCAGTCAGGGGAAGGATGAATTGGTCGAGTCGGCATGGGGCAGTTTTTTTCTCATGGCCGCACTCTGTATTCTCGTTGATGCCATCGAACCACACCACTGTTAATGCTATTTATTATGTCATGACGAATGACGAATAAATTCTGAAACGTTTGTCAATTAAGGATATGAAATGATGAAACGCATGCTCTTCGGATTCGCCCAAGTTATTTCCTGTTTATGTTTGATCCTGACGGTCTTTGCTTCACCTCTGGCTATCGCCCAGGAAACAGAGCACGCAGCTATTCTTCTGCATGCCGCGCGGGTTTTCGACGGCAATAACATCCGAACAAATACTTCGATACTGGTGAGAAACGGGAAAATAGCGCAAATCGGCTCCCGTGAATCATTCCAATCCAGCAAGGCGAAAGTCATCGATCTGGGTGACGCAACCATACTTCCCGGCTTTATCGAATTGCATGCCCATCTCTCGTTTCAAAATATTCCAGCTGATACCGTTCTGAAGCATGGTATTACGACGGTTCGGGATGTAGGTGGACCGATACACAAACCATATGGTGGAGACGGAAGTTTGCGTGTACTTACCTCCGGACCGATTATTACTGCCCCAAATGGTTATCCCATCTCAATCCTGGGGGATACCAGTGTCGCAACGGCTGTATCCACAGAAAAAGAAGCACGGGAAACTGTCCGCAATCTCATTAAGGGAGGTGCGGTTGTGATCAAGGTTGCACTGGAGCCGGGTGGCGAAGCAGGTGCACCCTGGTCATCCGGACATGGCCACGATTCCGGCCATGGGCATGATGATCAACCGGGTGCGGAACATGCGAATGCCCATCACAAGCCAGCCCATCATGTGTCGAAGCAGGCATGGCCATTACTGCCGGAAAATATTGTAAAAGCGATTGTGGATGAGGCCCATAGAAATAATCGTAAGGTAACAGCGCATATTGCCGAAGCAAAAGGTGCACAGATTGCCATCAATGCAGGCGTAGACGAGTGGGCTCATGTGCCCTGTGACATTATTCCTGAATCGTTATTAAAAAAGGCGGTCGCACAGAATGTAAAAATAGTCACTACCATGGATACCCTATCCAGATGTTCAGGTGTTGCTCACAATGCTCGAACCTGGACGGCGCAGGGGGGTGAATTCTTATATGGGGCTGAGATTGCGCATCCAGATATTCCCCAGGGCATTGATGCTCAGGAGCTCATGTACATGAGGCAATTGGCAAAAATGGAACTGATCGATGTCTTGCGTGCAGCGACGTCAAAAGCAGGTCAGCATCTGGATTTGCCGCTGCTGGGCACCTTACAACGCGACGCGCCTGCCGATATTATTGCCGTGAAAGGCGACCCCACGCATAACCTGAAAACTTTAGAATACCCCGATCTTGTTATTTCAGGAGGCAAGATTGTCGTAAACAATTTTTAACCCAGATAATCCATTAGGACGCGAGATGATGGCGAGGCAGGTTGCGAGACAGTTTTGTCGATTGGGAGAAGTTCATAGCCTGGTCTATGGACGCCGAGCAAGCGGCAAAAATGGGCGCAAAACTAGCCGCCAGCAGTCGCGTAGGCTCGGAGAGCCGCCTAATGCATTATCTGGGTTTAAACCACCTGCCAGTTTCACCATGACATACACAGGCCATATAATGATTCAATCAGATTCTGGATCCATTTCGAGCTTAAGCGGGCCCTTGCCGGAAAAGCGATCCAGGTAAAGATAGATCACTGGCGTAATAAAAAGCGTGATTACTTGCGAGAACAACAGTCCCCCGACGACCGCGAGGCCCAGCGGCTGACGCAACTCGGCGCCCGCGCCCAATCCGAGAGCGATGGGAAGCGCACCCATCAGGGCTGCCAGTGTTGTCATCATGATCGGCCGAAAACGCAGGAGACACGCAGTGCGGATAGCTTCATACGGTGCCAGCGCCTCGCTGCGTTGTGCGTCGAGCGCAAAATCGATCATCATGATAGCGTTCTTCTTGACGATACCGATCAGCATCAAGATACCGATCATGGCGATGATTGATAACTCCATATTGAACAACCACAGCATCGCCAATGCACCGACCGCCGCCGAGGGAAGTCCGGACAGGATTGTGAGAGGATGGATATAGCTCTCGTATAACACGCCAAGCAGCACGTAGATTACCAGCAACGCGGCGACAATCAATACCACCTGGCTCGCTTGAGAAGACTGGAACGCGGCGGCGTCGCCGGCATAGCTGGTTAAAATGCTGCCAGGCAGATTCAGCTCGTGCTTGAACTGATCGATACGGGCGGAGGCTTCGCCCAGTGCGGCACCGGGTGCAAGGTTGAACGAGATCGTCGTTGCCTCAAGCTGCCCGGCATGATTGATGGCGATAGGCCCCACTTCACGCTCCACTGACGCAACGCTCGATAGCGGAACCAGTGTGCCATTCTTGGAGCGAAGATGTATTTTTCCGAAGGCGCTTTCGTCGATCCGATGCTCGTCTCCTACTTGCATGATAACTTGGTAGCTGTTGCTTGATGTATAAATCGTTGACACCTGGCGCTCGCCGAAAGCGCTGAAAAGCGCCGAGCGAATGTCCGCCATTTGTATACCCAGCAGATTAGCCTTGTCGCGGTTGATATTGAGCCGCACCTGCAGGCCCTTCAATTGCGCATCGCTGGTTACATCGCGAAAAATGGCCTCCTCTTCGCGCATGCGCGATATAAGGCTTTCGGCTGCCGCGCGCAGGTCTCCGGCGCTTACACTGCGCATGACATACTGATAGCGGCTCTTGCTGGTACGACCGCCAAGCCTGAGGTTCTGAATGGGATTGATAAAAACATTAATGCCTGGGATGGCGCGCACGTCACGGCGCAAATCTTCGACTACCGTGTCGATAGGTGGACGTTCATCGCGCGGTTTAAGAGTCATGAACAAACGGGCACTATGGCTTTCGCTCGCATAAATAATAAGCGTGTCGACTGCTGGATGACTGCGAATCACATCGCCTGTACGCTGCAATAGTGTCGTCATGGCAGGGAAAGAGATGTCCTCGACAGCTTCCACCGTGATCAGTGCCTGGCCGATATCCTCGCTGGGAAAAAAGCCTTTGGGCAAAACCACGAACAGCACGCCCGTGGCGATGAAGGTGCCAATCGCAATACCGAGCACTGTGCGGCGATGGCGCAGCGCCCAATCGAGTAAACGTTCATATGATGTTAACAGCCCCGAGAATCCGTGCTCGAACCAGGCGGTCCATTTCAGGCTGCGCTTTTCGGTCTCATGCGGTGTCAGATAACGGCTGGCCATCACCGGTACCAGCGTGAGCGACACGACGGCTGACATCAGAACGGCAATCCCCACTACGGCCGCAAACTCGTGAAACAACAGTCCGATTACGCCGGGCATAAAAAATATTGGAATAAACACGGCAACCAGCGACACCGAAATTGAAATAATAGTAAAACTCACTTCCCTCGATCCCTGCAGGGCCGCCTGCAATGGCGGCATGCCTCTCTCTATATGGCGCGCAATGTTCTCGAGCACCACAATGGCGTCATCCACCACCAATCCGACCGCGAGAGTAATCGCCAGCAACGAAATGTTGTCCAGGCTGTAATCAAGGACGCGCATCAGGGCAACGGTTCCCAACAGCGAGATCGGCAATGATAGCGCCGGGATCAGCGTAGCCGAGGCCTTGCGCAGGAACAGGAAAATCACCAGCACAACGAGCACAATGGTTATCGTCAGCGTAATCTGCACATCGTGGATGGCATCGCGGATCGAGATTGAGCGGTCGCTGGTCAGCTTCAGTTGAACAGACGAAGGCATCTGGGCGACCAAACCCGGCATTGCTCTCTTGATGCCATCGACCGTGGCAACAGTATTCGCGCCGGGCTGGCGCTGCACTGAAAGGGTTATCGCCCGTTCGCCATTAATCCAGCTTGCGGTTTTGACAGATTCCACGCTGTCCTCAACTTGCGCCACCTCGGATAACCGCACCGCGCTGCCACTGGGAGCCGTCGCCACGATTAGATCGGCGAATGCCTTGGCATTATTGAGCTGGCGATTGGCCTCGATGGTCAGTGTTTGGCGGGGGCCTTCGAGCGTGCCGACCGGAGTGTTAGCGTTGGCAGTACGCAACGCGGTGGCGATATCGTCAAGAGTCAGGTTACGCACAGCAAGCGCTTCGGGGTTCGCGTGTATACGTACTGCATATTTTTTCTGCCCGTTGATTTGTACTTGCGCCACACCGGGAAGCGTCGATAGCGTTGGCGCAATGAGGTCTTCGGCAAAGCTGTTCAAATCCGACAGCGACATTGACGGCGATGTCAGCGCAAGAAAAATGATAGGGGCATCAGCCGGATTGAGCTTGCGGTATGACGGCGGCGAAGTCATTTCGATCGGAAGCGATCGCTCCGCGCGCAGCAATGCCGCCTGCACATCAATGGACGCGCTGTCGATGTCCCGATCCTGATCGAATTCCAGCGTAATTACGGTATTGCCCAGCGTGCTTTTTGAACTGATAACCGAGAGACCGGAGATCGTGGAAAATTGCCTTTCGAGCGGGGTGGCGACCGAGGAAGCCATGATCTCCGGACTCGCACCGGGGAGCGCCGCGCTGACGGTGATGGTGGGTGAGTCGTAGCTCGGCAGCGCGGCGATCGGCAAGCCGTCATAAGCAATGATGCCGGCGATTACGGCAGAGGCCGATAGCAGTACCGTCATCACCGGACGGCGGATACACAGCTCGGAGAGATTCATGCCGCACTCTTATCGGAGGCGTTTCGATCCGCTGATTCTCCCACCTCACCGCCCCTGGGCTTGGCCTCTGTCACCCTGCTGCCCGGCCTGAGATTCTGCGCGCCTTCCACAACAATGCGCATACCCGGCGCCGCGCCCTCTCCCTCTATTACTGCAATTCCCTCCTGGATCAAACGTACGTCCACAGGCAGAGGGCTTGCTTTGCCATCTTCCCCGATTACGTAAACAAATGTTCTTTCCGGGCCGTGCTGCACCGCTTGCACCGGCACGGTGAGCGCGTCCGCCAATGTGCGTGGCGCAAGGGTCACGTTGACAAACATGCCCGGCCAAAGACGCCTATCTGCATTGGGAAATTCCGCTTTGAGGGCAATTGTGCCGCTCGCGGTATCGACCACATTATCGACAAATATCAGTCGCCCCTTCCGCGTTTGCTTTCCCGCTGCGTCCAGCACTACATTGACAGGCACCTCGCCTTTGGCAAGCGCTTGCTGCAAAGGCCCAAACTCGCGTTCCGGCAAGGTAAAGCTGACATTGATCGGATCGATCTGCGTGATGGTAACCAGGATATCGTTCGGCTGCACCAGACTGCCTTGATACACGGGAATAGCGCCCGTGCGTCCGGCAATGGGCGCTGTGATCTCGCTGAAACCGCGAGCGACGCGATTTGCTTGCACTGTTGCCTGATCAATCAGAAGCTGGGCGCGCAATCCCTCCACCTGATTCTCCGCCACCTCGAGCGCAGCCTGTGAAATAAAATTCTGGCGAAAAAGCTCGCGTTGGCGTTCGAGGTTACGCTCGGCATTCCTGAGATCAGCTCTGGACTTGGCGAGTTGCCCTTCAGTTCTGCTGAGATTGGCGTCCTCGGTCCGCGCATCGAGCGTAAACAATCTCTCGCCCTTCTGCACGTATTGCCCTTCTTTGATATCCACTGACCTGATCACCGCGCTAAGCTGCGGCCGCACCGCGACCATCTGCTGCGCAGACACCTGGCCGTTGGCCGTGAGCCTGACCGATACATCGTTTCGGGCAACCTTGGCGGTTACTACCGGTACTGTCTCCGCGCTCTTGCTTCTGGTATCTGTCGCGCCACTTTGGCTGCGCCACGCCCAGGCAACGGCAACCAATGCAATGAGCACAATGCCAACCATTGTGATCCTCAGGCGGCGTTTGGAACGCCCCGGAGGGCTCGTTTGAGAGATAACTTCCATCAAAGGGCGCTTTACCCAAATCTATTTGAATTGTGGGCAAAAAAATGAAGCGTTATCCCCCGAAAGGGGAAGCATTCCGTTCCATTTCTCCGCATCCGCTTCCAGCAGGATTGTTGCATCCATCAACTTACAATCTTTCCCCCAGCCAACCGTATCCGCCATGAGCAGCGACTGGAGATGGCTTCGTCATGTGTCACCAGAACCAGGGTGGTGCCGCGCTCTCGGTTCAGCTCAAACATGAGCTCTATAATTTGCGCGCCTGTGATGGAATCCAGGTTGCCGGTAGGCTCATCGGCCAGCAGCAATTGCGGTTGCGTGACAAATGCGCGCGCAATGGCGACACGCTGTTGCTCGCCGCCGGAAAGTTGCCTTGGATAATGCTTCAGACGCATTCCCAGCCCGACGCGTTCAAGCAGCTCCAATGCAGCGATGCCTGCCTTATTTGAACCGGCAAGCTCCAGCGGCAACATTACATTCTCAATCGCAGTCAATGCGGGCAGCAACTGAAATGACTGGAATACGAAACCCAGCATGCGTCCTCGCAACGCGGCGCGTGCGTCTTCGTCCAGCAAGAAAATATCCTCTCCGCCAAGATGAACCTTCCCGCTGGAGGGCGTATCTAACCCTGCTAGCAGTCCCAGCAATGTCGATTTTCCCGACCCCGACGCTCCCACTATCGCAACGGAGTCGCCGGCATTTACTTCCAGATTAATGTCCTCCAAAATGGTAAGCTGCTCGTCACCGGTGCTGACTTGCTTGGTCAAGGCAGTTGTCTGCACAATAGGCCATCCAACAAGGTTATCTGTCATGAAAAATTTCCTGATTATTCTGTATATATTATCAAGTGTCTCGGCCGTCCACTCGGGGACGGCAGCCGTGCCCGCGTCCGCGGCCACACCCGCAACGACTACTATCATGGTATTTGGCGATAGCCTGTCTGCCGGCTATGGCCTATCGCAGGATGCAGGATGGGTCAGCCTGCTGAAAAAACGGCTGCAAACGCAATCACCGGTCCACCTGATCAATAACAGCATCAGTGGCGAAACCGCGGTGGGCGGACGTAATCGCATCGAGGAAGCACTTAAAATCCACCGCCCTGACATTGTCATTATCGAACTTGGTGGAAATGACGGGTTGCGCGGTGCATCCATCGAATCGATTCGTGACAACCTCGAAGCCATCATTGAAGCCTGCCAGCGAAACAAAGCCACGGTGCTGTTAGCCGGAATGCAGCTTCCACCCAATTATGGCATAGCATACACGCAAAAGTTTCAGGATATTTATCCGCAACTTGCGAAACGTCACCGGCTCAAACTGGTGCCATTCCTGCTGGACGGTTTTGGCGACAAACGCGAATTTTTCCAATCCGACGGGATACATCCGAATGCAGACGCCCAGCAAAGAATCGTGGAAAATGTATGGAAAGTATTACGCACAATGCTCAAATCCCAGCAGGAAGTCGCTCATGGGGGCACCTGAAACGCTACATTAATCGTACTCGGGTCTTCGAACCTAAAGAATCAAAGCGAAAAAGTGACTGCGCGCTTTAGCGTCGATTTCTTATTTCCTATTTCCTTTCAATCCGGACAGGATGCCAGCGGCCGTCCTGATTCCCTGCCGCCTGAGGATACTTATCATCGGGAAGAAAGAAATCATGGATAGCTATCAACATATTTTACTGGCCGTTGATGTTTCGGAACATGACGATCAGGTCATACGAAAAGCAAAGCATCTGGCAGACATTTTTCATGCAAAATTGAGCATTATCCACGTGCTGGACGATATCCCGATGCCGGATACAGCCTATGGCACGATCATTCCCCTTCATGAAGTTTCATCATATGAATTGCTGGAGAAAGAGAAATCCAGCTTCATGCAAATCGGTAATCGGTTGGGCGTCGACGCATCTTGCCGATGGATGGTCTGGGGAGTGCCTGAAGAGGAAATCGTCCGGATTGCCGAGCGGGAGCATATCGATTTAATTATTGTTGGCTCACATGGACGTCACGGTCTCGCTTTATTGCTGGGATCCACAGCAAATAGCGTGCTGCATCATGCCAAATGCGATGTGATGGCAATCCGCTTGCGGGAAGAAACGGGGCGCGAGCAATCCATCAGGGAAAACGGCGAACGCTCAATCACGAATCTAAATCCTGAAATTGCCTGATGCGGACAGGCTGGTCTTGAAGAATCGAAAGTGAAGCATGACTGGCTAAGCGCAGACTTTGAGAGTTGGAAGGACTGTGCTACCAGAACTTCCACCAGGAGTCGCCTGTCGCCGCGGTCGAGTCGGGAAAAAATCGGCTGTTGGGGAAATTCTTTCTCATCACACGTTCGGCATCGTCACGCAAATCGGTCATTCCCAGTGCGTCGTAAGCTTTTATCATGATGAATAGCGCTTCTTCCGTAGCCGGGGTCTGCGGATATTCCTTCAGGCAATATTGCGCACGATTGGCGGCCGCGACATAGCCACCTCGCCTCATGTAATAGCGCGCTACCTGCACCTCGCCCAGCGCGACCACATTAACCAGGTGCTTCATGCGCTGCACCGCATCCGGTGTGTATTTGCTATTGGGAAAACGCGTGACCAGTTCTCTGAAATTCTCAAACGACTCGCGCGACGCCTTCGGATCGCGCTCGCTCATATCCTGATTGAGAATTTTTTCCGATACGATACCCATCAGCCCCAAGTCATCGTTAAAATTCGCCAATCCTTTAAGATAATAAGCATAATCCACGTTCGCATGATTCGGATGCAGCTTGATGAAACGGTCGGCAGCGGCTATAGCCGTGGCCTGCTCGCCATCTTTGTAATGGGCGTAGCCAATTTCAAGCTGCGCCTGCTGCGCATAGCGCCCATAAGGATAACGCGCTTCGAGGGCTTCGAATAATTTAATAGCCGCCGAGTAATTTCCACTGTTCATCTCCGTTTTTGCTTCGGAATAAAACTTGCTGGCAGACCAACTCTTCTGGTCTCCCGCGTCCTTGGTCGATAGCAGACCGCAGGCCGATAGCAACAACGTCAGAAATAAAGCTAAACTACGCGACATAATGAATTCACAGGAAAATAAGAACGAACGTTCCCATTATAGCGCAAAGCTTATATTGCCTGAACCGGCCGAAATCGTCATCGAACTGACAATTCCCCCGGACTACGCTGGCATGCGGCTTGACCAGGCTCTTGCGTGGCTGCTGCCGGATTGGTCCCGAAGCCGCTTGCAAGCATGGATTCTGGAAAAACGGATAAGTCTGGACAACGGAGAGGCCATTCCAAAACAGAAATTGCGGGGTGGGGAAAGGATACAGGTCAGGCGGCCACAAAGCCAACCTGTCGAGACCGCTTATGCCCCCGAAGCCATCTCACTCAATATCGTCTATGAAGATCATTTGATCATAGTCATCAATAAGCCCGCCGGACTGGTTGTGCACCCCGGTAGCGGCAACTGGCAGGGCACCATGCTGAATGCGCTGCTCCATTACGCCCCGCAATTGAGCGGAGTCCCTCGCGCGGGCATTGTTCACCGGCTGGATAAAAATACCAGCGGTCTGCTGGTCGTAGCGAAAACCCTGGAAGCACAAACCAGCCTGGTGCGGCAACTGCAAAAACATAGTGTGAAGCGCGATTATCTGGCGCTGGTGCTAGGCGATGTTTCGGCTGGTGGATGGGTGAATGCACCGGTTGGGCGGCACCCGGTACAGCGTACAAAAATGGCGGTAACCGTAGGCGGCAAGGAGGCACGTACCCACTACCAGGTACTGGAAAAATTTGATGGGTGCACCTTGCTCCGATGCAGCCTGGAAACAGGGCGTACCCACCAGATTCGTGTGCACATGCACTCCATTGGGCATCCGCTGGTAGGCGATCCAGTCTATGGAGGCAAGCCGAAAAAGGCCTCGAAAGGAAGCGAACCGCTGATTGCCGGCTTCTCAAGGCAAGCACTGCATGCACAAAGACTGGAATTATCTCATCCACAACATGGGAAGCGAATGATGTGGGAAGCGGCGCTGCCCGAGGATATGAACAGGCTCCTGTTAAGTCTGCGGCAACATCGGGACCAAAGCAACTTACCCATCAATTTGCCAGCATGAACGACTGGATCACTCCCGGCTGGCCCGCACCCAGCAATGTTAAAGCCGTGTTTACCACGCGTCAGGGCGGAATCAGCAGCGGGCCTTACGCCAGCCTCAATTTGGGCGACCATGTTGGCGACGAGCCATCAACCGTCAAACAAAACCGGGCGCTGTTGCGCCGCATCTTGCCAGGCGAGCCTCGATGGCTGAAACAGGTACACGGCACGCTGTCAGTCCGAATCGATGGGGATGATTGCACGGCTCCATGCAACGCCGACGCCGCATTCACCCAACGTGCTGGAAATGTCTGCGCGGTACTTGTCGCCGACTGCCTGCCGATACTATTGTGCGACCATGGGGGCACCATAGTCGGCGTAATCCATGCGGGCTGGCGCGGATTGGCGGGGGGAGTAATCGAACGCACGGTATCGGAGATAGGCCAGATAGACTGTCGGGGTGATATAAAGACCCATATCATGGCATGGCTCGGGCCGGCCATCGGTCCTCACCATTTTGAGGTCGGAGAGGAGGTGCGGCAGGCCTTTGTCGAATGCGACAAGGAGTCCGCTATCGCCTTCATGCCGCACCAGGCGCATCGCGGCAAATGGTTCGCCGATCTATTTCTGCTTGCGCGACAGCGGTTGACGAAAGCCGGCGTGGCCGAGATTTACGGTGGGGGCGAGTGTACCTTCAGTGATCCAGCACGGTTTTTTTCCTACCGCCGTGACGGCAATACCGGGCGGATGGCAGGATTGATCTGGCTGACTGACGAGCTGTCGTAGAATCCGGCACGCTTCCGATAGGAGGTATCCTGAGTTTCACAGTTCCTCCAGAGAGAATCTTATAATATACGCTATCAGCGCCTTATCGCTGTCACCTGGTTTTTTGCATCCTGCAAGAGCGTATAATCCCGCATTTTCTTCTAAACGCGTTTAAACCTAAACCGGTGGTTGACCGCCCATTTTTCAATTTGACATCGTGATCCGAAACCATTCTTTTCGCCGCCTGATTTTCAGCTCTTTGGCGAGTCCGCTACAGCGCGTCCAATTGCCGTATCCGGGTTAATGTCTATTCTCGGCTGGATCATTGTCACCACCTTGTTTGGCGGCACATTAAGCGTGCTGTTTGCGGCCGCGCTGACCCTCAACACGCGTGTTTCGTGGGTACAAATGCTGATTTCATATGCTATCGGCGCGCTTCTGGGAGCCGCTTTTCTCAACGCGCTGCCGGAAGCGCTCGAGCTTTCGAAAAATCCGGCACAAATGACCGGCACAGTGCTGTTCGGCATCCTGTTATTCTTCATCCTGGAAAAACTGGTTCTGTGGCGCCACTGCCACGTTGAAGAATGTGAGGCGCACGATCCCCTGCATGGTGTCGCCGTGGTTGAGGCCGCAGCTCCAAGCAGTCACGATAATGGCCGCAGCGGCTTGATGATCATGCTGGGTGACACATTTCACAACTTTGTCGATGGCATACTCATTGCCGCGGCATTCATGGCGGATGTGCAACTGGGCATCGTCACTTCCATCGCTATAATCGCCCATGAAATTCCGCAGGAAGCCGGTGATTTTCTGATTCTGCTCAACTCCGGCTATACGCGCCGGCAGGCATTGCTTTTTAATCTCTTGTCCAGTATTGCAACGCTGATTGGTGGCCTGCTGACCTACTTCATGTTGCAAGACATGAACCACCTCATCCCCTCACTGCTGGGACTGGCTGCCGCCAGCATGATTTATGTGGCAATGTCCGACCTGATTCCGGGCCTCCACAAGCGCCCTGAAATCGGCGCGACGATTCAGCAAGTCGCGCTGATCACCCTGGGCATCAGCTCCATCTGGCTGGCTGGCAGCCTGTTCGCACACCCGGCGTGAGTTTTCAGATGGCACAAAATCGTTAAACCCAAGCCGGTTTTCATATGCGGAAGGTATCTCCCTTCCGATTTATTTTTTCATCCCCTAACCATATTTTCATATCCCATGCCCGTTCTCAAACACCCATCATCCAAAGTCGGTTTTGTCTCGCTCGGTTGCCCCAAGGCACTCGTGGATTCCGAGCAAATTCTTACTCAGTTGCGTGCCGAAGGCTACGACATTTCCCCCTCTTATGAGGACGCCGACCTGGTAGTCGTCAATACTTGCGGCTTCATTGACAGCGCCGTGGAAGAATCGCTGGATGCCATCGGCGAGGCATTGGCGGAAAACGGCAAGGTCATCGTCACCGGCTGCCTTGGCGCCAAGGACGGCGGCAACGTAGTCAAACAAGCCCATCCCCAGGTGCTCGCGGTCACCGGTCCGCATGCTTTGCCGGAAGTCATGGCCGCGGTACACATGCATCTGCCGCAGCCGCATGACCCCTTTACCAGCCTGATCCCTCCGCAGGGAATACGGCTGACACCCAGGCACTATGCTTATATCAAGATCTCGGAGGGCTGCAATCACCGTTGCACCTTCTGCATTATCCCCTCCATGCGCGGCGACCTGATCAGCCGCCCGGTCAATCAGGTCATGCAGGAAGCGGAAAACCTGGTCAACGCCGGTGTCAGGGAATTGCTCATCATTTCGCAAGACACTAGCGCCTATGGCGTCGATGTGAAATATCGCACCGGTTTCTGGCAAGGCAGACCGCTCAAAACCCGTATGACCGAACTGGTACGCGCGTTGGGTGAATTCGGCGTTTGGGTACGGCTGCACTACGTCTATCCGTACCCGCATGTTGATGAAGTGATACCGCTAATGGCGGAGGGAAGAATTCTGCCGTATCTGGACGTGCCGTTTCAGCACGCAAGCCCGAGCATTTTAAAAGCGATGAAGCGCCCCGCCAGTTCGGAGAATAATCTGGTGCGCATCAAGCAATGGCGTGAAATTTGCCCGGATATCACGCTGCGCAGTACCTTCATCGTCGGTTTTCCCGGCGAGACTGAAGCAGAGTTTGAACAACTCCTGGAATTTCTCCAGGAAGCGCAACTGGACCGCGTCGGCTGCTTTGCCTACTCACCAGTGGCAGGAGCGGCAGCGAACACTCTATCCGATCACGTTGCGGAAGAAGTGAAAGAGGAACGCCGTGCCCGCTTCATGGCGGTGCAGGAAAGAATCAGCACCGCACGCCTTACTCGAAAAATCGGCAAGCGCATGACGGTGCTGGTGGATGAAATAGAAAAAAACAAAGCCATCGCCCGGAGCACTGCCGACGCCCCCGAGATTGATGGCGTGGTGCATATCAGCCACGCGAAAAATCTGAAGTCCGGTGAGTTTGTCGAAGTCGAAATTACCGGTGCCGACGCCCATGATTTATGGTCGAAAATAGTGGTTGCATAACCTTTACCACTCAAGTGCCTGCATTCATGGATTTCGCCGCGTCCTGCACACGATCGTAGCAGCTCCCACTTTTCTGAAATATAAACAGCCAGGGCGGGCGTGAAATAAAACCGATAAAGCGATCAGCAAGGGTAGAAATGGCCCACATATTATGGCTCGAGGATGACCAGTTGTAGTTTAGGACAGTTGTGGGTTGTGACGTTATCAGTTTGACGCTTGGATTCTATTCGTTTGAATCAATTCACGGTGAGTGGGGTCAAACTTGACTATTGCTGAGCGTGGGCGTGGGCATTGAGAGATCTCTGAATGGCCCGTGTTGATAGAGAGACTGAGTTCCAACCTTTAAAACCTTGCCCGGGAGATTAATTTGAAAAAGATTCTTGCCATAGTTCTCAGCTTTATCACCATGACTGCGACGGCGAATGAGATTGATAAACGTCAGGTTCTATCCATCACCGAGATCCAGCGAAACCACGTACTCACGGAAATGCGTGCCTTTCTGGCAGGAACGCAGGGTATCCTGGACGCGCTCTTAAGGGAAGATATGGCGGCGGTAGCCAAGCACGCACGTCCGCTTGGCATGAGCATGGCGCATAAAGGTGAGGATCATCTCAAGGAGGTTCTGTCGAAGGAATTCATGCATCTTGGCATGTCGGTACATAAGGATTTCGATCAAATAGCTGCTGATGCGGAGTCTTTGAAAGATCCCAAGCATACACTACGGCAATTGAGCGAATCCATGAAAAAGTGCGTTGCGTGTCACGCCGATTATCAGATTCGCATCAAGGAGCGGCCTGCCAGGCTAGGCGGCGCTCAGCCCTCACATAACCAACATCAGCATCAGCATCAGCATTAATAACGCAAATCGCTTCGAAGGCGCGCAATCCAGACCAAATTCAACTTGATTGGTATCGTCCAGGCGAAGAAATTATGACGGGGATAGCGGGCTAAACACTTGCGTTGTTGCCATGAAGAGGCCAGGTCAACCGCCAGGGCGCCTTGGCCGCGGAAGTGCGGAAATTTCATGGACGGGAGGCTGGAATGCGGGTGCAATCGTAGAGCATGTCAGCAATGCATTGGCCAGAAAGCTATAGCCAGCGTGATTCAGGTTACGGAAAAAATAATCAGGATCGGAGTAACATTTCATGTCTGAGAATATTACCCTGACCCTGATTCTACTATTGTTATTATTATTGTTTTTATTATTGTTATTGTCCCTGCATTATTGTTGTCCTTTCACTACCCTTCGATTTTTTGTTCCCTAATCTGAGGGCGGCGCTGACAGAGTTCCATCGCTAACCGTTCCGTCCTCCCGCAATCAACTTTTTCATTTTTGTTCTCCATGTCCCTGTAGAGCTTTCCAACCAAGTAAAGCAAGTACCATGCCATATTTTTTAGAAATGTAGGAACAGACGGTTATCGAGATTATTTGAACAGGAAATTCCATAGTGTAAGTATTTCCGGCACCGGCAGCACCATGCTCAGTGTTAGGCATAATCCACAAGGGATAATGGCGGCGGAAATTAAAACAGATGGCGCGAAAATGGTGTTCCGATACCTGAAACGTCTCCACTCAAGATGGGAACTCACTGGTTCTCTGCTGGTTGAACCGGACACTGCAAGCCGAAAAGTTGACCTGAAAACATTGAATGAGTTCTACTAGCGGGAAATCGCTGCGTGCGAAAGGCTCAAAAGGATCTTGTCCAAATGAACGGGACACTTTTACAAAGCTATAGAGCAGAAAACGGTGAAGGGCTACGAACGCTCGATTTACCGTATTTATCATATTTAGCATATGGTTAATATTACCCGGACCCAATCATGATTCCGGAGAATCAAAACAACAATTCGTCGATGGTATTACGTCGTGTAACCGGCGATAGCGGCACGCCTCGTTTAATGCTCAGCGGCAATTGCACGATGACTGCCTTGGGACGACGGCTCCATGCATTGTCCGCAGAACTTGTTGCCTATGCCGCGGATCCTGAACTACAGTGGGATTTGACTGGCATTGCCCAAATGGATGATGCCGGTGCGGTGCTGCTATGGCGAGCCTGGGGTTCGCGTCGCCCTCCGAATTTGTTGTTGCGGCCGGAGCAGGAGAGACTGTTTGATCGCATGAAGGAGGCGCCCGTCCCCCCCGCCCCCATTCCACGTGACATGCTATGGCCGGTAGCCGTGCTGGGAAAGGCTGTTTTTCTATTGTGGGAACATTTAACCGGCCTGGTGATATTAATTGGCCAGATGTTGCTGGATGTAAAATATCTGGTCGGTCATCCGGCGTACATTCCGTGGCGGGAGATTTCCGCAAACCTGTACCGTACGGGCGCGCAAGCGCTGGGTATCACTGCGCTGGTGGGATTTCTCATTGGCGTGGTGCTGAGTTTTCTCTCCTCCAGGCAGCTACAGATGTTTGGCGCCGACATATTTATCATCAATATCCTTGGCGTCAGCATCATTCGTGAACTCGGGCCGATGCTCGCCGCAATACTGGTGGCAGGACGGTCGGGTTCTTCCATGACTGCGCAATTGGGAGTGATGCGGGTAACCGAGGAACTGGATGCGCTGACCGTGATGGGAATACCGCATAGTCAACGGTTGATCCTGCCAAAAGTTATTGCGCTGGGGATAGCGATGCCGCTGGTGGTGCTATGGACCAGCGCCGTCGCATTACTGGGAGGAATGGTTGTTGCCGAAATTCAGTTAGGGTTAAGTTATCAATTTTTCTTGAACAAGCTTCCGGACGTTGTACCTGTTGCCAATTTGTGGCTAGGGTTGGGGAAGGGCGCGGTGTGCGGCATGGTAATAGCGCTAATTTCCTGCCATTTTGGCTTGAGAATCAAATCCAATACCGAGAGCCTGGGTGAAGGCACCACAAACTCGGTCGTGACTGCAATCACCGTCGTGATTATTATCGACGCGATTTTCGCCATCGTTTTTTCCAACGTTGGGCTAAGGTGATTACTCTGAATCCGGCAGTCGACCGCTCATTCTTCGGTTTACGCTATGATCCAGAAAGACTTCTTGCGTTACTTGATCTTCACCCTTATGGTGAGTTTGCTACAACTGCCGGAGTAAGATAATCCCATGACCAACGGAGAGTGCGTTATCAGGCTTGAAGGACTGCATACCCGCTTCGGCCGGCATGTCGTGCACGAAGACATTAATCTTTGCGTACGCCGTGGGGAAGTAATCGCGCTGGTCGGTGGTTCCGGTAGCGGCAAGACCGCGCTGATGCGGCAGATGCTGGGCCTGGAGGTACCGGCACAAGGCACGGTTAGGGTTTTCGGCGAACCCTTGCATGGCCACGACCGCAAAAAATTGCAATCCATGCGCAACCGCTGTGGAGTGTTGTTTCAAAAAGGCGCACTATTCAGCGCGCTATCGGTATACGACAATATCGCGCTGCCTATGCGCGAGTTGCGCACGCTGGACGAAGGCATGATACGCGATCTGGTCATGCTTAAACTTAAAATGGTGGATATCGAAGCACGGCATGCAAGCAAGATGCCGGCCGAGCTTTCCGGAGGCATGATCAAACGCATTGCCTTGGCGCGCGCCATGGCGCTGGATCCCGAACTGCTGTTTCTCGACGAGCCCACCGCCGGACTCGATCCGGAACTCAGCGAGGGATTCGTTGAGCTGATCCAGACGATGCGCACCGAATTGACGCTCACCATCGTCATGGCGACGCATGATCTGGATACGCTGGTAGCGCTTTCCGACCGCGTTGCTGTCCTGGCGGATCAGCGTATCGTGGCGCTTGGCAGCCTGCGGGAAGTGGTAGGAGTGGATCATCCGTTTATCACAAAATTTTTCCGCGGTGAACGTGGCCAGAAAGCACTGGGACAGACGGGGTATGTCATGGCTGGCGATGTTTTATAAGGAGCTATTATGGAAAACCGTGCCCACGCCCTTGCAGCGGGTTTGTTCGTAATTTTTCTGAGTGCGGCCGTAGCGGCCGTTGCGATGTGGTTCACCGGAGGAACCGCGACACGCGACAAATATCTGCTGGTATCGGAATTCCCTATTACGGGGTTGAATCCCCAGGCCGTGGTACGCTATCGTGGGGTGAGCGTGGGAAAAGTAGAGAATATCCGTCTGGATCCGGAAGATCCGCATTCCATTCTCATCCGCATTGCTGTCGATCGGGACCTGCGGTTGACAAAAAATGCATACGCTCAGCTTGGCTACCAGGGCTTGACGGGCCTTGCGTTTGTACAGCTGAATGACGAAGATGGCAAAGCTGAAAGATTACAGACCGACCCGAGCAACCCTGCACAGATCCCCTTTCGCCCCTCGGCCCTGGATAGCATAACCAACTCCGGACAGCGCCTGCTCAGTAATGCAAACGTTTTGATAGAGCGATTGAACTCACTCCTTAATGAACAAAACCAGACAAGGTTTTCGCACATACTGGAAAATACGGAGACCGTGACGGGCCGTTTGCGCGGTGCGGTCAGCCAGTTGGAGCCTGGACTCAAATCCTTACCCGTGCTGGCGGCCGACGCAAGTTCGGTGCTGAAACACGCCGATCAACTGGTCATCGATCTTAACCAGGTTACGGCAAAAATTAACCAGCAGGGAGGGCCTATTGACAGCCTCTCCCAAACCGCCGGAGAGCTTGCCGATACCATGCATAAACTCCGTGAGGCAACTGAAGGCATCACGCGCAACACTCGCAGTGTGGATCGCTTTCTTTTGCAACTTGAAGAGCAGCCCCGAAGTTTGCTGTTTGGCAGATCGCCGCCGCTCCCGGGACCGGGAGAAAATGGTTTTGTACCGCCCAACGCACCGCAGGGAATTCCCCAATGAGAAAATTTCTATTTCCGATTCTTGCAATGATGCTGCTTGCCGGATGCGCGGCAACCAGGACCCAGGCACCAGTGGCAATATATGACTTCGGTCTGCAGGGACTATCCGCTTCACCGAACGCGCCGGATACGCCCCCCCAGCCGCGGTTATCGGCAAGCCTTTCGGTTGCAGTGACTTCGCCTGCATGGCTGGACAGTACGGCAATTCAATACCGTCTGGCCTATCACGATCTCGCACGATCGTATATCTATGCCAGCAACCGATGGGCTGCAGCACCCGCAGCCTTGCTCACGCAGCGGATTAAAGCGCGTGTTGCCGCCGCCAGCAATGACGGCGTGGTAAGCGCCAGCGACGGCACACAGACAGATTATGCAGTACGCCTCGAGCTGGAAGAATTCACTCAGGTATTTGATACAGTCGACCAAAGTCGTGCTGTGGTCAGGTTGCGCGCTAGCCTCATCGAGAGAAGCACGCGTCTGTTGCTCGCTCAGCGCAGCTTCAGCATGGAGCAAGCGGCGCCTGCAGCCAACGCCGCGGGCGCGGTACACGCCTTGACCGAAGCGAGCGACAAACTGATCGGCAACCTGATTGACTGGCTTGCCGAGAAGCTACCGGAAGAAACGAAAGAACGGCGGAATTCCTGATTGATATAAAAGAACAGCGATTGGCGGTAAGCACTGTGATTTCCCATTCGTCATTTCAATGAACCAAACACTTCTTGCAGCAGCTTGCTGCCCTGATCCATCGGGTTATTACGAATGAGGCTTTCTTCTTCCGCCATCATGGTGTAAAGACCATCCAGCGTTTTTTGTGTAACGTAGCTTTCGATGTTGGCGTGTTTTTCCGGCACGAGACCAAATTTCGCACCCTTGCCGGCAAACTCGTTATATTTCTTGAGCAGACCCACCTGATCTGTCGCATTCTTTACGATTGGCAGGAATTTTTGAGTCATCTCCTCCGAAGTGTTGTTGCGGAAATACTCGGTGGCCGCATCATCATCACCCGCAAGTATCTTTTTAGCGTCCTCTATCGACATCTTCTTCAATGCATCCATCATCAGCGGCGCGGCTTCCGCTGATGCTGTCTCCGCTGCGCGATTCATGACCACGATCAACCCTTCCGCGTACTTGCTCATGCCCAAAGAGCGCATGGGCTTCTCCACTTTCTGTAGCGCTCCGGGCAGCGGAATTCTGACTTTGGGGTTCTCAAGAAATCCGTTTTTCACCGCCAATTTATCTACTGCTGCATTGATACTTTGCCCGAGCGCTTGCTTCAGGCCCGCGGTCGCATCTTCATCGGAAAGGACACTGATTCCCGTAGCAAAGGCCGGCATGGAAAGGAGAACAAAAAAAGCAGCAATGGTACGCATCGGAGAAAACTCCTATTGGGGTGTCTACTTCATTATCCGGAAATCCTTCATTATGAATTAGCGGTCATGCTATGCCTGCTTCATGAGCCTGCTGATCGGCATGATAACTGGAGCGCACCATCGGACCGCAGGCAGCGTTGCTGAAACCCATTTCGATCGCGGCACGTTCGAATTCCTTGAAACCGTCCGGTGGCACATAACGCAACACGGGTAAATGTCCGCCACTGGGTTGCAGATATTGGCCGATTGTAAGCATTTCGACATTATGTTTGCGCAGATCGCGCAGCACTTCAAGAATTTCATCGTCGGTTTCTCCCAGGCCCAGCATTAATCCAGATTTTGTGGGAATCTCCGGGAAACGCGCCTTGAATTCTTTCAGCAATTTGAGTGAATGTGCATAATCCGCGCCAGGACGGCACTGCTTGTAGAGACGTGGCACAGTTTCAAGATTATGGTTCAACACATCGGGCGGACAGGCGAACAATTTTTCCAGCGCGACTTCCAATCTTCCACGAAAATCCGGCACAAGAATTTCTATTTTTGTCCGTGGGGAATGAGCCCGCACCTGACGTATGCAATCCACGAAATGCTGGGCGCCGCCGTCACGCAGATCATCGCGGTCAACGCTGGTGATGACCACATATTTCAGCTTCATGGCGGCAATGGATTCCGCCAGATGCAGCGGCTCCTTCGCATCCGGTGGCAACGGTTTGCCATGTGCGACGTCGCAGAAAGGACATCGGCGAGTACAAAGGTCGCCCAGGATCATGAAGGTAGCGGTACCCTTGCCGAAACACTCGCCGATATTAGGGCAGGAAGCTTCTTCACAAACCGTATGCAGTTTCTGTTCCCGCAAAATTCGTTTGACTTCGTAGAATTCCTGGCTGTTGGAAGAGCGTACACGGATCCACGACGGTTTACGCAGCACCTCGCTGGGGGGTTGCGGCACAATTTTAATTGGATTACGCGCGGTTTTAGCCGCGCCTTTCTGGCGAGTTTCAGTTGTCATGACAAAAAGATTCAGTCCTTGATAAGGTCACAGCTCGGTTTTCGGTTCCCAAAAGTCTTGCCTGCAATTTATCGACAAGTTTACTGCTCAGCGTTTCCAGCCTGTCGGATATCCCGAGATCTCTGGTTTGCGTTATCCGCAAACCCGAATAGCCGCAGGGATTAATTGCGTCAAATGGACTGAGGTCCATGTCCGCGTTGAGAGCAAGGCCATGGTAGCAATAGCCGTTTTTTATTTTCAGGCCCAATGCTGCAATTTTAGCGCCCTCCACATAGACGCCCGGCGCATCCACCCGCCCTTCGGCATGAATGCGGTACTCCCGCAGTAAGTCTATCACGGCACCTTCCATTTTTCTGACCAGCTCGCGCACCCCCAGTTTGCGGCGCCGCATGTCCAGCAGCAGGTAGGCAATAATCTGGCCGGGACCATGATACGTAATTTGTCCGCCGCGATCTGTCCGGATGACGATAATGCCGTCGTTGTGAAGCAAGTGTTCCGGTTTGCCTGCAACGCCTTGGGTATAAACAGGCCGATGCTGCAACAGCCAGATTTCATCAGGCGTATTCTCCGTGCGTGATGCCGTGAAATCTTTCATCATCCGCCAAGTGGAAAGATAGTCTGCCAAGCCAGTATATCTGATCTTGATATTCGAACTTTCAGCAGCGCGCCCAAGGCTTGATTCCAGGAACGAGATGTCCATGTTAAGGGTACCTGGAATTATTCGAAATTCAGAACAGTCATAGCACCATCACGACCATTGGATGCTCGCCCAGCTCCTGATATAGCGCATCCAGTTGCTCACGGGAAATCGCGCGAATAGTGCAGGTGAGACTCAGATAAGTATTTTTCTTGCTGATCCTGACTTCCAGGCTGGCCTCCTCAAAATCCGGGGCATGGCGTTTCACGATCATAAGCACCCCCTGGATAAATACCTGCCGATAGTGCTCTGTTGACGCAGTAATGGAAGTACCCCAGGCAGGGGGCGAAAACGTGTCCCGTTTCCGGCCAGTAATCGGTCTGACCGGTAAACCATCCACGCGCCCCATGATTTTAATGGGAAAATCGCATGGATACTCGATCAAGGAGGGTTGGGTAGAATTATTCATGGGCTCGGGACTCCCAGTCTTAAAATTTCGCGGCGCTGCCTCGCATGACAGTCATCTTGTAATCCTGGTAGAGCTGGTACAGCAGGGCGAACATCGATCCCGGTTTGCCGTCGCCAACCGGTTTGCTGTCAAGACGGGTGATTGGCATGATCTCTTTCGTTGAGGATGTCAGCAAGAGTTCCTGCGCAGTACGCACTTCATACTCGGAAACCGATCTCACTTCATGCGGGATTCTATTTGTGGCCGCCAGTTCCAGCACAATATCGTAGGTGATGCCGGGCAACATCAAATTATTTTTGGGCGGAGCCAGCAAAATCTCGTTTTTTACCACAAAGATATTGCTCGCTGCACCCTCGGTCATGAAGCCTTCGCGCAGCAATACTGCTTCCACCGCGCCCGCATCAATTGCCATTTGTCGTAACAATACATTGGGTAACAACGAAATTGCCTTGATATCGCAGCGTAACCATCGGTTGTCACTGGTTGTAATAGCGGCAACGCCTGTGGCAAGCAGCTCTCTCGGCGGCGCCAGCAGGGGGTTGCTCATAATGAATACCGTGGGAACCACATCCTTGGGAAAAGCATGGTCGCGCCTAGCCACACCGCGGGTGACGTGCAGGTAAAGATACTGATCGTCACTTTCGTTACCGGCAACGATTTGCTCCACCAAGCTGCTCCATTCCTTGTCCGAATGTGGATTCAACAGCCGGATACCGTCGAGGCTATTCTGCAGGCGGAGCAGGTGTTCCGCCAGGCGAAAAGGCTTGCGGGAGTATACAGGGATGACTTCGTATACACCGTCGCCAAAAATGAAGCCCCTGTCCAGTACTGGAATACGGGCTTCCTCGATAGGCATGAAATCACCGTTGAGATAAATCATAGGCTAAATTGAAAAAAAAGATCCACGCCGGATTTACGTACTAACTCGCTCTAATTAAATAACAATTGCATACTATCCCAGGCACGGCCAAAGATATTTGCTACACCCACCGTTTCCAGCGCTACCAGCGGATATTCCGCCATCGGCTTGCCGTCGAGGGTAAACTTCACCCTGCCCACTTTTTGTCCCGCATTGACAGGAGCAATCAAAGGCTGCTTATACTCCACCCTGGCTTTCAGTTTATCGGACTGGCCCTTGGGGAGAGAAAAATAAATATCATGACCGAACCCTGTCTTGAGTTTGTTCTGTGCACCTTTCCATAGCTGGATAGCGACCACCTCATGCTCCTTTCGATACAGATGTACGGTATCGTAGAATTGGAAACCATGATTCAATAGGCGCTGGCTTTCGATGGCGCGCGCGTTTTCGGAGGATGTTCCCATCACCACGGAAATCAACCTCCGCTCGCCGCGTTTGGCCGAAGTAATCAGGCAATAGCCAGCTGCTTCGGTATGACCTGTCTTGAGGCCGTCCACATTGGGGTCGAGCCACAGCAAGCGATTCCGATTAGGTTGCGTGATCTTATTGTAGGTATACTCCCGCAACGAATAAAGCGGGTAGTATTCCGGAAAATCACGGATCATGGCCGCCGCCAGCAAAGAGAGGTCATATGCGGTGGTGTAATGATCAGGATGCGGCAAGCCAGTGGAATTGACGAAACGAGTGTTCTTCATGCCCAGGCGTCCCGCCTCCTTGTTCATCATTGCCACGAAAACAGCCTCCGAGCCGGCAACAACTTCCGCCAATGCGATGCATGCATCATTGCCGGACTGCACGATCATGCCGCGCATTAACTCGTCAACCGTCACCAGTTTGTTGGGCTCTATGAACATGCGCGATCCTTGCGTGCGCCACGCGCGCTCCGACACGGGCACGACTTGCGTCAAGGTAATGCTTTTCTGCCGGAGGGCCGAGAAGACAATATGCGCTGTCATCAATTTGGTAAGCGACGCGGGTTCAACACGCTCGTGAATATTTTCGCTGGCCAGTGTCTGCCCACTTTGAACATCGGCGAGAATGTAAGACTTTGCGGCTATGGACAATGCGGGTTGCGGCGCCACATACTTGGGTTGCTGGGCGACGGCGGGGAACGCCAGGAAATAAAGCAATAGCGGGAGTAAACGCTTCATGGGAAGGTGCAAAAAAACGCTATTATATCTCAGACGCGTGGAACACGTTGCCCCGGGTCTTCCTTCCATGGCGGCAGGTCAGAAGCATTATGCCGAGTGGTAAGAACAAAAACGGCCGGTCGCCTGCAGCCGATATCCAGCATGATTGCAAGCTATTGCTGCTACGGTTTGCCCCGGCACAGGCTAAATCCGTCGTTCCAGCCCATCCGATATTGATTGTCGGCAGCAAAACGGCGTTCATTCTTTAGTCCATAGGAAGTTTTCTTGGCAGTTTCGCAGCCGTCAATATAGCCGTCCTTGAAAGCGGGCGAGTAGCCGGTAAGATTATAGGCAGGCCGTGTGCTTGTCGGTAGCGGTCCTGAAGGGCGCTGATCCTGCCCGATTGTTGTACAGCCGGCAACGAAAAAAATCAAAAAAAGTACCGCACTCAAACGCATCGCTGTCTCCCCCTGCCTGATTGGAATCCGCTTGCGCTGCCGTCTATCGGCGCTGATAGGCAGCTGCACTTATTTTGCTGCATTTGCGAACAAATTGCTGTGTATGAATTGTCAACGGCCGCGTCCGCTACCGAAGATGCCTCCTAAAATACCACGGAAGATCTCGCGGCCGACCCGAGAGCCAATCGAACGCGCCGCACTTCTGGCAGCCGTATCGAGAATACCAGGGTGGTGCCCCCCGCGCGGGCCAGTTTTGCTGAACAGCATATCGCCCAGCATGTCCATCATGCCTCCTCCACCGGAGGCCCCCGCTGGGACGCCTCCCGCCTGCGGCGCTGCTTGGTCCTCCAGTCCCTGCTTGACCGCGGTTCGGCTTTTGATTATTTCATATGCCGATTCGCGATCCACGAGTTGTTCGTAGTGACCAAAAATAATGGACGATTTGATGATTGCCGCCCGTTCCGCATCGGTGACCGGGCCTATTCTTGATGCAGGCGGCAAGATGAACGCCCGCTCAACAATGCCTGGACGACCATTCTCATCCAGCAACGACACAAGCGCTTCGCCGACGGAAAGTTCCGTGATTGCTTCCTCGGCATCGAAATCCGGGTTGGCGCGCATGGTTTGGGCGGCGGCCCTGACCGCTTTCTGGTCACGGGGCGTAAACGCGCGTAGCGCGTGCTGCACGCGGTTGCCAAGCTGGCCTAAAACACGCTCGGGAACGTCGAGTGGATTTTGTGTCACGAAATACACGCCGACTCCCCTGGAACGTATCAATCGCACCACCTGCTCGATTTTCTCAAGCAGCTGCCTGGGCGCTTCGTTGAACAGCAGGTGGGCTTCGTCAAAGAAGAATACCAGCTTCGGTTTCTCCAGGTCGCCGACTTCCGGCAGATGCTCGAACAGTTCAGACAATATCCAAAGCAGGAACGTCGAATACAGCTTGGGTGAATTCATCAGTTTCTCGGCGACGAGAATATTGACTACGCCCCGGCGCTTGCTGTCGGTCTGCATCAGATCGTTGATGTCGAGCATCGGTTCGCCAAAGAAGTTTCGCCCCCCCTGTTGCTCGATCTCGAGCAGCGAGCGCTGGATTGCGCCGATCGAGGCAACTGAAATGTTGCCATATTGAATAGTGAAATTCTTCGCGTTATCGCCGACAAACTGCAACATCGCGCGCAGGTCTTTCATGTCGAGCAGTAGCAAGCCGTTATCGTCCGCGATCTTGAATACCAGCGCCAGCACACCCTGTTGCGTGTCGTTCAGATTGAATAATCGCCCGAGCAGCAGCGGTCCCATATCCGAGACTGTTGCGCGCACCGGATGCCCGGATTTTCCGTAGATGTCCCAGAACGTGACCGGGCATGCCGCCCATTCCGGCGCGCCAAGTTTGAGCTGTGCAAGCCGTTCTTTTATTTTCGGTGAACTCGCGCCTGGCGCAGCAAGGCCTGACAAGTCGCCCTTGATGTCGGCCATGAATACCGGCACGCCAATCGACGAGAATTGTTCGGCCAATACCTGCAGCGTAACGGTCTTGCCCGTTCCAGTCGCTCCGGTGATCAATCCATGCCGATTGGCGAATCCGGGGAGCAGAGCGATTTCATGGCTGGAGCGTGCGATCGGTAACGGCTCTGGCATAGAGAGTTTCTCAGGTGTATATAAAGGGAAAGGGCGAGGAACTCCGCAATTGCATCAGCATGGCTAATTTAACAGGTATTGTCATCCCGCCCAACTTGCAATCTCGAGCAGCAGAAGCAGTAGAAGCCACAACACCAGGGTACGCCAAATCAAGCCAACGGTACTTTGCAGGAAATCCATGTCCGCTTCTTCGCCCACTCCCAATTCAGGGCGATAGTATCTGCGGCCGGCCTCTCGCAATGAGTCTCCCAAGCGAACTCCCAGCGCTCCGGCGCCACTTGCCAGAATGATGCCCTGCGCTTGGTCAACCCACGACGCGGCTTGTGCACGCCAGCAATAAATTGCATCCTCGAAATTGCCGGCGATAGCAAAACTTACAGCGGTCGTTCTTGCGGGAAGCCAATCTATGACCTGGAATGCTCTCGCGGCGAAATGGCCAAACGCGTCCGATTCCTGCTGCCTGGGGTCGCTCCAACGCTCACTCAATAATTCCGCAAGCCGGTACAGCACGGGACCCAGCGGCCCCGGCAGCACGACAAAGCAGACTATTATGCCAAATACATAGCGATGCGAATGAATCAACGCCAGTTCAATGGTAATCCGCGCAATTTCCTGGCTGCTGAGTTCATCTGCCGGGACGCCGCGCCATTCCCTCAGCAGCTTGCGGGCCAGAAGCAAATCACCATTTCTAAGAGCATCCTTGATTTCCGTGAACGTGTAACTGAACTGGCGAAAACCCATGGCGAAATAGAGTACGATCACATTCCATACCCACGCCAGCAACGGGCTGAGGTGATGCAATAAATAATAGATCCAGCCTGTGAGTATCAGTACCGGAACGACTGCGGCGAACCATGCCGCAATGTCATGGCGGCGCACACCGGTGTTGAAATAGCGCTCCAGCGCGTCGGCATAGGCCAGAAATAGCAGGATGATACGATTGCGATCGCCAGCGGGACGCCATTGCTCCAGCAGGAGAGCGGAAATCAGCGAGAATAAGGTCATTGGAAAAAGGCCATGATGCGCGTTGTCAACCCGCTTTTATAAGCTCGGCAATATCATCGCAACGCCGACTTTAGCAACTTGCCCATTTCCGCCGGATTGCGGGTGACTTGAATGCCGCACTCCTCCATCACGGCAAGCTTTTCCCGCGCCGTGCCCTTCCCGCCGGAGATCACGGCACCCGCATGTCCCATGCGTCTGCCTGGCGGCGCAGTGACGCCTGCAATGAACCCCACCACTGGCTTCTTCATATTGTCCCTCACCCAGCGGGCGCAATCCTCCTCGTCGGAACCACCGATTTCACCCACCATCAATACAGCGTCGGTGTCATCATCGTCGTTGAACAGTTTCATCACGTCCAGGTGCTTCAATCCATTTACCGGGTCACCGCCAATGCCTATACAGGTGGATTGACCGAGCCCCCGCTCCATCAACTGCGCGACCGCTTCATATGTCAGGGTGCCGGAGCGCGATACCACGCCGATCCGGCCCTTCTCGTGAATATAACCGGGCATGATGCCAATCTTGATTTCATCGGGTGTGATAATGCCGGGGCAATTGGGGCCGATCAACCGGGTTTTTCGTCCCCGCATCTTGTGACAGGTGCGCAGCATGTCGCGAACCGGAATACCCTCTGTAATGCAAACTACCAGATCCAGTTCCGCATCCACCGCCTCGTCAATCGCGGCAGCGGCAAATGGAGGCGGCACGTAGATGACTGAAACTGTCGCCCCGGTTGCCTGTTTCGCTTCTCTAACGGTAGCGTAAACCGGAATACCCTCGAAAACCTCACCCGCTTTCTTCGGATTTACCCCGGCCACAAAGCAATTCTTTCCATTGGCATAATCGCGGCACAGCCGGGTGTGGAATTGCCCCGTCTTGCCGGTGATACCCTGCGTCATGACCCGGGTATTCCGGTTAACCAGGATAGCCATGACTATACTCCTCCCACGGATGTGGATGCCGAACCGGCCGCCCTCACAGCCTTTTCCGCGGCGTCCGCCATATTGGTTGCTGAAATAATCGGCAGCGCGGATTCGGCGAGAATTCTCTTGCCCAGATCCACATTGGTGCCTTCAAGGCGCACCACCAGCGGGACGTTTAGCTTCACTTCCCGCGCCGCTGCAACCACGCCTTCGGCGATCACGTCGCATTTCATGATGCCGCCGAAAATATTT
The DNA here is from genome assembly GCF_900102495.1 of Nitrosospira sp. Nl5. Classification (GTDB taxonomy): domain Bacteria; phylum Pseudomonadota; class Gammaproteobacteria; order Burkholderiales; family Nitrosomonadaceae; genus Nitrosospira. The sequence goes on along the minus strand of NZ_FMVQ01000014.1, from coordinate 16,269 downwards.
ACCAGTATGGCTTCCAGCCTTGGATTACGCAGCATCAGCTTGAACGCCTCCGCCACCTTCGCGGCGGTAGCGCCGCCTCCCACATCAAGGAAGTTGGCAGGATTCCCGCCATAAAGCTTGATAATGTCCATTGTCGCCATCGCCAGACCCGCGCCGTTGACCAGGCAGCCGATGTTTCCGTCCAGCGAGACATAGGAAAGATCATGTTCGGATGCCTCGATCTCCGCCGGGTCTTCCTCGTCGAGATCGCGCAAAGCGGCAATCTCGGGATGACGGAATAGTGCGTTGTCGTCAAAACTCATTTTCGCGTCGAGTGCGACGATATGATCATCAGCGGTAAGTATCAGCGGATTGATTTCGACCAGGGAGGCATCAGTATCGTCAAACGCCTGGTATAAACCCTGCAACAAGGCGGCTGCTTCCGCAATGGCGGGTTCCGGAATGCCGATCTTGCGAGCAATGCCAGCGGCATCTTGTTCAGCTAATCCGGTCAGGGGGTCGATGAATGCCTTGTGAATTTTTTCCGGCGTCCTCGTGGCAACCTCCTCGATATCCATCCCCCCTTCGGAACTTGCCATCAGGCACACGCTCCGGCTGCCGCGATCCACTACCAACCCTGCGTAAAGCTCCGTTCCGATATCGGCGGCCCGCTCGATGAGAAGCCGCCGCACAACTTGACCCTGCGGGCCGGTCTGATGCGTAACGAGCGTCATACCCAGTATTTTCCCGGCAAATTGTTTCACCTCGTCGAGCGACTTCGCTACTTTTACGCCACCTCCTTTGCCGCGCCCGCCGGCGTGAATCTGTGCTTTAACCACCCAGCTGCCGCCATTCAACTTTCTGGCTGCCTCCACTGCTTCATCAGCGCTGAAGCAAGGGATTCCCGACGGCGTGGCAATGCCAAACCCGCGCAAAATCTTTTTAGCCTGGTATTCGTGGATTTTCATGGCCTCTCCAACGATTCGGAAAATGAAGTATAACGTAATAACTTTACTGGCGTTATGGGCAGAAATGTGGTTGTCGTTGCATAGTTGCCCTGTTAAATCGGATAAGCACGGCAGCAACCTAATTGAGAATGAGTTGAGCTGAGTTTAGCTACTTGATCTTCGATTTTACACAGCATTTATTTGAGAAGCCTAAGCATGGCTTTCTGAACCACGACAGAGGCGTGGAGACTCCTGCGACAATGGGCGAACATATACGATGTTGGAATTCGATCAAGAACCGCAGCCACCAGTCCGAGAGGAATACTTGACTAGTGTTTATGAAGCAGGTCAACTGATGGCGGGCTGGAGCGCCTATGCCTTATAGGAGGATGTAAATGTTCTGCAAACGCAACCTGCCGGCGCATTTCCTATTGGACGGAAGTATCGGGTGATATCGCTCAAAATCTTCAATACATTAACGCACAATTACACTCATGCATCCATGTCATTCATTATCGTACCTGTCGCTCGGGACGTCACCGGCTCATCCCCCCTCTGTCTTTGATAACCCACAAGCATTTTCTTTCGTGCCCAGCGTTTCTTCTGCCACAGAATCACCCCCGTAACCGAGAGCATCGCCACCAGTAGTCCCATTGCGGAAATAAAAATACGCCCCGGTAGGCCGAGGATACGGCCGGAATGCAAGGGGAACTGGGCCTGCATAAAAATATCTCCCGCACTACCGGTGCCTGGTACGTTGGCTCCGGCAGGGGACCCATTCTTGTCGAAATATAAGGACGGATTGCCCAGTCCGATATCGCCATGGTCGTTCCCTGGCTCGAAAAAAGTCACACCATAGATACCGAACTCAGGCACATAAAATATTCCGCCCGGCGGTTTACTCCAGCCAAGCTTTTTAGCTTCCACAGTGGCGAGCTGGAGCACTGCATCCCGGTTAATAGCCGGTTCGATTGGCTGATCAGGTGGATTGGGTGTGCCCGAGAAGGGACTCGGCGTCAGCGTCGAGAATAGCGATACCAGCGGCCTCATTACCTCTTCCCTGAGATTCTGCGATACCGCAGTAACCGCGAGAATCAGCAAAAATCCCCACACCCAAACCCCGCCTGAACGATGCAAGTCAAAGTTGAGCTTGGAATTACCCTGCCTCCAGCGGAAAGTGAACGACTTACGCCACGCGCTGGCGTTGGGAAACGAAATCCATAATGCAATGAAGCAGTCAAGCGTCCAGACAATTGCAAGAATACCCATGAACAGGATGCCAAGCTCGATACCGAACCCATCGGGAATGTGCATGCTGAAATGTAGCTTGTACAGGAAGGGCAGCAAATTTTCACGGCTGAGTGAAATTTCCCCCCACATGCGCTTCCCCCGAACCTCACCGTCCACAGGATCAAGCGCAACCTGGTTGAAACCCAGGTCAAAAGCCCTTCCGGTACTCGGGTCGAGACGTGGACTCACGCCCAGGGCAAGGTTATGCCCGGGCTCGATCTCTAACGGAACCCACGTAATCAGCAATCGGGGATCGGCTGCTTCCAATTGTTCGGCTAGCGCCAACGGAGATTGAGGAACTCCCTCTCCCCCCTGCGCTTCAAATAATTGCGGGTTGAGCCACTCGTCCAGTTCATGATCCCAGGAGATTATTGCACCCGTGAGCCCAGAGATGAACAAAAACACCGCCAGGAAAAGACCAGTCCACCGGTGCATCAGCACAAAAAAATTGCGCTCGATCCAACGTTTGCCAACACGTTGGTTTTCTGGCGTTTCGATTGTGGGGGATGTCGCCGGCGTGATAACTCGTTTCATTGCGTTAAACCTGAATCCTGCAGTTGCATGGGGCAGAGCGGGCGGTTTTTGGAATGCAGGGTAAGACGCAATGCAGCCCTATATCGCAAATCATGCACGCTCCCCTGTAGCGAATTCATAATAAAAGGGAGGGTGAAAATCTGAGTGGTGCGAAAAGCCATTGTGATCATAGCACTGAATTGCAAGGCGAGCGATTTAATGCAGGATCTGGATTAGACTGCGCTATTAAGTGCCAGCGATGGTATTGCTGTGCTTTCTTTCATTGGTGGGCGGCTGTTGAAAATCAGCGCGCCGCTCTCCATGCGTATTAGGCGGTCGGCAAGATGAAAGTATCGATCATCGTGTGATATCACCAGTACCGCTTTGCCCATGGCCCGTAATTCAGGAAGGATCTCCCGATAAAATACTTCTTTGAACACCGGGTCCTGGTCTGCCGCCCATTCGTCAAACATGAAAAACGGCCGGTTCTCCAGGTAGGCTACCACCAAAGCAAGACGCTTGCGCTGCCCTTGAGATAAAGCAAGTGTAGTGAACGCGCCATCCTGCACTTTAACTTTGTTCTGCAAATGCAGTTTTGTCAGGAGGCGGTTGCCTTCGCTATCCAGTTGGACGCTACTCGTCTCGAGCAGGCGATCGAAAAGGTGAAAATCGGAAAAAATTGTGGAAAACAGCTGTCGATAATGATCACGATTCGTCTCATCCACCACCCTGCCATTGAGGATTACTTGGCCCTCTTCCGGCGGGTAAAGCCCTACCAGCACTTTAGCCAAGGTAGTCTTGCCGCTGCCGTTGCCGCCAACCAGAAAGGTAATCGTCCCTGGACGAAACTCCAGGTCTATAGGGCCCAGGGTAAAGAATTCGTCGCTCTGTTCGTGATAATAACGGTGCAATACGCCCTGGAGGGCAATGGATTGCAATGTAGGCGAAGAGGAACCGTCCGTCTGCGTTTCTGAAGTAGACATTGCGCGTGTTATTTCCTCAATCCGCTCAGCGGAAGCCCGCGCCAGATTAGCCCGCGGAATGTTCAACAGGAGCGCCTCGAGAGGCCCCACCATGTAAACAAACACAAGCGCATAACCCGTCATGATGAGGGCCTTGTCGGGAACATTATTCACCAGTGCGAATAATACCATTCCAATAAACGCGTAGAGCAGGAATTGGGCCCAACCGCCTGAGGCGACAAAGACTGACATTCCCAAGGTTCTTTCGCGGCGCACGGTTTCAATCGACCTTCCGAGTACCTCCTCATAAAACGCGATCCCTTTTTGGCGATTCAGACGAAGTTCCTTCGCCCCATCGGTAAGGGAACGAAAGTAGGCAAACAGCCGGTCCTGCTCGTCAGCGGCAATATTCAAATGCTTTATGGCCCGTAAATGCGCAAGGTGATATCCCAGAGAGCCCAAGCCAACCACCACGATGGCAAGCAGGAACACGTGCCAGGAGAGCCACGCCATATAAGCGAGGCATCCCGCGACGATAACTGCATTCATCAGTATTACCGGAAAGCTTACGAAAAATTCTGCAACGTGACTAGAATGCTCGGCGAGTGCGGATTGCACGCGTGCAGCGCCGATTGATTCAAGCTGCCTGTAATCGGCAGCCAGCACACGTCTCGCAATAAAGCTGCGTAATTCCGCATGGGCGCGCTGGCCCAACCGCTCGAAGAGAATGGCTGCAACCACATAAGTCAACATTACGCCGACCGCGGTTACGGCAAAAGCGAGCGCTCTTGACCCGATTTCCGGTTCGGCTGTAGTGAGCGCGGAACTGATCTGCGCCACCAAAAACACACTGCAGACACCATGGATCACGGTGATTAATGAAGCGCCCACTAATAATGCTTTCGATTGACTGACGAGATACTTAAGCACGGCTGTCTCTAACTAAGATGATATGAAGGAGACGAACGATCATTATAAATATTTACTGTGGAAATCCAATACATATGACTAACGCAATTCCACCTGGCGTACGCTCGAAAAGATCATTAAACAATAACGTTTCTCATTCGTCTTTCTCTTCTATAGGAACATTCATCCTCAAACTGAATTCTTACGGAGTCCGTTGATGGGTACGCAACACGAGCAAATCCAGGAGCTGCCTGCTCGTGCGGTGCCGTTGATGTCCTTCCCCGATGGGGCGGTTTATCTGGCGACGTATTATGGCAATACGCTGCTGTTGCAGCCTGCCGACGGAGAGGAAAGCTCGGCCGGATGGAAGCTGTACCAGCAATCAGGCCAATTAAAGCTGGAATGGACCGATTCCCGCTCTGGCATGCCGGACACGTCCGAACTGCTGGCAGCGCTCGAAGCATCCTTTACCAGTTGCCCAAATCACCATAAGCTGAACCTCGTGGCCCCGGTGGGGCAGGCGGACGAACTGCTCCAGTCAGGGGTTCTGCTCAGGGGCGAGAACGATCAGCTGACCGTCTACGCTGAGCTTTTCTGGCAGCAGTCCAGAATCTGGCTTGCTTCACCTCAGCCATACGCTTTTCCCCCATCCTATGTCCTCAGCCATGGCCGGCGCCACCCATTGCGCCGGCCCAAACCGATCGGCACTGTCTATCGGCGGTACATCCCGTGGCTAGACCAGACACTTTCGTTCCGGGCGATAAACATCGGGCATGATCTGGAGCGCTTCAGCCGCTGGATGAATGATCCGGTGGTCGCGCAGGCATGGCGGGAAGACGGCGACCTTGTCAAGCATAAGACGTACCTCGAAGGCATCGCAGCCGATCCGCATGTCATCGGACTTGTCGGCTGTTTTAACGACGAAGCATTCGGTTATTTTGAAGTGTACTGGGCGAAAGAAGACCGTATTGCCCCCTTCTATCACGCGGACGATTTCGACCGCGGCTGGCATGTACTGATCGGGGAACCCCGCTTCCGGGGCAAACCCTTCGTTACCGCGTGGATGCCATCCATCTCGCATTATCTGTTTCTCGACGATTGCAGAACACGGCACATCGTCATCGAACCTCGTGCGGATAATCACAAAATGATCCGCAGTCTTGCCAAGTGTGGTTACGCGAATCTCAAGGAGTTCGATTTCCCTCACAAGCGCGCCATGCTCGGAATGTTGTTGCGGGAACGCTTCTTTGCTGAACGGCTATGGATCCCGCGCGATGCCATCGTAACGTCACTTTCCGCAACTCCGTTCTAAGGATATCGCCATGCAAATTCACGACTTGATCGGCATCGGCTTCGGCCCCTCCAATATTGCGCTTGCCATTACTCTTGAGGAAAAAAAGCAGCACGGATTCAACGTTGACGCATTTTTCATCGAGAAACAGCCAAGTTTCGCCTGGCATGCCAACATGATGCTCGACAACACACATATGCAGATTTCCTTCCTGAAAGATCTGGCAACCATGCGGAACCCGTCAAGTTATTTTACATTTATCAATTACCTGCATCAGAAGCAGAGGCTCCAGGACTTTATCAACTTGAAAACCTTTTTCCCGAGCCGCCACGAGTTCAACGATTACCTTGCCTGGGCCGCGGCGCATTTCGATAGCCGCTGTGCTTATGGAGAAGAAGTTTTCGAAGTGCTGCCCGAGAAGCGTAATGACGAAGTCACGCTGCTGCGCATACGCTCGCGCGACGCGCACAATGTCATTCATGAACGGCTTGCGCGCAATCTTATCGTCAGCGTCGGAGGGATGCCCAGCATTCCCGAATGTTTCCTGCCGTTGAAAAACGATGCACGGGTGTTTCATTCGAGCGGATACCTTCGCGAGATCGCACGGCACGAGGGCGCCAAAAAGGTGGCCGTCCTAGGCGCGGGTCAGAGCGCGGCTGAAATTTTTATGGATTTACACAATCGTCCGGGCAGCCCACAAGTCGATCTCATCATGCGGGCTCGCGCAATCAAGCCCTCGGATGACAGCCCCTTCGTCAATGAAATTTTTAATGCCGATTTCACTGATTTCGTTTTCAGCCGCTCCGATCAGGATCGCACCGCGCTACTCGATGAGTTCTGGCACACCAATTATGCGGCACCCGATCTCGTTTTGATCGAGCAGATTTTCAATGTGTTCTACCAGCAGCGCGTCACCGGCAATACGTGTCACCGCTTTCTGCGCCGCCACGAGGCCATCGGCGCCAATGCTGGGCCGGAAGGCATTCAGTTAGTTCTGAAAGATCTTAACGCCGGCCGCGAATATCGTGTCACTTACGATGCAATCGTGCTTGCGACAGGCTACAGCCGCGATTATCATAAATCGCTGCTGGAACCACTTTCACCCTACATGGGCGACTTCACCGTCGATCGTCAATACCGTTTGCAGAGTACGCCGAATTTTCGGCCGGCAGTCTTCCTTCAAGGTGCCTGCGAGTCGAGCCATGGCCTGAGCGACACCTTGCTTTCGATAACCGCCATTCGCACCGACGAGATAGGGCGAGCATTGCTGGGCGCGGTAAATCAACCAGTAGCCAAACAAACGGGTAACCCGATACGCGCGGTTGCCAGCGGTTGAAAATCATTTTATCTTTTCGACTTTTGTTGCCAAAAACACCCACTGGCCACCCAACTTCTCTATAACATACCGACTTTTTAACCACTGAGCAACTACCATGAAGGCCTACACAAAAACTATTAAAGGGCTTAATCCACTTAAATCTCTACCACTTACCAGACTCTGTAGCGCAGTAGGGTACGCGCTTCTCGGCTTATCAATGGCCGGTTACGCCCACGCGCAGCAGACTGGGCCGGAACCCGCGAAAACGGAGAAGAAAGCCCCGCCAGCCGTAGACGATACACAGCGGCCGGCTGCTGCTGAATCAACCGGCTCGAAAGAGAAAGCCGCCCCGGTTGCTGGCGATACGCAACAGGCTGCGGAAACATCGAAGCCGGCAGAAACTGTCTTGCCGACAATGGTCGTCAAGGATAAAGGGGAAGACAGCTATGTTACCAAGAGCAGCATGACAGCGACCAAGACCAGCACGCCGATTATAGAAATACCCCAATCAATTTCGGTTGTTACCCGCCGTGAGATGGATATGCGCGGCGTGAACCTCCATTTCACCGAAGCACTGCGTTATGTACCGGGCGTGGTGGTCGATCAGTTCGGGTTTGAGGGGCGGGGTTTCGAGTATGTAAGTATGCGCGGCTTCAACTCCCTGAGCACTGCTAATTTCCGGGATAATTTAAGCCAGCAGGGGAGAGGGCTTTTTTTCGCCGACTTCATCACCGATCCCTATTCTCTTGAGCGGGTAGATGTATTGCGCGGTCCCAGCTCAGTCACTTTTGGCCGTGGCGACGCGGGAGGTATTGTGAATCGCGTCACCAAACTTCCCAGCGCCACCCCCATCCGTGAAATTGAACTCCAGTACGGTAACTTCGATCGCAAGCGGATCGCCACGGACTTCGGTTTGGTGAATGCCGACGGCACGCTGATGTTCCGCCTCGTTACTTCCGCGCTGGATACGGATACCCAGGTACGCTTTGCCAATACAGGGGGAGACCGGGCACAGATCAGGCGCTTTTACATCTCGCCATCGCTGACCTGGCGTCCAACCGACAGGACATCCATTACTCTTTTTGGTGACATCCTGAACAACCGTAGTGAAGGGTCCGCCTTTTTACAGGCTGCGCCAGATGGTAGCCCTACCAATACGATTCTGGCCGAACCCAATTTTACGCGGTATTCAACCGACCAGGCCTCCTTCAGCTACAAACTTGAGCACCATATCAATGAAACCTTCACGGCGCGACAAAACTTCCGTTTCATGCGGCTTGACGGCAGGTACAGGGACATCGATCCCGGTTTTGATCCTGATACAGGAACTCGATTTGCTGGGGATGGGCGAACCCTGCGTCGCTCAGCATTCAGTACCAGAGAGCAAGTGGACCAAACCGTGCTGGATACACATGTGGAAGCTCGTGCTCACACAGGCCCTCTGCGTCACACCGTCTTGGTTGGAATCGACTGGAACCGCGTTGAGTCCACCCTTCAATATTTTACACCCTCTGCTCCAACCCCCTCCATTGATATTTTCAACCCCAGATATAACCAACCGATGCCCACCCCGAATTCGCTGTTCATCAATGGCGCCCAAAAGGTAGACCAGGTTGGCTTTTACGTACAGGATCAAATCAAGTTTGACCAGCGCTGGGTTTTAACTCTGAGCGGGCGCCACGACAGGGTGTCGAGCGTTACTAACGTTAATATCTTCGACCCGCAGCATTCCCCGAGCAAGGATGCAGCATACACCGGCAGGGCAGGCCTGACCTACCTTTTCTCCAGCGGCGTCGCGCCTTATGTGAGCTATTCGCAGTCGTTTCTGCCTCAATATGGGCTCAATTTTTTTAATAACACTCCCTTCGAACCTACGCGAGCATCTCAATACGAGGTAGGCATCAAGTATCAGCCTCCAGGCACTAGGAGTTTGTTTACCGCGGCGTTGTTCGAGTTGACCAAAACCAACGTTTTGATTCCTGATCCTCGCACACCGCTTGGCTTGTCGCAAACAGGCGAGATCCGCTCCCGGGGCGCGGAATTAGAAGCAAGGACAGAGGTTTTTCGAGGACTGAATTTGATTGGTGCCTTCACCTATAACGACGTCAAGGTAACCGAAAGTGCGCAAGGTTTTGAAGGTAAAATGCCCATCCTGGTTCCCAACACAAGCACTTCTGGCTGGCTCGATTATAACCTCGGCACGTTGAATGTCGACTGGTTGAGGGGATTCTTCATCGGGGGCGGCGTGCGCTATGTGGGTAAGGTATTTAATGATGATGCAAACACAAGCATCACACCGTCGTTCACCCTGTTCGACGCAGTTGTTCGATACGATCACGGCCCCTGGCAATTTCTCATAAATGCCAATAACATATTTAATGAAAAATACTTCTCTGCAAGTTCTGTCGTCCCAGGCTCCGGCGGAAGCTTTTTCATGGGCACGCAACGTACTGTTGTCGGGACATTAAAATTCAGGTTTTAACATGTCCGTACAAAAATCCTTACTACACTGTAGCCTGAGCACTCGCAGTGGCGCTTGACCCCGATCTTGCCGCATTTCTTGAGCTTGTCGAAGCCGGCATCGCCAATGGTGCGCAACCGTTGCATGAATTGACGCCACCAAAAGCGCGTGCGGCATACGATGCTTCAACCCTGACGCTGGATTCTCCGGGTACGAAGGCCGTAAGCATCAATTCAATCAACATCCCCTGCCGTGATGGCGATCAGATCAATACGCGGCTTTATGCGCCCGCATCGGGCGAACCACTCGATGGGGTTTCCTTGCCGGCGCTACTGTATTTTCATGGCGGTGGATACTGCGTCGGCAGCCTTGATTCTCACGATTCGCTTTGCCGCGCACTGGCTGCGCTTACGCCATGTTGTGTCCTGAGCGTTGCATACCGGCTCGCGCCCGAGCACAAATTCCCGACTGCCGTTCATGATGCGCAAGATGCCTATCAATGGCTGTTATCAAACGGACCCGCCTACGGTGTCGATACACACCGCATCGCGGTGGGCGGCGATAGCGCGGGAGGAACGCTGGCAACCGGGTTAACGATCGCGGCACGTGACACTGGATGGCCGCAGCCAGTGCTGCAGGTGCTCCTTTATCCGTGCACGAGCGCCTGGCAAAACACCAGGTCGCACAATCGTTTTGCTCACGGTCATCTGCTTGAAGCCACGACGCTGCAATGGATGTTCAACCATTACCTGCGTAACAGTGAGGATCGGATGGATTGGCGTTTTGCGCCCCTTGAAGCGGCCTATCTGGACGGCCTCGCACCGGCATTCCTTGCTTTGGCCGAATACGACCCCTTGGTGGATGAAGGTATCGCATATGCAAACAGGCTTAAAGCGTCAGGCGTTCATAGCCATCTCAAGGTCTACGGAGGAATGACCCATGATTTCGCCCGTCTCGGGAATATTGTACGAGACGCCGGTCTGGTGCGCCAGGATATCGCGCAGACGCTCGCTGAAGCATTTCAGCCATAGTTGCGCACAAGCAACTTGATCCCGGTTTAAAGCCACGTTTGTTAGCAGTTACCCTCCGGCATTAATCAACCTCCTCGGCCTTCGTTACACAATCCGAGGTAGCCGCGAGCGTGGATTCCACTCCCAGCAGCAAAGATTCCGTTCGTACGATTGCGAAATGATCGGCATCAAGTTCGATTGACTGTAATGTCTCTTGCTCGATTTGCAGGGCAAGCGCCAGCCGGTCAGATAGCGGACGTGTCGCCGCCCACCAGCAGGTTGCCTGTACTTGCAAGGGACTCAGTGCGGATGCCTGCAGCGACAGTGCTTTCAACTGGCGCGCCACGATAAAGATACGTGCCAGCTCTTCGGCTCCCATGTCAGCGTAGCCTCCGGCCTCCGTATTGCCCTCTTCTCCTGTGCGCACCCGGATCTGTTCGGCCGAAATGAGATCTTCCAGTAAACCGGTGATTGCCTGCTCAGATGGCTGTTCTGATTCTGTCGCACATTCACCATCCGGTAAGTCATCCTGTATTACATCGCCAGGCTTCGCGCCAGGAACGACTAAGGAAACAAAATCAGAAAAATCGCATCGCCAGTCATCGGACTCCGATTGCTCGTCACCGGGAATAAAAGAATCAATCAGCCCGAGGAATGCCACCGTTTGTCCCTCTGCCTCCAGACGCGCGGCAATCATGGCTGCCAGCGTGCCTCCAAGGGACCAGCCCAGCAGGTGGTACGTACCTTCCGGCTGCATGGACCGGATTATCCCGCTATAGTCCTTCGCCATCTGATCGAGGGACACGTCGTTGTATGTATGATCCGCGAGCATCCGGCAGGGAAGTCCATAGACCGTTCGCTTAGCCTGGAGCTGACGCGCGAGAGGCTGGTAATCGAATACTGTCCCCAGCCCGGCATGAATACAGAACAACGGTTGGGCATGCCCTTTTCCTGCAGCAAGGTTCAACGCGAGCAGTGCCTGTGTCCTCTGCTGCGCCTGCAGATCCAGCCCGAGCAATCCAGCAATCGTGGGCCGCTGCATCAAATCCCGCAGCTTGAGATCAAATTTCGCTTCGCTCAGATTGCGCATGCGTGCCATCACCTTCAGGCTCGATAACGAATCTCCGCCAAGGGCAAAAAAGTTGTCGGTTTCACCCACTCGTTCCACACCCAGCACTTCTTGCCAGATGCCGGCCAATAATCTCGCTTCACGTGTGGAGGGTGCGCAATACGTGTCCGAGGCGGCGGCGTCCGTAACGCCCGGCTCCGGTAATGCTTGCCGGTCCAGTTTGCCGCTCGTCAGTCGCGGCAGGGCTGCCACGGCGATAATATGCGCAGGAATCATGTATTCAGGCAGCCGTCCTGCAAGCTCCTGCTTAAGGCGGGCTGTGAGAACCGGAGATTGTGCACCGGGTGCCGGAACCACGTAAGCAGTCAGTTGATGGCCTGCCGCGCCCGCGTGAACGACAACCGCTGCTTCTGCCACTCCGGTTACTTCACGTATGCGCGCCTCGATTTCTCCCAGCTCGATGCGAAAGCCGCGAATTTTCACCTGGTGATCGTTTCGGCCGATGTATTCGATGTTGCCGTCATCCAGCCAGCGTACGAGGTCCCCCGTGCGATAGAGCCGCCCCCCCCCCTTCTCATCGAACGGGTCTGCCACGAAGCGTTCCGCTGTCAAGCCGGCTCGTCCAAGATACCCTCGCGCCAACCCGTAGCCGCCGATATATAGCTCGCCCACTACGCCCTTGGGCACGGGCTGCATGTCAACATCAAGCACATACGCAGCCCGCTCCCCCACTGGACGCCCTATCGGCGCATATGCGCAATCAAAACTGGAACTTGCCTCAGTCCTCCAGATCAACGGCGTGACGACAGTCTCCGTCGGTCCATACCCATTGATCAGAATGCGCGGCCTTAGCGTCCGACGGACGAGGTCATACGACGCCTTGGGCATGGCTTCCCCCCCGAACACGTAAAGCTCGACAGGGGGTGGATCGCTGCGGGGCGCCGCCCATTCGGCAACCTGTCCCAAATAGGCCGGTGGAAATGCGGCATTGGTGATGCCATAATCGTGCAGGGCACGGTAGGTCTGTTCAGCGGTCCACAGCTCCTGGTCTCGCACTGCCAATCCGGCGCCGACCGTCAGCGCGGTAAGCCAGCGCTCATGGGCGCCATCGAACGAAAAGGACATGAAAAGCAGCTCGCACGAGCGCGGACTCATGCCATAAATCTCGGCGGTCGCCCTGCAATGCATCGCCAACGGACCATGCGTGACTGCTACGCCTTTTGGAATGCCCGTCGATCCCGAAGTGTAGATGACATAGGCAAGGTTGTGCTCGTTGATCGAAACCTGGGGATTCGAATCCGGCCCATCCCCAAGATCGACCGTATCCAATACCACCGTTCGCGCCGCTTTGATGGCCCCAAGCTTTGGCAGGACCTTGCTTTGCGTTATCAGAATCGATAATGCGCTGTCTTCCATCATGAATGAAAGCCGCTCAACCGGATATTCCGGATCCAGGGGCACGTAGGCGGCGCCCGCCTTGAGTACCGCAAGCAGTGCCACAATCACATCGAGCGAGCGCTCCATTGCGACGCCGATTCGGATTTCCGTTCGAGCGCCCAGTGAAATAAGATGGTGCGCAAGCCGGTTCGCCCGTAAGTTCAGTTCGGAGTAACAAAGTTCCTGCTCATCCATGAGCAGCGCGATAGCTCCAGGCCGTGAGAGCGCATTTTGTTCAATTGCATGGTGAACTGCGTGGCGCGGTACGTTCCCCACGCTGCGATCAACATGCTGGTTCCGCCCCAGAGAAAACACGCTGTCGAGACCGGCCCATCCCATCCACCCCAACTCCCCCATGGCACGCTGCGGATGAGCCATCATTTCCCGTATCACGAGTTCCATATGATCGCGCAATTCAAGCACAAACTCGTCTGCGAAATCCTTTCGCCCATAGGCATACTCGATTTCGAGAGTGTCACCAATCACGACTTGCAAATCCATGGCGTAACCGGTGAGTCCCTTACCTTCGACCTCTCCAAAACGAAGCCCATAGAATTCGTTGCCCCGCAGTGCCTCATCGACGGGATAATTCTCGAACACGACAATACTATCAAAGAGAGGCTGTCCCGGAGAACCTGCCCAGCGCTGTACATCGGCGAGCGAGGCATGCTCGTGTTCGCGCAGCCTGGCATTTGTCTGTTGCAGCAGGCCGAGATGTTCTGCCACCGACAAATTGCTCCGGCGCCCTATGGGAACGGGAATCGTGTTGATAAACAGTCCCAGAATTTCTTCGGAATTTGGGAGGCTGGGAGGCCGACCTGCTACTGTCGCCCCGAAGACGACGGTTTCCCTGCCCGTATGACGCTGCAAAAGCAGTCCCCATGCCGCCTGCACGATAGTATTGACCGTCACCCTCTGGCGTTGCGCAAACGCTTGCAATTGGCGGGTTTCCTCCGGGGTCAGTCGGGTATAGATCTGAGCGAAGCCTGATCGTCCTTCTTTTGCTGTTGCTTTGGTTGCCGGCTTTGCGAGCAAAGTCGGACCTTCAAGACCAAGAAGTTCAGTTTGCCAGAAGTCCCTGGTAGCCTCGACGTTCTGTCGTGCGAGCCAACGCACATAATTACCATAGTCGGGTCCCCGTGGCTCGAGAATTTCATTATCGTAGCTACGCAGCCACTCGCTAATCAGCCTCGTATCGCTCCACCCATCCAGCAGGATATGATGTCTCGTCCATATCAGTCGGTGGCGGTTCTCCGCTATCCGGATCAGGCTGAGTCGGACCAGGGGCGGGTTGAGGAAATCAAACTCGCGCTTCAGATCTTCATCCGCATAAGCGGCAATCCTTGATTCGAGCTGATCCAGACCGCTCCAATCCAGGTGAACAACGGGGACAATAGGGACGCTAGCCTGCCTGAATACAATCTGGAGCGGACGAGCCAAGCCAGCTTGCCACAGAAAACCTGTACGCAGGACCGGATGACGCCTGACCATCGCCTGCCATGCGCTCGCTAACCTTTCCGGGTCAAGGCCCTCCACTTCAACGCTGAGCTGGTTCACATAAAGTCCCGTACCTTCTTCCGCAGATTCCAGCGTATGGAACAGCATTCCTTCCTGTGTGGGCGACAGAGGATAGACGTCGTCGATGTCATCATCGGTAAATACCAACGAAGCAACGACTTCAGCACTTACGTAATCGTGGAGGTAGCCACGCTCCGAGGCGACCGCATTCGATTCCTGGATTGTTTCAACCAGCTCCGCCAACGCCGCGATGTTCTGCCGTTCGAACAATTGCCGCGGCGTGATCTTCCAGCCCGCGCGGCGCGCTTTGGTGACGATCTGGAGACTGAGTATGGAATCTCCCCCCATTTCAAAGAAGTTGTCGTTCCGCCCCACCTGTCCGATGCCGAGCACCGCCGCCCAGATGCCCGCCAGCGCCTCTTCCACCTCCCCCTGGGGCGGCTCATGGTTGTCACGGTGGGCCAGTTCCGGCTCGGGCAATGCCTTGCGGTCCACCTTGCCGTTCGGATTGAGCGGCAGAGCCTCCAGCACTATTATCGCAGATGGCAGCATGTAGTCCGGCAAAACCTTCGCAATCCCCTCACGCAAAGCACCCGCTTCCACTTCGGCTCCCGCGTGCAGCGATACGTAGGCAATCAGCCTCGTTCCGCTTGCCCCCTCCCGGGCAATGGCTACAGCTTCCCTCACTCCTGCCTGCGCAAGCAGCTGCGCTTCGATTTCCCCCAGCTCAATCCGGAATCCCCGTACCTTGACCTGATGGTCCAGCCTTCCCAGATATTCAATCTGTCCGTCCGCTCGCCACCTTGCCACATCACCCGTCCGGTACAGCCGCCCTCCCTGATCATCGAAAGGATCGGCTATGAAACGCTCCGCGCTCAACCCGCCACGATTCAGATAACCGCGCGCCAGTCCGATACCTCCAAGGTACAACTCTCCAGCCACACCTTGGGGCACGGGGTTGAGATAAGCGTCGAGTATGTATGCGTTCGTGCCGGCAACGGGCGTGCCCAGGGATGGTGTATCGGTATCCTTGTCTACACTTCCAGCTACAGACCAGATGGTTGTCTCCGTAGGACCATACATGTTCCATAATTCGACGCCCAGTTCACGCAACTGATTGGCAAGATCGATCTGCAGGGTCTCCCCGCCGCATAGTGCTTTGAACGACTTTTTCCCTTCTCCTTGCGGACCCTTCCATCCAGCAGCCAGCAACATCCGCCAGCCAGCAGGAGTGGACTGCAGGAGGTTCGGCTGATGGGTCGCAAGTAGTTGCGCCAAAATTAATCCATCACGAGTCGCCGTTTGCGGCGTAAGCACCACCCGAGCGCCTGCGATCAGAGGTACGTACAGTTCGAGTGCCGCGATGTCGAATGACAGCGCCGTTACGGAAACGAGGGTGTCGTCGGCATCTATGCCTGGAAGCTGGCGCATGCTGATCAGAAAGTGGCTGAGCGCTTGATGACGAACAGTTACCCCCTTTGGTTTCCCGGTAGAACCGGAGGTATAGATGACATAGGCAAGGTTATCGCCATGCAGGGACACCGCAGGGTTGTGCTCGGGCTCAT
>NZ_FMVQ01000015.1 GCF_900102495.1 Nitrosospira sp. Nl5 | reverse complement strand
TATCCTGAATCCGTCCCCATCAACCACCTGGTCCAGGTCGAAGGGACGCCGCTGCACGGCACAGCGGCACTGGATCCGCTGGAATTCGTGCGCACCATTGCGGCGGCACGCATCACCATGCCCCGGGCAATGGTAAGGCTGTCTGCGGGCAGGCAGGAAATGCCGGATGCGGTGCAGGCCCTGTGTTTTCTTGCCGGCGCCAATTCGATCTTCTATGGCGACAAACTGCTGACCACCGGTAATCCGGAGGCGGAGCGGGACAAGGCGTTATTTGACAAACTCGGACTGCGTTCGATGTAGCGCATCATAAACATCAACGGTTAACGAATGGGCAACGATCTCATTGGACAGCTCCGCGACCAGCTTCGCAGCCGGGAAAACAAGAAGCTGTATCGCCGCCGTCTGATTCTGGAGAGCCCGCAGCAAGTGCACGTGTCGATGGCTGGACGCGAATATCTCGCGTTTTGCAGCAACGACTATCTTGGTCTTGCCAACCACCCGCAATTGATAGCGGCAGTTTGCCAAGGTGCCGGACAATACGGGGTGGGGGCAGGTGCCTCGCATCTCATCAGCGGGCACTTCTCGGCCCATGATGCGCTGGAAAATGCGCTGGCGCGCTTCACTGGGTTTCCCCAGGCGTTGCTATTTTCCACCGGATACATGGCTAACGCAGGAGTGGTCACAGCGCTGGCGGGCCGCGGTGATATGATTTTCGCCGACAGGCTCAACCATGCATCCCTCAATGATGCCGCGCTGGTCGCGGGGGCATTGGGGGCAAAGTTCAGCCGGTATCCGCACCGTGATCTGGCTATACTGGAGCGGCAACTCGCCGGGTCGCCGGCCAAACGCAAACTGGTGATGACCGATGCGGTCTTCAGTATGGATGGGGATGTTGCGCCAGCCGCCGATCTGCTGGCCTTGTGCGAAAAATACGATGCGTGGCTGCTGCTCGATGATGCGCATGGATTCGGTGTACTCGGTTCGCAAGGGCGAGGAACGGCGTCTTACTTCAGTATCAGTTCGCCACGCATTGTTTACATGGCAACTCTTGGCAAGGCGGCAGGAGTATTTGGCGCTTTTATTGCGGCGCAACCGGAAGTCATAGAAACCATTGTTCAGCAAGCGCGCAGCTATATTTATACGACCGCGACACCGCCCCTGTTATCTCACGTCTTGCTGAAAAGCCTGGAGTTGATCGAAGAGGAAGAATGGCGGCGTGAAAAACTGGCACAACTTGCCGCGCAGCTAATAGAGGAAGTGCGCTCATTGCACTGGAAGCTGCTGCCATCCTCCACGCCTATCCAGCCTTTGATCATCGGGGAGAATGATAAAGCCCTGCGCATAAGCGAAGCGTTACGCGAAAGGGGCATCCTGGTTCCGGCGATTCGTCCACCCACTGTCCCGCAAGGCTCGGCACGGCTGCGGATATCATTATCCGCGTTACACGATATGGAGGATGTCGCACGGCTGACGGCGGCATTACGCGATTTGGACAACAAGCCCTGATAATCTCGTCTATCCGGATCCGATGAGTCTTCATATTGAAACCTGCGGCGTTGGTCCCGATCTTGTGATGCTGCATGGCTGGGCCATGCACAGCGGCATCTGGGGCGAGGTGCGCGATCGCCTGGCACGACATTTCCGCCTTCACCTGGTGGATTTGCCGGGGCATGGATTCAGTTCCGCCTATCGGCCCGCTACGCTGGAACACATGGTGGAAATGGTCGCGGATAATTTGCCCCCAAGTTGTATTGTCTGTGGATGGTCGCTGGGAGGTCAGGTAGCGATTGAACTCGCATTGCGCGAACCGGCGCGTATTCAAAAGCTTGCTTTGATTTCAACGACCCCCTGCTTTGTCACCCGCATAGACTGGCAATGGGGAACGGCTGACGCGACTTTGCAGCTGTTCATGGAGAATTTGAAGCGGGATTATAAGGCGACCATGAACCGGTTCCTCACCTTGGCGGTGAGCGGCGGCGCCAGCGATACCGCCTCGGTATTGGCACAATTGCGTAAAAATTTTTTTCAGCGCGGCGCGCCGCATGCGGATGCGCTGCAAGCGGGACTGCAGATCCTGCTTACAAGCGATTTGCGCGAGAGGTTAAGAAATGTTACGCAACAGGCAGTACTGCTGCACGGTGAGAACGACGTAGTCACCGATGCCGGCGTGGCGAGATGGATGAACCAGCGATTGCAAAATTCAAAACTGATAATGTTTCCTCGTTGCGGTCACGCGCCATTCTTGTCTTATCCCGACCAATTTGTAGCCGGCATGGTTCAATTACTTCGTCAGTGAATTACGATCATACTATCGACAAACGCCGGGTGCGCAATGCCTTTGAGCGCGCCGCAGTGAGTTACGACCGCGCAGCGGTCCTGCAGCGCGAGGTATGCGACCGAATGCTGTCGCGCCTCGATTACATTAAACACACCCCCGATGTCGTTCTCGATGCCGGCAGCGGCACCGGTTATGGGACGCGTAAACTCGCCATACGCTACGCTAGTGCCCAGGTGCTGGCAGTTGATATTGCGTTGGCCATGCACACTCAGGCACGTCCAGCGATTTCATGGTGGAAACAATTATTGGTAGCGCGCGGGAATCAGGCCAGTTATGTAATTGGCGATATAGAGCAAATGCCACTTAAGGATTCCTGCGCCGGGTTGATCTGGTCCAATCTGACCCTGCAATGGTGTAATGACCTCAAACAGACATTTGCCGAGATGCACCGGGTACTTCAAGCCGGTGGTTTGTTCATGTTCAGCACTTTCGGGCCGGACACTTTGAAGGAATTGCGTCAGGCATTTCGCGGCATCGACGAATACAGCCATGTCAACCGCTTTACCGATATGCACGACATCGGCGATATGCTGGTGCATAATGGCTTCGCAACCCCGGTGATGGATATGGAATACATCACCCTGACTTATGATGACGTAATCAGCGTGATGCGGGACCTGAAAGCCATCGGTGCCCACAATGCGACCCAGGGCAGGCGGCGTGGATTAACCGGAAAAGCCACCTGGCAACAGGCGATTAGCCGCTATGAGACGCTACGCGTGGAAGGAAAACTCCCGGCGACGTTCGAAGTGGTTTATGGCCATGCCTGGAAGCCGCAGCGGCAAAAAACAGTTCTCACGCCTGAAACAAGGCGAAAAATCGGCCTCGCATGAAAGGGCGACTCTGAAAGGGCGGCTCTTTATCTCCTTATGGCAGAAGGTTATTTCATCACCGGTACCGGCACAGGTGTCGGCAAGACCCTGGTCAGTTGTGCTCTGCTGCGTGCTTTTGCCGCGCGCGGCAAGGCGGTCGTGGGTATGAAGCCGGTGGCGGCGGGCTGCGAAAATGGAAAATGGACGGACGTGGAATTGCTCGCCGCGGCAAGCTCCGTTCTCGCCCCGCGCCAACAGGTGAATCCCTATGCGCTGATCCCGCCGATTGCACCGCATATCGCAGCGAGACACGCGGGTATCAATATCGACATAGCAATTATTTGTAAAGCTTGCCTCGCGTTACGACAAATTGCCGACCTGGTGATTGTTGAAGGTGCCGGCGGTTTTCTCGTGCCGCTCAGCGAGCGCCAGGATGGCGCCGATTTGGCGCGAGCTTTGGGTTTGCCGGTAATATTGGTGGTGGGAATGCAGCTGGGCTGCCTTAATCACGCACTGCTGACTGCCCAGGCAGTGCGGGCAGCCGGACTAGAGCTCACGGGATGGGTGGCGAACTGCATTGATCCACGCATGATCGCATTCGATGAGAACGTGCATGCATTGGAGCAACGACTGGATTGCCGGTTGCTGGGAGTGCTGCCATTCGAGCAGAATGTGGATGCCGGAAAATTCTCGGCGCTGCTGAATATTGCGGATATGAGGCCAGTTTAGCTTCGTCCAATGCACGCATCCATCTCAGACAAGCACTCCCTCCTGCACGGGGATTTCCATTGGAAAATTGTCGCTTGGCTCGAAGATGAATATCCCGACGACCAAGCTGAGAATGGTTACAAAAATACTTGCAAAGAAAGCTGTCCAGAATCCTGAAACCTTGAAACCGGGAACGATTGCCGATACCAGAAGCATCATCAGCGCATTAATTACCAGCAAAAAAAAACCGAAGGTGATCAGTGTTAGCGGAATCGTTAGAATAATAACGATTGGCCTGATGACGGCGTTAGCGAATCCCAGTAATAGTGCCGATATAAACAAGGATTTTTTATTGGCAAACGAAACGCCGTGAAAAATGAAGCCGGCAAGCCATAGTGACAGCGCAGTTACTCCCC
Organism: Nitrosospira sp. Nl5; assembly: GCF_900102495.1. Taxonomy (GTDB): domain Bacteria; phylum Pseudomonadota; class Gammaproteobacteria; order Burkholderiales; family Nitrosomonadaceae; genus Nitrosospira. Next base: position 73,857 of record NZ_FMVQ01000015.1, on the reverse strand, counting down.
AATGCATCAAGAATTCCATTATCCTAAATCGGCCCTTCAGCGGATTTACAAAAAGGTTGAAAATCAAATTGCGAAAAAAGATCTTCGGGGATCATGACGCCGAGATAAAAAATGAAAAAATGAGTAAAAAAGAACCAGTGATCCGGCGCGGAGTCGGATTTAGGTTGTGCGACATGCGAACTTATTTGCTTATCGGGAAATCTTACAATAGACGGTTTTATTTTCCCCTGAGTAAGCTACCACATGCCCAGATACAATGTCTTGGAATAAGTGGCATGAATAATGCTTGTTATAAAAAAATAAGCAGAAGTTGCCGAACTTGTTAAGCCGGTCGCGTACCCGATACACTTTTTCCTCTATTGCTTTTAATAAACATGACAGAACGAATCAAACTGCTATTTCTCCCGATATATTCTTTATACCGGCAACCTGCCCGTGGATGAGATGGAAAATAATACCGAACTGATCGCTGCCCTGGAAAACAGGCTAAGCGAATGGAACACATCTTTATGCGAAACAGAAGAGTTGTTCAGTCAGCTTGCAAGCAATCTTCCCCAGGTCTTCTGGATCTGGAATATTCGTGACAACGCTTTTCATTATATTAACCCGGCATGGGAGAAGATGACCGGCCGATCCGTTGCCCGCGGTGATAAATTGGAGAAATTTTTTGAAGCAGTTCATCCAGATGACGTGCAGCGGGTAATCCATGAAGCAGATAAGTTACCCCATGGCGGCCTGGATCACGACTACCGGCTATTGCTATCGGATAATACCGTGCGCTGGGTACATTCTCGTACATTCCCGGTCAAGGACTCGACAGGCGTATATCAAATTGTGGGAATCATGGATGACATCACCCATCGCAAGGACGCGGAACGGCGATTACAGCAGCTCGCGCATTACGATGCACTCACCAGTCTTCCTAACCGGACTCTATTCTATGAGTCTCTCCGCAAGATCATCAAGCAGGCCGAGACAACTCAGCGAATTATTTCGGTTCTATTTCTGGATATTGATAACTTCAAAAACATTAATGATACATTCGGCCATGCTCTCGGAGATGAGTTATTGCGCCAGTTCAGTCTGCGTTTACTGGAGTGTTTGCGTATCAGGGACATGATTGCGCGCCTGGGAGGCGATGAGTTCGGGTGCATTCTGATCACTCCTGACGGTTCGAGTGATGCTGGAGTTGTTGCAAGCAAGATCCGGGAAGCATTACGTCGGCCCTTTGCGTTGCAGGGCCATCAAGTCCATGTGACGGCAAGCATCGGAATCAGCGTTTACCCGACAGATTCGCTTGATGCCGATACGCTGGTTAAAAACGGCGACACCGCCATGTATCGGTCGAAAAAGGCAGGCAGGGATACGTATCGCTTCTTTACGTCGGAAATGAATGCATGGGCGATCAAAAGGCTGGATCAGGAAAATGCGCTGCGGAAAGCACTCGATCGCAATGAATTTGTTTTGCATTATCAGCCGAAAATGGAGCTTTCCCGGGGACGAATCACGGGCGTAGAGGCCCTGATAAGATGGAACCGTCCTGGGCAGGGATTCGTCCCGCCGCTGGAATTCATATCCATCCTGGAACAAACCGGATTGATCAACCGGGTGGGAGCATGGGTTATTGACAGTGCATGCAGGCAGATCGCCGAGTGGAGAAATTCAGGAATAGGAGAAATCCCCATATCGGTCAATGTGTCTGGAAGACAGTTTTCGCACAGCACCCTTAACAGGGATGTTATCCGGGCCACGCAAGAGAATGGCGTCGATCCGGAAATGCTCGAGTTTGAATTGCAGACAGAAAGGGCCCTGAGAGAGAACAGCATCGATTTTGATTTGCTGGAATTGGAGTTGACTGAAAGTTCGTTAATGACACATGCAAAAAAAACAATTGGTATTCTCCGGAGGCTGAAAGCGCTGGGGATTCGGATTTCCATCGATGACTTCGGTACCGGATATTCGAGCCTGGCCTATCTGAAGCGATTTCCCATCGATGTTCTGAAAATCGACCGCTCCTTTATCAGGGACATCACGACAAATCCCGCAGACGCTGCAATTACAACGGCCATCATCGGGATGGCGCACAGCCTGGATGTTAAAGTGGTGGCGGAGGGAGTGGAAACTGTTGAACAGTTCAATTTTCTGCGCTTGCAGGGATGCGACGAGATCCAGGGGTATTACCTTGCGCGGCCACTTCCCGCGATTGAGATATCCCGATTACTTTTGGGTGGCAGCAAGCTTCTCAAGCCCGCACAAAGCCTTATTTCATAAGGAATGTCAGAAACCCCTATCATATTTCATTGAATGCCGTAGCGGTATTCCTCAATCTTCTGGATGGGCCTGAGCTGGTCATCCTTGCTCCCATGCCCGTTGATGTTGTCTCCATTTGCTAGCCCCGTACGAGTGGCAATAAGGATCTCAGTAAAATATACACGGCGGGTGGAGAACGGTAACGGCGATAATGGTAAAATCGCTACGGCATTCATTAATGCAAAAATACTTCAGGCTTCCACTGTGTGCTCCCCATCGTTTGTCTTTCTCATTAGTTCATGCGCTTCGCCTGTCTAGGTAGCGGTTCACAAGGAAATGGCCTTGTGGTCGAGGTAGCGGGTACCCGGTTGCTACTGGACTGTGGCTTTACCCTGAAAGAAACGATAGCTCGCCTTTGTCGGCTCGGCCTTGATCCCGATATGATAGATGGAATCGTTGTCACCCACGAGCATGACGATCATATTGGCGGTGTAGCGCGGCTTGCACGCAAATTCCATATCCCGGTGTGGTTGACGCACGGTACCATGCGCAGGGTGGAAAAGACATTTGCATCATTGCCGATGATTAATATCATAGACAGCTATCAGCGTTTCTCCATCAATGATATCGAGATAGAGCCTTATCCGGTCCCGCATGATGCTGAAGAACCGTCGCAGTTTGTGTTCGGGGATGGCGCATTCCGATTGGGCGTATTGACTGATACCGGATGTTCCACGCCCCATATCGAGGCGGTCTTGAGCCACTGCCATGCGCTGGTGCTGGAGTGTAATCATGATGCTCAAATGCTGGCGAACAGCGACTATCCGCAAAGCCTTAAACAACGCGTTGGTGGCCGCTTTGGGCATCTCGAAAACACTGCTTCGGCGAGACTTCTGGCAAGCCTCGATTGCAGTCGCCTGCAACACGTCATCGCGGCGCATTTGAGTCAAAAAAATAATACTCCGCTGCTTGCGCAAACCATGTTGAGCGGCGCCTTGAACTGCGAAGTAGACTGGATCGATGTGGCCGGCCAGAGCGAGGGCTTCGGTTGGCGCCAATTGATTTAATCATTTGCGTTAAAAGGAAAGAGACAATAAAAAAGCCGCCCCGAAAGGCGGCTTTTTTATGATCAGGTTATTATTTCTTATCCTTGGCATCAGCATCAGATGGTGCGTTACTATCAGGAGCGGCATCATCAGCCGGAGCAGGCTCAGCCGTTGCGGATTTCCCGGTAATTTTTTCAAAGTTCGCCTTTTCCTGTTCGGGCAGCGCTTGATTCGGCTTGCCGCATGCAGTCATGGTTAATGCCGCCAGGATAGCAGCCAGGAGCGTGAGTCTCATTATTTAATACCTTTAGAATAGTTGATGACAGGTCACAGTATATAACCAACGCTCGCATTCTTCAAGCCGGGACCGCGATGACAAATGGGAATTGGCGCAAACAAGGTTAGAAGGAAAAAACTATTGATCTCCCCAAAAAACATGGGCCGGTTTATGAACAACAAAAAAGCCGCCCTTAAGGACGGCTTTGTTGTTTGCTCATTATTTCTTAATGGCCGGCAGGGATAGCGCTTTGGCCAGGCCTTATGGGGTTGCCATTGCCGTCAAGCGCGTGCCCGGGAAGAACGGCCTGGCCGGAATATTCATCCTCCTCATCAGTGGCCGCTGATTTGTCATCTGTAACCGGAGGTTTGTAGTTCTCGCCACGTTCCTGATCCAGAGTGGTGCCTTCTTCAAGTCTGGTGCCATATGAGGTTGAATTTTCAGGTAACGCTTGTTTGGGTCTATCGCATGCTGTCAAAGTCAATGCCACTAAAGCAGCGGCGAGAAGTGAAAGTTTCATTAGGTGGCTTCCTTAATAGAATATAAATAGGTTGTAACAGATCGTATTATATCGCAAAAATACCCTGGATTAATCGAATAATGGCCGGATTAATCGAATTTGAGTCAACTGCCGGTGGATTTGCCATTTTACAGTGTAAATTGATAAATAAAAACCCAAAACCCACCTGGAGAGATATTTTTTATTATTGCCTGTTACTTTTTGGATTCTTCCTTTTTAGGTTCCTCTTTTTTAACGCCGGCAGCATCCTTGGAACCAGTCCCATCAGTCGAAGGCGAATCAAGTTCGTCAAAATTAGGGGCTGATTCACGCTCAACCGAAGCTGAGGGAGGCGGTTTGTCCATAGGATGCTTTTTGCCATCACAAGCAGTTAATACGAATGCCGCCAAAGCAACAGCGAGAAATGAGTATTTCATAATCCATTAACCTATCATGAGAGAAGACGCATAGTGTAACAAATGTATCGGAGGCATTCAAATCTGAAACCATGGATTGATCTGTTTCCACTGCCTTTGGAAATTGAAAAGTAATTCCAAAAAAATGCCGTCCCGAAGGACGGCCTTTTTAAGCATTGGTTTATTCTTCTTAGTACTTCGGTGCATCTTTCGGCGGCTCATCCATCTTCGGCTGGCTTTTGTTTGCTTGAGCATCAGCCTCAGCCTTCTGGGCCGCCTCAATTTCCGCATCACTGACTTGTCCTTCACGTTTTTCCCAGAGACTCGGGGGATATTGCCCCGGTTTCCCCTCTCCGGGCTCTTTCTGTCTCATTTGATCACATCCAGTTAGTATTAGTGTTACCAGGGCGGCAGCGAGGAGCGAGTACTTCATTGTTTTAATCTCCTTTATATGGTTTATAACGAATCACGGTAAATTAAAGCATTTCGGCCATTCAAATCTGAAGAGACCACTATCTTAATAGCAGAATTCAGAAATGTTGTCCAGTCGTTTTGTGGCTCATCCCGGAGACATAAGTGATAGTGGCAATGGCCCCGGGGGCAATACGTCCGCTAATTCGTCAAAACGGCGATGGGACATTCTCATCCCCGCAGGATTGCGTAGTTTTGGCAACGTGCTTAAATCTCCAGAGCGTGTTTGGAATCCAAGCTCCAGGCAACCGCTTTGCTTACAGCACGGCAGTCCCTTTTTTCGGATACTTGGTAATTATGTCTCAAGCGGTAAGCCCCGGTTTTCCTATTTCAACATAACCGTAGAGGTACCACTGGTAAAGCAGGGCAACCGCCCCGGTGTCGAGACCTCCCGCTATTGGCAACGCGTGACGGTCGGCGAGTTTTTCCAATGACCGGCGAGCTTTAGTGCCGACCGGATACGCCTCCCCATTCAGGAAAACATTTTTCCCCCTGCACAACATGCGACTTTTTAGATCCAGTCGTAATCCGCTTTTGCTAATCTGATCCGAGAATCTTTTCTGTGTTACGGGACGCGGTGGTGGCGTAAAAAAAACATGGGGCTTGGGCTCCGTGAGATAGGTTCCAATAAAGCGTTCTATGTCAGTAGGGCCCCATTTGATTTTACCGAGTGCTGTGCCTATTTGGCTCACCATGTCCGAACTGATGCGCCCCGGGTGGGATTGCAACGCGAGGCCCGGGTCACAATACATGCCTTCGACCACAACGTGATCCTGCAGGTAAATAAGAAACTGATTGGTAAGCTCCTGGTAGCTGGGTGCGCGAAACCCAATCGAATACGTCATGCAGTTGTCTTTTGCTATGCCATGGTGAGCGTAGCCGGGGGGCAGATACAGCATATCGCCAGACTCCAGTATCCATTCCTGTTCCGGTTTGAAATCGTGCAGGATTTTTAGCGGGGCATCCATAACGAGTCTCTTATCGCGCTGGGCGGATATCTGCCAACATCTGTGCCCCATTCCCTGCAGTAAGAAAACGTCGTACGAATCAAAATGGGGCCCGACTCCGCCCCCGGCAGGTGCATAACTGACCATCAGATCGTCGAGCCGTGAGTGGGGGATGAAATTGAATTGAAGCAGCAAATCACGGGCTGCGGGCAGGAAGTGATTGACGTCCTGTACCAGCAGCGTCCATTTTTTTCTTGGCAGGCGCGAAAAAGAGTCAAGTGTAAAAGGACCGTGCCTGACCTGCCATATGGCATTCTTCTGTGTAATCAGGCGAGACTGCGCGTCCTCCCTGCAGGCCAGATCGATCAGTTCGCTGTGAGTCAGCAGTCCCTGAAAGCCGGGCAGTGCGCCGCGCACCAGCAAGGGCTTTTTCTGCCAGTATTCGCGGAGAAAAGTTCTGGGCGATAGACCACCTAGCAACTCCGTTCTCATTCGTACATCACGGGTGTGTAAGGCCGCATGGAATCCATCAATTTTTGCGAGGATGCGTCAGCATCTACTGCAAGCCATTGTAAACACGATGGACAAGTAATATCGGATTGATCCAGGCTCGGCATCGTGGGCTATTTGCCTCGCATGAACATTTTATCCAGGTCGGAAAGACTGATTTCAAACCACGTCGGCCTGCCGTGATTACACTGGCTGGAGCGCTCCGTCGCCTCCATTTCACGCAGCAGCGCATTCATTTCCGGAACGGTCAGTATCCGGTTGGCTCGCACCGCCCCATGGCAGGCCATAGTCGACAGAAGTTCATTACGCCTGCTGGTCAGTGCCTGTGTAGCACCAAATTCGCGGATTTCACTCAATACATCGTGCGCCAGCTTTACCACGTCGGCATCCTTGAGCGTGGCCGGTACTGCCCGCACCACGAGCATGGTAGGCGAGAATACCGAGATTTCAAACCCAAGCTCGCGCAAGACGGCGCTGTTTTCCTCGGCCGTGGCAATATCCAGGCTCTCCGCCTGGAATGTCGCAGGGATCAGCAGGGGCTGCATTGAGAGCCTGTGATTGTCCAGTGCTGATTTCAGTTTCTCATAGACTATCCGTTCATGCGCCGCGTGCATGTCCACAATCAGCAGGCCGCGATCATTCTGCGACAGGATATAAATACCGAGGAGTTGCCCCAGGGCAAACCCCAGTGGGAAAGCTTCCTGTTTCTCCTCAGTAGCCGCCGCTGTCGTCGATGCATCCGGTAATTTCGAATCGGCGCCGAATAAAGTCTGATATAACGCGCGTGACTGGGCTGCTCCCACTGCCGGCGCGGCTGGCATGAGCGGCATGGTTCTTTGGTGGGAATAGGCGGAAAGCGGAGCAGTTGCCGCCCGGTTTCCGGCTGCGGCCACCGGGGCAAGCGCTGGTTGCGGCGACGCCAGCGCTTTGTTGACGGTATGAAAAATGAATTGATGCAGAGCACGGGGGTCGCGAAATTTCACTTCCGCCTTGGAGGGGTGTACGTTCACATCCACGCCCTCGGCATCCATCTCCAGGAACAGTGCAAAAGCGGGATGCCGGTCCAGATGGAGTACATCGCGATACGCTTCGCGTAGTGCATGAGCAATCAGTTTATCGCGCACGAAGCGGCCATTGACAAAAAAATACTGGGCATCGCGCGAAGACCGCGAGTAGCTGGGCGACGCCGCTGCGCCCCACAGCCGCAAATCGGCTGCTTGTTCGTTGACGAATACCGAGGTTTGGCCAAATTCATCGCCCAATATTGCTGCGATGCGAAGCTCAGCCTCCGCTGAACGCAAATGCCTGCGTACGGTTCCGTTATGTTGCAGCGTGAAGCCGATGTCGGCGCGCGACAATGCAATGCGCTTGAACGCTTCCTCGCAGTGGGCGAATTCAGTGGCTTCAGTCTTTAGAAATTTACGCCGTGCGGGAGTGTTGAAGTAGAGGTCGTGCACTTCCACCGCTGTACCGGCAGCGAGCGCTAAAGGTTCAGCCTGAGATAAGTGGCCGCCTTTCGCGTGGATTCGCCAGGCATGGTTTTCTTCCGCTCTACGGCTTGCCAGTGTCAGGCGCGAAACAGCCGCGATACTCGCCAGCGCCTCACCGCGAAATCCCAGGCTTGCCACTTTCTGTAAATCTTCAAGCGTATTGATCTTGCTGGTCGCATGACGCGCAAGCGCAAGGGGAAGATCATCCCTGGAAATCCCGACGCCATCATCGGCCACGCGGATCAGCCTGGTTCCGCCTTGAAAGAGCTGAACCGTTATTTCAGTTGCCCCTGCGTCCACGCTGTTCTCCAGCATTTCCTTGAGCGCGGAGGCGGGACGTCCTATGACCTCTCCAGCGGAAATCTGGCCGATAAGCAGGTCGGGAAGAAGCTTGATTGCATTCATGAGCGGAGTGAACGAGACTATTCCGCCATTATACTGCCCGAGGCTCCATCATGCTGCGCACAAAAATCGAAGTGGTGATCGCCCGCCACCAGGGGATACGGCGGTTTCGATTATTGAGAGTAAATTTAAGAGAGTAAATTCAAACTCGTGGTTGACCGCTCACTCCTTTCGCTGCCGGGTTAGGATAGCCGCTCTTCCATCGCGGCTTTGACTACGGCATGGTTAAGATGGGGAGCAAAAATTTCGATAAAGTCAAATACGTAACCACGCAAGTAACTATCGCGGCTTATGCCGATGCGAGTGGTGCTTGGTTCGAACAAGTGGCTGGCATCGATGGATCTCAAGTGCTTATCCCGCTTCGGCTCATATGCCATCTGCGCCAGAATGCCAATGCCTAATCCCAGTTCCACGTAGGTCTTGATCACATCCGCGTCTATTGCCGTGAGCACCACGTTGGGAATCAGTCTTTTCGCGTCGAATGCCTGGTTGATCTTCGAACGGCCGGTAAAAGCAAAATCATACGTGATGATCGGATACTGAACGATGGCCTCGAGTGTCAGTTTCCCGAATTTAAGCAGCGGATGCCGCGGGGTGACGATGATGCAACGATTCCATTGATAGCAAGGCAGCATCACCAGTTCATGAAACAGCTCGATAGCTTCGGTGGCGATGGCGATATCCGCTTCCCCCGAGGTCACCATTTCCGCGATCTGGGTCGGGTTTCCCTGACGCAGAATTAACCTCACCTTCGGATAGCGTGCGGTAAAATGCTTGATCGCCGCGGGTAGCGCGTATCGTGCTTGCGTATGGGTGGTGGCAATGGTGAGAGAACCCGTTGCTTCGTTGGCGAATTCCTGGCCCACCTGTTTCAGGTTCTTCGCATCTTTCAACATTCTTTCGGCAATCTCGAGAATGGCCTGGCCCGGCGGGGTAACCTTGACGACACGTTTGCCGTTGCGCACAAAAACATCTATCCCAAGTTCATTTTCCAGGAGACGAATCTGCTTGCTGATTCCAGGTTGGGAAGTATGCAGGATTTCAGCGGCTTTGGACAAATTCAATCCCTGATTGGCGACTTCACACAGGTAACGCAATTGCTGCAATTTCATGGTCTTTGTTTAAATAAGGTCAGGTTATAATAAACTAACATAATATTCTTTTGCGATATATGCGTCCATTGCTATTATGGCTTTTTCGAGGCATCATATGCGGTTATTTACCGGTATCTGCCGTGTTGGCATCAGGCATTGACGGACTGGATAATGCATTGTCCAAATCCGGCGGATTGGTTTTCCCGGCAGTTCGATATCAGATTGATCGCCGATAGCGGCGGATCAAGCCGGACCGGAATATTGCAGTCAGCAATCAGGTATGGCGAACCCATCATGCCGCTGGCCGCGAGCTGAGATGACCATAAATTGTGGAGGATTCAGATGAGTCATTTAAATTACCTTGCTGATGACGAAGAAATAAATTCGTTCGATCAGGCGTTACAGGACTATCAGGCCCTGCGCATGGATGTCGACCGTTTTACCGCGAGCCGCTTGCAAATGGGTATCTATGGTCAGCGTCAGGAAGGCGTCAATATGGTACGCATCAAGCTTCCGGGAGGACGCGTCAGCGGACCGCAACTGAATGCGATCGCCGATATGCTGGAGAAATATGCGCGCCATGATGTCGTGCATATCACCACACGCCAGGATATTCAGATGCACTACGTTCCGCTCGAGCATACGCCGGAGGTGCTTCGCCATTTGGCCACAGTTGGATTGACGACTCGCGAGGCTTGTGGCAATACCATACGCAATGTTACAGCGTGTCCGCTGTCTGGCATTTGTCCTCGTCAGCATGTCGACGTGACAAAGCATCTCGACGGTGCGGTTCAGCATTTTCTGCGAAATCCGCTGACTCAGCAAATGCCACGCAAATTCAAGATCAGTTTTTCCGCATGCGAGTCTGATTGTGCCCAAGGCATGATGCACGATATGGGAATCGTCGCGGTGCGAAACGGCGCAGACTTTGGTTTTAAGGTCCTGGCCGGAGGTGGTCTCGGACATAAGCCCCATGAAGCGATTGTCATTGAGGAATTCATTGAGGAAAAAGACTTGCTGCTTGTCATGGAGGCTGTCATTTCATTACACAACCGCTATTCCGACCGTATTAAGCGCGCCAAAGCGAGGATCAAGTTCCTGGTTGATAAATTTGGACCGGAAGGTTTTATCGAGAAGTATCGCGAGGAGTTGGTCCGCACCAAAGCAGCATTGGCAACCCAGGATTACCCGAAGGGAGAATGGAGCGCCGGCCTCGATGGTGAAGCTCCCGGTATTGGCGCACCCCGCCACGTGTTTGCGCAGAAACAGCCGGGGCATTACGTGTTTCCGGTGAGTGTGCCGATGGGCAACTTGAACGTGGAGCAATTGCGCGGCCTTGCCCGGATATCCGAGACTCATGCGTTGCATGAAATTCGTGTGACCCAGGATCAGAATATGTTCCTGGCAAATGTGACGGAAACAAAAATCGGTCCGTTGCGTGCGGCTTTGGCTGCATTAGGCCTGGGTGAGCCCCAGGCCGGTGATGATGTGGTGGCTTGTCCCGGCACATCGACCTGCCGCTTGGGGATAACTTCAAGCACGATCGTCGGACCGAAACTAAGCGGTGGTGCACATGATCTGAAAATTCGGGTTTCCGGATGCCACAACGGCTGTGCCCAGCCCGAAATGGGCGACATCGGCATCTACGGCGAGGGTAAGCGCATGCACGGCAAGCTGGTGCCGCATTACCAGATGTACTTTGGCGGCAATGGAATGGCGCGCGGAGCGCTGGCGATTAAAGGCCCATCGATACCGGCGGCACGCATTGAGGCAGCGGTCGAAAGGGTGAAGTCGGATTATGCGTCTAACAAGGAGGCAGGTGAGACGTTCTTTTCCTGGACGCGGCGGGTAGGCAAGGTTTATCTCGCCGATCTCCTAGCGGACCTGGGGGAGGTAAAACCGGAAGAGCTGGAATCGGTCTTGCGCGACCATGGCAAGGACGCGGATTTCAAAGTGCTGCAATTAGGCGGGGGCGAGTGCGCAGGCGTGAGTCAGGTGAAAATCGGTTCAAGTTTTTTTGAAGCAGCTCATGAGCGCAATTATCGTGATGCGCTGAAGTTTCAACGAAAATTTGAAGATTCAGTCAAGTGTGCGGAGGAGATCGCCCGATTGATCGGTCAAGGAGTGACTGAATTGCTCAGTGGCCAGAAGCACGATGATTTGACGAAGCAGGCGGAGGAATTGCGCCGGGTTCTGCCCACCAAACCGCGTTTATCCAGGCAGCTGGCCAAGTTCGCGGAGGATTTCGCCCGTCCGGCCGAAGAGTTGAATGATGCGCGGCTGACGGAATGGTTCTCCGAACTGGATGCGTGGACAATGGAGGCTGCGGAATTCTGCCTTGGTTTCGATCGCCAGCTTGATCTGGCGGGTGCATTGCCGCTGGCAGCTTCAGCCAAATCGCCACCGTTGCAACGAGCACAGTCATCGGCCCTGTTGTAATAAATTTTTATGCCTATATCTATATCTTGAAGATGTCCATTACCTGAAACGCCAAATATGACCCTGGATCACAAAATTGCCACGATGCGGACATTGCTGGATACGGTCCAGGCAGAGTATGCCCCTGTGGTCTTCGCCAATAGTTTCGGCGCGGAGGATATGGTCTTGACGGATATCATTGCGCGGCACTATCCAGGGATTGAAATGTTTACGCTGGATACCGGCCGCCTGCCGGAAGAAACCTATAGCCTGATGAGGGAAGTGGCGGAGCGCTATGGCATTCGTGTTCCAGTATATTTTCCCGAGCCCGCCGCGGTGGAAGCATACGTTGCCCAGAACGGCCCCAACGGGTTCTATGACAGCGTCGAGTTGCGCAAAACATGCTGCCATATCCGAAAAGTGGAACCACTAAAACGTGCTTTGCGCGGGAAGCGCGCGTGGATCACCGGCCTGCGCCGCGATCAGGCACCGACCAGAAAGAATCTGGCTGAATCGGAGTTTGATGCCGACAACGGTTTGCAAAAAATCAGTCCCCTGTTGGACTGGCGCCTGGCCGATGTGTGGGCGTATCTCAAACAATTCGATGTGCCGTATAACGCGTTGCATGATAAAGGTTACACAAGCATAGGCTGCGCCCCATGCACCCGTGCCATTACTCCCGGCGAGGACGTTCGTGCAGGCCGGTGGTGGTGGGAAAATCCCGAAATCAAGGAATGCGGCTTGCATTCCGGCAAGCGGAACGGCACGGCGGCGTCCGTTTCCGTGGCGGAGTTGGCTATTTCGGGCCAGAGCCGAAATCCGGAAGAGAAAGGGCATGGCCGGATTCGGAGCAAGTCCGGTGCGCCGTGAAAACTGAAGGGCTGACCGATTCAGGATTGGATTATATGAGCGATGTACAAGAATTTGTTTCTTCTGTTGAGAGTTTAGAAATGGCGGCAAGTGAGCCCGTAGCCACTAAACGTTATGTCGCGAGGCAATTGGGCCATCTGGATGCGCTGGAAAGCGAGGCCATCCATATCCTGCGAGAGGTGGCGGCAGAGTGCACCAATCCAGCTCTACTGTTTTCCGGTGGAAAGGACTCGATCGTGCTGCTGCGGCTGGCGGAAAAAGCTTTCCGTCCGGGGCGTTTTCCGTTTCCGTTGCTGCATATCGACACCGGCCATAATTTTCCCGAGGTGATCGAGTTCCGTGACCTCCGTGCCAGGGAACTGGGTGAGCGCTTGATCGTGCGCAGCATGGAAGACTCCATCCGGCAGGGAAGAGTGGTGCTGCGTTCCGAAAATCAGAGCCGCAATGCGTTTCAGTCGGTGACGCTGCTGGATGCTATCGCTGAATTTCATTTCGATGCCTGCATCGGCGGGGCGCGCCGTGACGAAGAAAAAGCCCGGGCCAAGGAGCGCATATTTTCGTTCCGCGATGAATTCGGTCAGTGGGATCCAAAGAACCAGCGCCCCGAATTATGGGATATCTACAATACCCGCGTCCATCCAGGAGAAAATATCCGTGTTTTCCCCATCAGCAACTGGACTGAACTCGATGTTTGGGAATACATTGCCCGCGAGGAGCTGGAGGTGCCCCGTATCTATTTCGCCCATACCCGCGATGTCATCAGACGTGGTAACGGTCTATTACCGGTATCCCGCCTCGTACAACCCAAGGACGGAGAGAAAGCGGAAAATCTGATGGTGCGCTTCCGTACGGTGGGAGATATGAGTTGCACCTGTCCGGTGGAATCCACTGCGCTCGGTATCGGCGAAATCATTGCCGAAACCGCGATTACACGAATCACCGAACGCGGGGCGACGCGCATGGATGATCAGACTTCGGAGGCATCCATGGAGCTGCGCAAGAAAGAAGGGTATTTCTGAAATATCTTTATAAATTAAAGCAATCGGGGTACGGCATTGCTCGGGAATTGTCTCTTTTATATTCGCCGCATACGTATTCCGAATTTCCTTCGTGCTTCTACCAGTGGGGTTTTGAACTTATAAAGTGGCAAAAGAACAGGAAGGTCCGCGCCAAAAAATTTTCAGAAGGGTCGTAATGTCAGCTGTTGAGAGTATTTCGTTTGACCACGCAGAGCTGTTGCGTTTTATCACCGCCGGTAGTGTGGACGATGGGAAGAGTACATTGATCGGACGCTTGCTGCACGACTCAAAGTCCATTTTTGAGGACCAGTTGAGCGCCATTACCCACACTACGCGCAGGCGTGGAATGGAAGGCGTCGATCTGTCACTACTCACTGACGGGCTGCAGGCGGAGCGTGAGCAGGGTATCACCATTGATGTAGCCTATCGCTATTTTGCCACGCCCAAGCGTAAATTTATCATCGCCGATACCCCCGGTCATGAACAATATACCCGTAACATGGTAACGGGAGCTTCCACCGCTAATTTAGCCATCATCCTGATTGACGCACGCAAGGGAATGCTCACCCAATCGCGTCGTCATGCTTACCTGGCCAGCCTGGTAGGGATTCCTCATCTGGTGGTGGCGGTCAACAAGATGGACCTGGTAGGCTATTCGCGCGAGGTATTCGAACAGATCTGTAAGGACTTCGCCGCTTTTGCCGAAGGACTCAAGCTGAGCAATATCGTCTATATTCCAATGTCTGCCTTGAACGGGGATATGGTGGTTGAGCGGGGAACCAAGCTCGGCTGGTACGAGGGCACGACACTGATGGACTTCCTGGAGAGCGTTCCCATCGACCATGATATCAATCTCGAAGATTTCCGGTTTCCGGTGCAATTGGTGTGCCGCCCGCAAATCGAGGAATTGCACGATTTTCGTGGCTACATGGGGCGCATCGAGTCGGGTTTCATCAGCGTCGGTGATCCGGTGAAGATTTTGCCCTCCGGACTGACTTCCCGTATCAAGGAAATCGTTACTTATGATGGCTCCGTCGAGCGGGCGGTCGCGCCCCAGTCCGTAACACTGACAATTGAAGACCATCTGGATATTTCCCGTGGCGATATGCTGGTAAAAACCGATGGGGAAGCGCCGCGCGTCACGAAGGAGTTTGAGGCGATGCTATGCTGGTTGTCGGAGCAGAGTCTCGATCCCCGGCGAAAATACCTCGTCAAACACACTACCCGGGTCGTAAAGGCGCTGGTGTCGCGGATAGACTGTCGTGTGGACATTAATACACTCAATCATGAAGCGGCGGATACGCTGAAAATGAACGACATCGGTCTAGTGGCGCTGAAAATGCAGCAGCCGCTGGTGTGCGACCAATATCAGCACAATCATGCAACGGGGAGCTTTATTGTCATTGATGAAGTCAATAACAATACCATTGCCGCAGGCATGATCTGTCCGGCACTTGGTTAACCCGGCTTAATCCGGCAATTTTCACTCATCTTCTGGTGATTCGGGACAAAGCCGGTTGGAAGCGACAAGGTGGATGTGGTGGAGAGGGCGGCTTTGCCGCTTTTATTATTTTTTAGCGGGGAAAAACCTAAATTGAATAGGGGTATAAACTTTCGCGACAGTTACGCTCTAATAAGAAATAGCGGTAATTTTCCTCGTTCTTTCTTTTTTGATGCATGTTCATACTATCGATAATCTAACCATGACAAGTTTACAATCGGCGCTTCATTCCATCCCGGCAACTGCCCCGGTTTCTCCCATCCTTGGATTCGACATCGCTTTTGCCGATCTCTATCGCCGTGAGGGGCTGATAAGGCTGGATCAGGCATTTCTCGATTTTCTGCGACAAGGAGAAGTCGGACTGCGCGCCCGCCTGGATCACGCCCGTGCCTATCCTGATAGCCTGGATCGCAAAGCTGAATCAGCTCTGCTGATTGAAGTTGCTCCGTGGATGGAAGATTTTATTGCCAGGTTGTTCGGCATTGAAAAAGAAGTCGGTGCTCTCGCCGCACGCCATCACGAGCTGGCGCCGCTTTATTCATGCAAAAGACAGTTCGTGCAGCGCCGGGCGATGAATAAGGTGAGCGAGGCAGAAGCTGCCGCAGTGGATGGGACTGCACTGGAAGAGAAACTGGCTGCGGCATTCGGAGTGCCTTTCTCCGAACTGGCCTTTGCAACCGCAGTTACAGAGTGGCTGCTGGATGAGAACGCGAACGAGGAACGGCTCGGGATGGCTTTGCTCTATGCGGCCTGGGCGCTGAAAACACCCCTAGGGCGGGAGCGCACCCGGGACGGGGTATTGTTCAAGGCGCCCGCCAAGCTCGATTATCTGCATCTCTTGTCGACAGATGTTGACCATGCCGCCGGTTACACTGTTCACCGGCTTCATCATATACGCCGCCGGGAAGGTTTTGCGCTCACGGATCCGGGGACCGATCTGGTAGGCGCCCTGGATGAGGCGAATTACTGTATCTGGTGCCATGAGCAAGGGAAGGATTCATGCTCGAAAGGGCTAAAGGAAAAGCCAAAGACCGCTGGAGAGACGCCATCTTTCAAAAAGAGCCAATTGGGCGTTCTCCTCACCGGTTGCCCACTGGAAGAGCGCATTTCCGAGTTTCATAAGCTCAAGACGCAAGGAGTAGCTGTCGGCAGTCTGGCAATGATCGTGCTGGACAATCCGATGTGCGCCGGTACCGGCCACCGCATTTGTAACGATTGCATGAAATCCTGCATTTACCAGAAGCAGGAGCCGGTCGATATCCCGCAGGCCGAAACACGCACGCTCAAGGATGTACTCGAATTGCCCTGGGGTTTTGAAATTTACAGCCTTCTTACCCGATGGAATCCACTGGACCTGCACCGGCCGGTGCCGAAGCCGCCGACAGGCAAGAAGGTGCTGGTAGTGGGTATGGGGCCCGCGGGATATACCCTGGCACACCATTTAATGAACGACGGCCATACGGTAGTGGGAATCGACGGCCTCAAGATTGAGCCTTTAGCGCCCGATATTTGCGGAGTGAATCAGCAGGGAGAACATGTTCCGTTCAGGGCTATCCAGGATGCGGGCGAGCTTGATGAGAATCTGGATGAGCGCATGCCGGCGGGTTTTGGCGGCGTCGCGGAATATGGCATTACTGTGCGCTGGAATAAAAATTTCCTTAAATTGCTGCGATTGCTTCTGGAACGGCGGGAAGAGTTTGCACTTTTCGGCGGCGTCCGCTTCGGCGGCACGTTGACCGCTGACGATGCTTTGGCCATGGGGTTCGATCATGTCGCGCTTGCCGCGGGTGCCGGACGTCCCACTGTGCTTGATATGCCGAATGGTTTGGCGCGAGGTGTTCGCGCCGCATCCGATTTCCTGATGGCGCTGCAATTATCCGGTGCGGCGCAGATGAATTCCGTGGCCAATATGCAGTTACGGCTGCCCGTGGTGGTGATCGGCGGAGGCCTGACTGCCATTGATACGGCAACCGAAGCGCTTGCTTACTACCCGGTGCAGGTCGATAAATTTCTTCGCCGTTATGAAATTCTCACAGCTGTCCAGGGCGAAACGGCCATCCGCGGCGCGTGGGATGAGGAGGAGCGGGAGATTGCCGAGGAATTTCTCAGTCACGCCCGGGCTATCCGCGCAGAGCGCAAGGAAGCGGAAAGGGAAGGGAGAGCGCCGCGCATACTGGAGCTGCTTCAATCATGGGGGGGGGCGACCATCGCTTACCGGAAGCGGCTCATCGACAGCCCTTCTTATACACTCAACCACGAGGAGGTCGAAAAAGCCCTCGAGGAGGGCATCCTGTTTGCCGAAGGACTAACGCCGGTGTGGGTGAAAACGGATAAGTGGGGCCACGCGAGTTCTGTCCAGTTCGCGGTTCAAGTCCTGGATGAAACGGGGTCGTGGCAAAAAACCGGAGAAGCCGAGTTACCGGCCGGCGCCGTTCTGGTTGCGGCGGGAACGCAGCCGAATACGGTGCTCGCCAGAGAAGACGATAAGAATTTCAAACTGAATGGGCGTTATTTCGCGGCTTGCGACGAAAACGGCGATCCAGTCAGCCCGCCACGCGCAAATCCCAAGCCGGAAACCTCCATGGTGCTCTTGAGCCGTTGCGAGGATGGGCGCTTCATCAGCTTCTTCGGTGACCTGCATCCGTCTTATTCGGGCAATGTGGTAAAAGCCATGTCCAGCGCCAAACAGGGTTATCCGGTGGTCAGCCGGATGCTCGGGCGCGTAGCGCCCGCATCCACGAAACCAGCCGCGCTGTTTTTTTCCGAAATCAACGGACAGTTACGGGCCACTGTGTATAAAGTCGAGCGGCTCACTCCCAATATTATTGAGGTAGTGGTGCATGCCCCCATGGCGGTGGAACGCTTTCATCCCGGGCAGTTCTACCGCTTCCAGAACTTTGCAACCCTTGCCACTACCGCGGGCGATACGAAATTGGCGATGGAAGGCATCGCCCTTACGGGAGCCTCGGTTGATGTTCCACGCGGCCTGGTCTCGCTGATTGCCCTGGAAATGGGTGGATCGGCGGATTTATGCGCCAAGCTGAATCCTGGCGATCCAGTAGTGCTGATGGGCCCCACCGGTACCCCGACAGAGATCTTGCCAGGTGAAACCGTCGTGCTGGTAGGCGGGGGGCTGGGCAATGCGGTGTTGTTTTCCATTGGCGCGGCAGCACGGGCCGCCGGTTCGAAAATTCTATATTTTGCCGGGTACAAGAAATTGATTGATCGCTATAAGGTAGCGGAAATCGAAGCGGCGGCGGATGTCGTGGTGTGGTGCTGCGACGAATCCCCTGGTTTCAAACCTTCCCGGCCGGGCGACTTCAGTTACGTCGGCAACATCGTGGAAGCGATGGCAGCTTATGGCAGCGGTGCGCTGGGTCCCCAGAAGATTCCACTAGCGGATGCCGATCGTATCATCGCCATCGGCTCCGATCGCATGATGGCGGCAGTGGGCGCCGCGCGGCATAACAAGCTTCAGCCTTATCTGAAGACGGATCACTTCGCCATCGGCTCCATCAATTCGCCGATGCAATGCATGATGAAAGAAATCTGCGCCCAGTGCCTGCAACCTCACAAAGATCCGAAAACCGGAGAGATAACGTATGTATTTTCCTGCTTCAATCAGGATCAGCCGCTTGATCAGGTGGATTTCGGCGGGTTGGCTTCGCGTTTACGCCAGAACAGTGTCCAGGAGAAACTGACTACGCGGTGGATTAGTCATTGCCTGAAAGGACCTGATCAAGTGGAGGCGTAGCCGCTTTCCTCAATGCGGACAATTCATTATGCCCGGGTTTCCTTTATAATCCGGGCTTCGTCCTGAACAGGCGTTTTGGGAAACTTCGCAAGCCCGCTAAAAATAAGGGATTCAGGAACACAACGTTATTTCACCAAATTCGAAGGCGAAGGGGAGCGGGTGATCCGCGAGAGTTGCCGGTAGAATTACCCAATAGGGAGATCATCAATGCACATAGGCATACCCGTTGAGATTCGCGGGGGGGAGAGCCGCGTAGCGGCCACGCCGGAGACGGTGAAGAAATTTACCGCCAAGGGTTTTCATGTTGTTCTGGTACAGTCCGGCGCGGGGGCCGGTGCGAGCATACCCGACGAGGCCTATCAGGAGGCTGGTGCAAGCATCGTAGCCAGTGCGGCGGAGTTATACGGTCAATCTCAAATTGTGCTCAAGGTGCGAGGTCCGGAACCCGGTGAATTGGCAATGATGCACAAGGATGCCGTGTTGCTGGGCCTGCTTTCCCCGCATCAGGCGGAGGGCATTGAAACGCTCGCACGGCATGGGGTGACTGCGTTCGCCATGGAAAGGCTGCCACGCATTTCCCGTGCCCAGAGCATGGACGTGCTGTCGTCGCAAGCCAATATCGCCGGCTACAAAGCGGTACTGATGGCGGCTAATGTCTATCAGAAATTCTTCCCCATGCTGATGACTGCAGCCGGCACGGTAAAGGCGGCACGGGTACTGGTTCTGGGTGCGGGAGTGGCGGGCTTGCAGGCTATCGCCACGGCAAAACGGCTGGGCGCCGTGATCGAAGCCTTCGATGTGCGCCCGGCGGCGAAAGAACAGGTTGAAAGTCTCGGCGCCAAATTCGTCGAGGTGCCGTTGAGTGACGAAGAAAAAGCGCAGGCGGAGACGGCCGGCGGTTATGCCCGCGAAATGTCAGATGATTATAAGCGCCGTCAGGGCGAATTGGTCCATCAGCGCGCCGCGGCGGCCGATATCATCATCACCACCGCGCTGATTCCCGGCCGTCCGGCGCCGGTTTTGATCAAGGAAGAGACCGTTCGTGCGATGAAACCGGGATCGGTAATCGTTGATATGGCAGTGGAGGCGGGCGGCAACTGCCCCTTGTCCGAATTGGACAGGATCGTAGTGAAGCACGGCGTGCATCTCGTCGGTATCGCTAATCTGCCCGGACTGGTAGCGGCGGATTCCAGCGCGCTGTATGCACGTAACTTGATGAATTTTCTTAACCTGATGCTTGATCCGAAGAGCGGCGAATTCAATTTGAATCGTGAAGATGAAGTCATTTCCGGGACACTGGTCTGCGCGGGTGGAGAAGTCGTCGGGAGGGCTTAAACCTGAATCCGGCAGCTGACCGCTCTTTTTTTATTTAGCGCAATGATCCACCAAGACTTTTTATGTCACTTGATGTTCACCTCTACGGTAAGTTCGCTCAGAGCGGATGCACACTCCACCCTGTCCAACTGCCGGATTTAGGTTAAAACCAGGGTGAAAGCGAGATTTTACGGCTCGTTTTCTCTTGATAGTCAAGGTTTACAGATAACAAATTAGAAGGAGCAAACATGATCGGCGAAGTTGATCCAACCATCATTAACCTGACCGTATTCGTGCTGGCGGTGTTTGTAGGCTATCACGTGGTGTGGAACGTGACACCTGCTTTGCACACACCGCTCATGTCGGTGACAAATGCGATTTCGGGCATTATTCTGGTCGGCGCGATGCTGGCCGCCGGCCCTGCGGAAACCGACTGGGGCGTATGGCTTGGAGCCGTGGCGGTGACGCTGGCCGCGATCAATGTATTCGGCGGATTTCTTGTCACCCAGCGGATGCTGGAAATGTTCAGAAAGAAAGATAAAAAAGGAAGCTAGTCAATGTCCGCAAATTTGGTCGCACTCGCGTATCTGATCGCATCGGTTTTTTTTATTCTGGCGCTCAAAGGCCTAAGCTCGCCGCTAACCGCTCGTCGCGGCAATCTGTTCGGCATGGTGGGGATGGCGATCGCCGTCATCACCACCCTTACGATCACCAAGAACTGGGCACTGATACTTGCATGTATCGCGCTAGGGGGCACCATCGGCGCCGTCGTCGCGCGGCGCGTGCAAATGACGGCAATGCCGGAACTGGTCGCCTTCATGCACTCGCTGGTAGGTCTGGCGGCGGTATTTATCGCTATCGCCGCCGTTAATAACCCGGTTTCATTCGGCCTGCCTGCGGTATTGCCGATGGGCAGCAAGCTGGAACTGTTTCTCGGCACTTTCATCGGCGCCATGACCTGGTCGGGTTCGGTGATCGCATTCCTGAAGCTGTCCGGCCGCATGAGCGGCGCGCCCATCACATTCGGCGGACAGCATATGGTCAACCTGATCCTGGCGGTTGTGATGGTGGTGTTCGGCCTGTGGTTCTTCTTTAGCGAAACCACCAACTGGCCAGCCTTCGCCACAATGACCGCGATCGCCTTCGTGCTCGGCTTTCTCATTATCGTTCCCATCGGCGGCGCGGATATGCCGGTGGTAATTTCCATGCTTAATTCGTATTCCGGCTGGGCCGCGGCAGGAATCGGTTTTTCGCTCGGCAATCCCATGCTTATTATTGCCGGATCGCTGGTCGGCAGTTCCGGCGCCATTCTTTCCTACATCATGTGCAAGGCCATGAACCGGCCATTTCTTTCTGTCATACTCGGCGGCTTCGGCAGCGAGGGGGGGACGGCGGCTGCGGTGGGCGACGGGACACAGAAAACCTATCGCAGCGGCAGCGCCGATGATGCGGCATTTTTAATGGGTAACGCCGACAGCGTGATTATCGTGCCCGGCTACGGGCTGGCGGTGGCGCGAGCGCAGCATTCGGTCAAGGAGCTGGCTGAAAAGTTGCACGAGAAAGGTGTCAATGTGCGTTTTGCCATTCATCCGGTAGCGGGACGCATGCCGGGCCACATGAATGTGCTGCTGGCGGAAGCGGAGATACCTTACGAACAGGTACTTGAAATGGATGAAATCAACAGCGATTTTTCCAATACCGACGTGGTGCTGGTGCTGGGTGCGAATGATGTGGTGAACCCTGCAGCAAATGTCCCCGGCAGTCCGATATACGGCATGCCGATTCTGGATGCGCACAAGGCGCGTACCGTGATGGTGGTCAAGCGAAGCATGGCTGCGGGTTATGCCGGCCTTGACAATGATCTTTTCTATATGGACAAGACCATGATGGTGTTCGGCGATGCCAAGAAGGTCGTGGAAGAAATGGTCAAGGCGCTGTGATGATTTCACGTGTAGCCGCGGCTTGAGCAAAATTGACGGGTCGCGGAGAAAAAACCTTCGCCCGTGAAAATGCGTGCGGTGGATGGATATCGTTTGTCATTCAACCACTGCTCCGTCCGGACTCCAATCATCTCGTAGGTAGGTTAACGTCAGCGTAACCCACCTTTCTCTGATCTGAAGTAAATAATCCAGTTCATACGCGCAATGCGCTTCGCTAACACGGTCTCTGTTATTTTTTATTGAGGTAATTCGGCCGGTCAGAGCGAGGTGACACTTCTCAATTTGTACTATCATAAAACGTCAAGAGCGGTGTATTGGGAGCGTTGGCAACTTAAGCTTACACCCCTGCATTCCTCAAGCCTTGCACTGGTTGCCCAGCTACCGGCATAACCTTGGGAATCAAATTTGGATGAGTGAGACAAGACCTCAATTGAATCCTTGCATCATTGATACGACTTTGAGAGAAGGCGCGCAGGCTCCCGGGGTGCTGTTTGGCGAGGAAGAAAGCGCGGAAATTGCCCATGCGCTCGTGTCTCTGGGTATCGACATGGTCGAGTGCGGACACCCCATAATAAGTGATGCGGAGGCCCGCCGGGTGCGCGCGACGGTCGTCATCTGCGGAGCAGTCCCCGTACTTGCGCACGCACGTGCCCGTAGTGAGGACATCGATAGCGTCAAAGCCACTGGCGCCCGGTGGGTCGGTATTTTCATGGGTGTCAACGCGATATCGAGGAATTCCCGCATCCGTTTCAAGCAGCCCGTACACGAAGTGGTCAGTAAGGCTGTCGGCCACGCCAAGAATATCGGATTACGAGTTCGGTTCACGGTCGAGGACGGAAGCCGAACACCTTGGTCCGAATTGGTGGAAGGATACCGCGCTGCGCTTGAGGCCGGAGCGGACCGCCTGGGTTTTGCCGACACTGTCGGCCTGCTCTGCCCTTGGGAGGTGGAGGATTTGATCGGAAGATTGAGCCGCGAGTTCGCCGGCCATGACCTGGAGGTACATTTCCACAATGATCGAGGGATGGCCAATGCTAACGCCCTCAGTGCGGTGCGGGCCGGCGCCCGCTGGATTTCCTCTTCGGTCAACGGCATCGGCGAGCGCTGTGGAATCGCGGACACGCTTACTCTGCTGGCAAATCTGGATGTTCTAAAATGGCGCCACTTGCGAAATGGCCGCGCACTTCCTTATATTAGTAAACTCGTCCAGGCTTACTCACGACTCATGGTTGATCGTTGGCGCCCTATCGCCGGAGCGAACGCGTTTACCCACGTCGCCAAGCTACATCGGCGCGCAGTACTTAGCGACGAGCGAGCCTATGCCTGGACCTTTCCCGAAACTATCGGACGCGTGAACTCCACGGATCCTGAAGTCCTGCCATCCGGGCGGGAGCGACTCATTAACCGCCCGCAACTGATGTCTGCCACGGAATTACGGCCCCGTCAGCGGAGGCCTGGTGATTGCTACCTGATGCTTGATAACAGCGTTGTGCCGGATGCGCGTCAGTACTGCATTGTCAGACGCATACCAGAGATGGACGACTGTGGGGAAGGACATGCCGATGTTCACCGGCACTGTGTCGATAGCGTTTTTCTATTCATTGGGCATGGCCCGGCCTTGCGAGGGTTAACAGTAGAGGTGCGCTTAGGGGCTGAGATGTTCGTTGTCGAAAGTCCGAGCAGCGTTTTTATCCCATCCGGACTTTTACACAGCTATCGCGTGCTGGCTGGCGCCGGCTTATTTATCAACCATATGCAAGCGGGAGATTACAACTCGAGTCTACTGGATTCTGCAATCTTCCAGAGCGACTCTGGCGTCCCAGTAGAGCCTGCCGTGTCAAGATGAGCCTGCCACCACTTTGATCCGCACAGGTGTGCGAGCCTGGCAGGCTGGATTAACGGCAGCGTACCCCACATCGCCGAATTCGGCATCTCTTTATTCCATTCTCCGAACCCCGGGCCGCCCTAATGGCGGATAGCAAGAAGAAATCGGCTCAAACCAGGAAAAGGCAAGAAGCCGGTTGTCAGGGTGTTGCATTGGATGTTTTTTAGACTATATAAAGGGTGAGGAGAAATGGTTTGTTAAGGGTGAACGCAACGTCAAATTACCCGGATTTTGTTGGGTGGAAAGTTATCCAAACGGACTGCTCCCCGCCTCAGTCGGATCTGGAGGGAGTTGCGGCATCGGCGCATGACGTTGTCACGCGCCTGTCAAACATCATCCCGACTCGCAAGAACGAATGCAGAATTTGAACGCGATCCATGCCGAGATTCAGAGAGGAGTGTCGTCGAAGAACAGGTAAATCTGCTATGCTTTCGCGATCAAAAATCGGCTGAGCATAAAATAGAAGATTACTTCTGGCTGATAAAAAGCGGAAGGAGGAGGGGGGAGCACGGTGAGCGTAATCAAAGGCTTTTCCGAGGAAACGTTCACGACAGGCGACAGTTCGTTTCCGCTCTTCCGGAAGGGAAACGGACCCGGTGTCATCCTGTTGCACGAACTGCCCGGCCTCACACATGAGACAGTCGAATTTGCGGAATGGATTGCCGATCACGGTTTTCACGTTGTCATGCCGCTCCTGTTCGGCAGACCGCTTCAGCATCCGATGCTTGGTCTCCTGAAATCGCCGGGCTTGTGCGTTCGAAAAGAGTTTAATAATCTTGCGGCAGGCAAATCGAGTCCGATTGCAACGTCATTACGGGCACTGTGCCGGAAATTGCATGCCGAGCGCGGCGGACCAGGCGTAGGCGCGATCGGAATGTGTTATACAGGTGGCTATGTTTTCGCAATGATGATGGAGGCGGCCCTCCTTGCACCGGTCGCCGCGCAACCCAGTCTTCCATTGTTTCAACCCAAAGCGCTCGACGTCGAGCCAGAGGCGTTGGGCGCCGCGTCAAATAGGGCGGACACAATGTCATTGCTTGGACTGCGTTTCGAGGAAGACTCTCGTTGTAGCGTGGAGCGATTCGAGCGGCTGGAAATATCGCTGCAAAGCCCGCCGGGATCAGCTACGCGGCGCTTCCGTTCTGTTATCGTGCCCGGGAAAGGGCATTCGACGCTGACGTTTGATTACCAGGCAGCTCTCGACCGGGGGGTCGATACACGAGAGTTGGTGCTTCAGCACCTACGCATGCAACTGCTCGATTCGAATGGGAGCGCATCCTCATGACGAGTGCAAAATACTCAGAGGCGGACTATTATTTTTCCCGCGATTTCGCCATCGGATTGTTATACTTGGCGGCTAAATGGTGGAAATGGATGAAGCCGATTCATCAGGCCCTGATCTAATCGGCCGAGATGGGCAGTTCACTTTTCTCGAAAGCTCATCCTCATATTGAAACCGTGGGAATAATCGCAGAGCCGTTAACCTAATTTCCGTGCCAACTTTTGCACAAGAAAAGATTCTACTCGTCGATAGTCAGGAAGAAAACATGCTGATCGGGCTACCCAAGGAAATCAAGGATCACGAAAATCGAGTCGGAATGACCCCCAGTATCGTTAGAACGCTGACAAGGCATGGACATCAGGTACTTGTACAGAGCGAGGCGGGCGAAGGCAGCTTCCTTTCGGACGCGGAATATCGATCAGCCGGAGCGTTGATTGTTCCTCATGCAGAAGACGCCTGGGCGGCGCAACTGGTGGTCAAAGTCAAAGAGCCGACCGCGACGGAATACCGTTATCTGCATCAGGACATGATTCTCTTTACCTATCTTCATCTGGCTTCGGATAAGCCTCTCACCCACGCATTGCTGGAGAGCGGCGCCACAGCCATCGCTTACGAAACCGTTCAGACAGAAGGGGGCAAGTTACCGCTGTTAACGCCCATGAGTGAGGTAGCGGGGCGCATGGCTACCCAAATCGGCGCAACCTATCTGCAAAAAACGCATGGGGGCCGCGGTGTATTAATGGGTGGTGTTCCAGGCGTCGCTCCAGCTAATGTCGCGATTCTGGGCGCCGGTATTGTCGGCACCAATGCGGCTCTCGTAGCAGTCGGGTGTGGTGCGCAAGTCACCGTGCTGGATGTTAATCATGATCGCCTGAAATACCTGGATGACATTTATCGCGGGCAACTACAGACGCGCTTCAGCGATGAATATAACATCGAAGAGGTGGTCTACAATGCTGATCTGGTAATCGGCGCCGTTTTGATCCCTGGTGGACGCGCACCATGGCTGATTACCTCTGGCATGTTGCCAAACATGCGGAAGGGTTCCGTAATCGTCGATGTGGCGGTCGATCAAGGAGGATGTGTCGAAACGACCCGGCCGACCACGCATAGCAACCCCACCTACGAAATCGACGGCGTGGTGCATTATTGTGTTGCCAACATGCCTAGCGCTGTACCGCGCACCAGTACCTTTGCGCTTAACGCTCAAACCGCTCTCTATACGCTGTGCCTGGCGGACGAAGGATTGAATGCCGTGCAAAAAAATCCGGCGTTACAATACGGACTCAATACGCATCGCGGGTCAGTGACTTATCCTGCCATCGCAAAGGAATTCGGTCTGGAATGCGTGGACCCGTTGTTGGCGGTGGAGCACACCCTTAAAGCATGTCCATCGTAACCCGGCTATTCATCCTGAGCCAGGAAAGGAGTTGAGAAAATGAAATTCACATATCCCCGCCTTTTGGGCGCATTGCTCGCTCCGTTGCTCGCCGCCGGCCAGCCAGCGGCGGCTAGTGTCGATATCCGTTTTGATTATCGCTACGATAGTTCGAATTTTTTTACGGGGGCAAATAGTTCACGCCAGAATATATTGGACGCGGCTGCCTCCGTGTTCGAAACCCGTTTTCAGGACAGCCTGACTGCAATCACTTCCTCCGGATCGAATAGATTCGATGCGAACTTCTTTCGGCCGGATAACGGTAGCCTTTTCAGTATCCCTGCTTACAGTGTGGACGCTGATCAGATCGTGGTTTTTGCGGGGGCCCGCAACCTGGGAAGAACGTTGGCAACGGGTGGCCCGGGCGGATTTACGGGAAGCGGATCCGCCGATTTCCTCGATAATGCTGCGGGCCGCGGACAGCCTGGCGTTCTTTTACCCGTAGAGACGGATTTTGGCCGGTGGGGCGGGTCGCTCTCCTTTAATAGCGCTTCGTCCAATTGGTATTTCGATCCGGATACCGATACAGACGAATCCTTTTCCGGGTTCGATTTTTATTCAGTGGCCGTGCATGAGCTTGCCCATGTGCTTGGCTTTGGTAGCGCCGATTCTTTTAATAATTTGAGCTCAGGGGGCTTATTCACCGGATCTGCCGTTAACGCCCTGCTTGGCTCCAACCCATCACTCACCAAAGAGGGACACTGGGTAAGCGGGCTCAGCTATTCCGGGCAGGAAGCCGCAATGGATCCCACTATCGCTGCCGGCCAGCGTAAGCATTTTACGGAACTTGATTACGCTGCGATGAGAGACATTGGCTGGGAGGTTTCTCCCGTGCCAGAGGCTGAAACCTGGGCTCTGATGCTTGCCGGATTGGGGGTGCTTGGCTGGCGTGTGCGCGGTTACGGGCGGGGGATCTGAGCACGGCGGGGAGAAGCGCTTGCGTTATAGTGGAACTAAAAAATACCTGCGAAAACTCAATTTCAATAAATGCCTCTATATGGCTTTGTAGGATGGGTGGAGTAAAACGGAACCCATCATTTGGTTATTCCCACACCTCGCCAAACTGCAATCGCGCAGTGGTTTTGATGGGTTGCGCTTCGCTCCACCCATCCTGCACACGGGTATTGCGCAATCCACGATGGACCTGTCGGCTGCGCATCGATTAACCCTCTAAACGTTGTTTAAGCGGCAAAACACATGCCCCACAGTGTTACCCTGATCACCACCATTGCCGTCAGTTTCGGTCTTGCCCTGCTTATGGGGCTTATCGCCAATCGGCTGAAATTGCCGGTGCTGGTTGGCTATCTGGTTGCCGGCGTTATACTTGGCGCCAATACGCCGGGCTTCGTGGCGGACATGGAGCTGTCGAGTCAACTGGCGGAAATTGGCGTCATACTGCTGATGTTCGGCGTCGGGTTGCACTTCTCACTGAACGATCTGCTGGCGGTCCGGCGAATCGCCTTGCCCGGCGCGATCGTGCAGATTGCAGTGGCGACGGCTCTGGGCGCCGCAGTGGCTATTGCCTGGGGTTGGAGTCTGGGTGCGAGCATCGTGTTTGGCGTCGCGCTTTCCACGGCAAGCACTGTCGTGCTCCTGCGGGCGCTGGAGCAGCGCGGCGTACTCAAGTCCGTTAACGGTTCAATTGCGGTGGGCTGGCTGATAGTCGAGGACCTGGCGATGGTTCTGGTTCTCGTTCTGCTGCCCCCGCTCTCGGGATGGCTTGGAGGCGATTTGGGCAGCGCTGTGGAGGGGGCATCCAACCCGGATCTGCTAATACCACTCCTGCTTACGTTTGGCAAGGTTGCGTTTTTCATTGCGCTGATGCTGATTGTCGGGAAACGCGTTTTTCCCTGGCTGCTTTGGCACGTTGCCAGCACCAATTCGAACGAACTCTTCATTTTGAGCGTGATCGCGGTGGCGATAGGTATTGCCTATGGTTCCGCAATGCTCTTCGGCGTGTCCTTTGCCCTCGGCGCGTTTTTTGCCGGCATGGTGATGAGAGAGTCCGATTTGAGCCATCGGGCTGCCCAGGAATCCTTGCCCCTCCGGGACGCTTTTTCGGTTTTGTTCTTTGTCTCGGTAGGGATGCTGTTCGACCCCAACGTCCTGATAGACCAGCCGCTCCGGGTTCTCTCCACCATAGCGATTATTATCGTTGGCAAATCGCTGGCTGCGTTTCTTCTGGTACTGGCTTTTCGCTATCCTCTCAATACGGCACTGACCGTGTCCGCAAGTCTGGCGCAAATCGGCGAGTTCTCGTTCATCCTTGCAGCGCTTGGTGTTTCTCTCGGACTTCTGCCGGTCGAAGCCCAGAGCCTTATACTGGCGGGAGCGTTCATCTCGATTACGCTCAATCCCCTGGTGTTTCAGGTGATCGAACCAGTGCAGGCCTGGATACGCTCCCGCTCCAATCTTGCTCGCATCCTAGAGCGCACCGACGATCCACTCGCGGAACTGCCAATGACGGTCGCGTCAAGTTATGTGACGAGCCACGTCGTGCTTGTCGGCTATGGCCGTGTCGGCCGCCTCATTGGCGAAGCTCTGAGCCGGCAGGGGATGGCGCTGGTTGTGGCCGAACAGAACCGCGAGATGGTGGAGGGATTGCGCAAGCGGGGAATTCATGCCGTAGCGGGAGATGCCGCCGAACCGGCTGTGCTGATACAGGCGCATATCGCGCGGGCCACTATGCTGGTTATCGCGGTCCCCGATACGCTACGCGCTCGCCGGATGATTGAAACCGCGCGCATGCTTAATCCCCCGATCGAGATTATTGTGCGTACGCATAATGAAGAAGAGGCAGATCTGCTAAGAAAAGAGAGCGGGGGCATGGTGTTTGTGGGCGAGCACGAACTGGCGCTCAGCATGACGCGCCATGTATTGAGAAATTCGACTGCCAAGGAATAAGGCTAAGGACAAGCTGTTCTTATCAATTATGTATGGCTTGACCAGGACCCGGGGGTATCGATAGGAGAAAAGTCATGAGTAAAAAAATTATCGTTTATCAAAAGCCGACGTGCAGCAAATGCAGGGCTACGCTCGCCCTTCTTAAAGATAGCGGGCAAGAGTTCGATTCCGTCAATTATTACGACATGCCTTTGACCGTCGAGCAGTTGCGTGAGCTGATTGAGAAGCTGGGTTTGCCAATACGCGATGTGCTGCGTAACGATGAACCCATGGCGCGCAGTCTCAAACTTGCCGAGCAGCAGCTATCGGATGAAGAATTGCTAAAGATTATGGTGAACAATCCGGACCTGATTCAACGGCCGATTGTCGTGCGCGGTGACGAGGCCGTATTGTGCCGGCCGCCGGAGAATGTAATGAAGCTGTTATAGCACCTGCCGGACTGCGAAAAATCAAATCCGACGGATTGCTTGCGGATGAGGTGGATTCAGCTTTCCGCTGGCTATGTGAGATGTGAAAAATGGCATGAGTCTGTGGAAGATCTGCTATTGATCCAGCGAGAAAATATTATGGATTTCGCCATTCGGACTTGACCGGAATCCGGTCCAAATCAATAATGGCGTACTTGGCGGCCAATGGATATGACTGCCTTGGTATGACGTTGTATTATCCGTTCTGCCGGATTAATAGTGTCATCCGCAGTAAACTAAAAAAGGAAGTGGTTATGAGTGCGCATCCAATCAGTGTCTTACGTCTGATCGCTCCGCTTTTTCTTGCGTTGCTGTTAAGCCTGCCCGCAATCGCCGCACAGGCGGAATGTAGCGGATGCCTGTGTCCGGGAAATCCTTGCAAGTTATGCGCGCTACCACCCACGGAAAATATTCCTCCGGCTCCGGATGAGGCGGAAACGTGTTTAAAAATCAGGGAGAACGTGGCGCCGGTTTCAAAGAATACAGAGCCCAGCAAGCATTACGCAAGCCTGAATAATTCGATGAGGGAGTGTGTAAAAAACGGTGGCGATGTTATTGTGAATTCGCGCCGCAACAACGAATTTCCATCCAAGCATTATTGCAAGCCATATATCTCGCCAGCCAATGCGAACATTCGGGACGGCGCTCACTCCCAGCAAAAGGATGAGAG
The DNA here is from genome assembly GCF_900102495.1 of Nitrosospira sp. Nl5. Classification (GTDB taxonomy): domain Bacteria; phylum Pseudomonadota; class Gammaproteobacteria; order Burkholderiales; family Nitrosomonadaceae; genus Nitrosospira. The sequence continues at coordinate 42,993 of NZ_FMVQ01000015.1, read as the reverse complement.
AAGTGGAAATTAAGAAAACGCGGTTGCACAATTCAGGCAGGGTGATATGCATCGGCCTGGCAGTTTACATACATTAAACAGTTCCCCGATTTTTTGAACGCTCCTGAACCTGAATGGGCCCTTGAACGTTAGGACAGGTGCTAATGGACAAATGCAGTTTTATGGGGGACTGTCGTATCCGCTGATTTGTATCGTTACCATATATCAATTCGAGTACCGGCCATAATCAAAGGATAAGGATGATTGCTCGCGGGGAGGCCGCAAGGCAGGAAAGTGGAGTTGGCGCCGCGTCTTGGTCACGGTTTCAGCGCAAGCCTAAATCCTTTCTGAAATTGATTCTGCTCGGGTTCGCACTTGTGGGCTTGCCGCTTATCGTTGCGCTAATCAACAGCGCTTTCTCCATTGACCGGTTGGCGGATCAGAGCCGTAGAGCGGTCTATCAGGCGGCCCAGATTGCGCATGGCAGCAGGCTGCTGACTGATGAGATTGCGACGATGGAGCGTGCTGTGCGGCAAACGCATATCCTTGGGGATACGTCCCTCCTCGAAAATTATTTTCGGGCGCATCAAAAATTCGAGAGTACCGCAGCAAGCCTCTTCGAACTTTCCTCACACACTGAACAGAAAAAATTGCTGGAGCAACTGCTGTCTCTGGAATCTTCTATTTTCGGTAAGGTCTCCGCTATACAGCAATCCCCGGAAGATCTGCGCGATGTGATTGGTAATTTCGTTCCGTTGCGCGATTCAGCGCGAACCTTTTCTGCGGTTGGTTATGCGTTGATTGAGCGTGAAGTGGGTGAAATGCAGGATATGGCCGGGTATGCCCGTTCTACCGTCGGATGGCAATTACTCGCCCTGATTCCGTTTGCAATTCTGCTTGCATTCGTTTTTTCTGTGCGGATTGCGCGTCCCATTCGTCAGATTGATGAGGCCATTCGCAATATGGGGCAGGGAGAGCTATCCAAAGCAATACGCGTCGACGGCCCCCAGGATTTGATCTATCTCGGCGAACGGTTGGACTGGATGCGCCGCCGCCTGCTGAAACTGGAAGAGCAGAAAACCCGGTTTCTGCAACACGTTTCTCATGAGCTCAAGACGCCTCTTACCGCAATGCGCGAAGGTGCGGATTTGCTCGCGGAAGGCGTAACGGGAGAATTGACCGCGGAGCAACAGCGTATCGCAAATATCCTGCATAGCAACAGCGTACAATTGCAGCGGCGCATCGAAGATCTGTTAAGTTACAGCGCTCTTCAGACTGAGAAAGCCGCCTTGGTAAAACATCAGGCGAACTTGGCGAAAATTCTGGATGCCGTGTTACAGGATCAGAATCTGATGATCATGAGCAAAGGCCTGAGAATTGAGCTATCTTGTCCCGAACTGATAATTGATTGCGACGAACAAAAAATAAAAATTATTGTGGATAATCTGTTATCGAATGCGGTGAAATTTTCTCCCGCGGGTGGTTGCATCAGCATCGGGACGAGCAAGGTAGGTGAAATAGTTCAGCTCGATATTCTGGATGCCGGCTCCGGCGTTGATGAGGCGGATCGTGAAAAAGTATTCGAGCCCTTTTATCAGGGACGGCGCGTACTCGACAGCCACGTCAGGGGAACTGGTCTGGGGTTATCCATTGCCCGTGAGTACGCGCTCGCGCACGGCGGTAATATGGAGCTTGTGCAGCACACCGGTAATGGCGCCCATTTCCGCGTTACCATACCCATTCGTGATCCTGAGGGATCCTCATGATCTACGGGCGTGAGATATTGCGGATTCTGGCTGTGGCGATGCTCGCGTTGCTGACTGCCTGCTCAACCGTTCCCGAAGTTCAGACGCCTGTGGCACCATCACCATCCGTACTGCCCGCCGATTTGATCTTGACCGGACAAATGGAAGATATAATGCAATATTACGACGCCTTGCGAAAGCAGCCGGCAGCAGAACTCGGCCGTGTGTACGACAAGGTAAAACAGAATTTCGTACAGAACAAGAGCGATGCAAACAGGGCACGGCTGGTATTGCTTCTTATCTTGCCCAATACCTCTTTCCGCGACATCACTTCGGCACTTTATCTGCTTAACGAGTGGCCGCGCGATGCGAAGCCCACCACGGGTTTGCAAAGTTTCAGAAACCTGTTAGCGGCCCTGCTTACGGAGCAACAACGGCTAAACCAAACTACTGATGAGTTATCACAAAAATTGAAAGAGGAGCAAAAGCGCGTGGAGACCCTGCAGAATCAGATTGAAGCCATTAAAAGCATGGAAAAAAATCTTATTCTTAGAGAACTCTAGACCCTAAAAAAATGCCTGACTCCAGCCCAAAAATACTCATTGTCGACGACGATACGGATCTGCTTGAATTACTTATGATTCGCCTTACCGCTGCCGGCTACAAGGCGGATACTGTACAAAGCGCCGAGGCGGCGCTTAATTACCTGGATGTATCGCGTCCCCAATTGGTGATCAGCGATATGCAGATGAGCGGCATGGATGGCATGGCGTTATTCGAGCATATTCACCGCACGCTGCCGACGTTGCCAGTGATAATTCTGACAGCGCATGGCACCATCCCGGACGCGGTTGCGGCTGTTCAGCGAGGCGTATTCGGCTATCTGGCCAAGCCTTTTGATAGCAAGACGCTGCTGGCCAACATTAGCCAGGCTCTCAGGTTTGTCCCTGCGGGGGCGGGCCAGAATGAGATATCACAAGCGTCCTGGCGCAAAGGCATTATCACGCAAAGTGCCGTAATGGAGGACCTTCTTACCAAGGCCAGGCTGGTAGCGGAAGGGGATGCAAGCGTATTGATTTACGGCGAAAGCGGTGTTGGCAAGGAGTTGTTTGCTCATGCCATACATGAGGCATCCAAACGTCGTCACCATCCATTTGTTGCGATCAATTGCGCGGCGATCCCGGAACAATTACTGGAATCCGAGTTGTTCGGACACATCAAAGGAGCCTTCACGGGCGCTGTCCGGGATCACAAGGGCTTGCTGCAATTGGCGGAGGGAGGAACGCTGTTTCTCGATGAAATCGGCGATATGCCGCTTTTGCTCCAAGTCAAATTATTGCGCGTTCTCCAGGAAAGGCAAGCGCGTCCAGTTGGATCGACACAGTCGATTCCGGTGAACGTCCGTATTATTTCCGCAACGCATCGTGATCTCAAGGCTGAAATCGCTACCGGTACCTTTCGTGAGGACCTTTATTACCGGCTGGACGTCGTGGCGTTAACAATACCGGTCTTATCGCAGCGGCGTGAGGATATTCCCCTGCTGACGAATTATTTTCTTAATTTATTTTCTGCGAAGTACAACAAAAACATTAACGGATTCTCTCCCGAAGCCATGGAAATGATGGTAAGCGCTTCATGGCCAGGCAACGTGAGGCAACTCATGAATGTTGTCGAGCAATGCGTGGCCTTGAGCACGGCCCCCCTGATTTCGCCGGCATTGGTGTACGACGCGATGCACAAGGAAGAGGAGCAACTTGTTTCTTTCGAGGATGCGCGCAAGAGTTTCGAAAGAGATTACCTGGTTCGCGTGCTGAAAATCACGGGAGGCAACGTGACACAGGCCGCGCGCTTGGCCAAACGCAACCGAACCGAATTCTACAAACTGCTTCAAAGATACCAGCTCGATCCTTCCGTTTTCAAGCAGCCACAAAGCTGATTTTCATACCAGTACACAGCATATCCGGCGCTTCCGCAAATCTTCAAGATTGGCCGTCTATGGAGTTTCGTTCATCCTCAACGAATTTCTCCCCTTTCTTCACGACAAAGCCAAGCTCTGTCCACCATCGAACCATATCACCGTAGTCCTGTATGCCTCGCGAAAAGGACTGAATCTCCCCAGAGGCGGTAACGACATCGACAGGACGCTGAGCCGGCCACCACAGTTCGCCGCAAGCCAGAAAGTCGGCCTGCCAGGGCAGTGCCATGCGCTCGGTCAAGAAACCGGGTGGAAGGGTATGTTTAATCCGAAACGGTGCTTCGTAGGTTGCAGCCTGCGCGATGACATATGTCACCTCGATGCCGGGAAAAAAGGGCGCGCCGATGCAACCTTCCAATGACGCTCGAGTCAGGGCATCGGGCCTTTGGCCCGGCGGCAAATCATCGAACGGGATGGGTGCCGGCTCGCCGATCCAGTCGGCTTCGAAGTCGCCCCGCGACCATTTTTCCATCATTGTGTACTGATACTCGGTTAACGCGGTGTACTCGCCTCGTTCGGGATTGTCAGGGTCCACGCCGCTATTCACTTTTGGCATAGCGGGTGGAAGTTGAGGCGGGGGAGTATTAGGGTCGACATATGTATTGGGCTTCGTCAACCACTTCAGAACCGTTTCACGTGCGGATCTTCCACTCTCTGTCTTGTCTGCCAGCTTGCTCAGCCGGGCGGGATTCAAAAAATTGCCGGCGGCGCCATGATGGCGGTTTCTCTGCTCGGTCACCCAATGAATCATGACGACACGCTTCAGGATAGGGTAGATATCGCGTGTGAATGATGGCACATCTTTTATAAGATGCGGGGAGAAATTTCTTACGGCAACATTCAGAGCCTGGTCATACCAGGTGGTTACGTTTTCAATGCCAGGAGCATACGATGGCGGAGCGACTACGACCCATGCGCCCCCCTCCGCATTGCCAGGCGCTTCACCCTCGACCTCTACGACGGCAGTGACCGGACCGTCGGCAACCCCATCATACCAGCCATCATTGTTGGCAAAATTGTCGAGACCGCGGTCAATAGGAGAGCCAGACTTACCTGGGCCGCCGACGACAATCAGACGTCCCTCTTCGTCGGTCAGGATCCGTCCAAGCGTAACCTTTGCACTGCCTTCAACATTGCCGTTCTTTATGAAGTTGATTTCCCCTACCAGGGGACCAATAATCTGGTTCTTTCCGGATATTGATTGCAACGAAGCGTCCACGACCAATCCCGCCCTATCGTACTCGGCGTTTCGGGGGGAAGCAGATAGTCCCCCGGGCGGGAAATTCCCTCCTGCTGCTTTACTATTGACGAGATGCACGCTCCACGTGATTTTAGTCTTCTCATCCAGCACAATCTCGCTGTCGAACGTCTCTTTGCCGAATTCATCGCGAATAAACTTATAAATCCGGAATCGAACTGCTTGCGGCTTTATTTTTCCGGGCGAGGAGTTGTCACGGTATGGTCCTTCAGGAATCATTCCCGCAGACTCGGAGCCAAGGATATAGCCGGTCTCGCTGTTTCCTATGCGCGCGATTCCCACCGCCGGATAAATTCGATAGATCGTTTTCATTCGTATTTTCTCCTTTCCCCATTAAATAAACAGTAAACGCATCGCTGTTGCATATCATAGCCTCTGCCGATAACAATTTCCGTGTTTTTCCATGCATTAGCAATAATTTCGCTACAGGCTCGACCACCATTCTTATGGTAGAAAACCACCGCCAGCTATGTTCGGAAGCGCACGGAAAACGTACCAGGCTTTCCACAAAATAAAGTTAATGATGGGGTCGGGGATGAGGCGGTTTGAAGGAATCATCCTTGCGGCCCGGTACTCGTATCGGAATAAAAAGGCGGATAAGAGAAATAATTTCAGCTATCGGTATCGGTTGAAAGTGAGCGCTTTAGCCTTTCCCGGCCTGGCTCTATAAATGAAATGATGATTGCGAGGGACACGGCCATGCCAATCGGTTCGTCAGATGACCATGCTCTTGAAAGGAAGCCTGTTCGCATTCCAGCGGGCGACGTGTCGCTGAACGCGGATCTCGCGATACCGGAGGGCGCACAGGCCGTTATTGCATTCGCCCATGGCAGCGGTAGCGGGCGGCACAGCACCCGAAACCGTTATGTCGCGGAAACATTGAATGGCTGTGGATTCGCAACACTGCTTGCCGACCTCCTGACGGAGGAAGAGGAAGCCATTGATTTGCGTACCCGGCATTTGCGCTTCGATATACCGATGCTGGCGAACAGGCTGGTTGATATCGCGGCTTGGTTACAAAATGAATCTCAGGCGAAACATTTAAAAATTGGCTGGTTCGGCGCCAGTACGGGAGCTGGGGCCGCATTGATTGCAGCAGCCCGCCGTCCGGAAAATATCATGGCGGTTGTTTCACGAGGCGGCCGGCCCGATCTGGCTGGGGATTATCTATCAGAAGTCACGGTGCCTGTGCTTCTTATCGTCGGAGAGAACGACCCCGAGGTTCTTGAACTCAATAAATGGGCACTCGCGCGGCTGGTTCACGCCCCATCAAAATTGGAGATCGTGCCGAATGCAACGCATTTGTTTGAAGAGCCCGGCACGCTGGAGGCAGCAGCTTTGCTGGCCGCGGAATGGTTTCAAGGCAATTTGAAATAACCGGAATTAAATCTTACCCTGGTAGTTGATCGCTCATCCTTTAGCTTAGCGCCATGATCCACATAGACTTCTTGCTCCACGGCCGTATTCCGCGTCATTGTGCCTTGCTGCACGCCCATAACCGCACACCCCACCCCGTCCAACTTCCGAGAATGTAAGGATAATCGATGGCGAGCACTTTTCATCGTTTCGCAAACAGGGAAGAAGCTGGAAGAATGCTTGCCGAAGCATTATCGGCCTACACCGGCAGAAGTGATATTTTCATTCTGGCTCTACCGCGCGGAGGCGTGCCGGTCGCCTATGAAGTCGCAAAAATCCTGCTTGCGCCGATGGACCTATGGCTTGTTCGCAAGCTTGGTGTGCCAGGACAGGAGGAATTGGCCCTGGGCGCGCTGGCTGCGAAGAACATCCGCGTTCTCAACCAGGAGATCATTGATCTTCTGGATATTGATCAAACTGTTATTGATACGGTGGTATCCAGGGAACAGGCGGAGCTGGAAAGACGCAACGAGCTTTATCGCCGTGGCAAACCGCCGCCGGATATCGAAGGGAAAACAATCATTATTGTCGATGACGGTCTTGCCACGGGCGCGACGATGCGCGTTGCGATTGCCTCTCTCCGTCAGGCGGGCGCCACGCGGATCGTTGCGGCGGTACCGGTAGGGGCTGCCTCCACCTGCAGGAAAATCGAGAAAGAGGCCGATGAACTCGTGTGCCTGTACAAACCGGAGCCTTTTTATGGCGTGGGGCAATGGTATAGCGATTTTTCCCAGACTTCGGATGAAGACGTGCTGACTCTTTTGAATAACGCCGCCGCGAACTCAGGGCGAAGCATCGAGTAAATACGCCTGTAAACAAATGCGGCCTGAAGAAGCTGGCAAGCAGATTGTGGATTGTAAGGTGCGGATTTGAAGGTTTCTTCATGCAAGTGACGTTAAGTGAAAACCCAAAGGGAATACTGTCGTTTGGAGTATTGCGCTTTGCCCGATAGACACCGGAATTTGCCGCTGATTTCCTTCCTCAACCGTAAGTGAGGGTAATCGATATGCCTGATATCAATTCCGATCACAAGTTAATTGATGCGCTGGAAAGGCAGGCGCAGCCTATGATGGGCTCCGACAATGATTACGCCGTAATAATGCAGGCAGTGCGGGAAAATGCTTCAAGGAACGTCAAGGGAAAAACCTTCGTCTTGATCGGCGAGGCCACCCATGGAACAGCGGAGTTTTACCGTATTCGCGCTGAGCTTACCAAGCACCTTATCGCGGAAGAGGGATTTGACGCCATCGCGGTGGAGGCCGACTGGCCCGACGCTTACAGGGTCAATCGCTTTGTATCCGGCCGCTCTGAGGATATGGATGCCGACTCGGCCCTGTCGGATTTTCAACGATTCCCCACCTGGATGTGGCGCAATACCGAGGTTTTGGCTTTTGTCGCCTGGCTCCGCGATTACAACAAAAGGAACAATGGACACAGAGGTCAAGAGGCCCAAAAGATGCATATAGACGCCGCGGAAAACGTTGGTTTCTACGGCCTGGATTTGTACAGCATGACAACCTCAATGGCGGCAGTTCTCGCGTATCTGGACAAGATCGATCCGAAAGAAGCAGAGGCCGCACGGGCGCGCTATTCCTGTTTCGGCCAGTTCATCAACGATCCACAGGCATATGGTTATGCCATTGCCTCCGGTATATGGGATTCCTGCGAGCAGGAGGTCCTCACCCAGCTTATGCAATTGCAACAGAAAGCACGTCTCTATCTAGAAAGGGACGGTGCTTTTGCGGGGAATGAATATTTCTCGGCGCAGCAGAATGCCGAGCTGGTAAAAAATGCCGAGGAATATTACCGCGCCATGTTCAGAGGGCGGCCCAATACGTGGAACTTGAGAGACGGGCATATGTTTGAAACGCTGGAGAAACTTGCTGCGCACCTGAGCGGGTGGCGCGGGCGGGAGGCCCGGATCGTGGTCTGGGCACATAATTCACATGTGGGCGACGCGGCGGCAACCGATATGGGGCGCCGCGGTGAGATCAATATCGGCCAGCTGGTCAGTGTAAAATATGTGGACAGAGGGCTGCGTATTGGATTTTCAACCAGCCGCGGCACCGTGACGGCGGCGTCAGACTGGGACGCGCCCGCGGAAACCAAGACAATTCGCGAACCATTAGACGGTAGTTACGAAAAAATTTTCTCGCAGCTCGGAAAGCGGAATTTCCTTCTTGACCTGCGAGGGAAAACCGACGCGACGGGCATGCTCAGAGACGAAAGGCTGCAGCGGGCTATCGGCGTCATCTATCGCCCTGAAACGGAGCGCATGAGCCACTATTTCCATACATCCCTGCCGCGACAATTTGATTTCATGATCCATATCGATGAAACAGAAGCTGTGATGCCGTTGCCGTCGTTCGTTAATCAAAGGCGGGGGGAAATGGACGAAACCTATCCGTCGGGCTTGTAGCAGGCGGTGGAAGGTGGGGCCGCTCGACCACTCCTGTTCGGAGATTTCTAAGAGTTTCCCTGAGTATAAAACCAGTGTTTCCCCAATATACTCATACTATTGACTGAGTTAGTATGGAGTCACTTTCATTCCATTTAGGAACTACCATGAAAACAGAATTCGGAAAACTTATCGCGGCGTTATCGATGGTGGGCTTCCTGGCCTCGGTAAGCTCATCCGTGATGGCCACCGAAGATCCTGCTATTCTTGCGGCAGCGCAGAAGGCCGTAACCGCCAGCGACCACATCGCGGTGGCGAAGTCTCTTGAAGAAGAAGCCAAGCAGCTGCAGGTAAAAGTACAGGAACAAAAAGAATTGCTGGAGCAGTATGAGGACAAAGCCTATCTCTATGGCAGGCAGGCCCAGGATCTGCAATCGCATACCAGCGCGTTGGTCCGCAAGTACGAGCAGGTCGTGAATGCCGACATAAAAGAAGCCGCCGCCCATCGGCAAATGGCCGCGAACCTCGAACAAAACACCCATGCCGCCTCCGGCACGAAAACGCTTAGCGCCGTAAGCGGATCTCACGGGGATAGCGTCACGCTGCAATAATATTCGTATTTCCTCGGAATACGGGGCAAGGCCGGATTAGCTGCGCTAACCGGCCTTTTTCATTTTGGCTGTTAGCACCGCCGCAGACACGGCGACGCGAAATAGGGACACCCATTAGCCGGCCTTGTGTCAAGGGTAAACTAAATCTGATCCTGCTGCTGCTCCAGTCGAACCGTTTCCTCGTTGATAGCTACGATCGAGTCGCGCCTGCCCCATGTGGATCAAGCAGTGTCCGGTATTCGGGTCTGCCCTGACGGAAACATCGCTCCGGAGAAATGTTGTGCCACCAAGGTATCCACGCGATGGTCACAGACTCGTGGCTGGCGCTTTAGCGTCCAATCTCCAACGGGTTCACCCAGTGGATGGCCCGAAGTGGATTTGAGCTCAATGGGTGTCGTGGGCCGCCGGCGACGGGCGTAATATCCAAAAGGACTCGAAGCTCTCCTCTCTCCGATAACGGGCGTTGCCCCGAAACCTCCCGCATCGGCCGTCAATCCTTCCACGGTTGCCGCTGGGCGGGCGTTGTAAGCCCTGTTCCCGCCCATTTAACAGGGCGGCGGGTCAGGAACAAGCAGCGAGGCTAATCCAACTTTACTTTCCCTTTTTCTTTGCTACAAAAAGGAGTGTAGGTATATCCACGACTTTGAAATGGCTATCTCCGCATTCCGAACCCTTGATGCCTCCCCATGCGCTTGATCTGCCTTGCCAGTATCTGCTAACTATCAATGGAGGAAAAAATGAAGAAATTGGGTTATGCCTGTCTGATCGGAGCAGTCCTGCTCAACATCCCGCCCGCCCTTGCGCAAGACGGCGCGGAACCCGCAAACCGCGCCGTGAATATTACCCTTGGCAGTACCGGGGGAGCGCTGGATAACGCGGCGTTGCGGTCAGTCCGTAAGCTGATCGGGAAAGCGATTAGCAATGATACCGTCGATACATTTGCTGTTTTTCGCCATATAGTGGGCGGCGCGATGCCGATCGAGGGCGGTTTGAATGCCTGCGCGGAAGCGGGGTTTAGTTCGACGCCGAAGCAGTTTAACGCTTTCGTCAACCAGTTGCGTTCCATTCGTCCCAAGGCGGGCACCTTTCTCAATGTGGAGCTCACCGAACAATGCAAGCCGATTGACGTCATTGGGCCGTTAACCTGCGGAGGAATCGCGGGAACAGCCTGTCCTGACGAGAAGCAGTATTGTGATTTCGCTATTGGTCAATGCAAGATGCCCGACGCCCAAGGCACATGCAAGACCAGGCCCACTATTTGCACCCGGGAATTCCGGCCTGTTTGTGGTTGCGATGGCAAAACTTACGGAAACGCATGCACTGCGGCAGCCGCAGGAGTGTCCATCGAGCATGATGGGGAATGCGGGAAATCCGAGTCTCAAGCATGTGGCGGAATTGCAGGGATTCAATGTCCTTACGGCAAAACTTGTGTGGATAACCCCGCTGACGATTGCGATCCCAAAAGCGGTGGCGCGGATTGTCCGGGAATCTGCAAAGACAAGTATTGAACATTGAGGGCATTAAATATTTTGCCAAAATATAATTTAATGTTCGCAAGCGAACAGAAGCATTTTTGTGAAATGTGAAAAATCGGCCTTTGAGTTCTCGGCAACGCTGTGCATGGCAAATGCATGGTTCTATCAACTCCTGTTTTAAAGGGCATATTTTGTCAAGCAAACCTGATACTGGAAGAAGTAAGGGCCAGAATGCACCGACCAAAAAAGATGCTGCCGAGCCGGCCAATGGGGAGAAGATACCTCAGCAGGCCGAGCAGGAAGTTGTCAGGGAACGGAGAAATGGTTATCAGATGATTTCCACGGCCACCTATTACCGAACTGAACGGCGCGGTTTAAGCGGTTTTGATCAGGTGCAAGACCAGCCGGAAGCAAACGTGGAAATAGATGCTACGCCAGGAGCAGATGGCGCTAGCGGGCCGTATGGAGAAGGAGAACTTGACCGCTGAGCTTGCAACTGCGGGATCAAGGTGACACGTTATCGGTGTAATGGTTAGAGAAATTTTTCTTGTTTAAGGAGAAACATCATGTCAAATAATATTGTTCGCCGTTCCCCTCTTTTCGGTGATATCGCCCGCCTCGATCCGTTTTATAACGTTGAGGACTGGTTCAAAAATTTTGGGATGCGCCCATTCTCCATGGAAATGGAAAATGCTCCCACGATCAAGATGGATCTGTCCGAAAGCGATACGGCTTATACCGTGCGCGCCGAAATTCCAGGGGTAAAGAAAGAGGATGTCAAAGTGCAGATAGATGGCAACCGGGTTTCCATCAGCGCTGAGACCAAGCAGGAAAAAGAGGAGAAGGAAGGGGAGAGAGTCATCTGCCGCGAATGCCATCAGGGATCGACTTACCGGAGCTTCAGCCTGGGCAGCGACGTGGATGAAACCAAAGCCGAGGCCAAGTATGAAAACGGTACGCTGGAACTGACACTGCCGAAGAAAGAAGGAAAAACCTCAAAGCGAATCGAAGTGAAATAGCCCGTCCAGCGTTACGGCGCATTGAGGCGGACCAGCGTAAGTTGCCCGTCCTTTTTATAGAAAGAATGGGCAATGCCGGCACAGCCGTTCGGACGGCGGCGACGGCCGCCAAAGGGGAAGTTAAATTGCGCCGGGCGGAAATATGCATTATTCATAAGTAGGAGTTTTGCCATGGGTACACAAAGCACGCCCGCCGGCTTCCGCCAGATTTCCCGCTATGACAATCTCTTCCAGGAGCGCGTGCATGATGCCTATCGGGCACGGCGCAAGCCGTTGGAGCCTACGGTCTGCCCGCAATGCAAGGCGGTATTTCATGAGGGACGCTGGCAGTGGCTGGAGACTCCCGCTGGCGCACATCAAGATCTTTGCCCAGCCTGTCACCGCACGCAGGACCATTACCCCGCTGGTTTTCTAACCTTGGAGGGGCCGTTCTTTCTGGCTCATCGCGAGGAAATCATCCATATTGCCCGCAATGTGGAAGAACGCGAACGGCCCGAGCATCCGCTAAATCGCATCATGGAAATCGAAGAAAAAGATGGTGCGACGCTGATAACAACCACCGACATCCACCTTGCGCGAGGCATCGGCGAAGCGGTACACAACGCCTATCAAGGCGATCTGGAATTTCATTATAACCCGCAGGAGTATCTGTTACGCGTGCACTGGACGCGCTAACAACATGACAGGGTGGGCCCGGAGTGCCTGGATTTTCCCGGGCTTCATTTTTACTTTAAGTGCCTTCATTAAAACTGGCACCGGTAAAATGTATTTGCCAATATCAAACCCATATGGAGGAGCACCATGCCTGTCGGTGAAATTTGTAACCGGGATGTGATTATTCTGCAACGTGAGGCGACCATTTTGGATGCGGCCAAACTGATGCGCGAGCATCACGTCGGGGATGTTCTGGTCGTCGAAGAGCGCGATGGCGCCCGGTTCCCGGTCGGGATTGTGACCGACCGCGACTTGGTCGTGGAAATCATGGCTACCGGGCTCGATCAGGCGGTTATCACAGTAGGCGATATCATGGTGCAGGAATTGGTCACGGTGAAAGAAAGTACCGGTGTATTCGAGACGATTCAATACATGCGCGGCAAAGCGGTACGGCGATTGCCAATCGTGGATGAAAATGGCGTGCTGGTGGGAATTCTTGCACTTGATGACTTGCTGGAATTGCTCTCCGAAGAATTGCTCGCAATTGCCAAGCTGATAAGGTATCAGCGGCAAAAGGAAACCACGCTCCGTCGTTAGCAGCCCGGGAATCTTATGTAAGCGTTATCGATTTTATCATACCGAAAAAGGAGCATGATCATATGCTGGATTCCTTGAAGCATGCCAAAAGAAATATTGGCCGCGGTCTTAGCCGTACCTGGGAGAGTATTTCAGAAGGCTGGCATGAACTGGTTCACCACAGTAGCGACGCGCTAACGCACTTTACTCGCAATAAGGAGGGTGAGGAGAACGTGCGGAAAGGCGGAGCGCTTAGCACGTTCCCTGTTTTTCCAAGCTGGAGTCTGCTGGCGGGGGAGATGGAAGAAACGGATAAGGCGATCGTGGTCCGGGTAGAACTGCCCGGTATGGAAAAAGAAGATTGTCATATTACGATAGACGGCAACATGCTTTATTTGAGAGGCGAAAAGCGCTTCGAACGCGCGACGGACAATAGCACATATCATGTCACGGAACGTGCTTATGGAGTGTTCCAGCGTGCTATCCCATTGCCGCGCAATGTGGATACGGATAACGCGGAAGCGACCTACAAGAATGGCGTATTGACCATCAACCTGCCGAAGCCCGGGGGGGAGAAGGGGCGTATCATCCCGGTAGCGTGATAATTGGAAATCAGTGCGCATTGCAAACGATGGATAAGGATCGGGGTCCTGTTCGGAATCACCCTGAACTGCATGACGGCTGGGGCAGTTCAAGCAGGCTCACTCTTGAGCGATAAGGATAATAAGGAGAAAACAATTATGTCCATGAATATTACATCGTCATCTTTTCCCCATAACGGGATAATTCCCTCTCGCCATACTTGCGAGGGGCATGATATTTCACCTGAACTCTTCTGGACGGAGGTGCCAGAAGGCGCGAAGAGCCTGGTTTTAATCATTGACGATCCAGACGCGCCTGATCCCGCGGCACCTGAAAGAACCTGGGTGCACTGGGTTTTGTACAATATCCCACCCGGTATCGGCGGCCTGACCGAGGGCGCTGCAGCAGCAGAGCTTCCAGCAGGAACGCTGGAGGGGCTGAATGATTGGCAGCGTACCGGCTACGGTGGACCCTGCCCGCCCGTGGGCAGCCATCGCTATTTTCATAAGCTCTATGCGCTGGACACTGTCCTGCCTGATCTGAAACAGCCCACCAAGGCAATGCTGGAGAAAGCGATGGAAGGCCATGTCGTTGCCTATTCCGAGCTGATCGGGCTATACCAGAAGCAGAAGCATTAACCCTGAATCAGGCATCCGGATGAGGTGGAATGGCTGCGTTTTGTGCTGGAACCCTTTAGCAGATGCGGGCGGAAGTTCCGGAGTGGTAGCGGGATATGACGGGGAACAGGCATGCATTGCAAGAACTCAATGAAAGCTGTTGCTTACGCCCTACTGGCGGGTTTGATTGGTTTCGGCGGAAATTCTGGAATTGGTTACGCCCAGGAAGATCATGAGAAGCTGGCTGAGCAACATTTGAAGAAAGCGATAGAAAGCGGCCGAAAAGGTAACGCAAAAGAAGTGGCTCATCATACCGAAGAGGCGAGGAAGCAGCTCATCGAACAAAACAAGGAGCATCCTTATGCTCATCCTATTGTGCCGATATACGGGGAAAAACAAAAGGCGGAGCACGATGAAGCAACTTTTGAAGAAATGGCAAAAGCGATCAGCGCAGCGAAACAGGGAAATGCGGAAGAAGCGGGCGAGGCTGCCCGGCGAGCCTACATCCATTTGAAACAGAAAGAGCAGTCGAGATAGGCCGGTTTACATGCATAAGAGAGGCAATCCATTAATCCGCTTCCATTCCCCGGTTATATTTACCCTCGCGCGCCAAGCTGTTTAATCGGCATCGCTTGAAGAACGCCCGCTGCGCCGCGGTTATATTGTTTTCCCTGCCCTCCCAGGCAGCAAGAACCGGTGCCTGCAGCGCACGTCCATAGGAAAAACTGAGCTCCCAGGGATGGGGCCCCATCGCATTCATGGCATTCAGGTGATTGGTCGCGTCTTCTGGACTTTGGCCTCCGGACAGGAACACAATCCCCGGAACCGCCGCGGGGACATAGCGGCTTAAACAGCGAATCGACCCCTCGGCAATTTGTTGCACACTCGCCTGAGTCGTGCATTTCATGCCCGCGATTACCATATTCGGTTTGAGCAAAATACCCTCGAATACCACGCGGTGAGCGTTAAGCTCCGTGAATAAATTCCCAAGCATTTGCGACGTGACCGCTTCGCAGCGATCGATACCATGAATGCCGTCCATGAGTACTTCCGGCTCCACGATCGGCACAATATCCGCTTCCTGGCAGAGCGCCGCGTAACGTGCGAGTGCATGCGCATTCGCGCGCAAAGCGTATGCAGCAGGCACGTCATGCTCGTCAATTTGGATAACCGCCCGCCACTTCGCAAATTTCGCGCCCAGCTGTTTGTACTCCGCAAGCCGTCCGCGCAACCCGTCCAGGCCCTCGGTGACCTTGTCCGCAGGGTACAGTGCCAGTGTCTTCGCGCCTTTGTCGACCTTGATGCCAGGGATTATTCCCCGGCCCGCTAGTAACTTGGCGAAGGGCGTGCCATCCCGGGAGCTCTGGCGCAATGTTTCGTCGAAGAGGATGACGCCGCTGATATAGCGTTCGATACCATCGGTGGTGAACAACAATTCGCGGTATCGCCGGCGGTTTTCTTCAGTTGACTCTAGTTTGATCGAATCAAAGCGTTTCTTGATCGTTGGGTTACTTTCATCCGCCGCAAGAATACCTTTCTGTTTCGCAACGATGGCTCTTGCTACTGACTTGAGTTCATCGATATTCACTAGCTATTCTCCGATAAAAGGTAGAAAATTTATTGCAAGTCGGACCGTGATGCTAGTTTTCCTCAAGTCCCGCTATTGGGGGGAGGAACTTCAAAAAAACCTATGTACCATAGGCCTATCAAGGCAACGAGGATACCCCCGATCAGCACATAATATGGCCACACTGTTTTCTTATCCGCAAAGGGATCAGCCAGCGAGCGATGCGAACCTTGCGGCAAGTATGCGAGCTTGGTCAGCGACGTGCCAAACGAAATATTGATACGCGCTCGCGCATTGATTGCCCAGCCATTTGCATCCAATACCGGACCGAGGTTGCGCTCCTTCAGTTTGAACCAGGCCACGATCATGGCCGGGCCGGAAATCAGCAACATCAGACCGATTATCGCTAAAGGTATCTGCCAGAGTTTTAACCCCAATAACCCGGCAACAAGTGAAGCAAGGATGCCGCCGATGGCGCCGACGGCCAAACCTATCGCCGCAAAAATGCCGGCAAATTTGCCCACATCGAAAGGTGCCTTGGGGGGAGGGGGAGTTCCGGCCACGACGGTCTGGCTGCCCTCCGACACTGCCTTGATCCACTTTTCATTCGCCGCGGCGGCTTTCGATGCGGCCAGTTTCTGCAACTGCTCATTAACGAATTTAATCAGTTTTTTGTATGGCGACCAGAAAGCCTGGCGGATGCTGATCGGATGATCGAGGATGCGTACGATAGTGGCATCCCAGTCCTGACCTTTTCTATCATAGAAAATCCCGTTTCGGCCCACCATGAGAAAGTCCGAATCTCCCGCGGTAAATGCAGCGGCAATACTCATTTTTTCCGTGCCGCCACTACGCACGCAATCACAATACGCCAGATATAAGCCACTCGTGTTGGCGAACTCGGCATGTTTGCCGATATTCTCGACCTTGATACACAGATCGCAACTACGTCCATCCAGGTATAGCGTACCCAATTGGAATATCGCTTTATCCCTTCCGGTGTAGAAGCTACGGAACGATACGAAATTATTGACCAGGGTGAATAAATCACGGCTATAGCGCAAGAGCCTTTCCACCGAGCGGATCGCCTTGACCTCGGTTTCCACTGCCTTATCCTGGCTGATCAGGTTATCGATTGCTGCCTTATGATTGGCGGCAAGGATTTCGCGCAGGCGCGCTTTGCCAAGCTGCTCGGCACAGCAGGCTGGTTTAGTGGCTTGCCACGTATCAAATGCCGCAAACTTGACGCAAAGCGCTGTCCATTCCGACGCGAGCAGATTTTCCTTTTTGCCGAATAGCGGCAAAACAGCGTGTTCACGCAGAGCATCGACTTGCTTCTGCCAAGCGGGATTAATGCCGGAGACCAGTGGCAGAGGCTTGTTTGGCTCCACTGTCGCCAGCGGAAAATTCGCTATATCGGCATTCTGCCCCGACAGCATTTGCGCCGCGATATGCTGGTAATCCTCGGCGCAACGGCTTAATGGCACCGCTGCACGCGCATCGTATGCCGCTAATTGACAGCGCGTGAAATAGTCGCTGACTTTGTCTCTGATAGCGTGGAAGGCGTTAGCGGCCGCTTGCGTCTTCTCTCCAAGGAACTGAATATCCGCGTCCCCATCACCTTTGGCTTGCCAGCCCGAGTAGGCAACAACTTCTGTAAAAAAAGTGTTGCTGATTTCCTGATTGATGCCGGTCTTCCCACTCATATCCGATACGGAGCCACAATACTTGATAATATCTTCAACAGTGGCACGCAAGTCCACATTTGTAATTTGTCCTGGGTGAATTACGCCGTCGCCATTGAAATCGAGACCTGCAACGAATTTTTCGATGTCAGCCATATCCGCCAGAGAAATCTCCGCCGCATCGGCTTTACCCAGGCTTTTCAATATGTATTGCGCTGAAACAAGTATCTTTCGTCCTTCTTCGTTGTTGTCATCGATATCCGCCAACGCCACAGAGTCCGATCCCTTGACCAATAAATCCGCATTTCTAAGCAAACCCCCTGCCCAAGCGATGGCTGCCAGTACTTCATTCGCATGCACATGCGCATCCGCATCGCGATCAATTAAATCGAGCGTCTTATTGTCGAACTCGATACCGCGTGTCGGACAACTCAGCGCCACCCATAATTTTTGATCAAGCTCCTTTAGAGCCAGCAGATCCGCGCCATTATCAATTTGCACTTGATCGAAACCGCCTGCGCGGAAGAAATTCCATGTATGGGAGGAAGCCATGATCCATCCTTGTGTAATTATTTGAAAATAAGGGACCTAGGAAGTTATAGATGCAACATCTCGGAATTGCAAGAGGAGGCTGAGTTACCGCAAAGCTGCGATCTGAATCCGAGGTTGACTACGGGCGTTAATGTCTATAAGTCAGGGGTAAGCAGGGGAATGAATTACTTCACCCCAGGTCCCGTTACGCCATCAAAGCCCAGCCTTATCAATGTTTTCTGCTCGGTTTCGGTTTGCACGCCGATGGCAATGACGATGATGCCAACGCTGTGAGCCAGGCCGCACAACCCCTTGAGGAATTTTTGCTGCCCCTTTTTCTGGTCGATACCGTATACGAAACTTGCGTCCACTTTCAGGTAGTCGAGGCCGAGATCGGTCAGTTTCTGGATTTCGCCGAAGTGGTGGCCGAAGTGTTCCAGTCCCAAGCGGCAACCAAGTTCCTTGAAAGTATGGCAAAAATCGCGAAAGGTCTCAAATTTGTTAAACGCGCCGTATTCAGGCACTTCAATCCAAAGGCGGCGGCATAAATCCGGGTGCTGGCGCAGCAATTGTGCGAGTTTTTCGCGGTAATCCTGATCGGCCATGGTTTCAGCCGAAAGGTTAACGGCGAGCTCGCCTGATTGGGAGTGCATCATTTCGATGGCGAGACGGAAGACGCCAAGGTCAAGGGAACCGGTGAGGTTGAGGCGGGTAGTGGTGGCCATGAAATCGCCCGCAGCGAGCCAATCCCCGTCACGCTGGACTTGAAGCCGGATAACGGCTTCCTGGTGGAGTGGAGTGCCAGTGGCGCCAACCACAGGGAAAAGTACCAGTTTGAGCCGGTTTTCGCTAATTGCATCGGTAAAATTCTGACCCCAGCCGCGGCCACTGGTATCGATACGAGAATCGGATTGCATGGCAGCGGCATGCCACGCATTGGTTCCAAGTTTGCTCGCGGTCGCCAGCGCAGCGTCGGCGTTGGCGAGAAGCGTATCCAGTTTATCCCCACGCTGGTAATGGATGGCGCCAATATGGCAGAAATCTGTAATCTCGCCGTCGGTTTGCGGTAACAGGGCGGTGAGTTCCATGGTCAGTTGTTTTGCGAAATGACCGGCGTCGTTCATGTCAGGAATGATGAGCGCAAAATCCGAGCCATTCAGACGGGCAGAGAGACGGTCCGGCGCTTCGCTGGCAATTTTGTCGATGAGTGTTCCCACCTGGCCAAGGAGGTTGTTCGTCACGGTACGATCAAATTTCCGATTGAGTTTTGCCAGATCGTTGAGACGTATGATAAGTAGAACACCGCCCAAAGCAGCATCCTCTTCATGCAGTAACGTATTCGCGCGGCTCATGAAATATTTACGGTTAGCCAGGCCGGTCACGGCGTTGTAATTGAGTTGCTTATGCAAAGCCTCCAGGCGAGACGTTTCCTCGAAAAACCTGTTATGCAGGCGTCTGACCAGATCGTTCGTTGCGCGCGCGATACTGCGCAATTCCGGTACGCGAGGCTCGGAAATAGTGAGGAAGCGTCGTTCCGTTATGGCGTCAGCCTGGTCTACCATCGCAGCCAAGGGTCGCTTAATGCGATAAAGTATCAGCACGCCGATGAGTCCGCCGAAGGTACCCGTCACCAAAAACCAGAGTATCAGGTTTTCGGTTTGTTCCCAAAGCGCCTGATAGGCGAGATGGGTGTGGCTGACTACTTTAATAACGCCAAATTGCATCCAGCTATCCGATATTTGGGCGCGTCCTGCTTCGGCGCTGATGGGGAAGAAATCAATAAACCATTCTGGAATCGTGGTGTCTATCCGGTCTTGCATGCGTTCAGCAATAACCTTGCCATCCGGAGAGGTAATCGAGATTGACTCGTATTGGCCGCTATCGAAGAGTGCTGCGATTTGTAGCGCGATCGTAACGGGATCCTTGCTTAGTTGAGAGATGGTGAGGGCGAGAAAATTCGCGCTATCGATATTTTTTCGATGAAGCTGCTGTTCAAGATAGCTGCGCGTGCTGTGCATGCTCACGGCAAAGCTGCCTATAAAACTTGTTAGGGTAACCAGTATAACGGCTAACCAGAGTTGTCGGAAAAGAGACATTGAACGCCTGATTTTTTTAGTTTCATAAGGTTAAAGCGAATTTAGTCTCGATAAGCGGAGTAATTTGAGCCAGAGATTATCACGGAGGGACGGTTGTTTCAATTTTGAACCGTGGACAGTTGCTCCGTAACACAAAGGCAACGTGGTTTTCCTTTAAGCCTGCAACTTCTTGAAGAGGGAAAACGAAGCGGCGATAAGCTATTGCCCAGGGCGGGA
The DNA here is from genome assembly GCF_900102495.1 of Nitrosospira sp. Nl5. Classification (GTDB taxonomy): domain Bacteria; phylum Pseudomonadota; class Gammaproteobacteria; order Burkholderiales; family Nitrosomonadaceae; genus Nitrosospira. The sequence goes on along the minus strand of NZ_FMVQ01000015.1, from coordinate 22,593 downwards.
ACACGCCCGAGGATGCGGAAATCATCGCAGCCCGTTTTATATATGCATTGCAAATCAAAGGTAAACGATGCTCCCGCACACTACCGCCCAGTGAAGCCGTTAATGCGGGCCGAATCAAAGCCATCAATACTTCAAGGAAATCAGCTATGCATACCGCCTATATTTCGCATCCCGATTGCCTGCTGCATGAAATGGGTGCATGTCACCCCGAGCGCCCGGCACGGCTTAAGGCTATTGAGGATGAGTTGGCCGCTTCCGGGCTGATAGCCAAACTGGAACGCCATGTTGCGCCATTGGCTACAGTGGAGCAACTGGAACGAATACACACACCGGAGTATATCGCTTCACTGGATGCCAAGGCGCCGTCCAACGGAATGGCTTATCTCGATCCGGACACGGCAATGAATCCGCATAGTCTGAAAGCGGCCTATCGTGCCGCGGGGGCGGTAATTCTGGCAACTGACCTGGTGATCGGCAAGATTGTGAAGAATGCTTTTTGCGGTATTCGTCCGCCGGGCCACCATGCAGAACGGGATCGTGCGATGGGCTTCTGCCTGTTTAACAACATTGCGGCGGGCATTGCCCACGCTATTCAGGCACATGGGCTGGAGCGCGTTGCGGTGGTGGATTTCGATGTGCATCATGGCAATGGTACCGAGGATATATTTCGGGATGATCCGCGGGTAATGATGGTTTCCACTTTCCAGCATCCGTTCTATCCCTACAGTGGCATAGCGGGGCGCTCCGAACGCATGATCAATATTCCGTTGGCAACGGGCAGCGACGGTGAGAAATTCCGCGCGGCGGCGAGCGAATTCTGGCTGCCTTCGCTGATTAAATTCAAACCGCAGATGTTATTTATTTCTGCGGGCTTTGACGCCCATCGAGACGATGATCTTGCTTCATTGAATCTGCAGGAAACCGATTTTGCATGGGTGACCGAAAGAATGAAGGAGATCGCGCATCAATACGCGCAAGATCGAATCGTATCGGCCCTGGAAGGAGGATATGCATTGCCCGCACTGGGACGAAGCGTAGCGGCCCATTTGAAAGTTCTGAGCGATCCCTAACCGGAATCTTTGCGCTGAAATCTTTGGTGGAGATATTTCACGCAGGATTGTTTCGTAAACCGGCCATTGTGTCTATGATAAGTATTAGCAGTATTCGCAACGCGCCTTCTAAATGACAACGGGCAGTTTGTGCAAAGGGAAAGATCACGTATTGAATACCAGCCATACAATCCGCGTTCCGTTAATTCTCCTGATAGTCCTGCTGGTTGGCAGTGTCCTGGTGTGGAGACACTACTCGTCCGCGAGGGTGAGTATCAAGATCGGTATACTTCACTCCCTGTCGGGCATCATGGCGGCGAGCGAAAAACCACTGGTGGATGCGCTCCAGCTAGCCATCGAAGAGGCCAATGCGGGCGGCGGCATTAACGGCCAGGAGATCGAGCCGGTAATAGTCGATTGCCGGTCTGACCCCGTTTATTGCGCCGAGCAGGCGGAGCGCCTGATCACTGAAGAACGGGTACAAGCCCTGTTTGGATGCTGGACATCAGCCTGCCGCGAAGCGTTGAAGCCAGTGGTGGAAAAGCATCGCCATTTGCTCTTTTACGCATTGCGTTATGAGGGCATGGAGCAGTCGCCCAACATCCTGTACGGCGGCGCTGTGCCCAATCAGCTGGTCATGCCCGCAGTACACTGGGCACTGGTTAATCTCGGCAAGAGCGACAAGGGCGGCAAGGGGGAAAACCCCAGGGGGCGTGGCAAGCGGATCTACCTGGCAGGATCAAATTACGTTTTCTCACGCGTGGTGAATATTCTCATCAAGGACTTGCTGACAGCACATAACGCGGTAGTGGTAGGAGAGCGTTATCTGCCTCTGGACCGTATTGACATGGATGACCTGGCAGCGGATATCGCCAGGCAGCAACCGGATATGGTACTGAGTACGATTAATAGCACTGATAACGCTGTTTTTTTTCGAGCACTTGACAGGAGTGGAATCAACTCTCGCAAAATACCGGTGTTATCGTTCAGCGTTACGGAGGTGGGTCTGGCAGCTCAGGACACACCGTTGATGGCGGGCCATTACGCTGCGCGAAACTATTTTCAAAGTATTCCGTCACCTGAAAATAAGGCTTTCGTGAACCGGTTCCGCGATCAATTCGGGCCGCAAGCGGTGATAGACGGCCCAATGGAGGCTTCCTATATCAATATGCTGATGTGGGTTCATTCGGCTCGCGAAGTGGGCTCGGGGGATCTGGCTCACGTCCAACGCATCATCCTGCGGCAGAGCCTGTCCGCACCTGAAGGAGTCGTTTCGGTGGACCCGGTTACACGCCACATGTGGAAGGTGACGCGCGTTGGCCAAGCCCGGGATGACGGCCAATTCGATGTTGTCTGGGATTCGGGGCAGCCTCTTGAGCCGGCGCCATTTCCAGCATATCGCTCGCGCGAGGAGTGGGACCGGTTGCTCCAAACCGCCGCTGGGCTGCACCCGTGAAGTTCACCTCTCTTACGCAGCGCTTCGCAGTCTGGTTCATGGCGGTCTCTCTGCTGCCTATCCTCATAATTGGTTACAGCCTGTTGCGTACCTTTGAAACCGAGATGCAGAAAACGGCGATTCAGCAAGTCTCGGCCATCGCCGATATGAAGGCGGAACAGATCGACACCTATCTGCGCGAGCGGCTCCTCGACGCCAGGGTTATACAGGCAGCCAGTACCACGCGCACCGCCATGCGCGAGTTTGCCCGCGTGTATGCAGAATACGGAGCGACATCCAATGCTTATCGTCAACTGGACGCCCAGTACCGCGAATACTTCAAACGTTTTGTTGAAGATGCCGGTTATTACGACCTGTTTCTGATTTCTCCCCAGGGCATCATTGTCTACTCCGACGCGCATGAAGCCGACTTCGCCACCAGTCTGATCACCGGCCCTTATCGAAATACCGGTTTGGGCGTTATTACCCGCATGGCGCTCAATACGCTGCAAAACAGTGTTTCGGATTTTGAACGTTATCAGCCATCGCACGGGGCGATAGCGGCTTTCATGGCATTTCCCATTGTTGGAGAGGAAGGACTTGAAGGCGTACTGGCTCTGCAGATCTACAGTGAACACGTATACCGCGTGGTGGCGGAGAATGCGGGGCTGGGAGCGAGCGGGGAAACGGTGATAACACGGCTCCAGAACGAGCGCACCGCGCTGGTGATGGCTCCGCTGAAACATGAACCCGATGCGGCGCTGGATCTCCAGATACCCCTCAATAATGCGCCGTTTGCGATAGCTGCCCAGAGCGGCCTGCACGGGGAGCGTGGAGCCGGCCTGAAGAGGGATTACCGGGCCAGGGAGGTTGTCGCGGCGTGGCGTTACCTGCCTCGCATGAACTGGGGCATCGAGGTCAAGATGGATGCGGATGAAGTATTCGCTTTCGTGCAACGTGTGCGCAATTTCAGCCTGTTGATCCTGGGTCTGACGCTGCTCGCAGCCATACTGGGCGCTGTCTTGTTCAGCCGCCGTGTGGTGACCACATTAAAAAATCTCAGTCATAGTGCACAGCACATCGCCGCAGGCAACCTGCAGCAGCGGGTGCCGGTGGCGGGATGGGACGAGATCGGGCAACTCGCAAGCACCTTCAATACCATGACGGAACGCCTGAATGCCAGTAATAGCGAACGTGAAGACGCTGAAAACGATCTGCGGCAACTTAACCAGGAACTGGAAAACAGGGTTGCTGCACGGACTGCCGATCTGGAACGGGCCAACGCGGTCCTGATCAGCAAGGAGGAAGAAACCCGATCCGTGGTGGAGCATATGGTGGATTGCATTATCACCATCGACGATAAAAGCATCATTCGTTCCGCCAATCCGGTGGTGGAAAAACTCTTTGGTTACACGCGCGACGAAGTGATCGGGCAAAATGTTTCGATGCTTATGCCCGAACCCCATCGGAGCGGGCATGCGGGTTATATCGACAGGTATTATCGAACCGGCCGCGGCCGCTGTGAGTTCGATCACATTCTCGCGCTTGAAGTCGACGGGTTGCATAACATCGGCATGGGCCGTGAAGTCGTGGGGCGGCACAAGAACGGCGATCCTGTCGATCTGTATGTCGCGGTCAGCGAATATTTCGTGGCGGGAAAACGTTATTTCACCGGCGTGTTGCGCGACATCCATGAACGTAAACAGGCGGAGCAGGCCTTGCGCGGAAGTGAGCAGCGCCTGCGTGCCATCGTGGATAACCTGGCCGCGCTTGTTGGCGAAATGACCCCTGATGGTGTCCTGGTGGAAATCAACCGTACGGCACTGGAGGTAGGCGGTCTGCCGAGCCAGGATGTCATCGGGAAAAGGCTGGATGAGACAGGGTGGTTCTCCTACAAGCCGGAGGTGCAGCAACAACTCCGGGAAGATATCAAGCGGGCGCAAGCCGGAGAAATCGTCCGCCGTGACTTTGAGATACGCATTGCCAATGGCGGTCTCATGACAGCCGATTGCATGCTGGTGCCGGTCAAGAATGCCAGAGGCGAGGTCGTTAAAATAATTCCTTCCGCAATCGACATCAGCGAAAGAATGCGCATCTTGAAGGACTTGCAGCAGGCCCGGCGGGATGCCGAGCAGGCCAATCAGGCGAAATCGATTTTTCTTGCAGCCATGAGCCACGAGATTCGCACTCCCATGAACGGCGTGATCGGCATGGCGGACGTATTGCAGCAAACCAGCCTCAACGGGTATCAGATGGAGATGGTCGATCTCATCCGCGAATCGGCTTTTGCCTTGCTTGAGATCATCGACGATATTCTCGATTTTTCCAAGATCGAGGCGGGCAGGCTGGAAATCGAACAGGCGCCTATGTCTGTGGTCAGTGTTGTGGAGAAGGCGTGCAACATGCTCGAAAGCCTGGCTGCGAGAAAAGGGGTGGAACTTACCTTGTTTCTCGATCCCGCAATTCCGGAAGAAGTTCTGGGAGATGCCCTGCGCTTGCGCCAGGTTCTGGTCAATCTTGCCAATAACGCCATTAAATTTTCCAGCGGCCAGCAGGTGCCGGGGAAGGTATCGGTACGCGCGTTGCTGGCTGGCCACGACCTGGATAAGGTGACGGTGGAATTTCAGATATCCGACAACGGTATCGGCATGAGTGAGGAAACGCAGGCGCGGCTCTTCACTTCCTTTACGCAAGGAGATACCTCCACTACCCGCCGGTTTGGCGGCACCGGCCTGGGGCTGGCCATTTCCCATCATCTGGTGCAATTGATGGGAGGGGAAATCACGGTGCAGAGCGCCCTCGGCAAGGGCTCCATTTTTACAGTGCGCGTATCGTTTGTGCCACTGCCACCGAAGAAGCCCGCCGCCGCCAAGGCGGTGGACCTGACTGGAGTCTCCTGCCTGGTAATAGGCGGCGAGAAGGGACTGGCCGACGATCTGGCCGTCTATCTGAGATACGCTGGCGCGACTGTCGAGCGCGCACCGGATTTGGCGGAAGCCTGCAAACGTATCGACACCTTGCCACCCGGTTTATGGCTGCTTATTATCGACGCCGGGCATGAGGCGCCTCCAGTCGAGGAATTGCGCGCCGCCTGCCGTTCCCGGCCCGACGTGGACCCGCATTTCGTCGTGCTTGAGCATGGCCATCATCAGCCCGATATTGAGCCCCGTTTTGTCATAATCAGGCGGGGCCGGCGCCGCCATGAACGTTCCGAAACCGTGGATAGCGTCACGCTCGACGGCGATGTCATGCATCGCGAATCCTTTCTTCGCGCAGTGGCTATCGCCGCGGGACGAATGCTTGAGGTGGAGGAAGCGGAGCCTGCCAAAATCAAAGCGATCGCTGCGCCATCGCGCGAGAAGGCGCTAAGTGAGGGCACGCTGATCCTGGTGGCTGAAGACAACGATATCAACCAGAAAGTGATCCGTCAGCAACTCGCGCTGCTCGGTTATGCGGCGGATATTGCAGGCGATGGGCGTGAGGCGCTGAAACGTTGGGAGAGCGGTAATTACGCGCTGCTGCTCACCGATCTGCACATGCCGGAAATGGACGGCTATCAATTGACGGCCGCTATCCGCCGTGCCGAGTCGGGCAAGGGCCGAAAACCTATCGTCGCGTTTACCGCCAACGCCCTCAAAGGTGAGGCGGAGCATTGCCGCGCGGTCGGGATGGATGACTATCTGAGCAAGCCGGTACAGCTTTTACACTTGAAAGCCGTACTGCAGAAATGGCTGCCGGCCGCCAAGTCCAGTGCTCAACCGCTCCCTACGGTCACTGTTCCCGACACGGCAGTGGCGCCGGAAAGCCCGGTGGACGCGGGTGTTCTGGAAGAGCTTGTAGGAAATGATCCGGCGGTAATTAACGAATTCCTGCGGGACTTTCGCAGCAGTTCCGCCAGGATAGCGGCGGACTTACGCGCCGCCTCCAAGGCGGGAGAGGCAGCAACGGCGGGTGCAGCGGCACACAAGCTCAAATCATCCGCGCGCTCGGTTGGGGCACTGTTACTGGGTGACCTGTGTGCTGAAATGGAGAAGGCAGGGAAGGCGGGAGATATTCAGGCCCTCAGAGCGTTAATGCCCCGCTTTGCATCGGTGCTGGCTGCCGTGGATAAATATATCGATTTGTTGTAAGCACAACGCCAGCATGGAAAAAATAGAGAGGGGAATCCACCGTTACGTGTAAGATAATCAGGACTATGTTTGCATCATCAAACTGATCGTAACGCGCCATATTGTTACAAATAGATTCAAGTTACTAAATCCGGCGGGCGATAATACTTGCACTGGGGCCTTTTGCTGCGACGTGAGCCGTGTAAAGGAAACGGTAAGTTTTGTCAAACTGCTATCTGAAGGAAAAGAATGCCATGATCGAAAGATCTGCTGTCAAGATTCTAGTGCTTGACGATGAATCCTTCATGCTCAAACTGCTGAGCCGCGTCCTGTCAAATCTGGGATTTACCTCAGTCACACTTTGCGACAGTGGACGTGCCGCTCTTGATCAGATCGTGGATGCGGAGACAAGCCCAAACCTGATCTTGCTGGACCTCAATATGCCGGAAATGGATGGGATCGAATTTGTGCGGCACCTGGTGGAACGGCACTATGCCGGCAGCCTCATCCTGGTCAGCGGTGAGGACGAGCGCATACTGCAAACCGCCGAGAAACTGGTACAGGCACATAAAATTCCAATACTCGGACATTTGCATAAGCCCGTTAAGCCAGACGCACTATCCGCATTGCTTGAGACGTGGACACCTCCTTTAACGGACAGCCCCAAAGCAGCAAAGAAAATTTATAGCGCCGACGCGTTGCGGGCCGCTATTGATAACGGCGAGCTGGTCAATTACTACCAGCCCAAAGTGTCCGTGGCCACCGGCGAGGTCGTTGGCGTGGAGACACTGGTGCGATGGCTCCACCCTGTTGATGGCGTCGTGTTTCCCGATCAATTTATCGGCTTGGCTGAAGCATTTGGCCTGATTGACGATTTGACTCAAGTGGTATTCACCAAGGCGGTAGCGCAGGCCAAAGTCTGGCAACAAGCACAGTTGCCGTTGCGGGTGGCCGTCAATGTGTCAATGGACAATCTATCTTCCCTGAATTTTCTGAATTTCGTTGCTGACCTTGTGGGCAAAGTCGGTGTCGCGCCGCACGAGATGGTGCTGGAAGTGACGGAAAGCCGGTTGATGCAGGATACGCGAGCCCCCCTCGAAATTCTGACACGGCTGCGCTTAAAGCGTTTTCGTCTCTCCATCGACGACTTCGGCACGGGACACTCCTCCCTTGCGCAGTTGCGCGATATCCCCTTCGACGAACTCAAGATCGATCAGGGTTTTGTGCATCGCGCCTGGGCGGACGAGACGCTGCGGGCAATGTATGACGCAAGCCTGGCACTGGCAAGGCAATTGGGCATGGAAGTTGTGGCCGAAGGAGTTGAAGACCGGAACGATTGGGATCTGCTGCGTCGTACAGGATGTGATCTCGCTCAAGGGGCCTTCGTCTCACGGCCCATGCTTGCCACGGATTTGCCCGGCTGGGTCGAGGGCTGGAAAGAGCGGGTGCGAACCGAACTGTTAACCCAGGCCACCAACCAGATGATTTAGTAAGGCATCTGGCGAATGTGCTTTGCTTATTGCGCTCTTGCGCGAGCTAAATAAGCAATGCTGCCGCCACGCGCCGTCCTTCCGCCGTCAATATATTGTAGGTGCGGCAAACCGCGCTGGTATCCATGACTTCAACACCGATCTTCGAGGCAATAAGCGTTTTTGTCAGGGAAGGGTGAGGAAAGCGCAGGGTAGCTCCAGTTCCAAACAATACCATTTCGGGTTGCAATGGGAGCAGGCACTCGAAATGCTCCGCTGTCAATTGCTCAAAAGTTTCCGCCTCCCAATTTTCAATGATGCGGTCGGGTAATATGATGAGATTTCTCTCGTAGCGTGTCTGGTTGACCATGACGTATCCATTCCCGTAGCCGGTGAACATGTTTTGCTCGGAAGGTCCGGAAAGATGCAGCTTCAAGCAAGGCTCCATTTGCGGCAGGTTGACGGGTCAGGTAACATTACATCTTTTTTGTGCCCTGATAAAGCGTAAAGAATAGGCAAGATCAAGGGACTTTTCAAGGCTTGCAGGATTAAAACGGATAAATCCCGATAATCCTGGCATTGCACTGATCTTTATCGGCGCTTTTACTGCCGTACTTTTGCGGATCAGTTTTTTCAATTCATGCAACCCATACTAAAATCGAGCAAATTGGCGAATGTCTGTTATGACATTCGCGGCCCGGTGCTCGACCGCGCCAAGCAGATGGAAGATGAAGGGCATTACATAATCAAGCTTAATATCGGTAATCCAGCTTTATTCGGGTTTGATGCACCTGAGGAGATTCTCCAGGATGTCATCCACAATCTGTCCGCCGCTTCCGGCTATTGCGATTCAAAGGGTTTATTCGCCGCGCGCAAGGCGATCATGCATTACACGCAGGAGAAGCATATTCACGATGTGCGGATGGATGATATCTACATCGGTAATGGTGTTTCCGAATTGATCGTAATGGCGATGCAGGCCTTGCTGAATAGCGGCGATGAAGTGCTGATCCCTTCCCCCGACTATCCGCTGTGGACCGCGGCGGTTGTGCTGGCAGGCGGCACGGCGCGACATTATGTATGTGATGAGCAAACCGGATGGCTTCCTGATCTGGATGATATTCGCGCCAAGATCACTCCGAATACTCGGGCCATTGTCATCATTAATCCCAATAACCCGACGGGCGCGCTCTACCCGGATGACCTGTTGCGCGAGGTCATCGAGATTTCCCGCCAGCACCAGCTCATTATTTATGCGGACGAAATTTACGACAAAGTGTTGTACGACGATGCTACGCATACTTCGATTGCCTCGCTGGCGGACGACGTGTTGTTTGTCACGCTAAACGGCTTATCCAAAAATTATCGGGCCGCCGGATTTCGCTCCGGCTGGGCGGTAGTTTCAGGTAAAAAGCAGTTGGCTCGTGACTATATCGCAGGGTTGACTATGCTGGCATCAATGCGCCTGTGCGCTAATGTTCCCTCGCAATTTGGCATTCAGACAGCGCTCGGCGGATATCAGAGCATCAATGACCTGGTGATGCCGACCGGGCGCCTTATGCGTCAGCGAGATCATGCCTGGAAATTGCTGACGGATATTCCCGGCGTTACATGCTTCAAGCCGAAGGCGGCGATGTATCTCTTTCCGAGACTGGATCCGGAAATGTATCCAATCGACGATGATCAGCAGTTTGTGCTGGATCTCTTGCTGGAAGAAAAAGTATTGCTGGTACAGGGTAGTGGGTTCAACTGGCCACATACGGATCACTTTCGCGTGGTGTTTTTGCCCAATAGCGACGACCTTAGCGAAGCGATAGGCCGAATCGCGGATTTCCTTCGACGATATCGCAAGCGCCGGGCGTGAGTGAACCAAAAATGAATAGAAATGCGGCGGAAGGCAACAAATGTCTATCGCATACCAACTTACCAACCCGGTTGCTCATTTAATCTTTTTGCGTTAATTATGAAACCCATCAATGTAGGTCTATTAGGTATCGGCACCGTCGGCGGCGGCACTTTTGCAGTACTCAAACGCAACCAGGAGGAAATCACCCGCAGGGCCGGGCGTGGTATCGTCATCAGGATGATTGCGGATCGTGACGTAGAGAAGGCACGCAAGATCGCGGGTGACGATGTCATCGTTACCGCCGATGCGAACGCAGTCGTGTCCAATCCCGACATAGACATCGTGGTCGAACTGATCGGTGGTTATACCGTTGCAAAGGTGTTGACGCTGAAGGCAATCGAAAATGGTAAACATGTGATCACCGCCAATAAGGCGCTGCTGGCGTCCCACGGCACGGAAATTTTTGCCGCCGCCCAGCGGAAAGGCGTAATGGTTGCGTTCGAAGCGGCGGTAGCGGGTGGAATCCCCATTATTAAAGCCTTGCGCGAGGGGTTAACCGCTAACCGGATTGAATGGATTGCCGGAATTATCAATGGCACGAGTAATTTCATTCTGTCGGAAATGCGCGAAAAAGGATTGACATTCGATACAGTGCTGAAGCAGGCGCAAAAGCTCGGTTATGCCGAGGCTGATCCGACTTTTGATGTCGAAGGCATCGACGCCGCGCACAAACTCACTATCATGGCCGCTATCGCTTTCGGGATTCCCATGCAATTCGATAAGGTTTTTACCGAAGGTATTACAAAACTGACCCGGGAGGATATCCGCTACGCGGAGGAGCTCGGCTATCGCATCAAACTATTGGGCATTACCAGGCGTACGCCCAAGGGCATCGAGCTGCGTGTGCATCCCACGCTGATTCCGGCCCGGCGGTTGATCGCGAATGTGGAGGGGGTGATGAATGCGATTGTAGTGAAAGGCGACGCGGTTGGCGCCACCCTCTATTATGGTGCGGGAGCTGGGGCTGAACCGACAGCCAGTTCCGTGGTGGCAGACCTCGTGGATGTAACCCGGATGCATACCGCCGATCCAAGGCACCGCGTTCCTCACCTTGCCTTCCAGCCTGATCTGTTATCGAACACACCAATCTTGGCGATTGAAGAGGTGGAGACCTCCTATTATTTGCGATTGCGAGTGATGGATAAGCCGGGAGCGCTGGCCGACATCACTCGCGTACTTGCCGACCTTGGCATTTCCATTGATGCTATGGTACAGAAAGAGCCCAGCGAAGGGGAAGATCAGGTGGATATCATCATGCTCACCCATTTGACGGTAGAAAAGAATATTAATGCCGCCATCACCCGAATCAACAAACTGCCCTCGACGACCGGTAAGGTGATATGCATCCGGCTGGAAGAGTTGAACAGTAAATAATCTTTAAGGGCGCGTCTAAAACCCAAGCCCGGCTGGCGGGCTCGCTTGCCAATTCGGTATTCTCTGTATCTGCGGTGAAAAAAATGCGTTATATTTCTACTCGCGGTGGCATGCCGCCAAAAAAATTTTCTAAAATTCTTCTGGCCGGCCTTGCGCCCGACGGCGGGCTGGCAATGCCTGAAGCATATCCCCGCATCAGTGCCGCCCAGATGGAAGAGTTGCGCGGCCTGGGCTATCGGGAGCTTGCGTTCGAAATCATTTCCCGATTCGTCGACGATATTCCTGCTGCTGATTTGCGCGACATCATTGCGCGCACTTATACCCCTGAATTATTTCGCAGTGAGGAGATCGCCCCGCTGAGAACTCTGGAGCCGGGGCTGCATATACTGGGTTTGTCAAATGGGCCGACGCTGGCGTTCAAGGACATTGCCATGCAATTGCTTGGTAACCTGTTCGAGTACGCTCTGGCAAAAACAGGTGAAGATCTTAATATCCTTGGGGCGACTTCCGGGGATACCGGCCCCAGCGCAGAGTATGCCATGCGCGGGAAGCATGGTGTCCGTGTATTCATGCTTTCCCCGCAAGGGAAGATGAGCCATTTCCAGACAGCGCAAATGTTTTCCCTGCAAGATCCGAATATTTTCAATATCGCCATTCGCGGCGTATTCGACGATTGCCAGGATATCGTCAAGGCGGTCAGCAATGACTACACGTTCAAGCAAAAATACCGCATCGGCACGGTGAACTCGATAAACTGGGCGCGTATCCTGGCGCAGATCGTTTATTACTTCAAAGGCTATTTTGCCGCTACCCGTTCAAATACCGAACAGGTGTCGTTTGCTGTCCCCTCAGGTAACTTTGGCAACATTTGTGCGGGCCATGTGGCACGCATGATGGGGTTGCCGATCCGGAGGCTGATACTTGCCACCAATGAAAATGAGGTCCTGGCCGAATTCTTCAGAACGGGTTGCTATCGGCCCCGCGTCGCGGCGGAAACGCTGCAAACCAGCAGCCCCTCAATGGATATTTCCAAGGCATCCAATTTCGAGCGTTTTATTTTTGACTTGACGGGACGGGATACGGCCAAGGTAAAAGAGTTGTGGCGGGCGGTAGACAAGGGCGCTGCTTTCGATCTTGCCGGTACGCCCCTCTGGGAGAAAGTGAAGGACTTTGGTTTTGTCTCAGGAACCAGCAATCATGCGGCGCGCATCGCTACCATACGCAAAATCCATGAGCAATACGGTGTTTTGGTGGACCCGCATACTGCCGATGGCCTGAAAGCGGGACTGGAACATCGTGAGGCCGATGTACAGCTGATTTGCCTTGAAACCGCGTTGCCAGTTAAATTTTCCGAAAGTATTATCGAAGCCATTGGGCACGAACCGGCGCGTCCGGCGGGCTATGAGAACCTTGAAAGCCTGCCGCAGCGATATGTGGTAATGAATGCCGATACCGATGCCGTCAAGGCATTTATTGCCGAGCAGGCTTGAGCAGCTGTAAAAATTCAATGGCGGCCCGCTCCTTATGGGAGCCTTCCGATTACTTGCGCTGTTCCTTGGCGGCAGCAAGAAAATCGTCCAGTATGGGGCCCGAATCGAGTAACCCGCTGGTACCGGCATGAAACTCCGGATGCCATTGAAATGCGGTGACGTAGCATTTCCCGCGCATGCGGATTGCCTCAATGATACCGTCGCTGTCGGACACGGCCTCGACTATCGAGTCCCGTCCCAGCCGCTTGATCGCCTGGTGATGAATGCTGTTAACAACGTGTTTGTCATTGGCCTCGTATAATTCCGCCAGCCTGGAGCTCTCCTCAATGTGAATGGTATGCCGGTGCTGGTCGTACAACGCGGAGTCCACATGTAACATCGCGTCAGGATACTCGGTGGCAATATCCTGATAAAGACTCCCCCCCAATGCCACATTGATTAGCTGCAGCCCGCGACAAATCCCCAGCACGGGTTTGCCCTGTACGACACATTCCCAGAATAGTTCCATTTCATAAAGGTCGCGCACCCGGTCGCCCGACCATTCAGGTCGCAGCGGCGTTTCGCCATAAGAAATGGGACTGACATCGGCGCCGCCTTGCAGCACCAGACCATCTATTTCCGTCACATAGTCGCTTATGCGAACACTTGAGCGTTCGACGCCACCAGACTCTATCGCCGGCAACATGAAGACCAGCACCCCGCGGCGCATGATCCAATGGGCGACGGTCTGTTCAAGGTATTGTAGAGTTTTATTGCGAAAACCCAACTCAGCCGGCGGGTGATGCAGAATACGCGGCGACAGGCCGATACGTAACGGGCGTGTCATTTGCGCGAGTACGGATCCTCAGTTGCCCATCCACAATGCGGCTTGCAACTGCATGACATCGCCGAGATTGTGTTCGCGCGCGTAAGTTTGCCGCAACCAGCTGGTGCCGTTGCCTGCGGCCAGTATTTCGCGGACGCGTTCCATCGCTTCTCCCGCCCGTAACTCCATGGCATGGGCTGAAATGCGCGCCAACATACCGGTGATATCCTCGCGAATACTACGCTGCTCGTGGGTGCAAGGGTCGATAAAGACGCCTTCAAGTCCGAAACGACAGGCCTGGAAGCGATTGAACGTATAAACCAGATAATCGTCCTCTTGCGGCGCGGCGCGCTGTTCCACCATAATGTAACGGGATACCGCCTGGATATAGCAGGCAATAGCGGCAGCGATTTCCACGGTCAAGGGGGTATCGCATACCCTGACTTCGATGGTGCCAAACTCCGGTTTCGGGCGAATATCCCAATAAAAATCTTTCATTGACTCGACCACGCCGGTAGTGGTCATTTTATCGAAGAATTGTTCAAAGCCATTCCAGCTCAGGACGAATGGTGCCCGCCCGCTCAATGGGAAGGAAAACACTGAATTAAGGCGCGCCGAAGCGAACCCGGTATCATGCCCCTGTACGAATGGAGAACTGGCCGACAGAGCGATAAAGTGGGGCACGTAACGCGACAGCATATGCATCAGATGGAGCGCCTCATCCGGGCCGGTGCAACCGATATGGACATGCTGGCCGAATATGGTGAACTGTTTCGCCAGATAGCCGTATAGTTCCGACAGGTGGTGAAAACGGGGTGCGTCAAAAATCTTCTGCTCGCTCCAGTGCTGGAACGGATGGGTGCCGCCTCCAGCCACCGCTACATTGAGAAAGCGTCCCGCATCTGACACAACCTTGCGCAACGAACGCAACTCCTCGACCAGTCCACCATATTCCTGCTGCACCGACGTATTGATTTCAATCATGCTGCGCGTCATTTCAGGTTTTACGTCGCCGGGATGAGGGTATTTTGCAATCCGGCGCAGCATATCGGGCGCTGAGGAAACCAGGTTGTAATCATTACAACCGAGTAGCTGCAATTCAAGCTCGACTCCAATGCTTAGCGGGCGAGATGGTGCAAAGGGCATCAGGCTCATGTTTTTTTCTCCGGTGTCTCTCCGGCTGCGCCTAGTGCCATCTGCACCACAATGGGCCCGGCAAGCTCAAGTATCACGATACAACTCATTAGCGCCAGGCCCAGTCCTGAAGCAAAGGCAGGAAAAGTGGCGCCGGTGTCCAGTGTCAACAGCAGCGCAACACTGGACATGGGCACCAGCGCAATTCCCAGCGCCATGGCCTGGCGCAGGCCAATGCCGCTATAATGCGCCAGCGCCAGCACCGAGGATAACTTGGCGATAGCACGCACCATGATGAGCAACAAAACCAGAAGCGCACTTTCACGTAGCCCATTGAGGTCGGCTGCCAGGCCGTTGGCGATGAACATCAACACGACCAGGACGGCGCCGGCGGAACCGAAGTGTGGCGGGAAAGTCCGGGAACGTTGCCGCCGGTATCGCGTTATCAGGCCGGCAGCCAGCAGCACGAGAATCGGACTGAGTTTGAGCGTCGAAGCCATAATGGTCGCGAATGCGATCATGCCAAACAAGACGAAAGAAAAAGTTTCCTCATGCTGCCCCAGATGATGATGGATTCGCTCGAAGGTGATGCCGAAGAGCCAGGCGAGCAGTGCCGAACCACCGATTAAGTAGAGCGGCTGTAATACACTGTGCATGAGGCCTGCGCCGGTCTCTCCATGCATGAGAGCAACCGCCAGCTTGTGAAATATAACAGCGTAGATACAGTTGAGCGCAGTCATGAGTAGAAGACGGTCGGTAACCTGGCCCTGAGCACGCGACTCCGTCACTGTGCGCACCACAATGGCGGGCGATGTGGCAATTGCAATGGTGGCAACAACCGCGGCGGTAACGCCGGCGGTATCGAACCACAGCAGCAGCCCATATACGACGAAGAAAGTTGTAATAGACTCCAGAAGACTGGTGCCGGCGATCCAGGGGTTGGCTTTAAGCCAGCGCAGGTTGACCTTGCTTCCCAGCTCGAATAACAGGATACCGAGCGCCAAGTCAACTACCAGCCGCCATTCGGCGGCAGGCAACTGCGGGATCAGGCTGAAGCCGCCGGGGCCCAGCAATAGCCCGATAGCGATGTAGCCGACAATGCGCGGCAATTTCAGATAGCGTACCAGTGCTTCGCCCACTAGCACGGCGACGACCAGCGTCAGTGCAAGCCAGAGCGCAGGGGGGACCGAAAGTGGCCAGAGGGGAAGGTATGTGGACCAGGTCATGCGAAAAAGTGATGGAACCGCGAGAGTAATGCTGTTCCGGTAGCTGGAGCTGTTATTTTCAGATGCATCAGGTTTCCTTCAGGATATATGCCGGTGTCCGGGACTTTTAATGCCTCCGTACTCGGAAATTTGTCAAGTCAACCCGGTAAGATTAATGCTTGGGATCGGAAGAGGTGCTTGAATTATAAACTATGAACGGTCCCGGCGCGATTTGACGTATTAGGCAGGATGCGTGATGATGTATTGGGGGTAAATCAAGGATCAGATGTGTAAAGAAGAGAATCGCATCGATAAATCGACTGCTTTTATGTTCTTGGTGAGACTTCCAACGGAAATTCGATCCACACCTGTTTCCGCTACCATGCGGATGTTGTCAAGGGTGATTCCTCCCGATGCCTCCAGTACCGCCGTCTTGCTGGTTGATCGTACGTTCAATGTGACCGCCTCGCGCATTCGGTCGAGATCGAAGTTATCCAGTAGAATCAGCTTTGCACCGGCACCAAGCGCGCTACGCAGGTCGTCCAGCGTTTCCACTTCAATCTGAGTGAATACTCCCGCGGGAGCAATTGCTTCCGCAGCGCGCAAGGCGGGCTCGATACCTCCCGCCGCGATAATGTGATTCTCCTTGATGAGTATGCCATCGTATAAACCCAAACGATGGTTTACGCCACCGCCGCATCTGACCGCATATTTTTGCGCCAGCCTTAATCCTGGCAGCGTCTTGCGCGTGTCCACGATCGATGCCCCGGTTCCCGCCACTGCATCAACGTGGCGCCTGGTTTGTGTGGCGACCGCCGATAGCAGTTGCAAAAAATTCAGCGCGGAGCGCTCTGCCGAAAGGAGCGCGCGAGCGTTACCGGTTATTTCACAGAGTGCTTGTCCGGCGCCGATTGCTGCGCCGTCTTGCGAAAACCACCGCACTTCGGTTTGCCGATCCAACTGCCAAAAACAGGCTTCGAACCATTCGATACCACACAATATCGCGTTTTCACGGCTGACAACGGTAGCGGTCGCAATCTCGTCAGCAGGAACAAGGTTTGCCGTCAAGTCGCCCGTACCCATATCTTCGGCCAGCGCTTGATTAACGTCTTTCTCGATGTCTGCTGATAAGCCCACGAAATAATCCATTAGTAGCCTGTTTAACGGAAAATAAATTAGATGACGTTCCGGTCTTGAGCCGGAAGTGGATCCAAATCCACAATTGCGTGCCTCTACGCCGTTGGATACCGGCTTTCTCCGGTATAACAAACGTCTTGTTTGTGCTTTGGATCAATAGTGTTTGATACCGCATATTCTAACCGAGCACGCGCGCACGGCACCAGTAAGCGTGGGATTTCGATGTTTCCGGGGGAGATTTTTCACAAAAGAGGCTAGAGCCCGATGCCGGTACAACGATCCCGCTTCCATGAGAGATTCCGGCGTCTGCCTCCATCTTGAAATTTCAACCTGCTCCCATATATAGGGGTTATTCATTATCCACGAGGAAATGCCATGCGTTTCGACAAGTTAACCACCAAATTCCAGCAGGCGCTCGCCGATGCGCAGAGCATCGCCGTAGGCCAGGATAATCCTTACATTGAGCCTC
This sequence comes from Nitrosospira sp. Nl5, assembly GCF_900102495.1. Lineage (GTDB taxonomy): Bacteria > Pseudomonadota > Gammaproteobacteria > Burkholderiales > Nitrosomonadaceae > Nitrosospira. The sequence continues at coordinate 5,011 of NZ_FMVQ01000015.1, read as the reverse complement.
AACATTTACTGCTCGCGCTGTTGCAGCAGGAAGATGGAGGCACGGTTTCGCTGTTGCAACGGTCGGGTGCGAACGTTCCATCCCTGCGTGACGCATTAAAGAAAAGTATAGAACGCTTACCCAAGGTGGAGGGGACCGGCGGAGAAATCAATGCTTCGCGCGAGCTTGGCAACTTGCTCAATCTCGCCGACAAAGAAGCGCAGAGTCGCGGCGACCAGTTTATTGCGTCCGAAATGTTTTTGCTGGGCGCGTTTCAAGATAAAGGTGAAACCGGCAAGCTGCTGAAGCAGCACGGCGCCAATCGTGCAGCGCTGGAACAGGCTATCAACACAGTGCGGGGAGGAGAGGGCGTTGCCAGCCCGGAAGCGGAGGGCAGCCGCGAAGCCCTAAAAAAATATACGCTTGATCTGACTGAGCGTGCACGGTTGGGTAAGCTTGATCCGGTGATCGGCCGTGATGACGAAATTCGACGCACCATACAGGTATTGCAGCGGCGTACCAAGAACAATCCAGTTCTGATCGGGGAACCCGGAGTGGGCAAGACCGCCATCGTGGAAGGTCTGGCGCAACGCATTGTCAACGGAGAGGTCCCGGAAACACTGAAAGACAAGCGCGTGCTGTCGCTTGATATGGCTGCGTTACTCGCGGGGGCGAAATACCGTGGTGAATTCGAGGAACGCTTGAAATCCGTTCTGAAAGAGCTTGCGTTAAACGAAGGAAGTTCCATCGTATTTATTGACGAGCTTCATACCATGGTAGGTGCGGGCAAGGCGGAGGGCGCGATGGATGCGGGAAACATGCTGAAACCCGCCCTTGCCCGCGGGGAATTGCATTGCGTCGGTGCAACCACGCTGAACGAATATCGTAAATACGTTGAGAAGGACGCAGCACTGGAGCGGCGTTTTCAGAAAGTGCTGGTGGATGAGCCTACCGTGGAAGCCACGATCGCCATTTTGCGCGGATTGCAGGAGAAATATGAAGTACATCATGGCGTTGATATTACTGATCCAGCCATTGTAGCCGCCGCTGAATTGTCTCACCGCTACGTAACAGACCGTTTTCTGCCTGACAAGGCGATTGACCTGATCGATGAGGCCGCCGCCAGAATTCGCATGGAAATCGATTCCAAGCCGGAAGCGATGGATAGGCTGGACCGGCGCCTGATCCAGCTCAAGATCGAACGCGAAGCGGTGAAGAAGGAGAAAGACGAGGCTTCACAAAAACGCTTGAGTTTGCTGGAAGATGAAATAACCAAGCTGGAGCGCGAGTGCGCCGACCTGGAAGAAATCTGGAAGGCCGAGAAATCGCAAGTGCAAGGCTCCCAGCAGATCAAGGAAGAGATGGAGAAGGTCAAACTTGAAATGGAGGCAGCTACGCGCAAAGGAGATTGGCAGAAGGTATCAGAACTGCAATATGGCCGCATTCCGCAACTGGAAGCGCAGCTGCAGTTGCAACTCAATGACCAGCTCCGGCACGAGATGGCAGGGCAAGGCGACCTGGAGAACAAACCGAAATTGCTCCGCACACAGGTGGGCGCGGAAGAAATTGCCGAGGTGGTTTCCCGCGCAACAGGCATCCCCGTTTCGAAAATGATGCAGGGCGAACGTGAGAAACTGCTGCACATGGAGCAAAAGTTGCACGAGCGGGTGATCGGACAAGATGAAGCGGTGCGTCTGGTAGCCGATGCGATCCGGCGTTCGCGAGCGGGACTTTCGGACCCTAACCGGCCTTATGGCTCATTTCTGTTTCTGGGGCCGACTGGCGTGGGCAAGACCGAATTATGCAAGGCGTTGGCCGGTTTTCTGTTTGATTCCGAAGATCACCTTATTCGCATCGACATGTCGGAATTCATGGAAAAACACTCGGTTGCACGCTTGATCGGCGCGCCGCCCGGGTATGTGGGTTACGAAGAAGGCGGCCACCTGACCGAAGCGGTGCGCAGGAAGCCTTATTCGGTGATCCTGCTGGATGAGGTCGAAAAGGCGCACCCGGATGTATTCAACGTATTACTGCAAGTGCTTGACGACGGACGCATGACCGACGGTCAGGGGCGGACCGTGGATTTCAAGAACACTGTTATTGTCATGACTTCCAATCTCGGCTCACAAATGATCCAGCAAATGGCGGGTGATGATTATCAGGTTATCAAGCTGGCGGTAATGGGCGAAGTGAAAACCTATTTCCGTCCCGAATTTATCAATCGTATTGATGAAGTGGTTGTATTCCATGCGCTGGATGAGAAGCACATCCAAGCAATAGCGCGAATACAGCTGCAATACCTGGAAGCGCGGCTGGCAAAACTCCAAATGAATTTGAAGGTGTCGGAAGCCGCGGTGGCAGAACTCGCGCAGGCCGGTTTCGATGCGATTTTCGGTGCACGTCCATTGAAGCGCGCCATCCAGGCACAAATCGAAAATCCATTGGCGAAGGAAATACTCGAAGGCCGCTTTGCCGCCAAGGACACCATCGCAGTGGATTGCAGAAACGGCGCGATGGTATTTTCGAAAGCATGATTCTGGATCGGCAGGGGAAGCTCCGCATCCCGCTTCGGGGCCGCGCCTTCCTTCTGAAGGCACTTCCCGCCCTGCCCGCGGAAACCACCCCAACGGCCGGATAGGATGACTTGCGAGCTGGTGAACAGTTGCGAGGAGTAAGAATCCCGGCATTAGCTGGATAAGGGGCAGCGGAATGGCGGCGAATATTCTTTACTGCGGGAAGATTCGGGTAAAATATCCCTTTTTACGTACGGATAGATTGTCATGCGTAGTGTTGTAATGCGAGGCAGCCTGGTTGCTATCGTTACGCCCATGCACGAAGAAGGCGGGCTGGACCTGGAGCATTTCCGCACGCTGATCGATTTTCATGTGGCGGAAGGAACAGACGGCATCGTGGTGGTCGGCACTACCGGCGAATCTCCAACGGTGGATTTTGACGAGCATCGGGTGCTGATTAATACCGCGGTAGAGCGCGCTGCCGGGCGGGTGCCGGTCATTGCGGGCACCGGTGCAAATTCCACGCGTGAAGCGATTGATCTATCTGTCTATGCGAAGGATGCTGGCGCGGATGCGAGCCTGTCGGTGGTTCCTTATTACAATAAGCCGACACAGGAAGGTTTGTATCAGCATTTCAGGGCAGTGGCAGAGGCGGTGGATATTCCACAGATTTTGTACAATGTACCCGGCAGGACTGTGGCCGATATTGCCAATGATACGGTGCTGCGGCTCGCACAGATCCCCAATATTGTCGGTATCAAGGATGCAACCGGCGACATGGGGCGTGGCTTTGACCTGCTATGCCGGGCTCCGGAAGGTTTCTCGATTTATAGTGGAGATGATGCGAGCGCCCTGGCAATGCTGTTGCAGGGCAGTCACGGCGTGATTTCGGTCACCGCCAATGTTGCACCAAAGCTGATGCATGAAATGTGCACTGCAGCTTTTGCGGGGAACATTGCCGCAGCTCGCGCCGCCAACGCCAAACTTCAAAGGCTGCACCGGGATTTATTCATTGAGGCCAATCCTATCCCGGTAAAGTGGGCCGTAGCGCAAATGGGCCTCATCGCCTCGGGTCTGCGTCTGCCTTTGACGCCGTTGTCGGACGGATACCACGAGATTGTCAGAGAGGCGATGCGGCAGGGCGGGATAGCCATATAGATGGACGGCCTGTATCCACCATTTAAAGGAGTTGCGTGCCACATTTGAGATGGCGAGTAGTGATTGCGCTATGCCTGGCGGTGGGTATGGCGGGTTGTCACCTGCTGCCGGAAGGCAAGAAAATCGATTACAAATCGGCGGGTAAACTTCCGCCACTGGAAGTGCCGCCTGATTTGACCGCGCCGGGTACGGATGAACGTTTTGTTGTTCCAGATATCAATCCATCAGGAAGTGCGACTTTCTCAGCTTATAACAAGGAACGCAATAAGCCTCATGCTGGCGGCACTTCTGTTTTGCCCATGTCCGAGGAGGCTGGAGTTCGCCTGGAGCGTGCTGGCACGCAGCGATGGCTGGTCGTAAGGGGTGAACCGGAAGAGATATGGCCGATCGTAAAAGAGTTCTGGCATGAGTTGGGTTTTATCATCAAGATCGAAACACCAGAGGCGGGAGTAATGGAAACCGATTGGGCGGAAAATCGCGCCAAGATTCCTCAGGATTTAATTCGCAGCGCGCTCTCCAAAGTCCTGGATACATTATATTCGAGTGCCGAACGGGACAAGTTTCGTACCCGCCTGGAACGAGGGGAAGAAGGTACCACCGAAATTTATATCAGTCACCGTGGTATGGACGAAGTGCTGGAGGGGAATATCCGCACCATATGGCAGCCTCGTCGTCCTGATCCGGAATTGGAAGCCGAGATGCTTGCTCGTCTGATGGTGCGTTTTGGCGTGGAGGAAGAGCGTGCTAGAACAGTTTTGACGAGTTCGGGGAGCGCTCAGGAGCGGGCGCATATCAACCAAAAGGGTGGAGTCCTCACGGTAAACGAGCCATTTGACCGTTCATGGCGCCGTGTTGGATTGGCGCTCGACCGTATTGGTTTTACCGTCGAGGACCGTGATCGTTCCCAGGGGATTTATTTCGTGCGCTATATTAATCCCGATGCGGACAACGGCACGGACGGAAGCGGTCTTCTTTCGAAGATTCTTTTTTGGCGCGACAGCGCAGCCGACAAACCGGACCAATTTCGAATCCAGATTGCTGAAGCAGGAGCAGGTAGCGAAGTCAAGGTATTCAACAAGGATGGCGAGCCAGACCGATCCGATACCCCAAGCCGGATATTAAACTTACTATATGAGCAGTTGAAATGATTTTCTACTTACGTTCTCACAGCAATGCCACGATAGTGGTCACGTATATGGAGCGTCCGCCAGGGTGCACAATTGCGTTGCTGCGCCCGGCCTGTACCCCGGTCCATTGCCTGATTTAGGATGAAAGCACTTTTTTTTCTGCGTCATTATAACGACATTGACCACATCACCCCGGTCATCAGCAAGTGGATTGCCTCGGGTCACACCTGCGAC
>NZ_FMVQ01000013.1 GCF_900102495.1 Nitrosospira sp. Nl5 | reverse complement strand
GGCTTTGAAGGTCGGCGAGAGCCATGCTGCCTCCGGCACGCAAACGCCCGTCGCTGCGAAGGGACTATAAGACTCTCAGTCAAAGCAAAAGTTAAATTCAGCTTAAGAGGCAACCGATTACGCAGCGGCACGGCGCTGCTCGGTTGCCTCTGTTCTTTTCTACACAAAGAGATCCCATGTTTCTCTTCGAAAGAAACATGCGGCCCTTAACTCAACTATCCCATCGCGCAAACCGGCCTGAGATATCCCGGCGTTTCGCCAACGCTCCTCTTCGATTCCTGCAAAATTATCAATCCGCTTTTTTTGGCGCCCATCCGCCTCGATGTGCGCTATCGTCACGCGGTTTGCAGCGCGGCGAGAAAACGCGGGAAGTTTTGTGCCAGATAGTTCTTGTCCCCGTCAGTAAGTGCCGCCGAAATCCACCGCGATATAAGGGCCGTCGCTAGCCGTCACCCCTGCTAACTAGCCTGCCACATCCAGATGCAGGTTTTCTCCGATTTGTAGAATCTCTTCGGGCAAACACGCTATCGCCGGAGATTGGATCTCAGGACACGCATCCCACGCCCCGGAGAAACAGAAGCCCTTCCATGCCCAAAAAGGCAAAGAATTTGCCGCCGCGCCGCCAGAATTTGGAATCACGCACCGCTCTCAAGGGAATTTGTGTGTCGGCGTACAGACTTTTTTAACTGATAGGCAAAAAATTGTAAATAGTTTAAAAGCAGAAAGACAGATTTATTGATTAGAAAAGGAAGTATCACCGTGCATGGCATCTATTGTCAGCCATCAACTTTTTCGGGATCAACCGGGCAATTCATGAGCCTCTTATGCTGGAATAGCGTCAGCGGCGGGTTGGCGGCAGAAAGGAGAATAAATGCCTGCTAAACCCGGGAGCGAGGGATCAAAATATATAGCTGACTTTGATTCTGCAAGCGCTTTTCTGCAATCCACAGCGCGCTTTCTGCATGGCAAGGACTTTCCGGCCCTGGGGCAAAATCCCCTACTGGGGTATTTTGCATCCCTGGTCAACCTGCTGCCCCGGCGCGGCCGGGAATTCGTCTACACGATCGGCGGCGGGCTTGAAGCAACAAAGCCTTCTGATATTGGCGATATAAAATCCCGCGTTCTCGCCACATGGGCTGCCGGGCTTTACCCCCGGCGCCCCTATCCGGCAATCGTGATTGGCTCATCCAGCGGTGCTCTGCCGCATCTTTGCGCCGCCCTTGGCGTGGCATGGCTGCCTCAGACATTTCTTATTCCCGTCAAACAGTCTGGCATTCCAACGGACGACCCCAGGAAAAGCATGGAAGCGGGGAAAAAGCCGGGGCGGATCCTGCTGGATAACAACCCCGATCTACAGTTGCACCAGATGCATGATCCCAACCAGGACCGGCTCATGCTGCAGGAAATGATGTATTTCCGGGTAAAGTGGCATACCCTTCCCGATGCTTACAAATATTTTATAACGCAGTCCTTGCCTCCTGGCGGCACGATCATTATTTGCGAATGCGAACGAACGTGGCCGACGACGAAAGTTGCCGAGCGCCATTATTTCCAGTTCGGCGCGCTGGGCGGCGCCACCGAAGACGAAGTTTTTCACGGCGGTCCACGTATAGAAGAGTATCTGAAAAGATACAAGGTGCTCTTAAAGAAATGGGACCCTCCAGCCCCGGACGCCAGACGGCCGGAAGCCGAATGGGGTTTTGAGGCAAAGCTGCGGGGCGAGCTGGAAGGATTGGCAGAAGACCGTTCCCTTAATGTCGTCCGGCTCGTTTTCACAGAGCCGGAAGACCTGAGCCCATTTACCGCTGATCTTTATCGCTGGTGGTATAAAAAACGCGGCATTCCAGCAAACCGGCTTCTGGTCGAAAGCTTTGTCATTCATGAGCCATGGTGGACACTGCGGACCGGCAGCGTCCCGTTCTGGATGAAGTTCAATATGGAGGATTCAGCCGCATATCTGGAACAATATCTGAATGACAGGGCGCCGTTTGATGAGATGAATATGATGCTGTTTAATCACGGGATCGAAGGCCCGGGGCTGGTACCGATTGAACGGTGGAAGGAGCTTCTCTCCAGGGCCCGAAAGGAAAGCCGTTTTATTGGCGTCGCACCGGATAAATACCCGCTGGATTTCGGCTCGTTCGGGGCCTATTACCGGGACATTAAAAAAATTCCGGCGCGCTATCCTTTGCCTGCCCCGCTCAAGCTCGGTGATCTTGCCACGTTTATGGAAGAAAGCGTCATGTCCTACAACATCAAATGGCAGGGACTGGAAGAAGCAAGAAGCAAGAAGCTTAAACAATGAAGGGGCGGGCAGCGGATACCAGTTTTTCAGGGTGGGTAAAGACCACGGTATGAGCGGCGTCAGGGATTAAAACCAGTTCCGCGTTCGGTAGAAGCTGTTCAAACCGTTCAGCCCAGTCCTGTCGGCAGATCAGATCTTCGGTTCCCCGTATGACGAGCGCCGGTATTCGCATGAACACAGGCAGCCGGACTGACCAGACTGGAAAGAATGGTCGTTCTGCCCATCGTTTTCAGAAATCCACGCCGTGTCATATTACGGAAGCAAAAGCCGACGGAAAAACCATGCTGGCTATGGCGGCAAGCGGCTTTCTGGCCAGCTTGATACTGGGCGCCCTGATTGCCTGGCTTCTTATTGAACTGGTCAATACCCGAATGCCTCTGGAGATCATTGGCGTTGGTTTTTTCCTTGTTGTGCTGAACTGGGCTCTGGCGCTGGTTAATATCGTACTTGCGGGGCTGCTGGCCGGATGGCGCTACTGGTCCGCCTGAAAATTAGAACTTGACCATGAAGGCGAAACTACACTTGAGGAAAATAAGTAACATTCGGTCTCCCCTCTCGACTGGAATTTCCTCCGGATTCTTCTTTGCCCTCATGAACACAATCGTCTCCGCGAAGCTGGGCGCCGTATCACCCTTCGCCCTGCTTTTCGCACGCGGAATTTTGAGCCTTTTGATTCTTCTCCCTTTTGCAAGGAAGGAGATCCCCTTCCTCTTCCACAAAAGATCCCTTTCACTCCATTTCCGCTGCCTTACTGGAGCTTTGGCGGTGATGTGTCTTTACTGGACTTTGGGCCATACCAGCGCCACGCACGGGTCTTTCATGAACAGTCTTTCGCCGTTCTTTCTGACCCTTTTTGCCTTCAAATTTTCCCCGGAAAAACTGTCCAGAATCCAGCTTCTTGCAGTTGGCCTCATCTTGGCGGGAGGTGCTTTTGTAGCAGGAAGCCCCGACCTCAAGGCGCCACTCATGGTTTGGGCAGTGGGAATCCTTGGAGCAGTCCTTCAAGCAGTAGCCATGCTTTTCTTGAAAAGCTCGACGGGAAAACACTCTTCCAGTCTTATCGTTGCCGGGCTCGGATTTTACCTTTGTCTTGTTGGGCTATGGAACTCGCCAATAAGCTTGAATTACTTCCTGGAGCTCCCATTGGAATGGGTGATTACCCTGGGAATCGTCTCTACTGCCGGACAAATGCTTATGACGCATTCTTATCGTTTTCTCATTCCTCAAATCGCTAACATCCTTGGAAGAAGCATTATTCTTTGGGCTGCCCTTCTGGACTATATTTTTACAGGGAGAATTCCCGGAGTGTTTGAAGGAATTGGATACACCCTCGCTATTGCAGGCATGGTCCTGATCCAGGCGGAAATGTCAGGATCTCGAAGAAGAGGGAAAGCGTGATTGCCTTCCTGCTTCGCATCCAGTTGAGGTATTTACCAAGATCCACGAAACTCCTGCTTTGCCGGGGGCGAGGCTCACTCGCAGGCCGGACCCTACTTGCGTTTGAATTCATTGTAAACGGCCGCCATTCCATTAACTATTAATACATTACCTTTATCTGATTTCTATTTGCAGTAAGCTTACAAAAGTCTGACTGCAGCATCTAAAGGAGTTTTATGCCTTTCCTCGGATATCATGCCTCGCAAGAGCAGTTCTCCCCATCTGAGCTTTTAAAATTAGTGAAACTTGCGGAGCAAAACCATTTTCAGGAAGTGATGACCTCCGACCATTTTCAGCCCTGGAGCACCAGGCAAGGCCAGGCAGGATTCACCTGGTCGTGGTTGGGAAGCGCATTAGAGGCTACCAAAATGAATTTTGGGTCTATTGCCATCCCGGGAGGCTGGCGGTATTCCCCTCCAATCCTCGCACAAGCCGTCGCGACACTTTGTGAAATGTATTCTGGACGCTTCAATTGGATAGCAACAGGTAGCGGAGAAGCCCTCAATGAACAAATAATGGGACTTGGCTGGCCCGATAAAACAGAAAGGAATGAGAGACTTCGCAAGGGAGTCAACGTCATGCGAGCTCTCTGGAAAGGAGAAGAGCTGGAAGACATCAAGCTCTGGACGTGTCCTCCGTCTGTTCCCAAAGTCCTGGCCGCTGTCCTCACGCCTGACACAGCACGACTTTGCGGAGAATGGGCCGATGGCATCATAACCATTAACCAGGAGCACGATAAGCTTAAGGAAATCATTACTGCCTTCGTACAAGGTGGAGGAGAAGGAAAAGAAATTTATTTGCAGCTTCATCTCTCTTACGCCAGGTCCGGAAGGGATGCAAGTGACTGGGCCTATCATCAATGGAGATCAAATGCGCTTGAGCCGGCACAATCGGAAGAAATTTCTTCGGTCAAACTATATGACGAAATGTCAGAGAAAGTGCGTCCCGAAGAGATGCATAAATATGTGCGTATTTCAGCCGATGTTGAGCAGCACACCAATTGGATCAAGGAATATCTTGGCTTAGGAATACAAGGAATTTTCCTTCACAATGTTGGGAGAAATCAGGAGGAATTCATTAAAACTTTTGGTGAAAAGGTGCTGCCTGAATTTCAACAGGAGGACCATGGGGCTGGCTTGGGAAAATTGGTCAGGTAGTCTTCGGTTTCGCCCATATCATCTCTCCTTGCCGGCAAGTGAGAGCGAGGTCCTATGGCTTGTGCAAAAAGCATTGAGGCACCGACGACGTTTGAGGCCGGTGGGGGCCAGCCACACCTCCATGCCACTATATTCTACTGACGACACGCTCGTTTCCCTGGAAAAGATGAGTGGAGTCATTCATCATGACGAGAAAGCTTCCACAGCCAGATGCCTCCCTGGAACCACCATGCTGACTCTCGGTAAAGAGCTTCTCGACAGGAAACTTTCCCCGATCAACCTCGGAGATGTAGCGCTACAGCAGATTGCAGGCGCCATTGGAACAGGTACCCACGGGACCGGGATGAAAATTGGAAATCTTTCAACCATGCTTGTCGGCGGAAGGCTGGTAACGGGAAAGGGCGAAGTATTAAGTTTTTCTGAAAATGATTCGGAACTTCTGAAGGCGATGAGAGTTTCCTTGGGTATGCTTGGTATTTTCACTGAATTGAAGCTCAAGCTTTTGCCTCTTTATCGGTTAAGAAGAAGGGAATGGTTCACGACCTTCTTCTCCCTCACGAATCATCTGGATGATCTTTGCCTCCATAACCGAAACTTTGATTTTTATTGGTATCCACGGAGCGACGAGGTGAAGATTCGGACATTAAACTTTCCTGATGAAGGGAAAATGAATGTTCCCGGAGCAAAACTTGACGAGGACTGGGAGGATTGGGCGCAAAACATACTCCATAAGCATACCAAGCTCAAGAACAGGTTTGACGAGATGGAGTACGATGTCCCCTTTGCAGAGGGGCCAAGCTGTTTCCTGAAAATCCGGGAGCGAATCCTCTCCCGGTGGAGAAGGAGTGTTTGCTGGAGACTTTTGTACCGAACGATTGAAGCCGATGATTCCTACCTAAGTCCAGCTACCGGCAGAAGGAGCGTGAGCATCTCACTTCATCAGAACGCCGGACTTCCTTATGAAGAATATTTCCGCGACATTGAACCGATCTTGCTTTCCCATGGGGGAAGGCCTCATTGGGCCAAGAAGCATACTTTAAAAAAGGAAGATCTGAAGAAGCTTTACCCCGCCTGGGATAAGTTTTTTGATTTGAGACGGAAATTGGATCCGGAAGGGCTGTTTCTTAACCCTTACCTTGAGGAACTCCGATGAAAAGAAAAAGATGGTGAAGTGGGTTATTCCGGGGGGAAGGATACCTTTGACCTCAACAGGCGCGGAACCCGAATTCACCTCACGCGACCGATTATCTTTTTTAAATACCGGCCCTGAAGACGTTGACTTGAAAATTACCGTCCTTTATGAAGATCAAGAGCCGGTGGGACCATATGAGATTAGCGTTAGTTCCAGGAGAATGAGGGCAGTGAGAACGAACGATTTTATCAATCCCGAAGCCCTCTTCCTGGATGTACCCTATTCCGTTGTCATTGAAGCCCCTGAAGGTGTCATCATCCAGTTTACAAGACAGGATACATCGCAGGAAGCTCTGACGTTGGCAGGAGGGATAGGCTACTCTGAAGAGTAGGCAATGGTGCTCAGGAGGGCATTGGCCGCTTGGCGGCTATCCAGTCGTGTATGCTGGACAACGATAGGAACATTTGAAGTAATCACACTCGCAAAATCGGTGTCTTTCGGTACAGGTTCAGGATCATTCAAGTTATTGAAGCGCACGTGTTTTGTCCGATTTGCAGGCACGTTTACATGATAAGGACCGACAGGGTCTTTGTCACTGAAGTAAAGCACAATTTCAACCTTGGCCTCGACCTCTCCAGCATTTAGGATGCAAACTGTTTCATGACTTTCCATCTCCGGTAAAGGCCCGGTGCTTCCCGAAGGAATGTAGCCTTCAGCAATCGCCCATTTTTTCCTTCCGATAGTCATAGGAACTCCCTATTCGTCAAATCATTCTTTGAAAAATATATCCAACTGAGGAACCTAGAAATACGGGCCGTGAGATCAAAAGTCTATGAATACAGCCACAACTGCCACAAAACCGCCGCCGTCAACAACACCACGACGACGGAAAGCAAGCGATTCTGGCGCTTTTTTTCCAGTATGAATTCGCTCATTTGTTGCTCCAGCGTTGTGGTGCGGATTTCGTTCAAAGCGTGATGAAGCAGACGCGGAAATTGCGGCAGCATTACTCCCCAGCTCGATGCTTCTTTGCCCAAACGACGCGTTAGTCCGCGCCAGCCGAGCTGCTCGGACATCCAGTTTTCGAGGTAGGGTTTTGCGGTTGTCCAGAGATCGAGGTCCGGGTCGAGGTCGCGCCCCAGTCCCTCGATATTCAACAGGGTTTTTTGTAACATTACCAGTTGCGGCTGGATTTCGACATTGAATTGGCGCGACGTCTGGAACAGCCGCAATAATACCCGGCTAAAGGAGATTTCCTTCAGCGGCTTATCAAAGATGGGTTCGCAAACGGCGCGGATCGCGGTTTCAAAATCGTCAACCCGGGTGTTTTTTGGCGCCCATCCCGCCTCGACGTGCGCTTCCGCCACGCGCTTGTAGTCGCGGCGAAAAAACGCGAGGAAGTTTTGTGCCAGATAGTTTTTGTCTCCGTCAGTAAGCGTCCCCATTATGCCGAAATCTACTGCGATATAACGGCCGTCGCTCCCAACAAAAATATTGCCGGGATGCATATCGGCATGGAAATAGCCGTCACGGAATACTTGAGTAAAAAAGATTTCCACACCGACACGGGCAAGCCTCGGTATATCCACTCCTTGCTCCCGTAGTGCCGCTACATGGCTAATCGGCGTCCCTTTTACGCGCTGCATCACCATAACGCCGGAATAGCAATAGTCCCAATAAACCTCCGGTACCAGGAGCAGGGGGGAATCAAGAAAATTGCGCCGTAACTGGCTGCAGTTGGACGCCTCCCGCATAAGATCAAGTTCGTCACCCAGATGCCTCGCGAACTCGGTTACTACTTCGCGCGGTTTCAGCCGCTTGCCGTCGGGCCATAGCGCTTCGACCAGCCAGGCACCGGTTTCCATCAATGCTATATCGTGGGAAATTATTGGAGCGATGCCAGGACGCAACACCTTCACCGCGACTTCCGTGCCATCGTGCAGCACGGCCAGATGCACCTGGGCAATTGATGCGCTGGCTACAGGTTCCGCGTCAAATAGCAAGAAGACTTCGTTGACCGGCTTTCCATAAATTTGCTCCAGCGTGGCGAGGGCAATGCTGGAGGGAAATGGTGGGACCCGGTCTTGCAGCCTGGCCAGTTCGTCGGCAATATCCTGCGGCAGAAGATCGCGGCGGGTGGAAAGCATTTGGCCGAACTTGACAAAGATCGGACCCAGCGCTTCCAGTGCCAGGCGAAGCCGTTCGCCGCGCGCCCTTTCCAGCCGCCGCCAAAATGTTGCCGCCTTCACAACCGGCCGGACCAAGCGCAACCGCTCATGGCCGAGAAAAAATTCGTCAAGGCCGAAACGGAATGCTACAGAGAGTATTTTGAGAAGGCGAAAGAAACGCATTTTTTCCAAAAAAACGGCAGTTCGTCCCCTGGCAGCCTGTCGGACTAAAGCAAATCGGCTATAAAAGTGACTGGCCGGTTCATATTTCGCCGCTTTCCGCCGATGGCACAGCTATTGCCTTCCAGATCCTAAAACCGGTTCTCACGCGATTACTTGTTACTTTATCGCTTCGATTCCCTAGTCCGATGGGATGGCCTGCCAGTCCGGCAATCTTCCCGGTTTGGTTTAGAGAGGTACCTTCTTATTTAGCGCTTTCACCCGTTCTTCCAAATGTGCGGCGCCATCCCGTAACAGATCGACTTCATGGGTAAATGCGAGCATATCCAAGGGCTTGGCAAGTAGCGTGTGCTCTTCCGTCCAATATTCCACCAGTGTCTGCGACAGATTGTGAATGGTTTCAGTATGCCAATGCATCAAGCTGTCGCCGGCCCGGACGACCCGATGCGCCAGGATATCCCCGAAAATTCCGCTTAAATCCTGCTCCACATCCCAGTGCAGGTTTTTTCCGATGTGGAGAACTTCTTCGGCAAACGCGCTATCGCCGGAAATCCGAATTTCGCGATAGACATCCTCGTCACGGACAAGCAGGCGCGGCAGCAAACGCGGATCAAGAGTGAAGACAGCATCATCCGGGACGCCACTTGCCGCAGTGGATACCTCGCCGCTGGCCTGGACAGTCACGGCAAGGTCAATAAACGGTGGAAGGCGAAAGCGCGCAGTCTTACCCGTGCAGGATTGCAACCGCTTGCGCGCCCAGCTTTCTCCACGCAGCAGGTGGTTGAGCGGGGCTGTCGCAACGGATGCCAACATGATGCTTAAATCTGACAGCTGCTAGGAAACCTGCTGAATTCCTGCCAGCAGCCAGACGGCGTCAGGGTCTTTGAGGTTCTTCTGCACGTGCCAGATTTCATCAAACGCTTCCGGCGGCGTATCGGCGGCTTCCCGTAATTGACCATTGAAGCGGACGCTGGCAATGGCCAGATTATTAGCGGTAACCACCTCCAGTAATTCAGCATCGATGGCGAGTACTTCAGTTCTCTGAGGTGCGTCGCCGCGTTCGTTAATTTGCATGCTGATTTCGGCAAACATTTCAGGAGTGGTGTATTCCCGGATATCGCTCACGTCCCGTGCATCGTTGGCCGCCTGCAAGCGAATGAATGAAGTTTTGGCATTGCGTAGAAAGGGCTCGACCTGGAAGTCCGCAGGAATATTTGCGGGACCACTAGCAGGGGCAGGTGCTGTTGCCGTAGCCGCGGCTGATGGAGCAGGCGGAGTACTGCTGCTACCGGAAGGTGCTCCCATGCCAGAAAACTGCATTGGACGTGCCGCCTGTTCTTGCCTGGGCTTGCGCAGCATGCGCATGACGAAGAAAACCGCAGCCATCAGGGCGGCCAGCATCAGCACATCCATCATGTTGATGCCTTCAAACGCGCCGCCCATGAAAAGCGCAGCCAGCAGTCCTCCCGCAGCCAGTCCGGCTAATGGCCCCATCCATTTATTGCCCCCGGCAGTTGCTGCCGCAGGCGCGGCGGACGATCCCTGCGGTGACTTTGGAGCTGCTTGCGGGCTCACGGCTTCGCGTTGTTTGCCAATGCTTTTGCCACCGCCAAAACGTTTCGCTTCTGCATCAAAGGCGGCCAATCCGAAGCTAAAAATGGCCAAGGTCAACAGGGTCAGTATTTTCTTCATGAAGGTCTCCAGAGATAGGGTTCAAGCGGAGAGTATAGCACTATCAATTCGTGCGGTTGGTCGATAAATTAACCCGGTCCGGCCGTTGGGCTGGGGGGGATTTGGTTTTCGCATCGCAGGGCAAGGGCGAAAATAAAATGCCTATGATAGTTGTCGCACAGACCCCATATTAATTTGCGGTTATTTTGCGTGTTTATTCGATTTAAATAATTGGGCGAATAACAACAAATGAACAATAAATGATGGATGGTCACCAAACTCCGAAATCAACTGTAATGCCGTATCCGCTGGAACAGGCTCTTGAAAAAAGCCAGGAAGTGAAAGAGAAGGTGGAGAAATGCGCCATTGAGCTTTTTACCGTTAACGAAACGGTAAAAAAGGAAATGGCGTCCGGTCTTACGTTGCAGCAGGCGGAAAGAGCGCTGGCGCAAAGCGAAGACGTGGAGGATAAGGTGCAGGAGTGTGCAGGCGAGCTTGACGAAGTCAATGAAGTTCTGGCGCAGGAAATCGATGACCGCAAGAAGTGTAATCGCGAACTGATAGAAACCCTGCAGGAGTTGTCTGTCACACAGAATATTTTATCCAATACGCAGGATGTTCTGGCAATTGCACATGAAGTCGTGGAGGAAGCAAAGCAACGTACCTTCCACGATTCCGCCACAGGCATTCCCAACCGGGAATTATTCAACGACCGCCTTGAACAGGCAATTGCGCTTGCAAAACGGTGCGAGTGGGTATTGGCGGTGATGTTTATCGATCTGGACCGTTTTAAGCCAATCAACGATACACATGGACATGTTGTAGGCGACCAAGTATTGCGAGTTGTAGCGAAGCGTTTAAACGAACAGGTGCGCGGTGAAGATACCGTCTGCCGTTATGGCGGCGATGAATTTCTCTATTTACTGGTGAATCCCCAGAGTGCCGAGAATATCCAGCGTATTGCCCGTAAGGTATTTGATCGAATTTCGGAGGCCATGATTATCGATGATCTGACCCTTGCAGTCGAGCCTAGTATCGGCATTGCTGTTTTTCCAGGTGACGGGACGACCGGTCAAGCTCTGGTAGCCAATGCCGATATCGCCATGTACCGCGCCAAGGAAAAGAAAGCCGGCCATATTTTTTTTAACGACATTGGAAATGATTTGGAGAGATCCAGGGCCTGACTCCTTGGATGAAGTACGTTGCGAGCAACATATAGGGTGGTAAAGATTTCAGTTCCCGGCAAAACGCTCAGAAACGGAACTGGGGAAAGCGCTATTCGGGTAAGCCATCAAAGCCTGTTCCCTACGTTCTTTAGTTCGGCACACCGATGGTCAGTTGGAAAATAGCAGGGGAAAAATAAATGGGTGCAGGGCCGTCGTGCCGCTACGGTGTTTATCCATGATCATTCTGACCGTTAATACCGGCAGTTCATCTGTCCGTTTGGCGGCATTCGCTTGCGACGGAAGGACCCTGACAGAGCTGGTAAACGTACGCCATGACCTTACCGCGAAAGCGGACGAGCCAGAGGTCGTGCTACGCGAATTCGCACAGACGCATGGGATAACCAGCCGGGATGTATCGGTACATCGTGTGGTGCACGGCGGTGCTGCTCTCACAACGTCTCGACTGCTCGACCAGGAGGTGGAGCGGGAGATTGACCGCCTGGCGCCCCTCGCACCATTACATAATCCCGCCGCCTTGCACTGGATACGCGCGACGCGTGAGGTATTAGGCGCGGATATTACGCAGGTGGCGGTATTTGATACCGCTTTTTTTAAAGATTTGCCGGGACTCGCGCGGACTTACGCGATTCCGCATGCGCTTGCCAAAAAACACGGGCTGCGCCGCTATGGTTTTCATGGGTTGGCGCATCAGGCCATGTGGCGGAAATGGCGTGAACTGCAGCCAGACATCCCCCACGGGGGGAGAGTAATTTCGATGCAACTTGGTGCTGGTTGCTCGATTACGGCGATCGACAACGGGACGCCACGCGACACCTCCATGGGATTTTCACCTCTGGAGGGGCTGATAATGGCGACGCGTTCAGGCGATATTGATCCTGGGCTGGTGACATTTTTGCAACGCCAGGAGAATCTGGGGCCGGGGGAGATAGATCAACTGCTGAATGAACGTTCCGGTCTGTTGGGGGTTTCCGGAATGAGCGCGGATATGCGCCAATTATCGGAATCACAGGACGAGTGCGCGCGCCTGGCAGTGGATCTGTATTGTTACCGGGCGCGTAAATATCTGGGGGCCTACCTCGCGGTACTAGGTGGCGCCGAGGCGATCGTCTTTGGCGGAGGTGTAGGTGAGAACGTGCCGGCAGTACGGGAGAAGATTCTGGCTGGAATGGGATGGTGCGGGATTGAAATCGATTCGAAACGGAACCACGGCTCAGGCGGGGTCTTGTGCGTCAGCAGCCCGGAAAGCCGGGCTGAGGTTTGGGTTATTCCGGTGGACGAAGCTGCGATCCTGGCCCAGGAGGCGTTGGCGGTGATAGCAGCGAAAGAGAACAGGGTATTTCAAGGATAAAGGAGAACCGATCTCGTGAACAAAGGTTCGCTGCCGGCGGAAACCGGAAACGCGCCGCTCTCCAATGACGAGTTGCGCAAGCTGCATGCTTATTGGCGCGCGGCAAATTATCTGTCTGTCGGGCAGATTTACCTTCTGGACAATCCCTTGCTGAGGGAGCCGCTTACGCTCGCGCATGTCAAGCCCCGGCTACTCGGACATTGGGGAACCACCCCCGGGCTCAATTTTATTTACGCACATCTGAACCGCGCCATAAAAAAATATGATTTGAATATGTTCTACATCGCCGGGCCCGGCCATGGGGGGCCGGCAATGGTGGCCAATACCTGGCTTGAGGGTAGCTACAGCGAATTCTATCCCCACATTTCACAAAATGCGGTTGGCATGCAGCGGTTGTTTAAACAGTTCTCCTTCCCCGGCGGCATTCCCAGTCATGTGGCGCCCGAGACGCCGGGCTCGATTCATGAAGGAGGGGAGTTGGGTTACGCGCTGTCCCACGCTTTCGGGGCGGCTTTCGATAATCCGGACCTAATCGTGGCCTGCGTAGTCGGAGATGGCGAAGCTGAAACCGGGCCGCTTGCCGCCGCCTGGCACTCAAACAAGTTTCTCAATCCCGTCAGTGATGGCGCGGTACTGCCCATTCTGCATCTCAACGGCTACAAGATAGCCAACCCAACGGTGCTCGCACGCATCAGCCATGAAGAACTTGAAAGTCTCTTCGTGGGCTACGGTTATCAGCCCTATTTCATCGAAGGATCCGATCCCGAACTCATGCACCAGACAATGGCGGCTGCGCTGGATGCTGTAATCGGTAATATCAGGGCAATTCAGGATGAAGCGCGTGCCCATGAGGGAACGGCGGGAGTAACGTATCCTCGCTGGCCAATGATCATCCTGCGGAGCCCCAAGGGATGGACCTGCCCGAAGGAAGTTGACGGCAAAAAAATAGAAGACAGCTCGCGCTCGCACCAGGTCCCGCTTTCGGAAATCGGCTCGAAGCCGCAGCACCTGAAGTTGCTGGAGGAGTGGATGAAGAGCTACAAGCCAGAAGAGCTATTCGATAAAGAGGGCGCACCCGTGCCGGAGTTGATGGCGCTTGCACCCCGCGGCGAACGGCGCATGGGTGCTAATCCCCATGCAAACGGCGGCCGATTGCTGAAGGATCTGGAAATGCCGGACTTCCACGACTATGCTGTCGCTGTGCCGAAACCCGGGTTGGTAGTCGGAGAAGCCACGCGGGAAATGGGCAAATTTTTGCGCGATGTAATGAAGCTCAACCTGGAGAACCGCAATTTCCGGGTGATGGCCCCGGATGAAACCAGCTCAAACCGTCTCAACGCCCTGTTCGAGGTAACGGCCCGCAGCTGGGTGGCGCAAACCTTGCCTGGGGATGGGCATCTCTCCCCGGATGGCCGCGTGATGGAAATTCTTTCCGAGCATACATGCCAGGGCTGGCTCGAAGGATACCTGCTCACCGGACGCCACGGCTTGTTTTCGTGCTACGAGGCGTTCATTCATATTATCGATTCCATGTTCAATCAACACGCCAAATGGCTTAAAGTAACCAGCAAGGAAATCCCCTGGCGCAGTCCGATCGCTTCGCTTAATTACCTGCTTACGTCGCACGTGTGGCGCCAGGATCATAATGGGTTCTCGCATCAGGATCCCGGCTTTATAGACCACGTAGTGAACAAAAAAGCCGATATCGTTCGTGTTTATCTGCCGCCTGACGCGAATACGCTGCTGTTCATTACAGACAAGTGCTTGCGTTCGCGCAATTTCATTAACGTCATCGTGGCTGGGAAGCAGCCTGCACTTCAGTGGCTCGACCTGGACGCTGCAATCAAGCATAGCACTGCCGGTATCGGTATCTGGGATTGGGCGAGCAATGACCAGGATGGCGAACCGGACGTGGTGCTGGCTTGTGCCGGCGATGTTCCGACTCTTGAAACGCTGGCTGCGGTAGATTTATTGCGGCGTCATGCTCCGGAACTCACGATGCGGGTGATCAACGTGGTGGACCTGATGACGTTGCAGCCGCAACCGGAACATCCGCATGGACTGCCGGACCGTGACTTTGACTCACTCTTCACCACCTGCAAGCCGATCATTTTTGCTTACCATGGTTACCCCTGGCTCATTCACCGCCTGACTTACCGCCGCGCCAATCATAAAAATCTTCATGTGCGCGGTTACAAGGAGGAAGGCACCACCACGACTCCATTCGATATGACGGTGCTCAACGACCTGGATCGTTTTCATCTGGTCATGGACGTCGTCGACCGGGTGCCGAAGCTGCATCCTAAAGGAGCTTATCTCAAGCAATTGATGCGCGATAAGTTAATCGAGCATAAGCAATACATCACGCACTACGGTGAGGATATGCCGGACGTCCGCGATTGGCACTGGTCTTCGTAATCAACAGGTCGAAGACTTCCGAGTACGCGAAACAACACCCATAAAGCCATGATACTGGTGATCAATGCAATTGCGGTATATGCCTCGTTTTCGGTGAATCATATCCTTGCGGTTTATTGGGCCGCCGTCCTGCCGACTCTTTATGCGCTTGTCGTGGCGCCGCACGCGTTGATCGGGAGATCGGATATTCCGCCCGCAACGATAACGAAGATTCTTGCTAATAAATGGGATAACGCAGAGGAATTAACCGCGTATGTCGTGAAATACTGGATGGCGCTGGCCTATCCAACCACTTCCTGGAGAAAGCAGCGCAACAGTGTAGTCCTATATTTAACGTCGTTCTTCATGGGCATCGTTTATTTTCTCAAGGAATTGTTCGCGGCCGGCATGTTCCTGTTTGTAGTCGGATACGTTCTATACAAAATGAGCCTGAGAGTGGACAGGCCGAGATCGGTCTATGCAAATGCGGAATTCAGGGGTGGCAATAATAACGACCTCGCGAGGAAGGAGTGGGAGCTGGCAGCCATGT
The DNA here is from genome assembly GCF_900102495.1 of Nitrosospira sp. Nl5. Taxonomy (GTDB): domain Bacteria; phylum Pseudomonadota; class Gammaproteobacteria; order Burkholderiales; family Nitrosomonadaceae; genus Nitrosospira. Next base: position 77,157 of record NZ_FMVQ01000013.1, on the reverse strand, counting down.
CAATCGTTGCGTTTTCGGATTTGTATCCCGACGACCGGAAACTGAAGGATTCGGCAAGCGACGTCGCAAACGATGGCGACGTGAAATTACTGCTGGCAAAATATTGTCATGACAATGAGGCGGCGTAGTTGACTGGAAGCGTACCATGGCAGTGCATTGCCATTGGATTGCCCGAACGATGGAATTCGTCCTCCCCGTCGGCCAGCTCGGGATTTTTATCCAGAGCATTGCTTAATAAATTTTTCGCTCCAGTTTTGCCTGATGCAGCACCGCCGTTGCCAATTCCTCAATAGACTTGCTGGTCACATCGAGATAGGGGATTCCTTCGCGGCGCATGAGCGTTTCGGCCTGGCGCACTTCGTATTGGCAGTTCTTGAGAGATGCATACTCACTGTCTGGCTTGCGCTCGCTTCGTATCCGGTGCAGCCGCATGGGATCGATGGTAAAGCCAAATAGCTTGCCACGCAGTTTCTTGAACTGGGCTGGAAGCTCCACGCGATTGAAGTCCTCGGGGATGAGAGGGTAATTGGCGGCGTAAATCCCGTATTGCAGGGCGAGATAGAGGCAGGTAGGGGTCTTGCCCGTGCGGGAGATCCCTGTCAGGGTAATGTCGGCCTGTTGCCAATTCCTTTGGGAGAGGCCGTCGTCGTGCTCCAGGGTGAACTGTATTGCCTCAATGCGCCTGCCATGATCAAGGGGTTGGCCGACGCGGTGCGAAAGGCCGATGGCATGCGACGAACGGATGCCAAGTTCAGCTTCCATCGAAGCAATAAAAATGCTGAAGCAATCCAAATGCAAGGCATTGGCGGAATCAAGAACGAATCGGATTTGAGGATTCACGAAGGTGCTGAATACCAGTGGACGCAGGCCATCCGCGCTCGCGCGCTCGTTAATTTTCCTTACAACGGCTGCGGCTTTTTCCTCGGTATCAAGGTAGGGCAGGGTGGTTTCGTCAAAAGGCACATTTTCAAATTGACTGAGCAGGCTGTGACCCAGCATTTCGACGGTAATACCAGTGCGATCCGAAAGAAAGAACGCAGCTCGCCGGGGTGATCTCGCTATGGTTGACATTTGTTCTGGCTCGCCAATAATGTTGACTCGGATCAAAATATCGTGTTTTAGTATTCAACACAACCATGCCCAGATGCGACCTTCCGTAAATCTGGCGTATCCGCAAATAAGAGCAGGAGCAGGAATTGGACGATTCACAGTACGTGGTTTGGTTTGATGCACTGCGCATGACCGATGTGAGCAAAGTCGGCGGCAAGAATGCCTCGCTGGGAGAGATGATCAGTCAATTGACCCAGGCAGGGGTCCGGGTCCCCGGTGGTTTTGCCACGACTGCCAATGCCTATCGCGATTTCCTGGCTCACGGGGAGCTGGCGCAACGCATCGAAAAGAGACTTTCGGGTCTGGATACGGAAGATGTCGAGGCATTGTCCGTGGCCGGCGCCGAGGTTCGCGCCTGGATAGTGGAAACGCCATTACCACCGCGACTGGAAAAGGAAATTTCCGCTGCTTACGAAAAAATGTTGCGCGAGGCGGACGCCGGCGATATTTCCGTGGCGGTACGCTCCTCTGCGACCGCGGAGGACCTGGCGGATGCCTCATTTGCGGGGCAGCAGGAGACCTTTCTCAATATACAGGGACTGGACAATTTGCTGAAAGCGGTCAAGAACGTATTTGCTTCACTCTACAACGACCGTGCCATTTCCTATCGCGTCCACAAGGGGTTCATTCATTCGGAGGTGGCGTTATCCGTGGGAGTGCAACGGATGGTGCGCAGCGATCGCGGTGCGTCCGGCGTGATGTTTACACTGGATACAGAATCGGGTTTTGACCAGGTGGTATTCATCACCGCTTCTTATGGTCTCGGCGAAACCGTGGTGCAAGGCGCGGTGAATCCCGACGAATTCTATGTTTACAAGCCTGCTTTGAAGCAGGGGAAACCGGCGATCCTGCGGCGGAAGCTCGGCTCCAAACTCATCAAGATGCAATATGCGGCAAGCCGCGAAGACAGCCGTTCGGTGGAAACACTGGACGTGGATGAAGGCGAGCGCAAGCGGTTTTCCATCACCGATATGGATGTGGAGGAGTTGGCCCGCCATGCTCTTGTCATCGAGCGCCATTATCAAAAACCGATGGATATCGAATGGGGCAAGGACGGCATGGATGGCAAGCTCTATATCCTGCAGGCGCGGCCAGAGACTGTGCAGGCCATGGCCGGGATGGATACGTTACGGCGCTATCATTTAAAGGGCAAGTCAGAAGTATTGGTATCAGGCCGTGCCATTGGCCAGAAAATAGGCAGCGGACCGGTGCGTTTGATATTGAACGCCGAAGAAATGTCGCGGGTGCGCGAAGGCGACGTACTGGTGACCGACATGACCGATCCCGATTGGGAGCCGGTAATGAAGCGTGCTTCCGCCATTGTCACCAACCGCGGTGGCCGCACCTGCCATGCCGCGATTGTAGCGCGTGAACTGGGCATTCCGGCAGTGGTAGGTTGCGGTGACGCTACCAGCCGATTGTCTGAAGATCAAATGGTCACAGTATCCTGTACGGAAGGCGACACGGGCAATATTTACCGGGGTGTTCTGGAAGTTGAAGTGATTGATCTCGCGCTGAAAAGCATGCCGAAGCCCCCTGTCAAGATCACGATGAATGTCGGCAACCCGGAACTGGCGTTCGATTTCCAGCGCATACCCAACCATGGCATAGGACTGGCACGGCTGGAGTTCATCATTGCCCGCATCGGAATACATCCCAAAGCAGTGCTGGATTATCCTGATCTCCCATCGGACCTGAAACTGGAAGTGGAAAACCAGTGTGCAGGTTATGGCAATCCGGTCAGCTTCTACGTAGAGAAGCTAACCGAGGGAATTGCCATGCTGGGCGCTGCATTTTTTCCCAAACCGGTGATCGTGCGCTTGTCGGATTTCAAATCCAACGAATATTCCAGTCTCATCGGCGGGCAGCGATATGAGCCCAAAGAGGAAAACCCGATGTTGGGCTTTCGCGGCGCCTCGCGCTATACAGCGCAAAATTTCCGTGATTGTTTCGAACTGGAATGCCGGGCGTTGAAAAAGACACGTGACGAGATGGGGCTGACCAATGTGGAAATCATGATCCCGTTCACGCGGACGCTGACCGAGGCCAGGCGCGTGATAGAATTACTGGCAAAGAACGGGTTGAAACGTGGAGAGAACGGGCTGCGGGTAATCATGATGTGTGAAATCCCATCCAATGCGCTTCTGGCGGACCAGTTCCTCGAATACTTTGACGGTTTTTCCATCGGATCCAACGATCTTACCCAGCTCACTCTGGGGTTGGATCGCGATTCCAGCCTCGTCGCGGAATCGTTCGATGAGCGCGACCCGGCGGTGAAAGCGTTGTTGCGCCTGGCCATTCAGGCGTGCCTTAAAGCTGATAAATACATCGGGATTTGCGGTCAGGGGCCATCCGATCATCGGGACCTGGCACAGTGGCTTATGAAAGAAGGAATTGAGAGCCTGTCGCTGAATCCTGATACAGTAGTGGAAACCTGGCTGTACCTGGCAGAGAAAGCGGAGAAATCAATATAACCTCAGAGTGGACCTTCCAACTCTGGATCATGCTTGAATAAGGACTGCCATGGCAAGAAATAGCACGCCGCGTCATATCGGCTTCATCCCGGATGGGAATCGCCGCTGGGCGATGAACCAGGGCCTGCCTAAAGAGGATGGGTATGCTTATGGTATTGATCCCGGAATATCGCTGTATGAAATATGTAAAGAACGTGGGATTGTCGAAGCTTCCATTTACTGCTTTACTCAAGATAATACCAAACGGCCTTCCTCCCAGAAACTTGCATTTACCGATGCATCCGTTGCGTTCGCTTTTGAAATAGCGCGCCGCGGAGCGGCCCTGCTTGTTGTCGGTGATGAGACGTCGGCGCAATTTCCCAAGGTGCTGGAAGTATTCAGGCAGCGCCAGGGAACAGGGATGAAGGTGAACCTGCTCATCAACTATGGTTGGGAATGGGATCTGGGAGGTCTTAAAAGCGGCAGTCTTCGTTCAAATGAAGTTTCGCGGCTGGATTTGATTGTGCGATGGGGAGGAGGCCGCCGCCTGAGCGGTTTTCTTCCTGTGCAATCAGTTTATGCAGATTTTTATGTCAGGGATGAATATTGGCCCGATTTCGAGCCTCAGCATTTTGAGCACGCGCTATCCTGGTTCAAGAGGCAGGACCGGACATTTGGCGGCTGATGCAACTAATCCGGTAACGGATTTGCCAGGAACTGAAAAAACAATGGATCGGGCCGTCGCTGCTGCCATTGCGAGATAGACACACGCCGTAACTGCCCGTCCATCAACTGATGTTGTGTGCGTTGTCGCACAGCAGAGTTTGCTATTACCGTTTAGTCTTCTTGATACAGCAATATCGCTGGCTGATAAAAAAGGAGCTATCGTGAAATATCACTCCACGTTGAAAAGCAAAACGGTCCGATCCTTAGTCGTCGCGGCAATTCTAGGCATGGCCGGCTTGGCGCATGCACAGATCAATACGCCGGGGCAAGGCGATTCCATGCAAAGGCCGTCGGACTCGATGCAGCCGCCGGTAACCCCCGGGAAACCGTTCGAAAAAGGTACAACCAGGGGTGAAGAAGCTGAAAAGAAAAACCGTTTTGACAGAAACCAGGAAGAAGCTGTGAGAGAACACAAATTGGATAGCAGCCCGGGTTCCGGCAGCGGACAAGGAGGCGGGTCGAGTTCAGGTTCCGGTGGTTATTGACCAATGACTGGATTTGCAGCGGCTTCTGTCGCTTGCGATATCCCTTCCTTGGGTTAAGCATCCCAATCTTGATGTTTACATTGCCCCCTCTGTAAACACCCTGGATCGCTGTCCCCTCCGATAGCGATTAATGGCCCGGCCACGGTTAATTCCGCTCCGGGCTTTTTCATCCCGGTTGGAACTGGTGCAACGTATTCAGCTTATGCTATCTTCATGCGCGGCAGGCGAACTGCCCAGGCCAGGATAAGTATTTGTTTCTGGGCCAAAGATTTCAATGAGCCGATAAACTTAATGCTTTGCTCCTCTTCGCCCGCCGCAAACACTCAGTAGCACGCCGATGAGATTCACGGTGCCGTCCACCAGTAAATTCACATGTTCGTCGTTGGGTCCGAACGTACGCAATAAAGCCAGGGTTTGATCGGCCGGTACTTCCCCATGCTTTGTTTGATGATGTGCGAGATTCAATGCGAGCAATCGTGCGCATTCCGCGAGCTGTTCTTTTGTTGCCCTTTTAATCAGCATATCCGCCAGCTCATATGTCTGGTTGAATGTTGATATGTCAGCCATAGTAATTGCCCATTTGTGAGTTTTTTAGTCTTATGTATAGCGTACCCAAATAAGTCCAGCTGCGCATTCTGTCTGCTTGCCTCTCTGTTTACATTAACCGGCAACACAATCAGTTCATCAGCGAAGGAACTCATTTGCAAGCATATTAACCGCATTGCCACGTATTACTATTGGACTGAAGTACGCCACCCGATGGGAAGTGGCAATTGAGATATCGCGGGTAGCTATGGATGCACAAAGCAGGGCTAAGAGCGCCGCATGAGAGAGACTAAAGCAACGCTAAACGTTCCCATTCAGATTGAATGAATTGCGTTAATTTGCCCGTATTTTCATCGTTGCCGCCTGTCGCGCTGCCGTCGTTCCCCCGTCGCTTGCCCATGTTCCGGGCTTGGCGTCTCCTGGGGCGGATTCGGCTTGCAAACATCGGACACGATCTGCAATGCTCTTTGATGAACGGAATTCATTGCTTCTGGAGATCCGTTCCCTGCGGCAAGAGTTTGTAGCAGATCGACCAGCTCTTCCTTGCTATGGGGCGGCAGTACCGCGATAAGGGCTTCCAGGATGTGATGAGACCGTTGCAGCTCCTCAAGCGAGGGGTTGGAGAGCGCCTGGTTTGACTCGACAACTTCCTTGGTTGGCTTGGCTTTCTCGTGTTTCATGTTTAGATCCATAAGCTGGCAAACAAACTAGAGAGAACCGTGCCGTCCCCTCGGCGGGACGAATGATCGGCTCAATTCTCGCTTGTGGGGCCGAGCTTCATCTGCATTTCGAGCAAGCGTCTGTGCCACGCAAGCAGCGTTGTCAGGCTGTGCTATGTCTGCTCTTGGCCGTCGTCACCGTGGATGGCGACGGCCTTCATGGCGCCGGTCAGATAACAGCCTTTCACCCGGACCTTGATCACCTTTGTCGGGCCGCCTTCTACTGTATTGGCGTCTTTCCGGTCCTCTTTGCTTATATTTTTGCTTAGTGTTTTCGTTTATGGAAGGAGTGGAGCGAAACAGACGAATAACATTGGGTGGTAGCGGCGAGGAATCATCCATTGCATAGTCCTATCATTGATCAATCGAATTCGAATTCAAAACGAATCTCGGAGAGTCGTCCCGGGGTCGTCTGGCAATAAAAACCGATTTAATTAGTGCTATTTTACGGGAAAACCCGTTTTGCGTCTCCCACGGACTTTCGTTTGGTATCGCGTAGAACGCTGCCAGGAAGCCGTCATCTCATATCTCTGATGTCGCCTCGCTCCTGAATGGAGATATGTGTGCGATTCGAGAATGAAAAAAACCAGCTTACATTTCCTTGCTGTTACACAGTAACTATACACATTAACTGGTATGCTAGTGTTACTACGTAACAATGAGGAGAAACGGTATGGCAAAGAGCAATGCGGAGCGGCAGGCCGCATATCGGGTACGGCATCTGGGAGATAAAGGCGGCAAGAGCGAGCGCGTGAATTTCGTGATTGATCAGCACGCCAAGCTGGCGTTGGAGCGCCTGGCAATTTGTTACGCGGTAACGCAGCGGACCGTTCTCGAACGCATTCTTGTCGAGGTTGAACAAGCAACGTTGGCGAGTGTGGCGACGATACCAAACGGGCCTGCAGACTACTACAAAGGCCGTCTTCGGTTAAGCCTGGATGGCATTACGCCGTAACACAATAGGTAACACTAGTGTCGAACACGTTGAGTGGCCGCTTTCCGAATTGGAGGGCTGGATGTTTGTGTCGTTTGGGACTTTGCAACAGGCCGACACATGCCGTTACCAGAACTTCAAACAACAAATGAAACCGTGGTCTGTCCCCAGTTCTACACAGGTCGTCATTCTCGACACCTTATGTCGCAAACTTTTACGTTCCGAGGAAAACACGTGACTGTTCTGCACGTAATTTACTGAAACTTAGATTGTTTTCTATTGGCTCAATTCTTGCTTATCAGGCTGTGAGAAAACAGGGGGTGCCATGACTCGAAGCGCTAAGGTCGCTTGAAACTTTTGATTGACGCTAAACTCGATCTTCTGATTTCTTGCGTCTTGCCATAAACCCGACCAGACCTAAGCCGGCGAGCATTAGGGCATAGGTTTCCGGTTCCGGTATAAGGCCTATGGCAACCACCTGCCCATTATTATTAATGTCCGTTGCCTCGGTTAGAACCACTCCGGGTAAATCAACCAGTGAATTGAGATCCATCATACCTTCACCATCAGGGCCCGTAATGAAGGCGCGGAAAGGGCCTTCACCTACTATGGAAGAATACCCCACCACCTGCCCTGTATCATTGATGTTCAAGGCGATACTAGAATCTCCCCCCACCACCGTGCCAAGGTCTCTCATCTCCATGCCATCAAGGCCGGTGATGAAGGCATGGATATCACCCTCAGCCGTAGCGGACTCTCCCACTACCTGCCCGGCATCGTTCATGCCCCAACCGGAGCTGTAAGGCCCCCCCAAAGTACCAAGAGCCCTCATGCCCGTGCCATTGGGACCGGTGATGAAGGCCTGGTAATAGCCTTCAGCCGTGCCCGACTCTCCCGTTACCTGCCCCGCATCGTTGATGCCCCTAGCAAAGCTAGAGCTATTACTACCAATTAAAGTGCCTAAGGTCCTCATGCCCATTCCATCAGGGCCAGTGATGAAGGCCTGCTGATACCCTTCCGCAGTGAGAGACTGTCCCACCACTTGTCCGGCATTGTTAATGTCATCTGCCGAGCTGTAATCACCGAGGCGGCCGCTGCCTAAAGTGCCAAGGTCCCTCATGCCCATCCCATTGGGGCCGGTAATAAAAGCATGGTCAGCAGCGGCAAGGAAAGAATCTCCCACCACCTGTCCGGCATCATTAACGCTATAGGCGAAGCTAGAACCGCCGCCTAAATGGCCCAGGTCCCTCATACCCATCCCATTGGGGCCTGTGATGAAGCCGCGTGGAAGATATTCAGGCGTGAAAGACCATCCCACCACCTGCCCGGCATCGTTGATGCCATAAGCTCGGGTGAGTCCAAAATCTCCGCCTAACGTGCCGAGGTCTGTTGCTATCCTGGTGTTGAGGTCGATAAGGAAGGCATGCTCTTGGGCGGATGCGTGAGTAATGTGGTTGAGACCGCTAATCAGAGCTGCGATCAGGATGAGACTTTTGGTTTTGAAGCAATGACGGGATATCATGATTCCTCCGGCAAGTGGCGTTTGCCAATCCATTGGTTCAAATTAGGTGATGGAATTTGCGCTGTCAAGGACAAATTCCGTATCTGTAGTCCTTTTCGCATATCAGGCTTTGAAAAAACTCTCGTGGTATTACACTGACGAGACATCGATAAGCCAAAGGAATATCGTCTCGTGACCCATGTATCCAGACCTTCGCGCCATCAGACAACATTGTTTCCCGAATCACTGGATGAATTAATTGCGCAGGATCATCCCGTGCGGGTGATCGACGCCTTTGTGGATAGTCTCGATCTGGGCTAGTTGGGATTCAAAAAAGTCATTGCTGAAGCCACTGGACGTCCGCCGTACGCGGCGGGCGATTTGCTGAAGCTGTACGTGTACGGTTACCTGAACCGGGTGCGATCGAGCCGCATGATCGAGCGGGAAACAAGGCGCAACATCGAAGTGATGTGGCTGGTAAATCGTGTTTCGCCGACCTACAAGACCATAGCCGACTTTCGACGGGATCACTCCCAGGCCATTTGTGGGCGTATGCCGGGAATTCATTGGCTTCTGCCGCGGGCAGCAGTTGTTTGGCGGCGAACTGCTGGCTATTGATGGCACCAGGATTGAAGCAGTAGCGAGTCACATGCAGGTTGTGACGCCTAAGCCTAGAAGGACGTTTACTGCAAGCGCGAAGGGTATTCGTGTAGAGGGGAGATGACCGCCATGGAAAAATTTTTTTAAAATTACGGAAAGCTGAGAGGGTAGGGACCCTCAGACTACGGGGAAGGGGTCTCAGTGAGACTAACCCTACCCCCACCGTGCCACCCCCAATCTGCCGAAATAGCCCTCCCTACTTGGAGCCTATAAGGTTCGGCGGACGTCCTGCAAATTTCCATCTAAATTCTAGCGTAAAGTTACCCCTATGTTACCCGAACAAGCACAGCGTTATCTAGTTTTCAGATAACTACTTGATTTTTTGGTGCCGACACCAAGAGTCGAACTCGGGACCTTCTGATTACAAATCAGCTGCTCTACCAACTGAGCTATGCCGGCGGGTACGTAATTATAGAGATTGGGAGGCGGGGGAGCAAACTTGCGGAAGGAGACTACAAAAATCAGGCGACAAATTATTTGATGACCTGAAAGCGGCGCTTTTTATCCGTAGGCGATGCCGAGCTTCCTGGCAATGATTGCAGTTTGTTCCGGCCTTCATTACCGGCTTCAGCCTGGGCCGTGTCTGATTCACCCTCCGGCGGAAAGAGGATGCCTTGGGAAGTTTCCTTGGCGAATATTCCCTGAACCGCGTTAACCGGAATCGAGATCTCACGCGAGACGCCATTAAAGCGAGCGGAAAACTGGATCAGATCATTGCCGAGCGTAAGGTGATGCGCCGCATCATGGCTGATGTTGAGGATGATTTCCCCATCTCTCACAAATTCATTTGGCACACGGGTCTGGTCGTCCACTTTAACCGATAGGTAAGGTGTGTAGCCGCTATCGGAGCACCATTCGTAAATAGCGCGAATCAAGTAGGATTTGGTTGAAAGCTCCTTCATTTGCGCATTGCCTTCTCGGAAGCGGTAAGCGCATCAATGAATGCTGGCCTGCTGAACAGGCGTTCGGCGAATTTCAATAGGGGTGCCGCCTGTTTGGGCAGTTGAATGCCATAATGTTCCAGCCGCCACAGCAGCGGAGCAATCGCTACATCCAGCATGGAAAATTCGTCCCCCAACATGTATTTCTGTTTGACGAACACCGGCGCAATGACGGTTAGATTATCGCGGATCGTCGCGCGCGCCTTTTCCGAAATTTTCGGGTTACTGTGCTCGACCGAGTCAATATGGCAAAAGAGCTCCTGTTCAAAGCGATGTAGAAACAGCCGCGCGCGGGCGCGCATCACGGGATCCGCGGGCATCAGCTGCGGATGCGGAAAGCGGTCATCAATATATTCATTGATGATGTTGGATTCATACAGAATAAGATCGCGCTCTACCAAGACCGGCACCCGGCTATAAGGGGTCATGATTGCCAGGTCTTCCGGCTTATTGTGCAGATCGACATCAATAATCTGAAAATCCATCCCTTTCTCGTACAGCACGATACGGCAGCGATGGCTGAACGGGCAGGTGGTGGCTGAGTACAACGTCATCATGATTCGTGACTTCCCGACATAATTGGTCCCGATACTTTTGATGGATGAGAAATGTTCAACCTCAATCCGGTAGTTGACCGCTCATTCAATAGATCAATGTTATAACGATCTCTTGGATTATTTGATGCTCACCTTCCGGGTGAGGCCGCGACGGGGCGAATTGCACAGTTTTTGCGGCACATGGCTGCGTTGTTCGCAACGCCTTGGAATGGAATGACCATTCCGCGTCGCTACGCGTTGCCCTGCACCCCAAAAACCTCACACTTCACCCCGTCCAACTACCAGATTTAGGTTCAATGAATGTCCTTCCAGAATTCATGTTTCAGCGCGTAGGTCAAACCCAGCATGCCGAACAGGAAAAGCATCACAATTATTCCCAACTGCACCCGTTTGGTGGCTGCCGGTTCACCGAGATAAACCAGGAAGTTCACAAGGTCAGCAATATACAAGTCGTATTCCGTTTTCGAAAGTGCGCCGGGCGTATCCAGCTTCAATTCTTTTACTTCGTGTTGGCCTCCGTGGCCGTCGTCAACCGTCTTCACCACGAGCGATTGCCCTCCCTGCAATTGGTAGAGCACATGGGGCATGGCAACTTTATCGAATAGCAGGTTGTTCCAGCCGGTGGCCGTCGTTTCGTCGCGATAAAACTTGCGTAGATATGTATAAAGCCAATCCGCACCACGAGAACGAGCGATTACCGATAGATCAGGCGGGGCGACGCCGAACCATTGCTTGGCGTCTTTTTTTTTCATGGCGGTGGTCATGAGCTCGCCAACTTTCTGTCCGGTAAAAATAAGATTCTCGCTGATCTGATTCTCAGTGAGGCCGATATCCCGCAACCGGTTGTATCGCATGTATTCGGCGCTGTGACAAGTCATGCAATAGTTGACAAAGGTCCGCACGCCGCGTTGGAGGGAGATCTTGTCGGAGGGATCGATCGGCGCTTTGTCCAGCTTCATTTCCGGGCCGCTGGCAAATGCAACGAGTGGAACCAGGCATAAAATACATAAAATACTTGTTATTTTTCTCATTCTTTCACTCTTGTCGGCTCGGTCTTGGTCTTGTCTATTTTGCTGTACCACGGCATAAGAACGAAAAAGGCGAAGTAGATTACCGTGAATATTTGTGCCAGCAGCGTATAGAGAGGTGTCGGCGATTTCGTGCCGAGCCATCCCAGCACAAAGACGCTAATGACAAAAAGTGTGAGCGCGATTTTGAAATACGGACCTTTATAGCGGATCGATTTTACGGGGCTACGGTCCAGCCAGGGCAACAGGGCAAAGATCGCGACCGAACCACCCATCAGCACGATCCCCCAGATTTTTGCATCTACCCATAGAAAGTTGACAGTGACTGCCCTCAGCATTGAGTAGTAGGGTGTGAAGTACCACACCGGCGCGATATGATCGGGTGTCTGCAGTGTATTGGCGGGAATGAAATTGTTGTACTCGAGGAAGTAGCCGCCCATTTCAGGCATGAAAAATATGATGCCGCAGAACACGATCAGAAATACCACCACACCGAAAATATCCTTTACGGTGTAATACGGATGGAAGGGAATGCCATCCACCGGAATATGCGTGACAGGATCTTTGTTTGCCTTGATTTCAATGCCATCCGGATTGTTCGAGCCGACTTCGTGCAATGCGACGATATGAACGAACACCAGCGTCACGAGCAAAACCGGCAGGGTCACGACATGATAGGCAAAAAAACGATTGAGCGCGGCATCCGACAGCATGAAGTCGCCCAGAATCCAGTTCGAGAGGCTCTGACCGATTACCGGAATTGCGCCGATCATACTCACAATCACCTGCGCGCCCCAATAGGACATTTGTCCCCATGGCAAGATATAGCCTGTAAAGGCCAGCATCATCAGGACGAAAAAGATACCCATGCCGATCAGCCACAGAAGTTCACGGGGTTTGCGATAGGAACCATACATCATCCCCCGGAACATATGCAGGTAAACCACCACAAAGAACATGGATGCGCCCGTGGAGTGCATGTAGCGGATCAGCCAGCCGAATTCCACGTCCCGCATGATGTATTCCACCGAGGCGAATGCCAGGCTGGCGTCCGGCTTGTAGTTCATGGTGAGGAAAATGCCGGTGAGGAGCTGATTCACCAGCACGAGCATCGCCAGCGAGCCGAAGTAGTACCAGAAATTGAAATTTTTTGGTGCGTAGTATTCGGTGAGATGCGCCTTCCAGGTGGAAGTCATGGGAAAACGCGCGTCTATCCAGTTGCTCATCGCATCCAGTCGCTTGCTCATTTATGCGGACTCCTTACTATCAGACCCGACCAAGAGGAGGTTGTCGCTCAAGTACATGTGGGGGGGGACGACCAGATTGGTGGGCGCAGGAACATGCTTATAGACGCGACCCGCCAAGTCAAACTTGGAACCGTGGCAGGGACAGAAAAAACCCCCCAGCCAATCAGCACCGAGATCCGCCGGAGCAATGTCTTTTCGATATACGGGAGAGCATCCCAAATGGGTGCAAACGCCTTCAACCACCAGAATTTCCGGTTTGATCGAGCGTGTTTCGTTCTGCGCATATTGAGGTTGCTGGTCTTTCTCCGATTTTGGATCCGCCAGTTGTTCCTCAAGCTTCTTCAGGTTTGCCAGCATCTCGGGAGTACGATCCAATATCCATACTACCTTGCCGCGCCACTCCACCAGTAGCAGCATGCCGGGCTCAAGCTTGCTGATATCAACCTCTACCGGGGCTCCTGCGGCTTTGGCTCGCTCGCTGGGCATCATGCTCAGTACAAAGGGAGTGGCCACCGCTGCGCTTGCGATCCCGCCCGCAATGGAAGTTGCGGTGATAAGAAACCGCCTCCTGCTATTCATTTCTTTTTTTTTATCCATATATGCCATATTTTGCAGTGCCGTTTTTCAAACCGAAAGTTGTAAAAAACTTGTACAAAAACTTAACCATTTTATCATAATATGTATTAGAAAATAAACATCCATGACAAAACACGTTGATTGGGCGCTGGAATTTCCTCTGGGTACAGCTATGGAATCAGCGACGCATGATACACGATCCGTTTTCCGGATCGGCTGGTTTATTCATACAGGCATCGCACGCAAATTTTTTATCCTGGCCTGTAGGATTTTTTGCAACGCGCTGGTATACCGGCCATGTGTGTATCATGAGCGATAACAAAGTCAGTTGGGAAACTTGTGCGCCATGTCATAAATAGCAGGAGCACCTCAAGGGTTTGGATTTGCAGCCTATGAAACAGCCTATTGTAAATTGTCCCCAGTGCGGCAAGATCGTTGTCTGGAACACCGCAAATCCTTGGCGCCCATTTTGTTCGGAGCGCTGCAAAATGATCGATCTGGGACAGTGGGCGACAGAATCTTACCGTATCCCGGATACGAAAAACGATCCGGAAAGCCAGGAAGATGGAACGTCACAAGACGAGAAGTAGGGGTGGTTATCAGCGTTAAGGCTATTAAGACCGGCTATCGCCAAACGTCATCCTGGTAATCCTGGCAAGATCGTTTTCATGCATCGGCAACCTGCGCAATACCTCGCATCATGGCGATGCCATGGCCACCATGTTTCCAGGCCGTGATGAGATCTTCGGGGTGCAATCCGCCGAGCGCATAGACCGGGATCGAGCAATTGCGGATGAGCGCGGCAAATTTCCGCCACCCTAACGTTGAAGATTGAGGGTGGCTCAGTGTCGGCAGCACCGGCGCAAGAACAGCAAAACTCATCCCCAGTTGCTCGGCTCGGAAAAGCTCCTCCGCATTGTGACAGGATGCGCCACACAATTCGATATCCGGGCGCTTCACAAGATTGAACAGCTGTGCTGACGGAAAATGAACGCCATCCGCTCCGATTTCACGGGACAAGTCGACATTCCCGCTTACCATTACTTTGGCGCCATAATGGTGGGCAACTGTAACCATTTCACTTGCAAAGCCATGCAACGCCGTCTTCGCCATATCTTTTTCCCGTACCTGAATCAGCCGTAATCCCTTGCGCAACGCATGTTCCATCTGCATTAATGAAGCTTTCGTTCCCAATTCCGTGGCATTTGTGATTGCATAAACCGGCGAGAGACCAGCCGCCCGCAGCACTGGCGCATTTGCCGGCAGCATCGGTTGAGCCTCGACATTGTCTGCAAATTGCCACGACAACTCTTGATTTTCACGAGGGTATGGCTCCCCATGCCATTCCAGGACACGATAAAAACAAAGCCGTACGGTAGCGTGAGGATAGGTAAACGTTCGGGTGATCCATGGATAGGCATGCTCAACAGATACGCCCAGTTCTTCCAGCAACTCGCGCCTGAGCGCTTGCAGCAGCGATTCACCCGGTTTCACCTTGCCGCCGGGAAACTCCCAGTACCCGGCATAAGGTTTGCCTTCGGGCCGGCGCGCCAGGAGGAAGGCGCCATCAGGCCGGGTAATGACCGCGACGGCGACTTCAACGGTATCAGAGGGAGGAAGCATGGCGAAAGGAATTTCTTACCGCTCTCCGCCGGCGTCTGCTTTCTGTTTTCCCGCCCAGTCACGCGCAAACTGCCACGCGACGCGTCCGCTCCGGAAACCACGCCCCAGCGCCCACTGCAGCGCCGCCTGGCGTACCGGGAGAGTTATTTCCTTGACACCGAAATAGGTGAGCCATTGGCTGACGACATCCAGGTATTGATCTTGATCGAAGGGGTAGAATGACAGCCATAGACCGAAACGTTCGGATAACGAAATTCTTTCTTCCGCCGACTCACTCGGATGGATTTCGCCACCGGCGTGTCTGGTATCCAGGTTATCCTGCATAAACTCAGGCATCAGGTGGCGGCGATTGGAAGTGGCGTAAACCAGCACGTTCTCGGAGGCCGTGGCAATGGAACCATCCAGTACCACCTTCAACGCCTTATAGCCAGGCTCATCGGATTCGAACGATAAATCATCACAGTACAGGATGAAGCGTTCCGGCCGTTGATGGATCTGCTCAACAATATCGTGCAGATCGGTGAGATTATGCTTTTCCACTTCGATTAAACGTAATCCCGAAGCCGCATACTTGTTAAGCATTGCTTTTACCAGCGATGACTTGCCCGTACCACGCGCACCCGTAAGCAGTACATTATTGGCTGGATAACCCTGCACGAATTGATGGGTATTCCGGTCTATGAGCTCTTTTTGGTCCTCAATGCCTCGCAATACATCGAGCGTGATCCGATGTGGGTGGATGATGGGCTGTATAGATCCTGCAGGACCGTGTTTTCGCCAGCGGAATGCAACAGCGGCATTCCAGTCGGGGGTCGGCTGTTCGGCGGACAGTATTCCCTCCAGCCGGGAAAGCAACGTCTCGGCGCGAATGTAGAGTGTGGGCCAGTCGTTCATAGCATCAATAGCGGCTACTAAAAAACATGTGTAACGGATTGACGGCCATCATTTTGCCGGTCTGTCGCGCATTACGTGATATTGTTAACAACATAATCTTGTTCGGCATAATCGTTCAATCCGTGTACTTTGACATTTCGCTTCTTTACAGGGAAATCACGGATTAAACTGCACCGCGTCTTCTTTATGTGCGCTATCGTACGGAACTGCTGAGCCCGAAAAGGGATGATTTGGTATGTTACGTCAGCGTCCGGCAAGGGTATCTATTTTTCCTCGGCGTAACAACTCGGCAAGCGCTTTTTCTCAGGTTTATTACCAAAAACCAAGTAAAACATTAAGGAGAAGATATTATGAACAATATGCCCAGCAAAAAATCGATGATTTCTCTCGCAATCGGATCTGCCTTCGCCGCTACGCTAGGCACCGCACCGATTGCGTCCGCGAACGAAAGCCCTTTTACCACACAATCTCTGGGTAAAGGCTACATGGTGGCCGGGCACCACGACCACGGTGACAAGTATGGTGACAAGAAAGACGCATATGGTGAAAAGGGTCAAGACAAGAAGTACGGTGAGGGCCGATGTGGAATGTCCATGGCTGACACCGACAATGATGGTCGAGTGAGCAAGGAAGAACACGCGCGCCATGGCCAAATCATGTTCGAAAAAATGGACGCCAACGGAGATGGGTACATCGATAAAGATGAAGCCAACAAAATGAGAAAGAAGCACGGTTATGGGCATGGCCAGAAACGTAGCTCCTACGGATCCGATGACCGTAATTTAAGGGATGAGGAAGGATTAACAGTAAAACGCGAGCGTGAATACGGCGCGGGCGAGGAGGTCGACCGTGATTTCCCCCATATGAGGCCGATGGGTCAATAAGGGAGTTTTCGTTGGCGGTTGTGTCAGCCTGCTCGCACTAGCCTCGAATGGGCCACTGGTCGAAGTGGACGGGGCTAGTTGTGCACGATGCAACCGCTACTTGTTTTTGATGTTTGCCCTGTTCGTTGGCCAATTTATGGATTCGTTAATTGTCAGCTTCGATAATCCGCATTGATCTTCACGTAATCATATGACAGATCACACGTCCATATTGTGGTGGACGTTTCTCCCCTGTTAAGCGCAACGCGTACAGTGATTTCAGATTGCCTCATCACCCGCTGGCCGTCCTGTTCGCGGTAGGCGTGCGCTCTGCCGCCATTTTCCGCAACCAGCACGTCATCCAGATAGAGTTGCAGCCTGTTTACATCAAGTTCGTCCAGGCCAGCGTTACCAATGGCCGCAAGTATCCGCCCCAGATTTGGATCGGATGCGAAAAAAGCGGTCTTAACCAGGGGTGAATGTGCAATGGCATATCCCACCTTGGCGCATTCGCCCAATGTCTTGCCGCCCTCAATTCGAATGGTGATGAATTTGGTCGCGCCTTCCCCATCGCGCACAATCGCTTGCGCAAGCTGCGCCGCAACCTCCGTTATTGAATCTTGCAATGCCACAAATCCAGTACTTGCTTTATCAATGATAGTCGAATTGCCGGCACGGCCCGTGGCAATCAGAATGAAAGCGTCGTTGGTTGAAGTATCGCCATCCACCGTGATGCGGTTGAACGAATTTTCCGCCGCGTGCCGCACGATTTCCTCCAGTAACGGCTGGCTCAAAGCCGCATCGGTTGCGATGTAACTCAACATTGTCGCCATGTCTGGACGAATCATTCCGGAGCCCTTGGCAATGCCTGTAATGGTGACGGTTGTGCCGTCGAGTGTGATGCGCTTCGATACGGCCTTCGGTACAATATCCGTCGTCATGATTGCCTGAGAGGCAGCAAACCAGTTGTCAGGCTGTAGGTCGGCTACCGCTAGGGGCAAGGCTGCGACAATTTTTTCCAGTGGCAGCAGCTCCATAATCACACCGGTAGAAAACGGCAATACCTGGCTGCTGCTACAACCGAGCAGTTGGGCCAGCTCGATACAGGTAGCGCGGGTGCGCGCAATCCCTTCCTCACCTGTGCCAGCATTCGCGTTGCCGGTATTGATGATTAATGCGCGGATCGGAGAGTCCGGATTTGAAAGATGTTCTTTAGCGACTAATACCGGCGCCGCGCAAAAATCGTTTTGCGTAAACACAGCGGCAACCTTTGCGCCTTCGTCCAGCACAATTAAGAGCAAATCCTTGCGGCCGGGTTTCTTGATTCCGGCTTCTGCGATGCCGAGGGATACGCCTTGTATGGTAATCAGTTGTTCGGGTAGTGGAGGCGTTAAGTTGACGGGCATGGTGATTTGACGGTAATGAATAAAGCGTGGTTTGATTCTCGGCCCAGCGGCATCATCGCAAGGATTTCAGTCGTTATTTTTGTTTCGAAGGGAATACGTCATGCTAACCGGTCTTAAATCTTGCTCCCCATGCCGGTTCTATATTTATGTATTTCCGTGTTTATGTGGAATAGGTAAAGTGTGGCGTAACCCTCAAAAAAGCACCTTGCTATATTTGACATGATAATTGTTAAATCCGCGATCAAGGAGTATACGCATGCACTGTGATAAAGAACTGGATGTGCGTGGCTTGAACTGTCCGCTACCTATCCTGCGCACTAAAAAATCTCTGGTAGATATGACTACCGGCCAGATATTGAGAATCATCGCCACAGACCCCGGGGCAGTGATTGATTTCGAGGTCTTTGCTGATCAGACGGGTAACGAATTGCTATCCTCATCAGAAACAGCTGGGGAGTTCATGTTTTACATGAAAAAGAAATAAGTGATCGGGCCATGTGTGGCGGACATGACTGAAGACCGCATGATTTCCAAAGGCCCGAAGCGGGTGCGGTATCCGGTCCGGTATTCAATACCCGTTGTTGGCAGAACATCGCAAGATATCCGTTTTTTACATTCCCTGGCTACGCACCTTCCTTAATTAAACTTCTTCTTCGGGGGAAAGCCTTCGTGCCTCGTCTTCCAGCATTACCGGAATCCCGTCCCTGATAGGGAAAACCAAGCGATCTCCCTTGCAAATCAGTTCATTTTCAGATTTTCTGTAAAGCAGCGGCCCCTTGCACAGCGGGCATACCAGAATATCGAGCAGTTTTGCGTCCATGGATTTGTTACCTCAAATTTAATAGTCGCTTCAACTCGTTGGAGATCAAATTTTGCACACATTGGCCATACTTTATCAGCAACTCCATTTTACCGTATTCCTCCGCCCAGCCGACGTGCTACCCCGCCAGAGGCGTGCTTATTCCGGATTCTTGGCCATGAAAGTAATGTGATTGTATCCCGCCATACGCGCGGCTTCCATAATCGTGATAACGGACTGATGCGTAGCCGCCGCATCCGCATTGATGACGATTACCGGATCAGGCCGGTCCCCCGCTGCGGCGCGTAATTCATTGCTAAGTCCTTCAGCGCTGGAGGAGTTGATGGAAGTCCGATTTACCGTATAGCTCCCGACGGCGCTTACCGAAACATCTATGACATTAGGCCGGTCAGCGGGCTTGTCGGACGCCGCTTGGGGCAAACTGATTTCAAGTTCGGAGAATCGCGAGTAAGTCGTGGTAATCATCAGGAAAATAAGGATGACGAGCAATACGTCGATCATTGGCACGAGATTAATTTCCGGCTCTTCCTTTTGTCTGCCTCGCTGAAAATTCATGGAGTAATTTGCTGTTTGGTAAGAAATGCGCAGGGGATGTGAAGAATTTACTGATATCCGCCATCTGGAGCGAGCCCAGTAAAAGGTGAGCGTGAAAAACTATCATCAATCATGGGGCAAATTAAAAATGAGTGGTCAACACCGAATCAGGTTCATCTATAAGTCAGTCCCGCCGCTCGCCATGAATGATTTCCACCAGCCTCAGCGCTTGCAATTCCATTTCCACCACCAGGGCGTCCACCTTGGCGCGGAAATGACGATAAAAAATCATGCTTGGAATGGCGACCAGAATGCCGAACGCGGCATTATAGAGCGCCACGGAAATACCGTGGGCGAGTTGTGCCGGATTGCCGGCCCCTGTGGAAGGAGAGCCTGCGCCGAAAATTTCGATCATGCCGACGAGGGTTCCGAACAGTCCCATGAGCGGACTCAAGGAAGCAATGGTTCCCAAAGTGGTGAGATAATGTTCAAGGTTATGCGCGACAGCACGGCCCGCTTCTTCAATGGATTCTTTCATGACTTCCCGCGTGCTCTTGTCATTTCTCAAGCCAGCTGCGAAAATTTGGCCCAAGGGAGAATTTTTCTGAAGCTGTGCAAGCATATCTTCGCTAACGCCGTTTTCCCGGTACTCCTGCACCACTTTAGGCAGAAGATCTCTCGGTGCTACCATACTCAGGCGCAGCGCCCACATACGCTCCCCAATAATGCCTGCGGCGACGATGGAGGCTAAAATAATCGGCCAGATGGGCCAGCCGGCAGCCTGAATCAAAGCGAACACATTACGTTCTCCCTAGTAATTTTTTGATACGGACTAGAGCCGTAATGTATCTTGCCCACATATTTTCAGCAAGGATAAGGCGTTATAAGGGAAGTATTTTCTTGTCCACAGTTGCTGTGGATAAGTTTGTGGGCAGTTTGCAGATAGAGGCATTAAGTCGTCCTCCCATAACAGTATTTTCTGATTAGACTAATTTTTGCACTTTCAAAAGATCCGCTTAAAAACAGCAGGTTATGTGCATATCTAGGATACATGCGGGTTTGCGGGATTCGATTATGCGATTTTTGTGACAAGTGTGGATTACTGTAGAATGTCAAGATGAATTTTCTCATGGAAATGGAAATCGTTCGCGCGGTCTTGAGCGTGAGCGAATTAAACCGTAGCGCCAAAGACTTGCTGGAGCAGGCCTTCCCACTGTTATGGGTGAGCGGGGAAATTTCAAACATCAAGTGCTACGGGTCAGGCCACTGGTATTTTTCTCTCAAAGACGCAAACGCTCAGGTTCGCTGCGTCATGTTCCGGGATAAGAACCAATATCTGGATTGGCAGCCCAGGGATGGTATGCAGGTGGAGGTTCGCGCGCTGGTAACGTTGTACCAAACCCGTGGAGACTTTCAACTGAGCGTTGAGACTATTCGCCGGGTCGGACTGGGCACATTGTTCGAGGCTTTCGAGCAACTCAGGGCCAGACTGGGGAAGGAAGGACTGTTTGATACTGACCGCAAAAAGCCGTTGCCGTCGTTTCCAAAACAGATCGGTATTATCACTTCCCCGGCCGCGGCCGCATTGCATGACGTCCTGTCCACATTGCAGCGGCGCATGCCTTCTCTGCCGGTGGTCATTTATCCTACAGCGGTTCAAGGTACCGGTGCAGCAGTAAAAATAGCGGCTGCCATTCAAAAGGCTGTAAGCCGCGCCGAGTGCGATGTGCTGATTCTGTGTCGCGGCGGTGGCAGTATCGAGGATCTGTGGGCATTTAACGAAGAGGTTGTGGCGCGGGCGATTGCCGCCTGCTCTATTCCTCTAATCAGTGGCATAGGTCATGAAACCGATTTCACCATCGCTGATTTTGTCGCTGATATTCGCGCGCCCACGCCAACCGGCGCATCCCAATTCGTCTGTCCGGATAGCGAAGAATTATTGCATCGCGCGAAAGCTCTGCACGGCCGCATCCAGCGCGCCATGCGGCAAAGTAATGAAACCCGCATGCAAAATACCGATATGCTTGCATGTCGTTTGATACATCCTCACGCACGGATTGATGAACAGCTAGCACACCTTCAGCGTTTACGCGAACGGCTGGCTGGTTCCTGGCAGCGGAATTCCGAAAGCAGGTATTGGCGTTTGCGCGAACTGAAGCAGCGCGTAACGGTTGCCAGTCCCGATATTTCCCGGTTGATCGAACGCCAGCATGAGCTGGATTTGCGCCTGCGCCGCGCCTTTGCCGGCTCCATTCAGACGCTTGTAACAGGCTTGCAGCGCCAGCAAGCAAATCTTGTCCATCTTAACCCCGCGGCAGTATTGGAGCGCGGCTACAGTATCGCCCATACCGCTGATGGCGCCATACTGAGGAATAGCGATCAGATTGGCATTGGCGATACGATTCGCGTGACATTTGCCAACGGATGGAGCAGGGCGAGCGTCACCGAGAAGGGAGGATAGTTAAAATGCCTATCCTATCGTCGCTACCAGACGCTCGTCGTTGATATGCGTAACGATGCCTCCTCGCCATTGATCGGACTGGCAACGGTACAAATCTGATGTTTTCTGAAACCGATATCTCGCCGTATCCGAGCAGCTACGCAGCTAGCGGTTTTGACTGGATTCCGGGTCAAGCCGGAATGGCGAAGTTCACAGTTTTCTTGCTGGACAAATAGCGTTGTATCGGCGCGGCTGTAAAAAGTTCGCAATCATTGTGGACATTTGGGTGGGGGTGATGCAGACTTGGGATGGTGGCGTACGCCGATGTCAACGCGCTATACCCATTGCGATTTTTCGGCGTAAACCCGACGTGGTTCCCGAAGCTATCGCGTCTTATTTAGTCCTCTTCGTCAGGAAAACTATCCTCAATGCCAAGAACCTTCCTCATGCTCGGTGCTGTCAACGCCTTTCTGTGCGTTGCGCTTGGCGCTTTCGGTGCGCATGGCCTGAAGCAAAGGCTTACTACCGATATGCTTGCCGTATACCAGACCGGCGTGCAATATCATTTCTATCACGCGCTGGGTCTCGTCGCTGTCGGCCTGGTGTTGCTGTACTTCCCTAAGTCGAGATTGGTGGCGGTGTCGGGCTGGTTGATGCTCGCAGGAATTATCCTGTTTTCCGTTAGCCTGTACGCGCTGAGCCTGACGGGAATACGTGGGCTTGGTGCGATTACGCCCCTCGGAGGCGTTGCATTTCTGACCGCATGGGCGATACTTGCCTATGCGGCATGGTCCGTAAAGTAAGCCGGCACAGTATCGCCATGACCATTGTTGTAGCCTCCGTTTCATTGCATCGGTGACGCGTCATTGTTTTTTTGCTCCTTGCCCGCGTGGACTGGAGCCTATATTGGCTGCTGAACTGGAGCAACTCGGCGCGTCCTCCGTGCAGGGGCGCGATGGCGGAGTGCAATTTCAGGGCGATTGGCGCGTTTGCTATCGAGCTAATCTGGAAAGCCGTATTGCCAGTCGCATTCTTTGGCAGGTTGCAACCCAGCCCTACGCAAGTGAGGCCGATGTATATAATATCGCTCGCGCGTTGCCATGGAACGAGTGGTTTACCCCGGCCCTCACGATTCGAGTTAACGTGGCCGCTATCAAGTGTCCACTACGCAGTCTCGATTTTGTCACACTCAAAATCAAGGATGCGGTCTGCGACAAATTCCGCGAGATTACCGCCCGCCGCCCGAGTGTGGATACGGCGCGGCCGGATATCCGCATCCACGGTTTTCTCGACGCCTGGAAATTTTCCTTGTATCTGGACACCTCTGGTGAGGCGTTGTTCAAACGCGGTTTAAGAGAAAGGGCTGGAGAAGCTCCAATACGGGAAAACCTGGCAGCCGGAATTTTACGCTTGACCGGCTGGCAACCGGGTATTCCGCTACTTGACCCCATGTGCGGCAGTGGCACATTCCTGCTTGAAGCGGCGCAAATCTCGTTAAATATCGCACCCGGATTGGAGCGCGGTTTCGCCTTTGAGAAACTGACGAAATTTGATAAAGCGTTATGGGATCAGCTGCGGAAAACTGCGATAGCGCGGCAAAAACCAAAAACGCCGCAACCTATATTCGGGAGCGATCTGTACGGGGATGTTTTGGCCGCCGCACGTGCAAATTTATCTGCCGCTGGATTTTCTGAAATCCTCACACTGAAGCAGGCGAATGTACTGGAAATTTCCGCCCCTGCTCCCTTCGGCTTCCTTGTCACCAATCCTCCCTACGGGGTACGTATAGGTGAGCAGCAAGCGCTTACGGAGTTCTATCCCAAATTGGGGGACGTTCTGAAGAAAAGATTCAGTGGCTGGGAAGCTTACATTTTTACGGCTGATCCGCTTCTGCCAAAGTTGATACGTTTAAATGCATCGCGTCGTACTCCCTTGTTCAACGGTGCGCTGGAATGCCGTTTACTGGAATACAAAATGGTGGCGGGCGGGATGAGGAGGGTGAGGCAAGGCAACGTTCCTCAGCCGACCAAATCCTGATAGCCATTTAAATCCCAGATAATCCATCAGGCGGCTCTGCGAGCCTACCCGGGTGCTAGTGGTGTGCTTCGCAATTGATTGAACCTAAAAGCGCGGCTTTTCGCGTCATGCGTCGTTGCAAATCCTCGCGATAGGTTCGGCTATCGCTGTGGTTTGCGCCTAGCCTGACACAAAAATCCATTGCTTTTATTAATCCAACCAATTGCGAAGCATATCATTGGCGGTCTGTTTGCGGCCATTTTCGCCGCTTGCCCACGTCCACAGACCAGCTATGGACTTTTCTCCCAACCGACAAAACTGACTCGCAACCTGCCTCACCGTCATCTCGTGTCCTAATGGATTATCTGGGATAATCACTCGATGAAGCCGGGAATCAGAGCGATTTTTCTGTTGATATTTCTAGGTTGCGCCAGCCTGGTCAGCTACGCGCTCTACCTCCAGTTGGTAAAAAATTTGCTGCCCTGCCCACTTTGTGTCGTGCAGCGTATCGCATACTGGCTGACGGGGTTTGCTGCGCTATTGGCGTTTCTTCACGCTCCAGGGGTATCAGGCCGCCGGATTTACGGCGGCCTGATAACCGTCTCCGCATTCCTCGGCGCGGCCGTTGCGTTGCGTCAAGCCTGGCTCGTGCGCTATCCCGAAGCATTCGAATGCGGTATCAGTCCGGAAGAGAAGTTCTTGAATGCCTTGCCGCTCGCCAGATGGTGGCCCAGCATGTTTGAAGCAAATGGAGATTGCGCCGATGTAACCTGGAAGTTTGCGTTACTCACTCTTCCCGATTGGTCGGCAATTTTTTTTATCGTTTTTGCCGGTTGTGGCGTTTACGCTTTGCTTGCCAAGCGCCATCGGCCCCAACGACGCCCGTAACTATGTGTGTTGCCTTCCCTTTTAGAAATAAGTAAACCATCCGGGTGAAATCGTCTGAGTACTCCGGGCACGAATGAAAAAACACAGCGCTATTTTTGCAGGCAAACGATCTGTCGCTCTTGAAATCTGAACTTGCGGCCTTATCTACAATCTACTTTTTTCGAGGCGACGGGAACACACCTATGAAACGAATCTTCCTCTTTATCATCACAAATCTGGCAATTTTGCTGGTGCTGAGCATTACGCTGCGCCTGCTGGGCGTAGATCGGATGCTGGATGCCGAGGGTATCGGCATAGACTTTAATTCACTGCTTATCCTGGCCGGTGTGATCGGTTTTGGCGGTTCGCTGATTTCCCTTGCCATGTCCAAGTGGACCGCAAAGCGCATGACAGGCGCGGTGGTCATCGAGCAGCCGTCCGATCCAACCGAGCGCTGGCTGGTAGAGACTGTCCGCCGCCAGGCCGATCTTGTCGGGGTTGGCATGCCGGAAGTGGCGATTTACGATGCGCCCGACGTGAATGCCTTCGCCACTGGTATGAACCGCAACGAGGCGTTGGTGGCTGTAAGCACTGGACTGCTTCGTAACATGCAAAAAGATGAAATCGAAGGGGTGCTGGCGCACGAAATGAGTCACGTCGCTAACGGCGACATGGTGACTCTTGCACTGATTCAGGGCGTGGTCAACACGTTCGTGATTTTTCTGTCGAGAGTCATCGGACATTTTGTGGACAGGGTTGTATTCAAAACCGAACGGGAACATGGCCCGGCTTTTCTGATCACTACCCTGGTGGCACAAATGGTGTTGGGAATACTTGCCAGCATGATAGTCATGTGGTTCAGCCGCCAGCGTGAATTCCGCGCCGATGCGGGCGGAGCTCAGTTGGCGGGCCGCAACAAAATGATCGCCGCGCTGGAACGCCTGAAACAACAGCATCAACCGTCGCAGTTGCCGGATCGCATGGAGGCATTCGGGATTTCCGGAGGCGGCGGCAGCCTCAAGGGCTTGTTCATGTCACATCCGCCGCTTGAGGTGCGTATCGCGGCACTACGTGCAATGCCCTGATGCGTTGCAGTTCGTTCCCGGTACCTGACTAGCAGGAGCGGAGTACCGCCCCTGCTTTCTTTTGGATATTGTTCAGAGGGAAGGAGCTTGATTCGGATTTTGAAGAGCTGGGGCAATCACGGGTATACTTCTCCCCCGTGAGTTAATTTGCGATGTTTATCGAATGAAAGTCGGAGGCAGTAACCGAACACTCCCGGGATTATCTAAGAGAAGAAGTCCGGCGATTTCTTGTAATATGCCGTCCCTCAATCGGCGTCATCATCCTTGCTCTTGGGCGGGTTGCCGTCATGTACCAGACTACGCCGCCTTTGGAGATATGCATCCCGCACGAATTCATATTTATCCAGCGCGGCCTCATCCAGCGTTTTTTCGGATTTCAGCAATCCGGCGCGTGTATCGATGGCTCTGGTTCCCCCGACGATGGGGCCTATAAAGGGGGCTACAAAGAAGCTACCCACAAAAACAGGGTCGGCGGCAATGTCCAATACACGGCCACCGGCATCGCGAGTCGAGCTGGGCCCGAGAAAGGGCAGCACAACATACGGTCCGCTCGCGACACCGTGATACCCCAAGGTTTGTCCGAAATCTTCATCGCGCTTTTCCAGGCCAATGTCGCTGGCCAGATCGATTATGCCTCCCAGACCAAAGGAGGTGTTGACGACCACCCGCATGCTGCTCCGCAGTGCTTCGTGGAATTTGAATTGCAGCAGATTATTGAGTGTCACGGGAATATCATTGACGTTGGAATAAACGTTGCCGATTATCATTTGGATGGGAACGGGCATCACTGTTTTATAGCCCGTGGCCACCGGCCTGAATACGTAATCGTCAACCGATTCGTTAAACTTGAATACCGCGCGATTCATCGGCTCCCACGGGTCTTTTTTATTATAGGGTGGATAAGCGGTCGGAGCGGCATTCTTGAATACGGGACCACTAAATGATTCCTGTGGACCTTTTTGATTATTGATTGTATCGCTGCTACCGGATGGGGCGGCCGTATTAGCCGAAGCGGTTACGTTGGTTGGAGCACTTGTATTAACCGTGCCGTTTGTATTAACCGGAGCGCTTGTATTAACTGTGGTGCCCGGATCCGTCGGCGTGCTCGGGTCAGTTGCGGCGTTCGTGTTGGTGGCTGGGTTCTCTTTAGCGCTCTTGCTCTTATTAGTCGTGGCACAACCGTTAAGAAAAAATCCCAACAGTAGCATTGCCAGGACGGGAAACTTGATAAGGGGGGAGCGGTTCATATTCAAGGTATTTAATTTTTGGCTGTTGGCAGGGCAAAACGTCGCCATTATATGGCGAATTCAAATTTAAAATGCAAGTTTTTTTCTAACGCGAAGCGGGGTTTCTCCTGATTTGCGCGCCAAGGGCGCTTGATGCTTGCTTTTGCCCGTTATTATTTCTTTAGAAGGACGTTATCTCAGATTTAGAAGGACATCATCTCCAATTCCGAATCTGTTCGATAAAGGCATCAGCTAAATCCGTCCTGTAGCGAACGCACCATAAGAGTGAGGACAAAGTAATACAAAGACAAAGAGCTCGCGAATCAGTGGAGTGCTGCAGAGGGGAAGATGACGCCCGGTGATGGCATCAGCAGTAGTGCGGTGAGGGGTGATCTCCGGTTTTTTCAGCCGCTGATTTGGATTCATGGCGCGCCCCTCCTGGCGAAATTCCTGAGACGGAAACCGAGCAGCCATAGCATCGTAAAGTAGCTTGTTGCGCCGATTGCAACCACCCATGTCAGCCGTGTCGCGCGCTCGAAACTGGAGCCCGCCAGCCACGATGTATCGCTGCCCGAGGCAAACCATAGCATGCTGCCCATTGTAATTAGCGCCACCAATATCTTGACCATAAAAACCGCCCAACCCGGCTGAGGCTGGTAGATTTGATGGCTGCGCAGTTTGTAGTAGAGCAATCCGGCATTGAGGCATGCGCCTAGACCAATAGCCAGTGCCAACCCGGCGTGGCGCAGCGGGATGATGAAGGCGAGATTCATCAGTTGGGTGGCGACAAGGGTGATGACAGCGATTTTAACGGGTGTCCTGATATTCTGACGCGCATAGAACCCGGGAGCTAGTACTTTTACCAGAATCAGACCAAACAGCCCCACACTGTAGGCCACTAACGCGTTACGGGTCATCCACACATCGTTAGCCGAAAATTCGCCGTGATAAAACAGTGTGGCGATAAGCGGGGTGGCAAGCAGTGCCAGCGCCAGCGCAGCGGGCAACGTTAGCAGCACAGTCAGGCGCAAGCCCCAATCCAGCAGGCGGGAATATTCTTCGGTGCTGTTGTCGGCATAATGGCGCGACAAGGACGGCAGCAATATCGTTCCCAATGCCACGCCTAACAGACCAGCGGGGAATTCCATCAGTCGATCCGCGTAGTAAAGCCACGATACGCTGCCTGTAATGAGGAATGAGGCAAATATCGTATTGATGAGCAAGCTTATCTGGCCGATAGAGACGCCAAAGACTGCAGGTCCCATTTGCTTAAGCACGCGCCATGCGCCCTTATCCGGCGATTTCAGCCGTAAACGCGGCATCAATTTGATGCGCATCAAAAACGGCGCCTGGAAGGCGAGCTGCAATACGCCGCCAATGAATACTGCCCAGGCGAGCGCGAGCACCGGCGGGTTCATGAGTGGCGCGAGCCACAAGGCGCAACCGATGAACGACAGGTTCAACAGCGCCGGCGTTAACGCCGGCACGGAAAATTTACCGTGGGTATTCAGTATGGCTCCCGCCAGGGAGACCAATGAGATAAATAGGATGTAAGGAAACGTAATTCGCAGCAATTCAACCGTCAGCTGGAATTTCTCCGAGCTGGCGGCAAACCCCGGCGCGCTTACGTAAATTACCACGGGCGCCGCGATTACCCCTATCAGCGTAACCACGAACAGTGCAATCGACAGCAGCGTTGCGACATGATTGATCAGTTCACGTGTTTCCTCGGATGAGCGGCGGTTTTTATATTCCGCGAGTATTGGCACAAATGCCTGTGAAAATGCGCCCTCGGCAAATAGACGGCGCAGGAGATTGGGAATGCGAAAGGCTACGAAGAATGCATCGGTTTCAATGCCGGCGCCAAAAATACGGGCCATCAGCACGTCGCGTATGAATCCCAGTATGCGGGATATCAGGGTCATCCCGCTGATGGTGGCGAGGGCTTTGAGGAGATTCATGGACGAGTATCTTAACCTGAATATCCCAGTTGATTTATGTCGGCAGAAGAAAATCCGGCGAGATACCCTGGTTCCTGCCGCACGTGGCTTGACTACAGGTCAACTGAACTCGGGGAATCAGCTTCTCAGCTCCTGTTTCCCCTTGCAATATGGCAAAAATATCCGTAACATTCGAAGATTTTCAGTAGTAGTCAATTGAGGAATTTTTATGGCCAATAGTGCACAAGCGAGAAAGCGTGCGAGACAAAACGTCAAGCAACGTGAGCATAACACCAGTCAGCGCTCCCAATTGCGCACCGCGATCAAGCACGTGAGGAAGGCTGTTGAAACCGCCGACAAAACCGTCGCACAAGCGGCGTTCAAGGCATCCATTGGCACGATAGATTCGATTGCGGACAAGGGAATCATCCACAAGAATAAAGCTAGCCGCCACAAGAGCCGCCTATCGGCCGCCATCAAGGCGATGGCCTGATCAGCGAATCGTATAAAAAAACCCGGCCTCCCCGGGTTTTTTATTTTCTTGATTTTGCCTGACGTTTTCTGATTAATTCCTGATATTTTCTGGCTAATTGCCCGCCTGCGACGAATGTCGCCGCGGTTTTTGTGTCCGTTTCCATGCTCATGGACCATGTCGATGCTATTGTTCCGGGAGCCTGCGCTTGTAATCAATGTTATTTTGGCGCATAAAGTGATTTCAGATAATCAGAAGTAAGTGTTCATGAAGAGACCAATTAGCCGAATTCTTGTCATTAACGACGAGAAGCTGGTACTGAAGGAACTTATCAAGGGATTGAATGCCGCGGCAAAATCCCTTGAGAATCCCTTGGGTATCAGTTTTACAGGCGTTACCACCGCGCGCGAAGCGCTGCAGGCAATCGAACAGGATGGCGATATTCAGTCGGTCGTGGTGGACGATACGCTCTACACCCTGAAAAACGGCGAAAAGGGCGCGCGCAACTTGCAGATGACAGCGCTAAGGCTGGTGCAGGAAATCACCCGTTTCCGCCCTGAACTGGATATTTATATCCTGATCGCGCAGGAAAAAGTGGATGAAGTGGTAGATGCGCTCTTTTCGGAAACGGTGGACGGCTATTTTTATCGTGAAGAGCGGGATTATCGAGGTATGTATCGCATTCTCAATGCCCAGCTTCAGGAAAAAGCACGCACCCCATTTTATGACCAGCTCAAAAATTATGTACTAATGGCGAAAGATGCATGGCATACGCCTGGCCATTCATCCGGCGATTCGCTTCGCGACAGCCCATGGGCGAGTGATTTTTACCAATTCATCGGGGAGCATATTTTTCGCGCCGATCTATCGGTGTCGGTACCGATGCTCGACTCATTGATGGAACCCTCCGGAGTCATCGCCGAATCGCAGAAGATTGCAGCCAAGGCATTCGGCGCACGACGCACTTTTTTTGCAACTAACGGCACCTCCACTGCGAATAAGGTGATATTTCAGACGCTGCTCGCTCCCGGCGAAAAGCTGCTGCTGGATCGAAACTGCCATAAATCCGTGCATCATGGTGTTGTTCTATCCGGCGCCTATCCGATTTATCTCGACTCCTCCGTCAATAAGAAATTCAGCGTTTACGGACCTGTACCCAAACAGACCCTGTTCAATGCCATTGAAAGCCATCCGGATGCACAGGCGCTCATACTCACAAGTTGTACTTACGATGGTCTGCGTTATGACTTGCCTCCCATCATTGAGGCGGCGCATGCTAAAGGCATTAAGGTTATCATCGACGAAGCCTGGTATGGCTTTGCCCGCTTTCATCCGGCTTTCCGTCCCACTGCGATGGAAGCGGGCGCGGATTACGCTACGCAGAGCACGCATAAAGTGCTATCGGCTTTTTCTCAGTCCAGCATGATTCACGTCAACGATCCTGACTTTAATGCCCATCTGTTTCGTGAAAATTTCAACATGCATACTTCCACCAGTCCGCAGTACAGCATGATCGCAAGCCTCGACGTGGCGCGCAAGCAGGCGACACTGGAAGGGTACAAACTGCTTTCGCGCACGCTGGAGCTGGCGAAGGAGGTACGCATGCAAATTAATTCCACCGGGGTGTTCCGAGTGCTGGAACTTGCTGATCTATTACCTGAAGAAGTAAAACATGACGATATCCAGCTCGATTCCACCAAGGTGACAGTGGATATATCCCGCTGTGGCTTTACCGTTGAGGAGTTAATTCGTGAATTATTCGAGCGATATAATATTCAAGTGGAGAAATCCACTTTCAATACCCTTACTCTACTGCTCACCATCGGCACTACCCGCAGCAAAGTTTCGCGGCTCTATGACGCACTGATGCGCATTGCGCGCGAGGGCCGGGCGCCTCGCCGGCTTTACCAGATTCCGGAGATTCCAGGTTTTACTGATCTGAAGTATCTGCCGCGCGACGCGTTCTACTGTGGAGGTGAACTGATGCCGCTGCTGGATGAGCAGGAGAGAGTCAACACCGGCCTGGACGGCCGAGTATGCGCGGATCAAATTACTCCATATCCGCCCGGTATTCCGGTACTGGTGCCGGGACAAACTATCACGCTCGAGGTCATGCATTATCTGATTAGCATGCTGCGCTCGCAGAAGCGTGTTGAACTGCACGGAATCGTTTACGATGGCTATCTGCCGTGTCTGCGGCTGCTCACCACCCTTGAGGAAAAAGGCTTGAAAAAGCTGGTCAAATAGGTAAAGATACGGATGAGCAGCAACAATGAGCAAACAATGCACCACGGCGGCATATGCCGCCGTGGTGCATTGTGGCCCTGGAAAAAAGATTTGGCGCAGATATGACTATTTATATATGCCCCTTTTTGAAATTGATGTTCCGGCAGGTTGCCAGCTCAGCTTATTTGGCAATTGACTGCCGGCTATGGATACTTCGAAAATTCTTCATTCAGCATGCCTTGATACGCAAGCGATAGAATTTCTGGTAAAGCAGTATCACGACGAAACGACGTAAAGCGGGCTATACGCGAAACGATGTTTGCAAACCTGGATCTAGAGACGCTCTTATGTCGAATTTAATGAATACCTACATGCAGCTTCCCGTTACTTTTGCCAATGGGGAAGGCGTGTGGTTATGGGATGAAGCGGGTAAACGTTATCTCGATGCGCTAGCCGGCGTTGCGGTATGCGGTCTGGGGCATTGTCATCCAAAGCTTGTGAAGGCAATTTGCAAGCAGGCGGGGACGCTTATCCATACCTCTAATCTTTATCATATTGGTAGACAGGAACAGCTGGCCGGCAAGCTGGCCGTACTGTCGGGCATGGATAACGCATTTTTCTGCAATTCGGGCGCGGAGGCCAACGAAGCCGCGATCAAGCTGGCACGGCTGTATGGTCATGGCCGGAATATCGATCTTCCCACTATTATCGTGATGGAAAAATCCTTTCACGGACGCACCATGGCGACCCTGACCGCGAGCGGTAACCGCAAGGTGCAGGCCGGTTTCGAGCCACTGCTCACCGGTTTTGCGCGGGTTCCGTACAATGATCTGGAAGCGGTGGCGCAAGTCGGGATACACAATAAGAATGTTGTCGCCATATTGGTGGAACCTTATCAGGGTGAAGGTGGCGTTAATGTGCCCCAAGCGAGTTATTTACAGGGTCTACGCCATTTATGTGATCAGAATGGCTGGCTGCTGATGCTGGATGAGGTGCAGTGCGGGATCGGCCGTAGCGGCAAATGGTTCGCCTTTCAACATAGCGGCATCGTTCCTGACGTGATAACGCTGGCGAAAGGCTTGGGTTCAGGTGTGGCCATCGGCGCTTGCCTTGCCAAAGGAATGGCGGCGGACGTATTCAAGCCCGGTAATCACGCCTCCACTTTCGGCGGCAACCCGCTGGCATGTACTGCCGCGCTTACCACGCTGGAGGTAATCGAAGAAGATGATTTGCTGAGAAATTCGATGGAACTGGGCGATTTCATGCGCAGCATGTTTAAAGCGCAGTTGGCCGGCCTGCCTGATGTCAGGCAAATTCGCGGCCAAGGATTGATGATTGGCATCGAACTTTCCAAACCCTGCGGCGACCTTGTGAAAGAAGCATTGAAACGGGGACTGCTGATCAATGTGACTTCCGATAACGTGGTGCGCCTGTTGCCGCCGCTGGTGATGCAGCGAAACGAGGCGGAACAAGTGGTAAATATCTTGTCTGCGATAGTGAAGGAATTCTTGATGGTTTGACGAGGATTGTTAAGTGGAAAAAGTGAAACATGGAATCTTCAGTTTCACGTTTTCAAGCTCTGCCAGTCTAGCGGACTTACTTAAAGGAAATCGGGTGCAACGCGGCAAGGTATCCAATTTTACGCCTTCCCGCTTCTTCAAATCCGACGGGCTGCAGGTGCGCAACTCATGATTCAAGAATAATTATGCAGATTAATCATTTTTTACAATTCAACGATTTTTCCCGGGAGGAATTCGAATACCTGTTCGAACGCACACGCTGGATCAAGCACGAATTCAAACAATACCGCCGCTATTGGCCATTGGAAGACCGTACCATGGCGATGATTTTCGACAAGCACTCGACTCGCACACGGTTGTCCTTTGAGGCGGGCATGCATCAGCTAGGCGGCGCAGCAATCTATCTTTCCACCCGGGATACCCAGCTGGGGCGAGGCGAGCCGGTAGAAGATGCGGCGCGTGTCATTTCACGCATGGTGGATATCGTCATGATCCGAACCTATGAGCATGACATCATCAAGCGTTTCGCCGCGCATTCGCGAGTGCCGGTGATCAATGGACTGACTGACGAGTACCACCCCTGTCAAATCATGGGGGATATTTTTACTTTCATTGAGCAAAATGGAAGTATCTCGGGCAAGACGGTGGCATGGATAGGAGATTCCAACAACGTCTGTAACACCTGGCTCCAGGCGGCGGAAGTATTCGACTTCAACGTGCACGTCTCGACTCCAGCCGGTTACGAAGTCGAGCCGGAACGGGCCGGTCTTTATGGCACCGGCCATTACGAGGAATTTGCCGACCCGCATGATGCTGTCAAAGATGCCGACCTCGTTACCACCGATGTTTGGACCAGTATGGGTTTTGAGGCGGAAACGGAGGAGCGAAAAAAAGACTTTGCCAACTTTCGCGTCGATGTTGAAATGATGTCCTGCGCCAAGAAGGATACGCTGTTCATGCACTGTCTTCCTGCTCATCGTGGTGAAGAAGTGGCGGCGGAAGTCATTGACGGCCCGCAATCAGTCGTATGGGAGGAAGCTGAGAACCGGCTGCATACGCAAAAAGCGCTCATGGAGTATTTGTTGCTGGGGAGATTAAAAGGCGCCCCTGATAATTCAAAATTTTAAGTTCAGCCTAAATCCGGTAGTTAGTTGCGGCCTCACCGGGAAGGTTGAGCGTCAAATAATACGAAATATTGTTATTAATCATAATACTGATCTAATAAATGAGCGGTCGACTACTGGATTTAGATTCAATACGTCAAGCAGGAGAAAAATGAACAAAGCTGGTGCATCCAAAGTTAACAAAGTCGTTTTAGCCTTCTCTGGCGGGCTGGATACCTCGGTGATCTTGAAATGGCTGCAGGATACTTACCAGTGCGAAATCGTCACTTTCACCGCGGACATTGGCCAGGGGGAGGAGGTAGAGCCCGCACGCGCCAAGGCTAAACAACTTGGGGTGAAAGAAATTTTCGTCGAAGATCTGCGCGAAGAATTTGTGCGTGATTTCGTTTTTCCCATGTTTCGCGCCAATACCGTTTATGAAGGCGAATACCTGCTCGGTACCAGTATTGCCCGTCCGTTGATTGCCAAGCGACAAATTGAAATCGCGCGAGAAACCGGAGCGGACTCGGTCTCGCACGGAGCAACAGGCAAAGGCAACGACCAGGTGCGCTTCGAACTCGGCTACTATGCGCTCCAGCCCGATATTCGGGTGATCGCGCCATGGCGTGAATGGGATCTTACGTCCCGGGAAAAGCTGCTGAAATATGCGGAACAGCATGGAATCCCGGTGGAAATGAAGAAAAAGGGCGGTTCTCCTTACAGCATGGATGCCAACCTGCTGCATATTTCCTACGAGGGCCGTACCCTCGAAGATCCCGCGCAGGAGCCGGAAGAGTCCATGTGGCGTTGGAGCGTGTCGCCGGAAAAAGCACCCGACGAGGCGGAATACCTCGATCTGGAATTCAGCCGCGGTGACATCATCGCCTTAAATGGTAAAAAACTTTCACCCGCCGATATACTTGCCAAACTTAATCAGCTGGGGGGCAAGCATGGGATCGGGCGGCTGGATCTGGTCGAGAACCGCTATGTGGGCATGAAATCCCGCGGTTGTTACGAAACTCCTGGCGGCACCATTATGCTACGTTCTCATCGAGCCATTGAATCCATCACTCTTGACCGGGAAGTGGCGCACCTGAAAGATGAGTTGATGCCGCGCTATGCCACGCTGATTTACAATGGGTACTGGTGGAGCCCCGAGCGCAGAATGATGCAAACCATGATTGATGCATCCCAAAGCCATGTAAACGGATCGGTAAGGGTCAAGCTTTATAAAGGCAATGTGATTGTGGTCGGACGGAGTTCCGTAGCGGATTCGCTGTTTGACCCCCACATCGCCACCTTCGAGGAAGACAAGGGTGCGTACAACCAGGCTGATGCGGTCGGATTCATCAAGCTCAATGCGCTACGGATGCGCATTGCGGCAAATTTGAAAAATAGAAAATGATCGGATCACGAATCAGTTCGTCGGTCGTGGTTAGGCATTTAACAGGGGATTGTCATGCCATCATTCGATATTGTTTCTGAAGTTGATAAGCAGGAGGTCAGAAACGCGATCGATCAGGTAAACAAGGAGGTCGGCACCCGCTTCGATTTCAAGGGGTCGGATGCGCGGGTGGAACAGGCAGACTATACACTTACCATTTATGCTGATGATGAATTCAAACTGGGCCAGGTTCTGGATATTCTGATGGCCAAACTCGCCAAGCGTAGCGTCGATGTGCGCTGCCTGGACAAGGGAGAAGCAGAGAAAATCAGCGGCAATAAGGTCAAACAGCAAGTCACGGTCAAGACCGGAGTGGAAAGCGAGTTGGCGAAAAAAATCATCAGGCTGATCAAGGACAGCAAACTCAAAGTGCAAGGCAGCATTCAGGGTGAGGCCGTACGTATTTCAGGCGCGAAGCGTGATACGCTGCAAGAAGCGATACAGCTGGTAAAGGAGTCTATTACCGAATTTCCACTGCAATTCCAGAATTTCCGCGATTAACGCATATACTTCCAGCACAATTTCGTCACCCCAGACCGGAAATCCATTTCGCATACAAACGGCCAGCAACCTGATTTAACGCCGGCACCCGTTTTGCCAAATCCGTTTGCATTGCCTCTATGGATTGCACCGCTGGTTCAGCGCTCCCAGTGATTTCCTCAACGCCTATTTTGCACCAGGTTTTAACCATTTTTTCAGTCATTTCCACATGGCACTGGAGGGCCAAGTGCCTATCCAGCGCGAACGCCTGATTTTCGCAGTAGGGACTGGAAAGCAAGCGGGTGGCGTGCCTTGGCACACTGAAGGTTTCGCCGTGCCAGTGAAATGCCTCAAAAACTGATAATTCGCCAAACCACTCGCAGGCGACAGCGTTAACTGCGACGCTGACTTCGCCCCAGCCGATTTCCTTGATTGGGCTTTTTCTCACCACGCCGCCAAGTGCCTTTGCCATTAATTGTCCGCCAAGGCAGTGACCCAGCACTGGAATATCGTTAGCTATCGCTTGCCGAATTAACGCAAGTGCCGGTTCAATCCATGGCAGGTTATCATTAACGCTCATAGGTCCGCCCATGAATACCAGCCCACTGAAATGGTCGGCGCTGGAAGGAAGCGCCTCACTGGCATCGACCTTGACGAGTCGCCATGGAATGGAATGAAAATCAAGGAATGTGGCGAGATAACCCGGACCTTCGGTAGGAAAATGCCTGAAGATTGCGACGGGTTTCATGGGAATGAGGTCCTGGTTTATGCGGGTTGATTAGCAGCGCAAAACACCCGATCCTGTTCCAGTCTGCGGGATTGGGGTGACAGGTGACGGCTGAATATGGTCACGAATGGTTGCGAGCGTCGCAGCTATCGGGTTTTCTCACGGCAACGTAGCTGCAAATTGCTATCGACCGAGCCGCCAAGGGGCGACGTCCGCTTCAGCGATAACTCTCTGTCCGATGACATTCGTGTTGCTGAAATCCGCCCTTTCATGCGCGCCTACCAAGTACTTTCCCGCCTCTACCTGGATTTCGACCTGTCCGCTCGCAACGGCAACAGTACCGCCATTCGTGTGCATGCTGACACTAAAGCGAGTACCGATATCCCTGATGTACGCCGTACCCACCTTTATCTGCAGCTTGCCGGACTCGTTGCCTTTCACGTCGAAATAAGCGTTGCCTCGCAACAATTCGATCCGGGGAGGCAGAGTGTTGGTGATGGTGACCATACTGTCCGCATCCAGACTGATGTCGATATCTGGCGTAGCCGTGATCGTCAGGCGTTGTCCCGGTACGGTTTCGTGAATCCGGGTTGCGGTGGGTGTGGCAATATACCATGATACGAGACCTAGACCCAGCCCCGTGGACGCAATGATACAGTGCAGCACGATGCGCCGCCAACTGCGGGGGCGCGCTATGGCGGACATATAGCTGTAGCGGCACGGACCATACTGTGTTTGCCGGACAGTATGCAGCTTTCCGGACGCCTGGCGATCGAGGTCTTGATTTTAACCATGTTCGGTACACAACTATTGTTGTGAGGGATCGGTAACGAATCCTATGCGGATGAGCCCGGCTTTGGCGGCAATTGACATCACCCGCGCTACATGCTCGTAATGAACAAGTCTGTCGGCACGAATATGCAGCTCCACATTGGGATCTTGTTTTACTGTGGCGGCGAAGCGCGGCGCCAATTGCTCCAGGGTAACCGGCTCACCGTTCCAGTAGAGGCTGGCATCGTCGCGAAGACCAAATTCAATATGTTCCGGCTTGGTGATATTCGGACTGCTTGATGCCTTGGGCAAGTCAACTTTAACCGAATGCGTGAGCAACGGTGCGGTAATGATAAAGATTACCAGCAGTACCAGCATGACGTCCACGAGCGGCACAACATTTATCTCCGTCATAGGGGTCTGGCGACTGCTGCCACTGTTCATGCTGCCAAACGCCATCACGACCTCCTTTCGTTAGGGGCCACTACCCGAAGTTGGCGCTCGTCACCCGCAGAACTATTGGTTTTGGCGCCAACGGCGATCAATACAAACAGGTCATGCGCGAAGGCATCAAGCCGCCCCAGCCATATGCGATTGCGCCGCACAAAAGTGTTGTAGGCCAACACCGCCGGTATTGCTACGGCCAGCCCCAATGCCGTCATGATGAGCGCTTCACCCACCGGCCCAGCGACTTTATCCAAGGTGCCCTGACCGGAGAGACCGATTTGTACCAGCGCGTGGTAGATGCCCCACACTGTGCCGAATAAGCCAATGTAAGGCGCAGCTGAGCCGGCCGAGGCTATCACCGTGAGACCGTTCTCAACCCGGGTCGCCTCCTGGTCGATGCCATTGCGCAATACGCGCGTGATGAACTCGCTGGCTCCGCCTGCAGCGGCAAGTTTCTGCAAGCCGTGTTTTTCCGAATCAACCGCGGCATCCGTCGCAAGTTGTGCAAGGTGTGCAAACGCGTTATCGCTTGTGCCTTCTTTTAGCGTCGAGTTGACCTCTTGCAGAGAATTGGCGCTCCAGAAACGTTTCAGAAAAACTTCCGCGCGGCGGCCCGCCAGATAGTTGGAAATACCCTTGGTAAGTATAAGGTACCAGCTCGCTACCGAAAGTCCCAGCAGCAGCGCCAGCACGCAGATACCAACGCCGTCGATCTGGGCGAGAAAATTTGAGAATCCGAGTCCTTTTTCCATTAAATCAATCTCCTTGCAATACAAAGTTGAAGGGTTGCAGCGCAATGGCTCGAACCGGCTGGCCATTACGCTGAGGTGGATTGCAACGCCAGGTTTTTACCGCAACCATTGCGGCTTCGTCGAGACGTTTAAATCCGCTGCTGTCAACCACCTGTGCGACCTTAACACGGCCGCTCTCATCCAGCTCTACTCGTAGCACCAGCTTGCCTTCTTCTCCCAGCCGTCGCGAAAGGGCCGGGTAAGCAGGAGCGTTCAATTCAGGGCACGCGACAGATAGCTCTGCAGAAAGCGTAACTGGGCCTGGCGACATCTGCGGTGGCGCTTCCGCTATCGGCGCTGGTTTTGGTTCCGGTTCTGCCTCCGGTTGCGGCAGCGGCGGCGGCGGTGGGGCGACTGGTTCGCTTTTGGATATCACCGGTGCTTCCGCCACTAATTGGCGCGACTGCGGTTTTTTTACCGGTTGGGGCTTGGGTGCCGGCGGGGGCGGCTCAGGCTTGGCCTCTTCTTTTGGCTTGGGTGAGGGGATAAAATTGACAAGTAGTGTCGCTAATTGTTCAGGCGGTGGAATCAATTCCTGCTTAAACAGGAAATAAAGTAGTGCGCCATGAATCCCAAGAACAAACATCAGGCCGGGCAAAGAGACAGAATTGCGCTTCATTCCATGCACTTAATGCCGCCCCACGTCAGGCACGCTATTGCGGGCCAGCCAGTCTTCAACAAATTTCTTGCTGACCAGGCCAGTCTTGGCCTCACGCTGATGCTTTGGGTCATAGAAATACGTACGCGGCACTTCGCCATACCAGCGACGATCAATTTCGAAACGCAATCGTTCCGGCATATCCTCCGCAAAGACCCATTGCTCAACCTTGCTCATTCCATAGCTCTCTGCCCGGGAAATAAGTTGTGGCGTATCATTTACTGTATCGGTGGCGATCAGAACGACATCCAGCTTGGGATGATTACGTTTGAGTTCGCTCAGCATTTTCAATTCCGTGGGGCAATATTGGCAGTCAAGGGACCACAAGACGAGAACGAAAGGCTGTCCTTCCCGGGCTCCGAGAACTTGCGATAGACTTCCCAGCTTGAACGGATGAACATCTTCAGCGGCTCTGGGGGCGCTCATGACAGTTAGCATCAATACGAGGAGTAAACCGCAGAGGGCCGGATGACGGCGGTAGTGAAACATGTCACGGACAGTCTCGCACCCGCCTGCCAAGGGTTTGGAAGTATTGAACATAAGGAATGTAAATCTAATTAAGAATCAGTCGCAGTTCAACGTCGAAATTTTACCACTTAATTCGTACATTCACACATAGCACATAAGCGCATTTCAGCTATTTCTTGTTGTATTCCCCTTAGGCGCTCTCTATTAAGCTGGTGAGAGAGCATGGTAGGCGCGAGAAGCCGATACCACAATGCGACAAATTGTCGCAGGATAGAAATGAGCCTGCCGAGATAGGGAAACTTATGACTGAAATTCCTGCGCTTGGTTCGCAAATAATATTTACTCCGAAGCGCCTGTAACACCACAAAGCTCATTTCGTTTCCCTTTGGCAATGACTGCAATGGCGGAACAAAGCCGATAATACTGCTACTTCCCCGGTCAGCCGACCTTGACTTATCGAGACTGATAAGACCATGCACCAACCGAAGCTGAGTTGTCAGGCCTTACTATCTTCAATCCTTGCAAGTATTTCAGCCTCTTAATGGCTTGTTACGCGTCCTTTTCCAGCAACTGCTCGGGCAAATCGTAAA
The DNA here is from genome assembly GCF_900102495.1 of Nitrosospira sp. Nl5. Taxonomy (GTDB): domain Bacteria; phylum Pseudomonadota; class Gammaproteobacteria; order Burkholderiales; family Nitrosomonadaceae; genus Nitrosospira. The sequence goes on along the minus strand of NZ_FMVQ01000013.1, from coordinate 36,263 downwards.
AAGTTTGCTAACATTGCCTGCGCCATGCGTAATCTACTGCCGCCTGGCTCATTTACTCATAATCTCCGTAGGCAAATTGCCCTGGCTACCCAACAGGAATTTTCTACTTTTCTGGCTGAAGCCGAACGGCGTGCCTATAAACAAGCGTTGTTCGCGGTACGCGACGAGCATGTGGCGATGGATATCGTTCAGGAGTCGATGACGAAGCTTATCGAGAAGTATGCCGCCAAGCCACCAGGAGAATTGCCCCTCCTATTCCAGCGTATCCTGCAAAATACCATACGGGATTTTTACCGGCGGCAGAAAACGCGTTCCTTATGGACGACATTGTTTTCATCTTTCACGCCCAATCATCGGGAGAAGGAAAATGAAGACTACGACCTGCTGGAAACTTTGCAGATAAGGGCAAAGTCGAATTTTGATGATCCTCATAAACAATTGGAGCAGACACAACTGGTTGGTCTAATTGAGAAAGCAATTGAAACCCTTCCCCCGCGTCAACGGGAGGCCTTTCTGTTGCGTTACTGGGAGGAAATGGATGTCACGGAGACCGCGACAATAATGGGGTGTTCCGAAGGAAGCGTGAAAACTCATTGCTCGCGTGCAACGCATTCCCTTGCTATCATACTGAAAAAAGAAGGAATTAAGCTATGAATGAGTCGGAAATAGGAAGGAAAGTTGCGCAACTGCTGGATCGTGGCGTGGATGATATGAAGCAGAGCACACTGAATCAGCTGCAATCAGTCCGTGGGGCTTCGCTCGAAAATTATTATATGGCCAAAGGAATAGTAACCGTCGGTCGCGGTGCTTCTGCCCGGAGCGGGCACGAGTGGTACCAAAAAACGGGAAAACTGCTATCTCTGATAACTTTGCTGTTCGTTCTTGCAAGCATCGTCTATTGGCAGGCTCTTCACCTGAGCGACGAAAATGAGGAAATTGATATCATGCTGCTTGTCGATGACCTGCCAATCAACGCTTACCTCGACAACGAGTTCGATGCATGGCTAGATCCCTCCTAGCAATAGTATTTTGGCTATGTTTTTCATTTCCCACCCATTCCCTGTCTGAATCCAGCAAGCCTTCCTGGGAGGAATTGAAACCTCAGCAAAGGGAGGTCCTGGCTCCACTGGCGCAAGAATGGGACAAGATGGATCCGGTTAAAAAAAAGAAATGGCTGGGCATTGCTAAACGCTATCCGGGAATGACGCCTTCGGAGCAGCAACGCACGCAATTGCAAATGCGCGATTGGTATTCGCTTACTCCTGAGCAGCGCGAACTGGTGCGCGAGAAGTATAAGGCGATAAAAAAGCTACCACCGGACAAGCGTCATGAAATCAAGCAGAAATGGCGCGAATATGAGCAGATTCCCGAAAGCCAGAGAGGCCAAAGATAGCGCTCTACCGGTTTACCTTGTCATGTTGTTCGCGTTTCGTCAAAACATCTGACGTAACGACAGCGCGTGTTCCTGTCAAAAAATGAAAATCTCCGCACCCGGATTCTGGCGGCGGCTGGTGAGCATGATTTATGAGTCGCTGCTCCTGGTTGCGGTGTTATTTATCGCCAGCTTCGTCTTCCATCTTATATTCCGCGACACCAGCTCTCTTTTTTTCAGGCCGGCTTTCCAGCTATATCTGCTGCTGGTAGCAGGGACCTACTTTACCTGGTTCTGGACCCACGGCGGACAAACGCTGCCAATGCAGACCTGGAAGTTCCGCGTGATCAGTGCTGATGGGAATCGACTTACTCTAAAACAGGCAGTTGCGCGCTACCTGTTTGCAGTGATCGGCATTTTTTGTTTTGGTTGTGGCGTGATCTGGGCGTTATTCGACCGTGACCGCCAATTTCTGCATGACAGGCTGGCGGGCACACGCATCGTGAAATTAGCGGACAAGGGATGAATCCAAGATGATGAGGAAAACCTCGGAAACGCAAGAGTCTTTATCCGCACCCTGCGATTGCGCCGGCAGGTATCTTGTACAAAATGCCAGGCTGGGTTTAAGCAGTTCCACCTACCGTCAGCCCATCTATACGGAGCGTCGGCTGACCTACTCCTACCGGTACGCTCTGACCTTCCTTCCCGCATGTACCGACTCCAGGATCGAGAGTCATGTCGTTGCCTATCATTGATACCCGGGTCAGCACGTCCGGACCGTTGCCGATCAAAGTCGCGCCTTTTACAGGGTAAGAAATTTTTCCATCTTCGATCATGTAGGCTTCCGCCGCGGAAAAGACGAATTTTCCACTGGTGATGTCGACTTGGCCGCCGCCGAAATTTACCGCATACAGACCATGTTTCACGGAGGCGATGATCTCGTCAGGGCTTTTGTCGCCGTTCAGCATATAAGTATTCGTCATCCGTGGCATGGGAATGTGAGCAAACGACTCACGTCGGCCGTTGCCTGTGACGGGTACATTCATCAGCCGTGCATTCAGGCTGTCCTGCAAATAGCCTTTGAGTATGCCGTTTTCGATTAGTACCGTGCATTGGGTGGGATTCCCCTCGTCATCTATATTCAGCGACCCACGCCGTCGAGCGATTGTGCCGTCGTCCACCACGGTTATGCCTGTCGCGGCAACACGTTCGCCAATGCGCCCGGAGAATGCCGAGCTGCCCTTGCGGTTGAAATCCCCTTCCAGCCCGTGGCCGATGGCCTCATGTAATAATATTCCCGGCCAGCCGGCACCAAGCACCACTGTCATGGTTCCTGCCGGGGCAGGTTTTGCGGCGAGATTGACGAGGGCTTGATGCACTGCTTTTGCCGCATAATCGCGCAGCACGTCGTCAGTGAAATAAGCGTAATCGAAGCGTCCGCCTCCACCCGCCACACCTTGTTCGCGGTTGCCGTTTTCCTCGGCAATGACTTGCAATGAGAGCCGTACCAGAGGCCGCACATCCGCTGCCACGAGGCCATCACTACGGGCCACCAGCACCACCTCGTATTCTCCGGCGAGAGATGCCATGACCTGAATAACACGTTTATCAATGGCACGGGCATATCCCTCAAGTCTTTCCAGCAACGCCACTTTATCCGCATCTTTAAGGCTCGCAATGGGATCCTGGGGCAGGTAAAGTTCACGTCCTTTGCTGCGCCTGACCGCCTGCACCGATTGCGTCACTCCTTGGCGCGCAATGGCACGGGTGGCCTGCGCTGCGGAAGCAAGAGCGGGCATGCTGATGTCGTCAGAATAGGCGAACGCGGTTTTGTCGCCGCTTACCGCGCGTACGCCCACTCCCTGGTCGATATTAAAGCTACCGGATTTAACGATGCCTTCTTCCAGAGCCCAGCCCTCGGCACGGTTATACTGAAAATACAGATCGGCATATTCAACATGATGCGCAAGCATTTGCCCAAACACTTGCTGTAAGCCGGCCGTATCTATCTCATGGGGCGCTAGCAGGCAACGATTGGCGGTAGCGAAGAGATCGTTGGGTTGGGTGACAGATTCTGTAATCATGGTGATATCCAGGTCAAGAAAAAGTATTCGAAGAGAGGCTCAACAGTGATACAACGTGCGATGATTCAGTGCGGGCAAGCTATTGCGCAAGCTAGCCTGATATTCTGGGTTTATATTCGCAATCACGACTCCCGATCCGCGTGGGAGGCGATCGAGCACCACCCCCCACGGATCAACGATCATGCTGTCGCCGTGCGTTTCCCGCCCATTGACATGATACCCCCCCTGGGCCGGCGCAACGACGTATGCGAGATTTTCGATGGCGCGGGCGCGGATCAACGTTTCCCAATGCGCCCTCCCGGTAGTCGCGGTAAAAGCGGCCGGGGCAAAGATGATATCCACCTTCCCCATTGAGCGATAAAGCTCGGGAAAGCGCAGGTCATAGCAAATGGAAAGACCGATGCGGCCAAATGGTGATTCCAGGACAACCACCCCACAGCCCGCTTCAATGGTTTTTTCTTCGGCATATCGCTCGTTGCCAAGCTCCAGGCCGAATAGGTGTATTTTGTCGTAACGCGCAACCTGATCGCCCATATCGTTATAAACCAGGCAACTGTTTCGCACCTTGTCGGGCCTGGACGATACCAGTGGAACAGATCCGCCTACCAGCCAGATACCGAGGCGTTTTGCGGTTTTGCTCAAGAATTCCTGTATCGGCCCACAGTTATCCTGCTCGCGTGCCGCTACCTTATCGGCATCTTTCATTCCCATGATGCAAAAGTACTCGGGCAGCGCCGCCAGCTTTGCCCCCTGGGAAGCTGCCATGTCAAGCAGCCGCGCCGCCTCTTCCAAGTTGCCGGACACATTGGGTCCCGCAGCCATCTGAATCGCGGCGATACGAATGGAACCGGCCGTTTTTCCAGTTGCCGGCACAGTGCGTGTGGTTAAATTATCAAGCATTATTTAACGCCTTAATTTTTACGGACAGAAACAGTAAAAGTCCAATCGTACATTAATATGGCAATCTCAGATACGCGTCGACGTGCTGGCAAAAGACTCTCTGTTATCGCAGGTGATCCGGGATTCATCGCTACCACGGCATACCGGATTGGCTGGACAATCCAGCAACAGCAAGTATAAAGTTTGTCTGTAAAGTTTGACTGATCGGCAGAAACAGGGTAACCCAAAAGAATGGTTTTATAAACCCTTAGACTACTGTTCATGCTCCCTGGATTCCTGCGTGTGGCGGGGTATTCTGATAATACTTGGATCCGCCCAGGTGCCGGTAACATTGTATTCATTGGAGCGGGAAGGATTTTGCAACGCCTTGCTGACAATGCCCACCACTGGAGTGGCCAATCCAAGTGAAGGAGTCACTGTGACATGCAGCTTTTGGGTTTCCGCTTCCAGATTCAATTCCCCTTTCATGACTATCCTGGCTGCGGGCCCCTGGATCCTGAAATCATCGGTGATCGCCACACCATGGACGACTTTCACATCGCCGGAAATGTCGTCGAAACCAAAACCCTCGCTGAATACGTCCCGAAAATCCAATGTTATCCGTCTTGGCAGTGCTCGCAAGTCGAACATCCCGAATAGTCTGCCGATCCCGGGCTCAAACTTGGGAAACTGCCCTCGCCTGGCTTTCATCTTAAAGCTGCCGGACAGCGTCGGATAGTCTACCGATCGTAGACTGCCATACCAGCTCAATACGCCTTCAAGCTCGCCGCTTCCACGCTTCACGCGATCAGGATAACCGAGATGCGTCAGAAACTCGCCAATGTCGCTGGCCTCCAGTTTAATAGAGGCCTGTATGCGAGGTGGCGTAGCGCGACTTTGCCATATTCCGTTCGCAATCAGGGAACTGTCAGAATTGGTGATATGCAGTTTTTCCACTAGCCAACTCTGTTCCTGTGGACTGGCTATCAGCTCAAGTCTGCCTAATTGTTTCTCCCCGACGGTAAAGCTATCCGCGATTACATCGAGCGCAGGCAGGTTCTTTTCTTCCTGCCGTGTTTGCATTACAAAACCTGGGTTGGCTGGAGACGCGGCAGGCATGACCAACGTCCTCAATCGTGCCACGACTTTGCCATTGCCATCCAGTTTCCAGCTGACACCACCCTTGATTTCCCTGCTTGTCACCGTGGAGTGCCATAATCCTTCATCCTTGCTCGCATTAAACGCGATATCGTTGAGACGTCTGCCCAGCAAGTCGAGGGTCCCTATGTGAAGGTCGATGTCTGTCAGGTTCAGCGAAGGTCCCGGCTTGTCATCGAACTGCTGAAGTAAGCCGCGCCATTGATCCAGATCAAGCAGGGGCAGTGTGCCGTTTACCGATATCCCCGGTTTATCGGGCAATATACCCGCTATACCGGTTGTCATGCCGAAATTGACGATGCCACGCTCCGCATGATAATTACCCGCATCATCCCGCGAACGGTTGATTCTTGCCGTTACCAATCCGGCATAGTTCAAATTCAGGACATCCTTATCCAAGCCTGTGGCTTTTCTTTCAAAACGTAGTGGCGCGATATCAGTAGCAGCCTTGGAAAAAGGCGCAGGTAAATCTGAGGCGAGGCCCTGCAATGATGATTCAACAGATACATCCACCAGTTTGTCGTGTATATGGATTGCTGCTCTCCAATCGGTGCTGCCTTGCAAATGGCGCTCCCACACCTTCGTACCCGAAACCCTCCGGCCGGCTTCGTGCAGGTTATCGAGGTTGGCCTTGCCGGTCGCAGATAGGCGTGTACTTCCGTCCGGTGTAGGCGCGGAGTTGATGATCACCGGCCCGCCCAGGAACTGGGCGGTTACATTCTCTATCCTCATCCCGGAACCGGTAAAGATAAGCATGCCGTTGATTTTATCCAAATTGGGTATGCGCGGGCCTGGATTAACCTGATTATCGATAAACTGATAGCTTCCAGCCAGTTTGCTATCGCCCGTATGGTGGAGGGGAATATCCAGCGTGAAGAGCAGTTTTCCGGTACCGGTGATGCGGATATCTTCGACAATGTTGCTGATAAGGGTATCGCCTGTATATTTCGCTGCAAACCTCAGGAATTCCCCAGTGGGTCCGCTTATTTCACCTTCACTCTCCAGCATTGCATCGAATGCAGTCATATCTGCAATGCGCACCTTCGCCTTACTCAATCTCGTGCCGGAAATAGTTGCCTGCGAAGCGTCAAATTTCATCAGGCCGTCATGAAATTGCAGATGTCCTGAGATATCCTCTATTCGTGGCCATCCTGGGATATCCAATGCTATCCTAGAGGCTTTTGCGTGGAATCGAAAAATGCCGGTGTCAGTGCTGTCGAAAGGGAATTCGGCCAGATTACCCTTAAGATGCAACCGCGCATCCACTAATTCTCCCTCAATATTCGATTTATCAAACAAATCGTGAAAGTAATGGTTTGCCTTGGTTGGTATGTAATGCCCCAAATAGCGGGTATCTCCACGCGTCAGTTGACCGACCAGATCGATCACTCCCGGCCCGTCAGGCACGAAACGATAACTCCCGTGAACTAACCCGGAAGTATGGGCATTAGAGAACGAGACATTGTTGAATTTAAAGGCGATGGAGCTCCCGGGTAAAAAATTCCAGCTTGCCTGGCCGGTAAACGCATCCAGCGCCAACGGTCCATTGAAAAAGTCAGGCAATTCCAACCTGACCTGCTGAGAATTGAGATTCAGCGTCCCGCCACGCTCGTTAACATCGATATTTCCGGTCATGCCACTGAATGCCGGCAGGCTTTTGTTCTTTTTCATGCTCAGGTCGGTAAACCCCCCTTTCGCGCTGAAGTAGGTGGGCGTTGGCCATTCACCGTCCCACTTTGCCCGCATATGATGAATTTCCCCCCGGGGCGACGTCTGATTAAATTGCTCGCGTAACGCCATGCTAATTGGCAGATAGGGCGCGAGATGCCCAAGGATTTCCAGATTTAGCTTACTGACATTCAATTTTCCGCTACTGGATTTTCCCTGAGCGGGCATCATCCTGAGAAAAAAATTTACCGGTTGTAATTTTCGTTTGCCAGGAACAGAAGCATCAAGGTTATGGGCGAACATTTCGATACCCGCCTTGGTTCCATCATGTATTTTTTGCCATCCCACTCTTCCTTGTAGACGGTGGAGGCTCAATTCCGGTAAATCTCGCGCAAGCTGTGTCTTGACATTATGCAAGCGCATATCCGCCGTTAATTTCGTTATGTCCGCTCCATTCATGCCGACCCATACACGAAGCGCTCCACTGCCCCGATGGAGCTGTATTTGCTGCGAGAAGGGCAGCCAGGCTCCCCAGGCGGCAAGGTCGGCCTGATCGATTTGCGCGAACAGTTGTCCTCGCCATTGTTCGAGGCTATCCAGCGACTCGCCGATAAAATCTCCACGCATGTCCAGTTGTGCGGCAAGCTCGACGGGAGGCGTGGCGCGAATGCCGAAGCGATGGCGATTCCCGCGATTCTCAAGCCGCAGATCCACGAGTAATTCGAGTTCTGGCGCGCGGCGCTGATCATCCTGCCAGAGGATGCTGGCGTTATTGATGATAACTTGCCGTTGACTCAACAGCCAATCAAAAAAGCCGTTTCCACTTCCAGTCAGCTCTCCATTGAGCGCAAAGCCGGCTACATGAATCACGCCGGAGCTGTCACGACGCACGATCAGGTCGGGTTGTTCGATCTCGATGTCGCGAAAGCGCAATTCGCCGTGTACCAAGGAAAGCCACGAAAGCGTGCCCTCTAATCGATCCAGCAGCAATGTGAGGTTGTCCTCTTTATCGTGGATCTTTATCGTACGCAGCATCATATGGGGACGAAACCCATCCCACTCCGCCCTGACTTCGCCGATGGTTACGTGTTGCCCCGAAGTGCGGCTGATGGCGGAAGCGATATTTTCACGGTACTGCTCAACGTCAGGTAGCAGCCAGTAGCGTAATGACAACAGCAGGATGGAAAAACATAGCGCGACGACAAGCAGGACCCACGTCAACAGCCGGCACAGAACGCAGTTTCGTCCTGCAAGAGGTAAAATTTCCGATAAGTTCAATAAATAATTCCGGTTTTATACTCGGGATGATGTCTTCTTTATCTTGGTGTAGTGAATCAGAGATATCGCTACTTAGAAATGACTGGATTGCCGCCATACTACGTTGCTCGTCGTTGCATAGGAATAACTATGTGCCTCCTCGCGCCTTGTCTGACGTTAATTATGCACCGAAATCTCTGACTCACTACACCCAGGAAAGCATCAGCGCCTATCCAGATAATAAGGTACAGTGCCAAAAGAATTAGATATTGCCAAGCCTCTCTTTGTTCCATTTCACAGTAAATGATGCTCCATGCCGTTGGAATATCAATTCTTCCGCGATTTATTGTAACTCTGAATTCTCAATCATGCATGACGATCGCCCTGCTGAAATAGTCGACGCTGTCCTGCCATTCAGCCGCTATGTACGGCGCTTGCTTGAGAGCGAGCCCGAATTGCTGATGGAGCTCAAGCAAAACTTGTTGCACGCTTTTTTTCAAGATGAAATGCAGGCTTTTCTGAATGCAAACTCCGAGGCTGCAAACGATGAGACAGGCCTGAAAGTTGTGTTGCGGGGCTTGCGTAAGCGGGTAATGTTGCGCGTCGCAACGCGTGATCTAGGCGGACTGGCCAATCTTGACGAAGTCATGGCAAGCATGACCGAGCTGGCGGAAACTACTATCGGTTTTGCACTCGAACGCCATTGTGCCTGGCTAACTGCCCCCGACGGTTATGGCCAGCCCCAAAGTGCCGGGAACGGGACAATCCAGGAAATGCTGGTAATCGCGATGGGCAAGCTGGGCGGTGGTGAACTTAATGTGTCGTCGGATGTGGACTTGATTTTCATTTATCCCGAAGAGGGTGAAACCAGCGGGCACAGGTCTATTTCCAATCATGATTTTTTTGCTCGTCTGGGACGGCGGCTGATCGCCAGCCTCAATGATCTCACGCCCGATGGCTATGTTTTCAGGGTGGATATGCGGCTGCGCCCCTATGGCGAAAGTGGTCCGCTGGCAATGAGTTTCGCCATGCTCGAGGAGTACTTTGTGACCCAGGGACGTGAATGGGAGCGCTATGCCTGGATCAAAAGTCGGGTAATTGCCGGGCCGTTCGCGGAAGGTTCGGCGTTTATGGAGCAAATAGCGCAACCGTTTATATTCAGGAAATATCTGGACTTCGGCGCCTATGAATCAATGCGCGGCCTGCACTCGCAAATTCGCCAGGAGGTCAGCCGCCGCGAAATGCACGAAAATATCAAGCTTGGACCAGGCGGCATCCGCGAGATTGAATTCATTGCCCAGGTATTTCAACTGATACGGGGGGGGGCTGACCCCGATTTGCGTATTCGTTCCACGCTTGCTGTATTGCAACGTCTTCGGGAGAAGCGGCAATTATCCGATAAAGCAGTTGCGGAACTTTCGGATGCCTATTGTTTTTTGCGCAATCTTGAACACCGTTTGCAGTATCTGGATGATCAGCAAACCCAGACGCTGCCAGAAAATCCCGCAGATCAGATGCTGATCGCTACTGCCATGGGTTTCCCCGATTGCGCCACTTTTCTGCGGGAGCTTGACAGCCATCGCGGCAATGTAACGCGTCAATTTGGCCAAATATTTGCGGCTCCGCAGGAATCCCAAACATTCGATATCATCGCCCGACTATGGCAGGACCAGGATGAGGCGGGAGCTGGAGCAGACGCTGCCGCAGCACAATTACTGGCAATGGGGTTTTCCCGTCCGGAAAAAACTCTCGGCCGCTTGCAGGAATTCCGGACGAGTGTTCGTTATCGCCAGCTGCCCGAGTCCAGTAAAACAAAAGTGGATGCGCTTGTACCCGCGTTGATTGAGGCAGCCGCCAGATTTTCATCCGCCGACATCACCTTCGAGCGGTTACTGCAATTGCTCGAAAGCATCAGCCGACGTGCTGCCTATCTGGCGCTATTGCGGGAATATCCGCAAGCCGTGGAGCGGGTAGCCAAACTTGTCAGCGCAAGCCAGTGGGCCAGCGAATATCTGAGCCAGCACCCGATTTTGCTGGACGAGCTGCTTAATCCCGCCGACGTTCAAAGCGTGCCCGATTGGTCCCGCTCCAAAGTGAGGTTAACGCAGCAATTAAACGACGCGGGCGGGCCTGGGGGTGATGATGTCGAGCAACAAATGGATGTACTGCGGCATTTTCACCATGCCCAGGTATTCCAATTGCTGGCCAAGGATGTGGAAGGCTTGCTGCCGCTGGAAACCTTGAGCGATCACTTGACAGACCTGGCCGACCTGGTGCTTGCGACGGTGTTACGGCTTGCATGGTCAGGGTTGAGAAAGAAGCATCGGGCTGAGCCCGTTTTTGCCATCGTCGGCTATGGCAAGCTGGGCGGGAAGGAGTTGGGGTATGCGTCCGACCTCGACATTATTTTCCTTTATGACGACGCTCATCCCGATGCGCCGGAAATATATGCCAGGCTGAGCCAGCGCATCAACTCATGGCTTACCAGCTACACCTCGGCAGGTTTGCTCTATGAAACCGATTTACGTTTGCGTCCCAACGGTACCAGCGGTTTACTGGTAAGTTCTATCGACGCTTTCGATCAATACCAGAAAAATCAGGCCTGGATGTGGGAGCATCAGGCGTTAACCCGAGCGCGTTTCGTAGCGGGGGATATGTATTTGAAAGAGGCTTTCGAGCGTACGCGCGAAGAAGTTCTTCGCCAGCGGCGTGACTTGGCGAATCTGAAACGCGAGGTTTTGAAGATGCGGCAAAAAATGCTGGATGCTCATCCCAATTCATCCGGATTGTTTGACATCAAGCATGACCGCGGCGGCATCATTGACGTTGAATTCATCGTGCAATACCTGATTCTGGGCCATGCTTGCGACTATTTGGAATTGACTAACAATATCGGCAATATTGCTTTGCTGAAGCTTGCCGGGGAGCTTGGACTTATTCACGTGGAGGCAGCGGAAAAGGCGCTTAACGCCTATCGGGAATTCCGGCGTGTGCAACACCGGCTCAGGTTAAGCGGAGACTCGGGTTTGGGGGGCACGCCGTCAATAGATAACAAATCCCGGAAATTTGCACGCGTCGAGGCGGATTATTTGAGAGTTGAAGTTGCAGCGGTATTGCGATTATGGGAAGAAGTATTCGGCACCGTCGATTTCTGACCAAATGCTCATATAGACTTTTGTTTTATCACTTATCAGCTTTGATGATCTGTTGTTTTCACTGCCAAGCTGTGCCGTTCGAAGGCCGGGGTTTTCATTCTTCATCAGAAAAATACGTTAGAATACTCACCTCTGAATTCTCTCCCGGAGTCTCTGAATGTCAATGGCTGACCGCGACGGCGTGATCTGGAGCGATGGAAAAATAACTCCGTGGCGCGACGCTACCACCCATGTGCTTACCCATACTCTGCACTACGGTTTGGGGGTATTCGAAGGCGTGCGCGCATATCAGACGCCCAAGGGGCCCGCAATTTTCCGTCTCCAGGAACATACCGACCGCCTGTTCAATTCAGCGCATATTTTCATGATGAAAATGCCCTATGACAAGGCAACGCTGATGCAAGCGCAACGCGAGATGGTAAAGCAGAACAACCTGGAATCGTGCTATATCCGTCCGATCGCCTTTTACGGCTCGGAGGCCATGGGCATTTCCGCCAAGACACTGTCGGTGCATGTGGCAGTCGCCGCTTGGCCGTGGGGTGCCTATTTGGGGGCGGATGGCCTGGAAAAAGGCATTCGTGTCAAAACCTCGTCATTTACGCGTCATCATGTCAACGTCAATATGTGTCGCGCCAAGTCGGTCGCAACCTACGCTAACTCAATCTTGGCCCATCAGGAAGTTGCCACCGACGGCTACGATGAGGCTTTGCTCCTGGATGTGGATGGCTATGTGGCGGAAGGATCGGGCGAGAATATATTCATTGTCAAGCACGGCAAACTCTATACGCCGGACATGACTTCCTGCCTGGAAGGCATCACCCGCGCTTCCATCATAGAACTCGCCGCGGAAATAGGAATTCCGGTAATCGAGAAACGTATCACACGCGACGAGGTATATTGCGCGGATGAGGCGTTTTTTACCGGTACCGCAGCCGAAGTTACGCCGATTCGCGAACTTGATCATCGCAGTATCGGTAACGGCAAGCGCGGCCCGATCACTGCCAGACTGCAAACCATGTTTTTCGACTGCGTCAACGGCAAGAGCAGCACCCATGCCGACTGGCTCACTTATGTCTGATCACATCCGATTAAATCTAATGAAACCGGGGAAACAGCTGATGCAGAATCACGCCAACGATAGCAAACAGCGCGACATCGAGATCACGACTGACGACCTGCCGCTGCATTGTCCAACACCCTCAATGCTGTTATGGAACTCGCATCCCCGCGTGTTTCTACCGATAGAAGACACGGGCGAGGCATTATGTCCATACTGCGGGACACGCTATACACTCAAGGGTGGGGCGACGGCGGGGCATCATTGACCGAAGTGAAATCGTGTTATTTGAACTCGCAACAGGGTGCCGGTGCTTCGGCAAGCCATTCAGATGTGTTCCCCCCTCTCGTCATGGCAATGAAGGGGTGATCAAGTGTTCCCATATACTCCCGCTTCTGCTGAGAATACTTATTTCGTTCCACCCCTGTGCTTTGTACAATCTTCGTGTCCACATTCACTTGAATTAGCCTGAGTATCCCACCCGCCGCTTCATAAAATCTCATGCATGCAATCCCATATGAAATTTTCAAAGCCTACGATATTCGCGGTATCGCCGGCAAAACCCTAACCGCTGAGATCGTGGAAGCCATCGGCCACGCGATTGGTTCCGAGGCACGGACACGGGGGCTCGCATCGGTCGCAATAGGCCGCGACGGCCGATTGTCAGGGCCGGAACTGGCGCTGGCATTGGCAAGAGGCTTGCAAAAAAGCGGCATTAACGTGGTGGATATGGGGATGATCGCCACACCTATGCTCTATTTTGCAGCACATACGCTATGCAATTATTCTGGAGTAATGGTCACGGGCAGCCATAATCCGCCTGACTATAATGGCTTAAAAATGGTGCTGGGTGGTGAAACTCTGGCTGCCGAATCCATTCAGGCCTTGCGTTCGCGCCTGGAAAACAACGACTTTACTTACGGCAATGGCCATTATCGCGAGCATGACATCGCCGAAACGTATCTTCAACGGATAACCAGCGATGTCGAGTTGACGCGTCCGATGAAAATCATTGTGGATTGCGGCAACGGGGTCCCGGGGGCCTATGCTCCAACGCTGTATCGCAGACTGGGATGCGAGGTAACCGAGCTGTTTTGTGAAGTGGACGGTACATTTCCCAATCATCATCCTGATCCATCCGTACCTGAAAATCTGCACGACCTGATCCACGCCCTTAAAACCACCGGCGCGGAAATCGGGCTTGCGTTCGACGGAGACGGTGATCGGATGGGTGTGGTCACGAAGAATGGCAGTATTATTTATCCTGATCGCCAATTAATGCTGTTTGCTGCTGATGTATTATCCAGAAATCCCGGTAGTCAGATCATTTTTGATGTGAAATGCACCCGCAATCTGGCGCCATGGATCGAGCAACATGGCGGCAAGCCCATCATGTGGAAAACCGGGCATTCATTCATCAAGGGCAAATTGAGGGAAACCGGTGCGCTGCTGGCAGGAGAGATGAGCGGACACATTTTTTTTAAGGAGCGTTGGTACGGATTCGACGATGGCCTTTATGCGGGCGCTCGCCTGCTGGAATTACTCAGTCACCAAGCGGATATCGATGCTGTCCTGCACGCTATCCCCGATGCGATCAGCACGCCGGAGTTGCAAATCAGATTGAAAGAAGGCGAGAACTACGCAGTTATCGCGCAATTACAGAAAACCGCACGCTTCGATAATCCTGAGCGCGTTATTACCACCGATGGACTGAGGGTGGAATACAAGGACGGCTTCGGCTTGGCCCGTTCATCCAATACCATGCCGGTAATCGTACTACGATTCGAGGCGGACGACGACGCAGCCTTGAAGCGTATACAGAATGACTTCCGCAGAGTTATCCTGGACGCATTACCGGGAGTGGTTTTGCCGTACTGAACTTTTCCCTGATAGTTGGTTTACGGTTTTATATTACTGCTACGGATAGCGTTGAAGACTTTTGAGCTTGGTAAGAACGGAGTAATCAGGACATCATGACGAAATTGGGAGAAAAGAGAATAGGAGTTCTGTTTGTCTGCATGGGTAATATCTGTCGTTCGCCCACTGCGGAGGCAGTGTTCAGGCATCAGGTCAGAGCTGCCGGCTTTGAGAAAGAAGTTTATATCGATTCCGCCGGTACACATGATTATCACGCCGGTGAACCACCGGATGGAAGGGCTCAGAAAGCGGCAGTGCGGCGTGGTTATGACACGAAAGAATTACGTGCCCGCCGGATACATGAGAGGGATTTCGAGGTTTTTCATTACATTCTGGCAATGGACAGAGCCAATCTCGCCATACTTGAGCGGGAATGCCCGCCTCAATACAGCCACAAGCTCGGACTGTTAATGCAGTACAGTACAAGGTTCTCTGAAGGCGTGAAAGAGGTGCCAGATCCTTATTTTGGTGGACATCAGGGCTTTGAGCAGGTGCTGAATTTGGTAGAGGAGGCGGGGCAGGGGCTGCTTGATCGCCTCCGTAACGAAAAGAACGGAAATTTATATGGCTGAGCCATGGGATGCCATATGAAAAGGCGGGAGCGATTCCCCGCCTTTTTTATTGTGATGTGCTGCAATAACCTATTTTATTTGTGCGTCTCAACTTGTACCAGCGGTTCATCCTGCTCCACTACTGGAGCAGGAGACGGTCTTTTTCGGCGCCGCTCCGGTAGCATTGACTCTCCTGCTGCATCGGTTTCAACCGGTTTTATTTTTTCCGGAACGGTTTCGATCATGATTAGCCCGCTTTCGACCAGATCCGGCGGTTCGATTACACTGGGGGGCTGGATTTGCATGGACTCTTGCGGTTCAGAACCGGTTATTAATTCGAGCGTTGCCGTTGGAGCCCCCTTCCGTGGCTCGGAAACTTCAGCCTGGACAGGTTCTCGTGTTGCTGTGATAGAGGCAAGCGGGCTAGCAGCGGGTTCCACAAAATTCTTTTGAATGGGCTGCTGCTTGCCCAGCTCGTCCTCTGATACCGGCTCCTTGGCTGGGTCCGAACGCTCTACCGGTGTTTCTGACGCCACGATTCCCGGCGCCTGTTCTATATTCCAGGATGCAGAATGAGAAGCGGTCTCTGATTCTGAAAGTATCTCTGATGCCTGTAAGGAAGAAGAAGTAAGAATGAGAGCCGGTGCTTCCTGTATCGGAAGCGGACTCGTGGTCTCAGGTTTGGCGCTTTCTTCATGCGCGACGGGGGTTGGCTTAGCTTGCTGCGGGTGAGAGTCTCGCACAGCAGCCTGTTTACCTTCACGCGAAGCACGTTCTGAGCGCTCACCACGATCACGCTGTCTTCCGCCACGACGTCGACGGCGTCCACCGTCTTCGCCTTGCTGCGAGAAGGCGTCGGTAGCCGGCTGTTCTTCTCCTGGCGTCAGCTTGGCTTCAGTCCGGATTTTTTCTTCACGCGGTGGTCGCGGCTGCTTTTTTTGAGCAGGTCTGTCGCCCTGGAGTTTCGATTCGGCATGATCGATACGTTGCGCCGGGGTTTCCCGGTTCTGACTCATCTGGCTCAAGACGCCGCTGGCTTCGCTGCCACGCTCACCACGGTCGTCACGTCCGCGTTGCCCACTTCGTGAGGCTTTCTCATTGTATTCGCCATCGCGTCCTTCCCGGGCGCGATCACGCCGGGCGCGTCCGCGCTCTGGTCGTTGTGAACTGACTGAGACTGGTTTCGGCTGAACTTTCTTTTCTTCGCCGCTCATCTGTTTGAACCAGCCGAACAGCTTATCCAGAAACGAGGGCTGTTCGGGTTCGTATTGCGGCTTTTGCTCACGTATCGGAGCCGGTTGCAATGGCGTGATGCCATGCACAGCTGCTTGCTGCCGGGTTGGCTTGGCTTCCTGCGCGGTTGAGGGCAGAACAATTTCCTGTGCCGGTTTTTCTACCATCTGATAGCTGACTTGAACTTCACCCAGCTTAACGTCGTCATGACGCAGACGTGTGATCTCGTAGTTTGGAGTCTCCAGGTAAATATTCGGGATCAAAACGACATTTACCTTCAAGCGCGCTTCGATAGCATGAATTTCCGCACGTTTTTCGTTCAGCAAATAAGTGGCAACATCAACCGGCACTTGGGCGTGAAGTATCGCGGTATTCTCTTTCATGGCTTCTTCCTGAATGATTCTCAGAATATGCAATGCTGAGGAATCCGTGCCGCGAATGTGACCGGTGCCATGACAACGCGGGCAAGAAATGTAGCTGCTCTCGCCTAACGAGGGACGCAAGCGCTGGCGCGACAATTCCAGCAAGCCGAAACGTGAGATCTTGCCCATCTGCACACGCGCCCGATCGTACCGTAATGAATCGTGCAGGCGATTCTCCACTTCACGCTGATTACGGGTGATTTCCATATCGATAAAGTCGATTACCACCAGCCCTCCCAAGTCACGCAGCCGCAATTGCCGCGCGATCTCGTCTGCGGCTTCCAGATTGGTATTGAGCGCAGTTTGCTCGATATCGGAACCACGCGTAGCGCGTGCCGAGTTTACGTCTACCGATACCAGCGCTTCGGTGTGATCAATAACGATGGCGCCGCCCGAAGGCAATGTCACCTGACGTGAATACGCGGTCTCAATCTGATGCTCAATCTGAAAACGCGAAAATAATGGTACATCGTCGCGATAGAGTTTGACGCGACCGACATTCGCTGGCATGACGTGACTCATGAATTGGCACGCCTGCTCGTAAATGCTTTCGGTATCAATCAGGATCTCGCCGATCTCCTGATGAAAATAATCGCGGATAGCACGTATTACCAAACTGCTTTCCTGATAAATCAGGAAAGCGCCACTTTGATTTTTGGAAGCATCTTCAATTGCACGCCACAGCTGCAGCAGGTAATTAAGATCCCACTGCAATTCTTCCTCGCTGCGGCCTATCCCGGCGGTGCGGGCGATAATGCTCATCCCCGTCGGGACGTTCAGTTGTGACATGACATCACGCAGTTCCGCCCGGTCTTCACCCTCAATGCGGCGCGAGACACCGCCGCCCCGGGGATTGTTGGGCATGAGAACCAGATGGCGGCCGGCCAGGGAAATATAGGTGGTAAGCGCCGCTCCCTTGGTTCCACGTTCGTCTTTATCTACCTGAACAATGAGTTCCTGCCCCTCATGGAGCGCATCCTGAATGCGAACCCGGGTCGGATCGGCACTTTCCTTGAAATAAGAGCGGGAAATTTCCTTGAAGGGAAGAAAACCGTGACGTTCGCCGCCGTATTCGACAAAAGCGGCCTCGAGACTGGGCTCGAGACGGGTAATGACTGCTTTGTAAATGTTGCTCTTGCGTTGTTCCTTGCCGGCGGATTCAATGTCGAGATCAATAAGTTTTTGACCATCAACAATGGCGACACGGAGTTCTTCCGGCTGTGTCGCGTTAAATAGCATGCGTTTCATTTTATGCCTCCCGCGCTCTAGTCACGGGCAGACAGCCTACGCGCTACGGGATATCCGAGCACGTATACGAGAATTTCTTAGTCAGGCAACTTTCATCATAGTGTCGGGCTGCTTATTAATGACTATTTCTCTGGCTTGTCATGGGGTCCTGCTTTCTTCCAAGCAGGACCGGGAAATTAAGTTTCAATCAGGTTTCGACTATGGCTGCCCCAGCAAGCGGACGCTACGAAACTGAAATCTACGTGTGCTTTGAGCGCGCAAATCAATTACCATCGCTACTTTATTGGTGAGCGACATTAACCATAATCAAATTTTCGGGTTGGCTTTCACTCCTGTCTCTGTCGGACAAGATCTCATCAACAGCGCCATTTCGCGCACCGGATAAAGGATAAGCTGGAACTCCGAATTGGCAAGTATAAGTAGAATTAAGGATTTAGGCAAAGAATTTCCTCCGAGCGCTGTAGTCAGTGAAATCGTAGGGGAGGATAGCAACGGCCAGCGTATCGATAATTTTTTGATCAAGCGCCTTAAAGGCGTGCCCAAAAGCCATATCTACCAGCTGCTGCGTAGCGGGCAGGTGCGGCTTAACAGTAAACGCGTCGATGCGGCCCGCCAGCTCAGGTTGGGTGATATGGTGCGTATTCCGCCGGTAAGAATCGCGGAAAGTCATGTGCCAGCCAACAAGAAAATAACCAAATCCCAGTTGATCCGGTTCGAAATCTTATTTCAAGACGAAGCGCTTTTGGTGATCAACAAACCTGCCGGCGTCGCGGTGCATGGCGGAAGCGGAGTGAGCTTCGGAGTTATCGAACAATTGCGCACCCAGCATCCCGAGTGGAAATTCTTGGAACTGGTTCATCGTCTTGACAGAGAAACTTCGGGGATTCTACTTCTCGCTAAAAACCGGGCGGCGCTCGTTGAATTACACCGCCAAATCCGCGCAGGGTCGATGGAAAAACGTTACCTGGTGCTGGTGAAAGGCAAATGGCATAATCCGAGGCAAAACGTCAAGCTGTCCCTTAACAAATACGTCACGGCAGCCGGCGAACGGCGCGTGGCGGTGGCCTCGGAAGCGAGAGACAAAAAAGCGGGAATGGCAGCTCATACCATATTTACCCTGAAGAAAGCCTGGCGCGGGTTCAGCCTGCTGGAAGCGGAACTAAAAACGGGACGTACTCATCAAATTCGGGTACATCTTGCTCATCTCGGTTTCCCTGTTGCCGGTGATGACAAGTACGGCGATTTCGCGCTGAACAAGAAATTGGCCAGAAGCGGCCGAAAACCCGGATTGGAGCGTATGTTCCTGCATGCTTTCCTGGCCGCGGTGACACATCCCGAGACTGGCAAGAGCTTACGTCTGCAAGCGCCGCTAGCGAAAGATCTACAGGAATTTTTAAATGGATTGGATATATTGGATATCAATATGGATGGATCGGCAGAGCCAGAGTGAACAATACTGGTGTCGTCCAAGCCGTCATCGAATCATTGAAGCCTATGTCAGGGAATTTCCGCTGGCAGTGGTGAAAAAGTTATTAATCGGGGTAGCAACCGCTGGTTTGGATAGAAAGGGAATTCCGTGATTCCAGTTATACTTGATCCATTGGTGTGATTTGATTTATATGTCTTGAGGTCCGAGCGGTTTTCGGCAATGCAGGCAGTTGGAGAGAGCCTGTGCCAGGAAAACAGATGGCAATATTTTATTAACAGCCGCTCCAATGCGGTTTGCTGCTTGTCTTATTTGAAGGACTGAAAAAATCATGGCCGATTCAGAGAATCGTAATGAAAGCTGGGAGAAGCAGGTACTTGAGAAACTGATGCTTTCTTCTTTGCAGGAACAACGCAGGGCACGTCACTGGAGCGTATTCTTCAAGTCGCTCGCCTTTATCTACCTGTTTATTCTTCTGTTTTATGGACTGGGTTGGTTTGGGGGTAATGACATGTCCATTGCCGGAAAACATACTGCCCTGGTCGAGTTGCGCGGCGTAATCTCCCCTGACAGCGTCAGCAGTGCTGATAATATTAATGCGGGCTTGCAGAATGCATTCAAGGATGAAAAAACACGAGGGGTGATTCTGCGCATCAACAGCCCCGGCGGCAGCCCAGTGCAGGCAGGTTATATCAACGACGAAATCCGCCGTTTGCGCGCGGAATATCCAAAAATTCCCCTTTATGCCGTGGTCGAGGATATTTGTGCTTCTGGTGGTTATTACGTTGCCGTCGCTGCCGACAAAATTTATGTAGACAAGGCAAGTGTCGTGGGTTCTATCGGTGTACTGATGAATGGTTTTGGTTTTACCGGTGCAATGGAAAAACTCGGCGTTGATCGGCGATTAATTACGGCGGGGAAAAACAAGGGCTTCCTTGATCCTTTCTCACCCCCTAATCCAGAACAGGAGGAACATGCCAAGGAGATACTGGGTGATGTCCATCAGCAGTTTATCCAGGTGGTGCAGCAAGGTAGGGGGAAACGCCTGAAAGAGGCGCCAGAAATATTCAGCGGCATTGTCTGGACCGGCCAGAAAAGCATAGACCTGGGGCTCACTGACGCTATAGGCAGCGCCGAATATGTGGCGCGCGAAATTATCAAGGCCGAGCATATCGTGGATTACACGACCCGGGAAGGGTTTGCCGAGCGCTTCGCCAGACGTTTCGGGGCAGTCGTGGCGGATACGCTGATCAGTGCAGGAAATAGCTGGGGATTACGTTAGCAAACCAGTTACCCATGCAGCAAAAAAATGGCGGGTTTATCCTTGAGATCAGGGAACCCACGCTTCCATTCCTTGACTGTTCTGGTTGAAATAAATTCACTGGCCAACGTAAGGTTGCAAGCGATGCAAAGCGCGGTGTCATTTCCGCAGGTAAGAGCAATGGCGTCCAATAGTCTCTGATTGCGATAGGGGGTTTCAATGAATATCTGTGTCTGGTCACGGACGATAGAGTCTCTTTCCAGTTCAATAATTTTCCCGGCACGTTTGTTTTTTTCTATCGGAAGATAGCCGTGGAACACGAAGTGCTGCCCGTTTAATCCGGAAGCCATCAGCGCCAGCAGTATGGAAGACGGACCCACCAGTGGCACTACCCGAAGATTCTTCTGGTGAGCAAGCCGCACCAATCCTGCACCGGGATCAGCTACAGCGGGGCATCCGGCTTCAGATAATAGCCCGATATCGTTTCCTGTCAGCAATGGTTCAAGCAGGTTGGCAAATTCCTTGAGCTGGGTGTGCTCATTCAGCACTTGCATTCTGATGTTCTGCAACGGCGGGATACCGCCAACCTGTTTCAGAAATTGCCGGGCAGTTTTTGGATGCTCGACAATATAGTGGCGGAGTCCGGCTATGCATTGTCTGACGGCAACAGGAAGCATCCAGTTGATATCACCTTCGCCAAGCGGGGTGGGAATGAGATAGAGCGTACCGGAATTCACACGATCTCCACCCCTTCGCATGCCAGCATATCCACCAATGCGATCAGCGGCAAGCCAATTAGCGCAGTGGGATCGTCGCTCACCATGCGTTCAATCAATGCAATACCCAATCCTTCGGATTTGGCGCTTCCGGCGCAATGATACGGCTGCTCCTGGTCGAGGTAGTTTTCGATTTGCCGATTGCTTAAATTGCGGAACTTGACACGAGAAGGGATAAGCCGCGTGTGTATGTTGTGCTTGCGGCCGTTGAAAAGACTCAGCGCTGTATGGAATACCACCTCTCTTCCACGAGCGAACTGTAACTGTTTGACCGCGTTTGTACGGTTCAATGGTTTGCCGAGCCGGATGCCTTCCAGTACCGCCACTTGATCGGCGCCAATAATCAGGGCGTCGGGATAATTCACCGCAACTGCACGAGTTTTTGCGGCGGCTAAGCGAAGGGCGGTGGCTTCAGGAATCTCGTCTGCCAGGGGAGTTTCATCTATTTCCGGATTAAAGACTTCAAACGGAATTTGCAGGCGCAGGAGTAGTTCGCGACGATAAATGGAGCTGGATCCCAATACAAGTTGTTGCGCAATTTGTTGTGTTTTCAAGGTTTGTTAGATGATTTTGAC
The DNA here is from genome assembly GCF_900102495.1 of Nitrosospira sp. Nl5. Lineage (GTDB taxonomy): Bacteria > Pseudomonadota > Gammaproteobacteria > Burkholderiales > Nitrosomonadaceae > Nitrosospira. The sequence continues at coordinate 14,224 of NZ_FMVQ01000013.1, read as the reverse complement.
ACTCGGAGGCAAAAAATATATTATGCGCGCCGTATGAGTGCCTCGCACGGCGTACGAGTGCCTTCCAAATTCTAATACCAAATGTGTTCATTTATCAATTGAGCGCGAAAGAAGTTACAAAGTCGCCTGTCTGTCAGATAAAAATAATTTGCCGTTAATTGAAGGCCAGCCGGGAAGCAAATGCCCCGTAATTTGATTTTATAAAACCCTTTTATGTCTGCACGCCTTGTCATAGATACCCTTGATTTTGCCTATAAAGGTGGGGAACATCATGGTAAAATTGTTGTTTCCGACTTTGAGCGTTTGCAGGATTATCTGGTTGGCGATCGCGACGAGCTTAAGTACATGGTCAGTGGCGCTCTGGACAGGGACGGCAACCCTGTTTTGCGAGTCGCCGTTCAGGGAACGATAAGCCTGCAGTGCCAGCGTTGCCTTGGCGAACTCCGGCACATGCTGGATTTACGAACGGAGCTGTTGCTGACAAGAAATGAGGATGAACTTTCTCGTCTTGATGAAAATGAATCGGCTGACGGCATCCTGGCGAAACCTGACATGGATATTCTAGGGCTGATTGAGGATGAAATAATTCTGGGCTTGCCGATTTCGCCCCGGCATGAGGAGAGTGAATGCTCGCTGGGTACGCTGAACCATAATGACACGGCGGGCGCCACGCCTCTCTTTACCGCATTGACGCAACTGAAAAAGCTGCATTGAAATTCATTAAAGGAGCTAAACGACCATGGCAGTCCAACAAAACAAAAAATCTCCGTCAAAACGCGGGATGCACCGCTCGCATGATTTTTTGACCAGTTCGCCGCTGACGGTGGATTCTAATACCGGCGAAGTACACTTACGTCATCACATCAGCCCCAACGGTTACTACCGCGGAAAGAAGGTCGTCAAGGCAAAGGGAGATTGAATTTCGCCCCATCGTTTCGCGGGGGTACCGAAGTTTTCAGTTTATCCTGGCCGCATCTCGGGCTTAGGGGGCGCCAAGATTGGATATTACCGTAGCCATAGATTGCATGGGTGGCGATCACGGCCCTCATGTGACGGTGCCCGCCGTCGTCGATTACCTCCATCGCAATCCCGGGACGGACATTGTTCTGGTGGGACTCCGCGACGCTATTGAAGCAGAATTGTGTGCCATCAAGTTTGCATCCAGCCCACGGTTACGGATTCATGCTGCAAGCGAAGTTGTGGGCATGGATGAGTCGCCCGCCCTGGCGTTACGCGGCAAGAAAAATTCTTCGATGCGAGTTGCTATCAATCTGGTCAAAAGCGGTGAAGCCCAAGCCTGCGTCAGCGCTGGTAACACCGGAGCCTTGATAGCGACCTCACGGTTTGTCCTGAAAACGCTCCCTGGCATTGATCGGCCAGCGCTCGCGGTGGTATTGCCCACTATGAGGGGACGCACTTACGTGCTTGATTTGGGCGCCAATGTGGATTGTAATGCCGAACACCTGCTTCAATTCGGCGTCATGGGAGCGACCCTCGTATCTTCTGTAGAAGGTAAGGAGAGGCCCAGCGTCGGCCTGCTGAACATCGGCGAGGAAGAGATCAAAGGCAACGAAGTGGTGAAGCAGGCGGCGGAGATGCTTCGGGTCAGTGGATTGAATTTTTACGGGAATATTGAGGGTAATGACATTTATAAAGGGACGACCGATGTGGTTGTGTGTGACGGTTTCGTTGGCAATGTAGCCCTGAAAACTTCGGAGGGTGTGGCGCAGATGCTTTCCACATACCTGCGCGAGGAATTCAGGCGCAATCTTCTCACCAAGTTGGCGGGAGTCGTTGCCTTGCCGGTCATCAATGCATTCAAGCGCCGGGTGGACCACCGTCAATACAATGGAGCGAGCCTGCTGGGGTTGCGTGGCATCGTCATTAAGAGCCACGGGTCGGCAGACAGTTATGCGTTTGGTTTCGCAATCGCGCGCGCCGTAGATGAGGTTCGTGGCGGGATGTTGCGTCATATAAGGGAGCGTGTAGCGGAGTTGCCGCGTTCACCTAAAAGTCCAACATCGTATCCTCCTCCCTTGCCGGAAGAACGTCCCGCCCTTTAGGGAGCCAACCGAAGGGTGAAGCCCAGGGGGCAAAAAAGTCTTTATGGATCATTACGCCAAACTGAATAATGAGCGGCCAACTGCCGGATTTAGATGATGTACTCCAGAATCACTGGGACAGGCAGTTATTTGCCCGAAAAAATTCTCACCAACCATGATCTTGAGCGCATGGTGGATACCAGTGACGAATGGATACGCACTCGCACCGGTATTACACAACGACACATCGCGGCAGACAGTGAAATGGCCAGTGACTTGGCGCTCCACGCCAGTCGCGCGGCAATGGACGCGGCGGGAGTCACCGCTGAAGATATCGGCCTGATCATTGTCGCCACTACCACGCCGGACGTGATTTTTCCCAGTACTGCCTGCATTTTGCAGGATAAGCTTGGTGTCAAGGATTGCCCGGCATTCGACGTGCAGGCAGTATGTAGCGGTTTTATCTATGCGCTTGCCACCGCCGATCTTTTTATTCGCGCGGGCAAATATCGTGCCGCGTTGGTGGTTGGTACCGAAATTTATTCTCGCATCCTCGATTGGACCGATCGCGCCACCTGTGTGCTATTCGGAGACGGCGCGGGTGCGGTGGTACTGACCCCAAGTGATCAACCGGGAATACTTTCAAGCCATCTGCATGCCGACGGCAGCCACAGTAAAATCCTTGCCGTACCTGGCAGCATTTGTGGTGGCAAAGTGCAAGGCAAGCCGTTCCTTACAATGGAAGGTAATACTGTTTTCAAGTTTGCGGTAAAAGTACTGGAAGAGGTTGTCCACGAGGCTGTGGCTGAAAATGCATTGCAAGTATCCGATATTGATTGGTTGATTCCGCATCAGGCCAATATCCGCATTATTCTTTCCACCGCAAAAAAATTAGGGATACCAATGGAGAAAGTAATTGCCACGTTGGATAGCCACGGCAATACCTCCGCTGCCTCTATCCCGCTGGCGCTGGATACCGCCGTACGCGACGGACGTATTCAATCCGGCCAGTACGTGCTGCTGGAGGGGGTGGGCGGAGGTTTTACCTGGGGAGCGGTGCTGCTTCGTTGGTAAACCGTGGGATGACAAGGCATATAGCCGGGCGTGTTTGCGACCATTCGATGATGAGCATTGGAATTTTCAGTTTTGGTTCCCATCAATGATGGGCAATTGTTGGGCCTAATCGATCAAACATGGGAACAGCAATGAAGTTTCCCCTAAAATTTGCATGCGTATTTCCTGGTCAAGGCTCACAGTCGCTGGGCATGATGAAAGGATATGCCGATTTTCCCGTTGTCCGGGAAACCTTTGCCGAGGCATCCGATATTCTTGGACAGGATTTCTGGGCGCTGGTCAACGAGGGGCCGGCTGATAAGCTGAATCTGACGATCAACACCCAGCCGCTGATGCTTATGGCAGGTATCGCGGTATTTCGTGCATGGGAAAGTTTGGGTGACGCGAAACCCGTTTTTATGGCCGGTCATAGCCTAGGGGAATATACGGCTTTGGTAGCCTCGGAAGCATTGCTTCTTGCCGATGCGCTGCCACTGGTGTGCTTTCGGGCAGAGGCGATGCAACAGGCGGTACCGGAAGGTATTGGGGGCATGGCGGCGATCCTGGGGCTTGACGATGAAGTGGTCCGGGCAGTGTGCAACGAAGTCACGGATTCTTCCAGCGGGGAATTGTTGGAACCGGCGAATTTTAACTCGCCTGGCCAGATAGTGGTCGCAGGGCACAAAAATGCGGTATTGCGCGGCATGGAACTAGCCAAGTCACGTGGCGCAAAAAGAGTACTGATGTTGCCTGTGAGCGTGCCGTCGCATTGCTCCTTGATGAGTCGGGCGGCCGACAAAATGCGACAGCAGTTGGAGGATGTGACCCTTAAGTCGCCAAAAATCCCCTTGTTGCACAATGCGGATGTGCAACAACACGATAATCCCGTCGCAATAAAAGAAATTCTGGTGCAGCAATTATGCAGGCCGGTGCGGTGGACCGAAACCATCCGCGCTTTTGCTGCCGCGGGCATCAGCCATGTGATGGAATGCGGTCCAGGCAAGGTGCTGTCGGGGCTTAACAAGCACGTCGACCGAAATTTGCAGAGCTTGGCATTGCCGGACGGCGCAGCGCTTCAGGATGCTGCCAGCATATTGATGCAGGGTGGAGAAAGTCCGACGCCTGTTGCGCGGGTTTATCCAGGTTAATTCATGATCGAACATACTGGACAATAATGCTGCAAAATCAATTAGCGCTCATTACCGGCGCCAGTCGGGGCATCGGCCAGGCTATTGCGCTTGAGCTAGGCCGGCAGGGAGCCACTGTTGTGGGTACCGCCACCACCGAGGATGGTGCGGAAATCATCAGCCGTTACCTGAAAGAGACCAGCGTCAAAGGTGCTGGCGTGATCTTGAACGTAAATGACATTGCGCAGATTGAAAATGTTCTAAAAGCGGTACACGAGCGATTTGGGGATATCGGAATATTAGTGAACAACGCCGGTATCACCCGCGACAACTTGCTCATTCGAATGAAGGATGAGGAATGGGATGAAATCATGGAAACTGACCTCAAATCAGTTTTTCGTTTAAGCCGCGCGGTCCTGCGAGCCATGATGAAAGCCCGCTATGGACGGATCATCAATATTTCCTCGGTGGTGGGCGCTACCGGTAATATGGGACAGAGCAATTATGCCGCCGCCAAGGCAGGAATATTTGGCTTCAGCAAATCTTTGGCGCGCGAAGTGGGCAGCCGTAACATCACGGTGAATTGCATTGCGCCGGGTTTCGTGGAGACCGACATGACCCGCTCGCTCAATGACAATCAACGGCAAAACCTCCTGCGGCAAGTACCGCTGGGGAGATTGGGGCGTCCGGAGGATGTGGCTTCAGCGGTCGCGTTTATTGCCTCTCCAGTTTCGGGGTATATTACTGGAGCGACGCTGCATGTGAATGGTGGAATGTATATGGATTAATCAAAAGTTATTCCGCTAAATGCAGTAACATTCATAATCTACCTGTCTCGTTTGGTTGAGGTAGTGATCATTAATGACAAATGGCATGGATAGTGTTTTATGTATCGGTTGCATCCGTAATGCTTTTTCATCTTTGATTGGTTCTGATTTTATTAATACTTGAAAACTTGCTAGAATGGCGGCGTTTTTCTTACTGGAGAAGAGGTACCTAGATGGAAAATGTAGAACAGCGTATAAAAAAAATTGTGGCCGAGCAACTGGGAGTGAATGAGGCTGATGTGAAGAACGAATCGTCTTTTGTGGATGACTTGGGTGCGGATTCGCTCGATACCGTGGAGCTGGTCATGGCACTGGAAGAAGAATTCAAATGCGAAATTCCCGACGAACAGGCAGAGAAAATAAATACCGTTCAACAGGCTATTGATTACATAAATTCTCACACCAACTGATTTCTTGCTTCAAGCACAATCCCCATATCGGAGTCAATCTTGTCCAAGCGTAGGGTAGCCATCACCGGCCTGGGCATTATTTCGCCTATTGGCAACAATGTTCCGGATGCATGGAACAATGTCGTCGCAGGAAAATCCGGCATTACCCGGATTACGCGTTTCGATGCTTCCGCATTTGCTTCTCAGATAGCCGGAGAGGTCCAGGATTTCGATGCCACACACTATCTTGCCGCCAAAGACGCCCGCCGGATGGATATTTTCATTCATTATGGCATGGCTGCGGCGATCCAGGCCGTCAAGGACGCCGGTATTGAAGACATAGCCAATACCCAGGTTGACGCCGAGCGCGTTGGCGTCAACATTGGTTCCGGTATCGGTGGTTTATCAATGATCGAGGATACGCATAACGCGTATCTTGCCGCGGGTCCGCGCAAAATCTCGCCATTCTTTATTCCCAGTACCATTATTAACATGATCGCGGGTAATCTCTCTATCATGTTCGGCTTCAAGGGACCGAATCTTGCCATTGTCACTGCCTGTACCACCGCGACCCATTGCATCGGCGACTCGGCCCGGCTGATCGAATACGGCGATGTCGATGTAATGGTAGCGGGTGGCGCGGAGTCTTGTGTCACTCCACTTTCTATTGGCGGGTTCGCCTCGGCGCGGGCACTATCGACTCGCAACGATGATCCCGCTACCGCCAGCCGGCCGTGGGACAAGGGCCGCGACGGCTTTGTGCTGGGTGAAGGCGCGGGGATCCTGGTACTGGAAGAGATGGAGCATGCCAAGCGCCGGGGGGCTAAAATTTATGCTGAACTGGCTGGCTTCGGCATGAGCGCCGATGCCTATCATATGACCGCACCTTGTGAAGACGGGGAGGGTGCCGCGCGATGCATGGCCAACGCGTTGAGAAATGCAGCGGTGAATGCTGCTGAGGTGGACTATATCAATGCCCACGGTACCTCCACCCCGCTCGGTGACTTCACGGAAACCATTGCGGTGAAGCGCTGCTTCGGCGAACATGCGAAAAAACTCGTCGTCAATTCCACAAAGTCCATGACCGGACATTTGCTGGGTGCCGCGGGTGGGGTGGAAGCAATATTCTCCACGCTCGCGGTACATCATCAGATTGCACCACCCACTATTAATATTTTCGAGCAGGATCCGGCGTGCGATCTGGATTACGTTCCCAATACCGCACGAAGAATGAAAATTGGCGTGGCGATGTCGAATTCATTTGGCTTCGGCGGCACCAACGGCACGCTGATCTTTCGTAAGACTTAAACTAGATCGATAGCTGACTCGCTCTTTTTCACTTTTAGTAATGCGCCACAACACTTTTTGATCCCCGCACCTTCTTGGTGAGTTCTAACCATACATTCCCCCTTCCAACTTCAGGTTAATTTTTCGTTGTAGCGCATGCGCACGCTAAAACGCATCAGTTTGCTCGTACTGGCTGGCATATTCCTGTTCACCGCATGGTTTGCTTACCAGGTCAACAGGCCAGTTCAACTTCCTGTTGTTCCTTACGAATTTTCCATTGAGCCCGGCAGCAGTCTGAGAAGCGTTGCCAAGCAATTAGCCGATGCGGGGGTTTTGCGTGACGTCTGGTCGTTTGTCTTGCTATCGCGGGTGATGGGACTCGCGTCCTCACTCAAGGCCGGGGACTATGAGATTGCCGTGAGTACGTCACCCCTGGAGCTGCTGGAGCGCATCACCAAAGGTGACGTCAATCAAAGTGAAATCAGATTTATAGAAGGCTGGACTTTCTTGCAGCTTAGGCAAGTCCTGGATGAGCATTCGGCCATTCGGCACGATACCACCAACCTGAGCGACGAGGAAATTCTACGGTCGATCGGAGCAAGCGAAACAGCAGCGGAAGGGCTATTCTTCCCAGATACCTATTTCTTTGCGCGAGGCAGTAGCGATGTCGCAATATTGAGGCGCGCTTATCACGCGATGCAAAATCATCTCAATAGGGAATGGGATATACGCGCTGTAAATTTGCCGCTGAGAGATCCTTATCAGGCATTGATTCTCGCCTCGATCGTTGAAAAAGAAACCGGCAAGGAAAGCGACCGGACAATGGTGGCTGGCGTATTCGTCAACCGGTTGCGTTTAAGTATGCTGTTGCAAACCGATCCTACTATTATTTATGGCCTCGGCAAAAAATTCGATGGCAACCTGCGTAAGAAAGACCTTCTGGCCGATCAGGAGTACAACACTTATACACGCCGCGGCCTGCCGCCCACCCCTATTGCCATGCCGGGACTGCCCTCGATCCAGGCGGTGCTGAATCCTGCTAAAACCGATGCGCTGTACTTTGTCTCGAAAGGGAACGGGGAATCGCATTTTTCAAGTAATTTAGCGGATCACAATCGTGCGGTAACGAAATACCAGAAAAGGAGGACACCGTAATTCCTTACGATCCACGGTATATTACGGGATCATGAATATGGGTTTCGGGATTGCCCTTACGAATAAACCCCGCTGGCTTCGGCATCTTGAAAAAAGTAGTTGTTCAAGTATTTATCGAAAGGAATTTCGGTTGCTGTATTCAACTGCTTCTGTTGCGCCAGCGACGTTTCAACCTGAAAATCAAAACTGATTTTCACGGAAGCATCTAATGCGCAGTTCTTAAAGTAATGTGTATATTCCTGTGATTTTTGCAATACCAGATCGGTAATTGACAGACGCTGGTCTCGCATTGTCGAGAGCATTCTTGCTGAAGACGTTAACTCGGGATGGCGAATAACTTCCATCTGTTTGTCCAATGCCTGGGTATAGGGCTTATCGCTATTACCTTTATCCAGAACGTCGCAAATTTCCTGCATTTGCTCGCATAGCATCAGCGCCCACTGCTTCAGTGAAGTTTCCCGTCCTTTTTTTAATAGTTTCAGTGCTGGATCCCTTCCTCTGTTGGCTACAGACAATGCGTTGCTATTAATCTCCTCATACTGCTTCAAATCATAAGGCGGATTTTGCAGGAATAAACAGAAAAGGCTAAAAGCTTCAAGAAATCGTGTTGTTTCAACCGAAATTCCGACAGGTTCAAAAACATCGACGTCCAGAGATCGCATTTCAATATATTGAATACCCCTGCTTCTTAATGCCTGGAGAGGTCTCTCATTCGGTCTGGTAGGTTGTTTTGGCCGTACCGAGGTGTAATATTCATTCTCAATTTGCAGGAAATGAGTATTCAATTGCTGATATTGGTCTCCTGCTTTTAATCCAATTCTCTCATAATCGGGATAAGGTACCGAGGTGGCCCTGGCCAGGTCCCTTATATAATCATCAAGACTATTAAAGGAAACATGAAACATTGATTGAACGGGATTGATATAGCCGATCTCGCTCATCCTCAGAGAAGTAGCATAAGGTTTATAATATGACGTTTCATCGAACTTCTCTAATGTATGAGAATGGGCAGAATGACGGCTATCCATAAAAGTTTTGCTGACTGCCGGGGAAGAACCGAATAAATACAGAATAAGCCAGCCATAACACTGTAAATTTCTGATCATTCCCATATACGAATGCGTCGTGAATGATTGCAAGCTTCCGGCATGTCTCGTTAATTGCTGGTACGGAGGCCAGAATTGCTCAGGAATCGAGTAGTTAAAATGAATCCCGGAAATGACCTGCATACAGCGGCCATAGCGGTAGCCCAAGCCCCGCCGGTATATATGCTTCATCATTCCGATATTGGATGAGCCATATTCGGCAATAGGAATTGCCGGATTCGTCAGGTCACCGATAGGCATGCTTGACGCCAACAACAACTCGTCATCGATATTTGCGCAAACGTATTTATGCAGGTCTGTCAAGAAACGTAATGTTTCACGTCCATCGGATAATGCTGGAGTGATCAACTCAAGCAAAGCTTCAGAATAATCAGTCGTTATGTGCGGGTGGGTCAGGGCAGCCCCCAGACGAACCGGATGGGGTAGTTGGGATATTGATCCTTCGCGGGTAATGCGAAGGCTTTCTTTTTCGATACCCTTTAAGCCGTCGATTAATAAAGGTTGAAGGGATTCGTTGACGATTCTTTTGAAGTATCCATCAGGCAATTTGTATGGCATCTACTGCTCCCTGGCTCCGTTTCAAACAGCTCAAGAGAAATTCCTGTTCTGTTTTAGAGATTATCCTCAAGGATTAGAGGCGAGCAGTCAATCTTTAATCTCTTCCTTGGCATGGATGTGCTTCATTGATGAATTCAATAAATCCTATCCGGCGCCCAAGTTCCCGTGTATCTGCAAGCTGCGGGTGGGCCGGGAAATTGGATTAATGCGGATACCGAAATGCACATCCAACTGGGATTTGCTCGGCTTCCGAACGTAAAAATTGACTTTGCTTCCTTCAAAAGTAGAATGGCGGGCTATTCAATAAAATGTCGGGTTGTTGCTTTCCTTGATTCAGGCCCGGAAAATAAAATTTTGACGTTGTAAATTACCCAGGAAGGAGAAAATGAGTCACACATTATATGAGGCTTCTGTTTTACGCGTGCAGCGCTGCGAGTTAGCTGTTCCGGGGTCGAATCCCGGGATGTTTGAGAAAGCGATGAAAAGCGGCGCGGATTTCATTTTTCTTGATCTCGAAGATGCGGTTGCTCCCGATGACAAATTAAAGGCGCGTAAAAATGTTATCGAAGCGCTTAATGACCTGGATTGGAAAGGACATGGCGTAACAATTTCAGTGCGTATAAATGGGCTGGATACGCAATTCATGGTTCGCGATGTTGTTGATCTCGTCGAACAAGCGGGCGGCAAACTGGACACCATCCTGGTTCCCAAAGTAGGGGTGTATGCCGATGTATACATGGTTGAGGCCATGCTAAACCAATTGGAAATGCAGCAAGGGTTAAAGAATAGAATCGGTCTCGAAGCCTTGATCGAGACAGCTTTAGGCATGGCTAATGTTGAGGATATCGCCCGTAATGGCACATTGGGCCGCCTCGAAGCACTACATTTCGGCGTAGCCGACTACGCAGCCAGTAATCGCGCCCGAACAACAAATATCGGCGGACTTAACCCGGATTATCCAGGCGACCAATGGCACGCTGCTATCAGCCGCATGACAGTGGCTTGCCGAGCATATGGTTTGCGTCCCATTGACGGTCCGTTTGGCGATATTAAAGACCCTGATGGTTATAAACTCGCGGCTAAAAGAGCCGCTGCTTTAGGCTGTGAAGGAAAGTGGGCAATCCATCCGTCACAAATTGCACTCGCTAATGATGTGTTTACACCACCTGCTGCGGAAATTGAAAAAGCGCAACGCATTTTGGCTGCTTTAAAAGAAGCGGCAGCGCAAGGCAAAGGTGCAGCTGCGCTGGATGGTCGATTAATTGACGCTGCTTCTGCAAGAATGGCCAATAACGTTGTCAAGATGGCGGAAGCAATCGCCGCAAAAAGCGAATAGCCAATTCAATAGCCGCCTTTAGCGGCTTTTTCTTTTCGGCCTTATCGGATCGGTTAAAGCGCGTTGTTGCGCACCGCGGAGGTGTGAGCTCCAGAATCGAGTGACACAGAATGCATAGGTTCCAGGACAGTCAGCTAACCTAAAATCCTGGAGCGGACGCATATAAAGACAAAGGTTAAAGTCATCAAAAAAACCTTTTTGACTCATGGCAATTAAATGAAAAATGAGCGGTCGATCGCCGGTTCAGGTTTAAAGTTGCTGTTATTTTCCACCGCATTAACTTGATCTGCTTCCGGCTCAACGATTCATAGGAAATCCAGATGAATGATTCTTTAAACAGATAAGGTGATAGATTGGACATTCACGAGTATCAGGCGAAAGAGATTTTGACTAAATATGGCGTTAAGATCGCAGAGGGCGGCTTGGCTTACAGTCCCGAAGAAAGTGTGCAGCGCGCCAGAGAGATCGACGGAAACATCTGGGTGGTAAAAGCACAGATTCATTCAGGGGCACGCGGTAAGGCAGGCGGCATCAAAGTCTGCAACACGCATAGCGAGGTGAAAGCGGCAGCGGAAGAATTATTGGGAAAAAATCTGGTTACGCATCAGACCGGCCCGGCAGGAAAAGTTTGTTCAAGAGTGTATATCGAAGCAGGGATAGATATTGTGAGAGAGCTGTATCTCTGCTTTCTGATTGACCGGAGCTCCGAATGTATTGTCATGATAGGCTCCGCGCAAGGCGGGATGGAAATTGAGGAACTGGCTGAAACAAATCCTGATGCAATCAAAAAAATTTACGTCGAGCCTGCTGTCGGTCTTCAAGACTTTCAGGCGCGCGAGATGGCTTTTGCATTAGGATTGGAGGCAACGCAACTCAGTCATGCCATTAAAACCATAAAAGGTTGTTATCGCGCCTTGCGCGATCATGATGCGAATATGCTGGAAATCAACCCGTTGATTATTACAGGTAGCGGCGAACTGATCATACTGGATTCAAAAATGAGTTTTGATGATAACGCTTTATTTCGCCGCCATGAAATTGCCGAATTGCGCGATAAAACCCAAGGTGACCCTCGGGAGGTGGCGGCGGGGGATCACGGCTTGAGTTACGTTGGCCTGACCGGCGACATCGGCTGCGTGATTAACGGTGCGGGTCTGGCGATGGCCACTATGGATATGATCAAGCTGGCGGGTGGAGAACCGGCAAATTTCCTTGATGTCGGGGGTGGAGCGTCAGCGGAGCGCACCGAAAAGGCATTTCGCCTGGTATTGGCTGACGAAGGCGTTAAAGCGATGCTGGTTAATATATTTGCCGGAATTAATCGTTGCGACTGGATCGCCGAAGGTGTCGTGCACGCGGTAAAAAATATTGGCATGAAAGTCCCGCTGGTTGTGCGTTTATCCGGTACAAATGTAGAGGAAGGCCGGCGGATCATTGCTGAGAGCGGCTTGCCTATTATCACGGCGGGAACGCTGGCGGAGGCGGCTGATAAGGTTGTCCATGCGCGTAACGAGGTCATTGCGGAGGAACGCAGAAGGGAAAGTATATGGCAATCTTAATTAACGAGAGTACGCGTATTATTGTTCAGGGCTTCACCGGTAAAACCGGCACCTTTCACGCACAGGACATGATCAACTACGGGTCCCGCGTTGTTGGCGGCGTGACTCCCGGCAAAGGCGGTCAGCAACACTTGGGCCTGCCTGTTTTCAACACGGTAAAAGAAGCTGTGCAACAAGTGGGAGCCGAGGCGAGCATCATATTTGTTCCGCCGGCATTTGCGGCGGATTCAATTATGGAAGCCGCTGATGCCGGTATTAAATACTGTGTGGCGATTACCGATGGTATCCCCACTCAGGATATGATGACGGTAAAGAACTTTTTGCGTCGCTTTCCCCTCAAAAAAAGAATGGTGCTCACCGGACCAAACTGTGCCGGTACGATTAGCCCCGGCCGGGCAATGTTGGGAATTATGCCCGGGCATATTTATATTCAAGGTCATGTCGGAATTATCGGTCGCTCGGGGACACTCGGCTACGAAGCCGCTGATCAGATGAGAACGTTGGGTATTGGCATATCGACTTCGGTGGGAATCGGCGGGGATCCGATTATCGGCAGTTCGCATCGGGATATCCTGGAAAGATTTGAGGAAGATATCGAGACCAAGGTAGTGGTCATGATCGGTGAAATCGGCGGGCCCCAGGAGGTTGAAGCCGGTGTTTTTGCCAAAGAACATTTAAGTAAGCCGCTAATCGCTTATATTGCAGGTTTAACCGCGCCTGAGGGCCGTCGCATGGGCCACGCCGGGGCGATTATTTCGTCGGCAGGTGAAAGTGCCGCGGAAAAAGTGGCTGCCCTTGAGGAGTTGGGCGTCACAATTTGCCCAACGCCCGCCGCGATGGGCGAAACGGTTGCCAAGGTGCTGGCCAGGATGTAGTTTTTATGCACCTGGTTTTATCAGGGTATGCTTGACAGTGGAGGCTTAGGACATGGCAATCTGGATGACAGCATTAAAGATCATTCCGTGGGGAGATGTACTGGAATCGGCACCCCATATCGTCAAGGCGGCAAAACATCTCTTTTCCGCAACCAAGACCGACGCAAGCGGTTTTGCCGAAGCCCCAAATTCATCAGCCGGTGATGGTTTCGCCAATGCGGATAAGCTGAATAAACGCGTCCGCCTGTTAGAGACAAGAATCGTTGAATTGAGCGATGAGCAAAAATCCTCCACCGAGCTAATCAAGTCCCTTGCTGAACAGAATGCGCTGATCGTTGAGGCCATTGAAGTGTTTCGAGTTCGAGTGAAGATTCTGCTTATTGCCTGTATTTTACTGGTCAGCGTGCTGGCTGGCCTGGTATTCTGGCTGATGATGAGCAAGTAATAATCCCCGGCCCGATGCCTATTCCTGCGAGTGTGGCGCCCACGAGCAATCGCTCGGTGCGGTCTTACTTCCTCCAGCGCAATAAACGTACTTTCCGGGTCTTGTACCGGTCATAAGGCTGTTCCATGCTGGCCCGTAATTTCCTATACAATCTCCTCCGCCTGTCGCCAGTGGTTGATTTATCGCGTGATTGAAGCAGTTTTCGTGGTACCAGAAAGAGTCGCGGCACTGGTGCTACCCGTTTCCATAAACCAGAAATAAAATATGGCCCGTAGTGGAGTTCATATTTTTATAACGTGAAGCGGATACTTGCCTCCGAGGAGAAACCATGAGTTATCCCATGACAACTGTACATGCGGTTTCATCTGGAATTACGGCAAACAAAGGAGAAACGAAATGGTAGTCAAGCTTGGGCTGAGGCTAATGGTGCTCACATTTGGGGCGTTGATGGCGGCGACGTCCTAC
>NZ_FMVQ01000012.1 GCF_900102495.1 Nitrosospira sp. Nl5 | reverse complement strand
CGGCTGGCGCGATACCGAGATGCTGATGCAGCAGGTCGCCCAGCTCAACCGGGAAAAGGAGATACTGCCACCCCCGGGGGACCATGTGCATTGAGTAGGTAAGCAGAGCATTACGCGTTCAATTGCGTCTCAACTTGGTGCTCCACCTTAAAAAGAGCGTCTTTGTCAGTCAACAGTCAGTTCAAGGAGAGTTAGAAATGAATAAACCGATGGCCACCGTTTTGATGAGCATTGCGCTGGCCGTGTCATTGCCCGCCGGAGCGCATACCGACGCATATTTCGATTCCACTAACGCGCCCCACGGGGGTCAGATGCGCATGGCGGGGCCCTATCATCTGGAGCTTGTCACCAACGAAAAAGAGGTTGTGCTTTATGTGACGGATCATTCGGATAACAAAGTCAGTACCGAGGGCGGCGTAGGCAAGGCCACTATACAAATCGGTAAGACCAAACCCAAGGCCTCGATCAAGCTGGCGCCAGCGGGAGACAACATGCTCAAAGGGGCTGGCGACTTCTCCGTCACGCCGGAAACCGTGGTCATCGTATTCCTCAAGTTGCCGGAATACGAGGCGCATTCAGCTCGTTTTACCCCGCTTAAGCCCAAGGAGAAGTCTGCGAAAAAGATCCAGGATGATAAAAAAACGCCGGATAGCCATGGCGAACACAACAGCCATCACATGCATCACTAACATCGACAGGCCGCTAGTTTTCAATGGTTCCGCCGGTTGCTTCGGCGTGAAGAGCTGTTTGCCGTCCTCTTTCTATGTCTATCCCGATCAATATGATCAGGCCGATAATGAAGTAAATGCCCGTGATCAGCATTGCAAGGCGATGATCGCCTCGCGAAATCCAGCTTACTAATCCGTATGTTACTGGGCCAAGTATCGATGACAGCTTAACCGCGAGCCCCCATAGTCCAAAAAATTCGGCACGCCGGGAGCCAGGACTGAAGTACCCAACTAGGGCGCGTCCCGCTGACTGTGAGGCGCCCAGGCACAGCCCGGCGATGTTTGCCGCCAGCCAGAACAGGGCGCGGGTATCCGCCAGCCACGCGACGAGTACCATGATGATCCAGCCGACAAGAGTCAGTGCTATGGTACGAATGTGGCCCAACCTATCCTGCATGTTGCCGAATGCGAACGCACCCGCCGCCGCAGTGATGTTGACCACCAAAACGAGAAGCATGGTATCGCCCGTATCAAAGCCCATTACCTGTTGGGCGTATATCGCCGCCAGCGTAATGACGGTCTGAATACCCGCTTGATAGAATACGAGGCAGACAAGGAATCTTCCCAAGTCGCGATAATCGCGTACATGACTGAGCGTTTGGCCTAATCGCGCGAATGCTTCACGCACTACGCCGCGTCCACGGAGATGCTTCTGGGGTTGCGACCTTTCTTTCAGATAAAGAAAGGTGGGAATACTGGACACAGCGAATAAAGCCGCAGTAATCAGCATGGTGACCGGCACGAACTGATCAGCCTGTTTTCCTTGTCCTTGCGCCCACGTCACGTACGCCAGCGAACAACCAAGGCTGACCAGGCCACCGATATAGCCGAGGCTCCAGCCCCAGCCGGACACCTTCCCCAGCGCCTTGCTCTTCGCCAATTCTGGAAGAAATGCGGCAATCAAATTCTCGCCGCAACCGAAGAAGAAATTGGTGAGAATGATGAGCACCACCGCCAGCCACAAATCCCCTGGTCCGACAAAGGAAAGCATTGCCGTGAATACAACACAACCTATGGTTGTCACGAACAGCAGCCGCTTCTTCGCGGCGTATGCATCGGCATAAGCTCCCAGCGCGGGCCCCACCAGCATGATAAGGGCATACGAAACCGCAAGTGCCGCTGTCCAGGCAAATGTCCCCCATTCCTGATTGTGGGTAACAACCGCAACAAAATAAGCATTGAAAATCGCGGTGATGACAACCGTTGTATAGCCGGAATTCGCGAAATCGAACATTGCCCACGACCAAGCCTCCCGGCGGCTTACACCGCTTGCGAGATATCGCGACTTGTCCTCTAGCGGCATGGATCCTGCCAGCTACGGGCGCTTGTTACGCTTATTATTTTATTCTCCATTCCGCAACTTTTAATCGTTCTTTTTTTTACGGGCGAACATAAAACGACAGTTTTATGTGATGCATATGACTTCTTCACTGTCGACCTACGGGTATTTCCCCACGAGTATCTAAACAAGCCGACGACAAGCAATAAACCCTGCCAAGCATGCTTTAAGGTACGCGCTCACTTATTAAAGTGGGCGGCAGGGTGCTTTTAACGTACTGCCACAAGCAAATGGCAAATGACGAGAATAATACAGTGTGCGCGGCGCAACAGTCGCTGTAGCCACAAATTTTAAGGATGCAATTTCTGATATCGGCTTTTTAACACGGGAAAGCATGACAGCTAACGCGCCAATTTCGTAAATCAAGACCTCCTCTGGAATAAGCAGCATATAGGAGGTCGAGTTTTACGTTAGTTGAAGAAAATTCCAGCGCAGGTTCGCCAAGCGGAAAGAGTTAGTTGCGAAGTGGAAAGAATCTTCTTTCCGGGACGTCCAAAACTCGCTTCAGCGGTGCAACGGTTGGATTTATTGAGGGACCAGCCTTACTGGTTCGTCTATAAGGGAGAGGACTCTCCAGAACCGTCGAATGGCACGCCTCCTCGACTCTATAATCGCAGCCCCAGGGAAGTCATACTAATCATCATTCAAACGCATCAGTGGCAGCGCCCCCACTGCCGCTTCTGTCCAATGCGAGGTGAAAGAATGTCTACCCGTTCGTACTAGCGCTGAAAGAATCTGTTAAGAAGGGTCTCCAGCATGCGCTTCAACAGCCAAGGGCGGTTGTCGGCGAACCTAGGATGCCGCCACGGGGGAAGCACATGCGTCCTTTCATATCCTAATAAGCTGACACCCGACGATGTTTCTCCGCCTATTAAAACGGAATCATCCATACAGCCGAGCTAATCTCCCTTCTTATGGTGCTGTTGAGAGGAGTCGAACCTCCGACCTACTGATTACGAATCAGTTGCTCTACCAACTGAGCTACAACAGCCTTGAAGGGAAATTGAACCTGCGATTATAGAGGTTTGGGAAACAGTGGGCAATTGGACGCATGTAAAATGGAATTCCGCGAACCCGTATATAGACATAGCTTTGGCGTCTTGGCTTCCAAAAAAAGAACTTATTTCGTTTACCGGTGAATGGGGATTTATCACCTCTTTATTTTCAGAAGGGTATGAGAGAAGCTCTAAGCGAAGCGTCACGAGGCGTTAATCTGGAACGGAAAAGGGAATATAGATTCTTATTACTCCACCTTTCGTGGGGTATTTCTAAATATGGAGATTTTCGCTTATTTACCGTGATTATCCGTTAACATCTAGACTTTCCACAACGGTTGCGGCACACTTGCTACATGACAGCAAAAACATTCAGAGCAGAAAATATCCTGGTCCTTCATGGCCCAAACCTCAATCTTTTGGGAACCCGTGAGCCAAGAGTTTATGGAAGCACTACGTTAGAAGAAATTAACGTTAGTTTAACGCTTTTAGCCGAAAAGGCCGGGGCGAAACTGGCCGCTTTTCAAAGTAACGCCGAAGGCGAATTGATAGACCGGATTCAGGCAGCTGTTGGTGACGGGATTGAGTTTATTATCATCAATCCTGCGGCTTATACCCATACCAGCGTCGCCTTGCGGGACGCGCTTGCCGCAACGAAGTTGCCGTTCATTGAAGTTCATCTTTCCAATATTTTTGCCCGTGAACCTTTTCGCAGGAAATCATATTTCTCCGACCTGGCTCTTGGAGTAATCAGCGGTTTGGGCGCCGACGGCTATGTCCTGGCTTTGAAATATGCTCTGACACGCCGCTAGTCCCGGTGTCGTTTTTAGCCTCGTTTCCACCAACTGATCGAAGTCGACCGAAATAAGAAGTTAATAAGAAGTTAAGTTCTTCGCAACCGAATATAGCGTGAATATGAAATTGATCGGTATGGCGAAATAATAAAGAGATAAAGTAACGCGGCATTTTGTACTGCGTTTGAATAGTAATAGCTAAAGCCTTAAAACGGCTTTGTTTCGGGGGAGATCTATTATGGATCTGAGAAAGCTTAAGAAACTGATTGAGCTGGTTGAAGAATCGGGTATTGCAGAATTGGAGATCACCGAAGGTGAGGAAAAGGTCCGAATCAGTAGATCTCCATCTTCCACTCAAACGTATGTCACCGCACCACCCGCCTTGCAGCCACTTACGACCGCTGCCGCTCCCACGGCAGGGGCAGCAAGCCCTGCAGCCGCAGCAGCCGCGGCGGCGGAGGTATTACCCGAAGGCCACGTGGTGAAGTCGCCGATGGTGGGAACGTTTTATCGTACATCCACTCCTGGCGCGAACCCATTCGTTGAGGTGGGACAGGCGGTAAAGGCCGGTGATACGTTGTGCATTATTGAAGCAATGAAACTGCTCAACGAAATTGAGTCGGACAAGAGCGGTGTTATCAAAGCCGTCCTGGTGGAAAACGGTCAGCCAGTAGAATACGGCGAACCATTGTTCGTGATTGAATAGTTCTCCGGGGCTAGTGTAGTGAGTCAGGGGCATCGTTACATAATCGGTTCAAATGAATAAACCGGGAAGGAATGTTAAAAATGACTGGATTTTGTCAGACAAGGCGCGAGGGAGGCGCATAGTGATTCCTATGCAACGCGAGCAACGCAGTATGGCGGCAATCCAGTCATTTTAAGTAACGATATCCCTGACTCAATACACTCCATCCTTGGGCATGGATAGGAATAATAGCCAATACTTCCATGGTTCAACAGAGACATTTCGGTAATCATGTTTGAAAAAATTCTAATAGCCAATCGCGGCGAGATTGCCCTGCGCATCCAGCGCGCCTGCCGCGAGATGGGCATCAAAACAGTGGCGGTGCATTCCGAGGCGGATGCAAACGCCAAATATGTGAAGCTCGCCGATGAGTCCGTGTGCATCGGTCCGGCGCCATCGGCTCTGAGTTATCTCAATATTCCAGCCATCATCAGCGCGGCGGAAGTGACCGATGCGGAAGCCATTCACCCGGGCTATGGTTTTCTCTCCGAGAATGCCGATTTTGCCGAACGCGTGGAAAAAAGCGGTTTTGTCTTTATAGGCCCGCGTCCCGATACCATTCGCATGATGGGCGACAAGGTCAGCGCTAAGAACGCCATGAAAAAAGCGGGAGTCCCCTGCGTTCCGGGCTCCAACGGGGCATTACCGGAATCTCTTGAAGAGATCAGGGCGATTATCCGCGCCATTGGCTACCCTGTCATCATTAAAGCGTCGGCAGGCGGCGGCGGGCGTGGAATGCGCGTGGTGCACACCGAAGCAGCTTTATCGAATGCGGTTATCATCACCCGGAACGAGGCCCAGGCTGCATTCGGAAACCCGACAGTTTACGCGGAAAAATTTCTTGAAAACCCACGCCATATTGAATTCCAGATCCTGGTTGACGAGCACCGCAACGCAATCCACCTGGGAGAGCGAGACTGTTCCATGCAGCGCCGCCATCAGAAAATTCTCGAGGAAGCCCCTGCTTTAGGCGTTCCTCCAAGGTTGCGTGACAGGATGGGTTCCCGCTGCGCCGATGCATGCCGGCGGATTGGCTATCGGGGTGTTGGAACGTTTGAATTCCTGTTTGAAAAAAACGAATTCTATTTCATCGAGATGAATACACGTTTGCAAGTGGAACATCCTGTTACCGAAGTGATTACAGGAATTGATCTGGTGCAAGCACAGATTCGTGTTGCCGCAGGCGAAAAACTGAATATTCGCCAGCGTGATGTTTCACTGAAAGGGCATGCCATCGAATGCCGTATCAATGCTGAAGATCCTTACAAGCTTACTCCGTCCGCCGGTCGCATCACGCAGTATCACGCTCCGGGCGGCCCCGGGATTCGGGTCGATTCTCATATTTACCATAACTACGTGGTTCCGCCCTATTATGATTCCATGATTGGCAAAGTTATCGCGTATGGAGATAATCGCGAGCAGGCCATTGCGCGCATGCGTATCGCACTATCCGAAATGGTGGTTGAAGGCATCAATACGAATATTCCGTTGCATCTCGATCTGCTGTCCGACGCTGCTTTTCTGAACGGCAGCACAGCCATCCATTACCTCGAGCAAAAGCTTGCTAATTATAATAAGTCGGGCTAGAAAGGCAGTAAGCGGTGTTGCGTGATATTCCGTAAATAGAATGTTTCCCAGCTATTTCGGTAGTAAGGCGCTCTCACGCGGTTGAGTCAGCTTGAGCCAGCGTTAACCGGCTAGCGCTAGTCATTCGTGTTTAAATATGCCCTGGATTTCCCTGACCATGGAAACTGATAGCGCACATGCCGAAGCCCTGGGCGACGCAATGCTTGAGCTGGGCGCGTTGTCAACGGATATTCATGATGCAGCCGCCGGCACGGAACGGGAGCAGTTTTTATTCGACGAACCCGGCGAGTCCATGGGGGCAATTTGGTCCGCTTCGGAACTTACCGCTTTGTTCGATGCGGATGCGGATATAATTTCTATCGTGAACGCCGCGGCACAAGCAGCTCAGCTTTCCAGTTTGCCCAGCTATCGACTGGAGGACGTGAAAGAGCAGGACTGGGTACGAATTACGCAATCGCAATTCGATCCGATTCGGATATCATCCCGATTATGGATCGTCCCCAGCTGGCATCAGGTACCCGATCCTGCTGCAGTCAATCTGATCCTTGATCCCGGGATGGCTTTCGGCACCGGTAGCCATCCCTCCACGAAACTTTGCCTCACCTGGCTTGACGAAAATCTGCAAGGAGGCGAAGATGTTCTGGATTATGGTTGCGGCTCCGGCAT
Source organism: Nitrosospira sp. Nl5 (assembly GCF_900102495.1). Taxonomy (GTDB): domain Bacteria; phylum Pseudomonadota; class Gammaproteobacteria; order Burkholderiales; family Nitrosomonadaceae; genus Nitrosospira. The sequence goes on along the minus strand of NZ_FMVQ01000012.1, from coordinate 90,076 downwards.
ACTTGCCATCGCCGCATCAAAGCTGGGGGCAAGTCATGTGGTGGGAATCGATATCGATCCCCAGGCGGTCGCGGCAAGCCGCAAAAATGCCATCATTAATCAATGTGACGAAACAAAAGCGAATTTTTTTACGGTTCACGTTGAGCGCCAGGCCAAGCCGGTGCGCGGAGGCTGGGCAGATGTGGTTGTCGCCAATATTCTTGCCAATCCCCTGATCATGCTGGCCCCGATACTGATGCGCGCTACCCGCGAGGGCGGGCGTATTGCGCTCTCCGGCATACTCATGGAACAGGCGGAAGAGGTAAAGCAAGTCTACCGGCAATGGTTCACGATGCATATTGCGGGGGAACAAGAGGGTTGGGCATTGTTGACAGGGACGAGAAAGTGAACTTCAGTTTCTTCCGAAACCACGGCTATGGCGCTTGTAACTCGCTGCCCTAACTGCGCCACCGCCTTCCGCGTCACCCCTTTGCATTTGCAGGCGCACGGCGGCCACGTGCGTTGCGGACACTGCGCCCAGGTATTTAACGGCTTTGCCACACTCGCCACGGTGCAGGAACCTGAAGCTGTCGATCTGACCCGGACGACAGTGGCAGATACATCAGAAAGCACCCATCAGGTTTCGTTTGCGGATATTGGCGATTTGTCCGCGCCACCTGTATCAGATCAGGAAGTCTCTTCCCAAGATCCCGGCCAAGAAAGAACACAGCCCGACGCGATAGCAGAAGCGGTAACCCCGGAAGCATCAACTCCCCAACCGCCGGCTGCGGAAGAGCCGAAGGCGCAAGCATCGGATACGATCAGTACTCCCCAGGATCATACCGCTGCGGACGATGCCGCACGGAACGAGGCAGCGGAGAACCAAGCAGCCGAGAATTATGCAGCGGAAAATTATGCGGAGGAAAATTATGCTTTCGACACGGTGGCTCCGCGTAAGGCCTCCCTTGGATGGGGCCTAGGCAGTCTGTTTTTGCTCGTCGTGCTGGCGGCACAGGCCACCTATTTTTATCGTGCCGAGCTTTCTGTTCTTGTGCCTGATGCCAGGCCCTATCTGGAACAATACTGCGAGCTATTGCAGTGTACTGTTCCATTGCCCCAAAACGCGGCGTTGTTGAGTATCGAGTCCTCCGAAATGCAAGCGGACACTCAGCGTTCCGGCTTCGTTACGCTTAGTGCCGCCGTACGTAATCATGCTCCCTATGCGCAGGCATTTCCATCATTTGAACTTACGCTCACCGACCCTCAGGATCAACCCCTCGCGAGCCACATTTTCTCCCCCGATGCGTATCTGGAAAAATATATGGATCCGGCGGGAGCCATTGCATCCAACCAGGAATTCAACGTAAAGCTCCATCTCAATAGCGGCGATTTGAACGCAGCTGGATATCGGCTGCATGTATTTTATCCGGGCTCTTAATGCAGCGTCGCGTACCTTGAACCCACCCGAGTGCTGGCGGTCAGTTTGCGGCCATTTTCGCCGCTTGTCCGGCGTCGATAGACCAAGCTATGGACTTCTCCCAACCATCATCTCGCGCCCTAACGGATTAATATGGGTTGAAATTATGAGCTGTGCTAGCAGCACATTTGGATTAAAATCGAAACCCGTCAAATCAGCATCCGTTTTTCGAACAGAATGACACCTGAAGCCTTGGTCGAAATCAAAGGATTGAATTTCTCCTATGGAGAGCGTTCCATCCTGAAGGGAATCAACATGACCATGTTGCGTGGCAAAGTCATCGCGATCATGGGCGGCAGCGGTAGCGGCAAGACCACGCTGTTACGTCTTATCGGCGGCGCAGTTACCCCATCCTCGGGATACGTCAAAATTGCCGGCAAGGTAGTGCATGAGCTAAAAAGGGATGACCTTTTCCGGATGCGCCGAAAAATGAGTATGCTATTTCAGTTTGGCGCGTTGTTTACCGATCTGTCAGTGTTTGATAACGTGGCTTTCCAGATGCGGGAACATACCGATTTGCCGGAACCCATGATTCGCGATCTGGTGTTGATGAAGCTCCAGGCCGTCGGTTTACGTGGCGCACATGATCTGATGCCTGCCCAACTGTCGGGAGGAATGGCGCGGCGCGTGGCGTTGGCTCGCTCGATTGCGCTCGACCCGGTGCTCATTATGTATGATGAACCTTTTACCGGACTTGATCCCATCTCCCTAAGCGTGATCGGAAATTTGATCCGTCGTCTGACGGACGCCTTGGGAATGACCTCCCTGGTCGTAACGCATGACGTGCAGGAGTCATTGAAAATTGTTGACTACGTTTATTTTATCTCCGAGGGCGTGATTGCTGCACATGGCACGCCAGCCGAAGTACGTGGCTCCGTTGCGCCGTTCGTGCATCAGTTCGTGCATGGGGAAGAAGACGGCCCCGTTTCATTCCACTACCCCGCAGAAGCTTATGCGAGCGATCTGAAACTGGAGACCGGTTTTGCCTAGACGCATCGTTATCGGCATCCGTGGCGTCGGTCATCGCGTAATAGACAGCATTTGGCGCTTGGGTTACGCTAGCCGGTTTTTCCTGTTGACACTGCTTAAGTCGGGCACTAGCCTGCGGCGTTTTGGCCTGGTTATCCGTGAGCTTTATTTTACCGGAGTGCTATCGCTGATCATTATCCTTGTGTCGGGACTGTTCGTCGGCATGGTGCTGGGTTTACAAGGTTACGAGACGTTACAAAAATATGGTGCCGAGTCAGCCGTGGGCACGCTGGTTGCATTATCACTGGTACGGGAACTGGGGCCGGTGGTCGCAGCGCTATTGTTCGCCAGTCGTGCAGGATCGGCGATTACCGCGGAAATCGGCTTGATGAAAGCCACTGAGCAATTAGCGGCAATGGAAATGATGGCAGTGGACCCAATCGCGCGGGTGGTTGCCCCCCGTTTTTGGGCGGGGGTGATTTCTATGCCGTTTCTGGCTGCGCTGTTTTCCACCATTGGCGTTTTTGGCGGTTACCTGGTAGCAGTGGTGGTCATCGGCGTGGATGAGGGTTCATTCTGGTCACAAATGCAAAATGCGGTGGATTTCCGGTACGACATTGTCAACGGCATTATCAAAACCTGTGTTTTTGGCGTGGCGGTGACGGCGATTGCGGTGTTCGAGGGTTATGATGCATCGCCTACTGCGGAGGGAGTATCCGGAGCCACTACCCGTACCGTGGTAACTTCCTCCCTGGCAATTCTGGGACTCGATTTTGTTTTGACCTCGTTCATGTTCAGGGGAATGAGCTGATGCAGCGCACAGTGATGGATTTATGGGTAGGACTATTTGTCATCGTCGGAATCGGCGCGTTACTGTTTCTGGCGTTGAAAGTGGGAAATATGGGCACTTACAGCGCAGCGCAAAGCTATATGCTGATTGGAAATTTTGAGAATATCGGCGGTTTGAAGGTTAGAGCGCCGGTGAAAAGCGCAGGTGTGGTGGTTGGCCGTGTGACCGATATCCGGCTTAATACCGAGACGTTCGACGCCGCTGTCACCATGAGCATAGACAGCCGCTATCAGTTTCCCAAGGATACATTCGCCAGCATACTGACTGCGGGCCTCTTGGGCGAGCAATACATCGGTTTGGCGGCTGGCGGCGACGAGACCTCGCTAAAGGAGGGCGACAAAATCATGAAAACGAATTCGGCGATAGTTTTGGAAGACTTGATCGGGCGGTTTCTGTTCAACAAGGCGGCAGAGGGGGACAAGGATTGACAAGGACAAGCTGTAATTTTTACCGGTGGTAACTGTTCTGGTTTATTTTGTACTTAAGATCAATTTTAGCGAGGAAATCATGAAAAAATATTACGGTGTATACGTATTCCTGGCTGCATGGTTGCTTGCGCTTCCCGTATGGGCAGCGGAAGTCAGTCCAGACAAGCTGGTAAACGACACTGCCCAGGAGGTACTCTCCATTGTCAGACAGGACAAGGATATCCGTGCAGGCAATACCGCCAAGATTCTCGATCTGGTGGAGGCCAAGATACTGCCTCATTTCGACTTTACCCGCATGACCCGGCTGGCGATGGGCAAGAATTGGTCCAAGGCTGCTCCTGAGCAACAGGAGCAACTGGTGAAGGAATTCCGTACCCTGCTGGTGCGTACTTATTCCAACGCATTGACCACTTACCGTGACCACACGATCAAGGTTGAGCCACTGAAAGCCCAACCCACCGATAATAATACCACCGTAAAAACCCAGGTGATACAAGGTCACGGTCAACAATCTGTGCCGATCGATTACAGCATGGAAAAAACGGACGACAGCTGGAAAGTGTACGACGTGACAGTGGCCGGGGTAAGTCTGGTAACCAATTACCGCAGTACTTTCAATAGCCAGGTTCATGAGGGCGGCGTGGACAAATTGATCAAAACCCTGATGGAAAAGAATCGTTCCCTGATAGCCGGCGATAAAAAAGCTTTAGCCGAGTAATGCGTGGCAGCTGAAATGCTTCAGTCCGAGGACGGTAAACTGAGCGTAAAGGGATCAGTAACCATCCATAACGTCGTTGCGCTGGTGGAGCGGGGCATCGCGTTGTTTAACCGGGATGATCTGATAATAGATCTGGCACAAGTGACCGAAGTAGACTCCTCGGCTGTCAGCATGTTACTGGAATGGCAGCGTGAGGCTCGCCGCCGCAACTGTAGGATTCGCTTCGCCAACGCTCCGCAGAACCTGAAAGGTCTTGCTCAATTGTACGGCGTTTCCGGATTAATCTCCCTGGCGTAAGTCATCAAGTCTGCGGGTTTGGTGAAGTGCTGAATAGGTATTCCCCAAGCACGACGACCGGAAATGCCAGCGCCCGGTCTATCGCCTTCTCGGCGGAAGCATCAATCCCGCGTGGCGGAATACGCCTATGCCCGCTGCCGCTGTCCTGGCAGCCTTTATCTTATTTACTTCTCAAATGACTCTGGCAATCGAAGTCAAGCGGGTGCACAAGCGCTTCGGCGGACTGCATGCTTTGGGTGCTGTCGATCTGGAAATCGGGACGGGAGAGTTTTTTGCCTTGCTCGGCCCCAACGGTGCGGGAAAGACCACGCTTATCAACATCATTGCGGGCCTGATGCGAGCCAGTAGCGGTAGCGTCAGAGTGATGGGCTACGATGTCGTTGCTGACTACCGGGAAGCGCGGCGCATGCTGGGAGTCGTGCCCCAGGAGCTGGTATTTGACCCATTCTTTACCGTTCGGGAAACGCTTGCGATTCAATCCGGCTATTATGGCCTGAGGAATAATGCCGCCTGGATAGACGAGATCATTCATCATCTCGATCTTGCGGACAAGGCCGACGCCAACATGCGCACTCTTTCCGGCGGCATGAAGCGTCGGGTGCTGGTGGCTCAGGCACTCGTGCACAAGCCTCCGGTGATCGTACTGGACGAGCCGACCGCTGGCGTGGATGTGGAATTGCGTGAAGCACTTTGGCGTTTCATCAAGCAATTGAACCGCAACGGTCACACCATTGTGCTTACCACCCATTATCTCGATGAAGCGGAAGCGTTATGCAACCGGGTGGCGATGCTCAAACAAGGTCGTATCGTTGCACTCGACAGCATCAGGAATCTCATCAATAGCATTCCGGGATGCTCGATTCGGCTACGGCTGTCGCCCGATATACTGCCTGCGGCGCTACAATCGTTGATGAGCAGTCGCGAGGAAGGGTATTACATCCTCGCGATCAAGGAATATTCGCAGCTTGAAAATGTGATGGCGGCATTGCGCGTCGCGCAGGCGCAAGTCCTGGAAATGCAGGTATTGCAGCCTGATCTGGAAGAAGTATTCGTGAAAATCATGGGCAACACCAGAAGCCAGGAATCGGCATCCGCATGAGCGGGTTTCCTACTCTGCTCTACAAGGAATTGCTGCGATTCTGGAAGGTCGGGTTTCAGACCGTTTTTGCGCCAATGCTGTCCACGTTGCTCTATCTGATGATTTTTTCCCATGTCCTGGAAGGACGCTTACAGGTATATCCAGGCGTGCCATACACGGTTTTTCTGATTCCGGGCCTGGTCATGATGGCAGTGCTGCAAAACGCTTTCGCCAACTCGTCATCCAGCTTGATTCAATCGAAAATCTCAGGCAATCTAGTCTTTGTCCTATTGTCGCCACTTTCTTACCGGGAAATATTTTTGGCCTATGTGCTGGCTGCGGTAGTGCGCGGGCTGGCTGTAGGACTGGGAGTTTACCTGGTGACACTCGGGTTTTTCGATGTACCCTTGCGCTCGTTCGTATGGGTATTCGTATTTGCCCTGATAGGCAGCGCCTTGCTGGGCGCGTTAGGGATTATCGCGGGGATCTGGGCGGAAAAATTCGATCAGCTTGCCGCATTTCAAAACTTCGTCATCCTGCCGCTGACATTTTTATCTGGAGTATTTTATACGATTCACTCATTGCCGCCTTTCTGGCAGGGATTATCGCACTTGAATCCTTTCTTCTACATGATAGACGGATTCCGCTATGGTTTTTTCAGCGTATCCGATATTTCCCCTTATGCCAGTCTCGGGATTGTAGCGGCATGCTTCCTGGCGGTATCATGGCTGACACTGCGGATGCTCAAGGCAGGCCACAAGATTCGCCATTAAGGGTACTCTGAACCGTGTTGCGAATGGACTGCCTCCAATAAATCGCAGAGTTTTCGTTTTTATTCGAACCGGGATAATCCCTTCGGAGAACTAGCTTCGGAGAATTATTGAATTATCAATATAAAGGAAGAAAGAATGGTCACGTCGGAAAGCATAAAAAATCATATTGAAACCTCCATGCCCTGCGATCTGGTACGAGTGGAGGGCGATGACGGCCGTCATTTCGAGGCCATTATTGTCAGTCCTGAATTCCGGGGAAAGAATATGGTGCAGCAGCACCAACTTGTATACCGCGCACTCGGCGACAGGATGAAGCAAGAAATCCATGCGTTGTCCATGAAAACCCTGACGCCGGAGCAGTGGGCGGCGAGCAGCCGAAGCTGATGCGAAGGGGGGTGGACCTATTCAGTCGCCATCGCCCCTCGCATTTTCTGCATTGCCTTGACCTCAATCTGACGGATACGCTCGGCGGAAACGCCCAGTTCGCCCGCAAGATCATGCAGGGTTGCGGTAGTATCTTTTTCCCGCAGCCAGCGCGCTTCGATGATATGACGGCTCCGGGCGTCCAGGCTGGCCAGCGCCTGTTCCAGTCCTTCGCCGCGCAAGCGCTTTGTTTGTTCGGCCTCCAGCAATTGTGGGGGTTCCGAGCCATCTGTAAGATAGGCGATGGGACTGAAGGTCTCATCATCATCCTCAGATAGCGGTTCAAGCGGAATATCGCGTCCGTTGAAGCGCGTCTCCATTTCCACCACTTCTTCAGCTTTCACACCCAGCTGCTTAGCCACAGCATTGACTTCCAAGGGGTTCATGGTATCCAGAACCGGCTTCATGCTGCGCAGGTTAAAGAACAGTTTGCGTTGCGCCTTGGTAGTGGCGATCTTTACCAGCCGCCAGTTACGCAGTATGAACTCATGGATTTCCGCCTTGATCCAGTGCACCGCGAACGATACCAGCCTGACGCCGCGTTCAGGATCATAGCGTTTGACTGCTTTCATAAGTCCGACGTTGCCTTCCTGAATCAGGTCGGCCTGAGGCAGGCCATAACCCTTGTAACCGCGAGCAATGGCGATCACTACGCGCAAGTGCGACAACACCAGTTGACGGGCTGCGTTGATATTATCTTCATCTCTCAGGGAGCGCGCCAGGCGGATTTCTTCTTCCTGGGAAAGAATGGGATAGCGATTGGCAGATTGAATATAGCTTTCAATACTGCCGCTGGCCGAAGGTACCGCTAAAGCAAAACTCATATATCCTCCTTGGTCCCTTACTAAATTAAACTCTTCGAATAAGAGAGTCAACAGATTCGGAAAGTTCCCTGCCGAGGATGCATAAGCTCATGAATTATCTTGGTTCTGTTTTCCGGAGATGATTCGCTACCGATAACCAGGCTCCCACCCAGCCCAGGCACGCCGAGAATAGCAATAGACTCAGGCTGTCCTCGGGGGAAAGATGATAGAGGCGCAAATTGACTTCATATAGCCGCATTAATTCAGCCAGTTCATCGTCTATCAGGTGGATTCCAAGAGAGATAATGAACCACGCGGCCGCTCCGCCAGCCATTCCCTGGATGGCGCCGAAATAGAGAAAAGGGCGACGGATGAAGCCGTTGGTCGCGCCGATCAATTTCGACACCTCTATTTCATCCCGCTTCGTGAGAATTTGTAGACGTATGGTGTTAAATATCACGGCCACCAGCGCGAAACTCAGCAGGCCGGCAAGTATTAGTACCGCCAGCCGACTCAGTTTGAGCAACGCATCCAGCCGCTTGGCCCAAGCAGAATCAAGCTGCGCATGTTCGATGCCGGGCAACGTCTGCAGCTCCGCCCGTAATTCTTCCAGCGCCTCGGGCGAGAGGGTTCCGGCATTGATCACAAAAGCATCGGGTAGCGGATTCTGTTCAAGACTGTCCGCTATGTCTCCCAATCCACTGTCCTGCTTGAGCTGCGCCAAGGCGCTATCCCTGGAAATGAACTCGAAGCTCGCGACCCGAGGGTGTTCTCTCAGGCGTGATTCAATTTGCGCTACCACCTCGTTATTAGCGTCCAGTTTCAGGAACAGGCTCAGTTGCGGCGCACCCGAGACCTGTCCCGAGAACGCCTGGAGATTTTCCAGCAGCATGTAGATGCCAGCAGGCAGGCTGAAGGCGATCCCCATTACGACAATGCTGAGCAAGCTTCCGATGGGGGCGCCCACCAGCCGTTTAAGCGCCAGCACAAGAGCGTATGAGTGATGAGAGAGCCAGACTCTCATGCCGTCAATTCGCCGTGGTTGAGGGCAAAAATACGCAGCGGCGTGCTGCCAAGCAATTCCACGTCATGGGTGGCTATCAGGACCGTTACCCCAACCTGGTGAAACGACTTGAACATTCCCATAATGTCCCTTGCATAATCAGCGTCCAGATTGCTGGTCGGCTCATCGGCGATGAGTATGGAAGGCCGATTTACTATCGCGCGCGCGATGCACAGGCGTTGCTGCTCACCGCCGGAAAGTGTAATGGGCCTTGCCTTCTCTTTGTCCAGCAATCCAACCTTGTCAAGTGCGGCGCGCACGCGTCCTGTTGCCGCTTTGGAATGAAAACCGGTAATTTGCAGAGGCAGCATCACGTTGTGAAAAACAGTGCGATCGAACAGGATCTTCTGATCCTGAAAAACCAGCCCGAGATTGCGCCGCAGGAATGGGATTGCTCCGCCCTTAAGCGCGCTGACATTCTGGCCATTGACAATAATGCTGCCGGAAGTGGGGCGCTCGATGGCCGCAATGAGCCTCAGCAGCGTACTCTTGCCGGCTCCGGAATGACCGGTTATCAAGGCCATTTCACCTGCTTCAAGGGTGAAGCCGATATTCTTGAGTGCATCGAAGCCGTTAGGATAACGTTTGCAGACCTGGCTGAAGCTAATCATTGACTATTGTAGTGTGGCACCGGCTGCATTTTTCAATATTTCCGGCATTCAATCAAACAACGCTTCGACAAATTCATGCGCGTCGAATGGCCTCAAATCATCCATGCCTTCGCCCACGCCAATGAAGCGGATTGGCAATGGTGGCTTTTGCTGGCGTTGCCTGGCGATAGCGGCGATGACCCCGCCTTTGGCGGTACCGTCAAGCTTGGTAATAATGAGACCGGTGAGGCCGAGGGCGTCGTCGAAGGCTTGTACCTGATTCACCGCATTCTGGCCAATATTGGCATCGAGCACCAGCAAGACTTCATGAGGCGCGCCTGGTTCGGCTTTGGCAATGACGCGCTTAACTTTCTTGATCTCCTCCATCAGATGCAGTTGTGTGGCGAGCCGTCCGGCGGTATCCGCCAGCACAATATCGATGCCCCGCGCTTTCGCGGCATTCACGGCATCGAATATCACCGCCGCGGGATCTCCTTTTTGCTGACTGTTGCTTTCCTGGGCAATCACCGCGACGCCATTACGCTCGCCCCAGGCAATAAGCTGCTCGCGTGCGGCGGCGCGAAAAGTGTCGCCGCACGCGAGCAGCACAGTTTTTCCCTGCGATTGAAAATGATGGGCGAGTTTGCCGATGGAGGTGGTTTTGCCGGCGCCATTCACGCCGGTCAGCATAATGATGAAGGGCTTGTTCACCTCCGTGTCCAGGGGCTGCGCCAGCGGGGTAAGCAGGTCGACAAGCGCTTGCTGTAATGCCTCCTTCAGTTGCGCCGCATCGGTCAGGCCATTGCGTTTGACCTGCCGCCGCAGTTCTGCAAGCAGCCAGCTGGTTGCGGCCACGCCGGTATCAGCTGTCAGCAGTATGGTTTCCAGTTCCTCGTAGAGGGCCTCATCTATCTTCCCGCCACCGAACAAGCCGGAGAACTGTTTGCCCAGATTATCGCGGGTACGGGAGAGGCCCTGTCTGACTTTGGCTGCCCAATTCGCGGACGGGGTGCCGGCAGGCGCAGGATTATTTTTGGATTTGAAGAAACTCGGCATTCTGTTAGGCTATCAACATTGATTGAAATTCGTGCCCGAAAATCGCAAGCAGGAACTTATTCCGGGATTTTATTCCGTTTACCGAGGTTCAGGTTATTAAAAAAATGAGACTTTATTGCCGTGTTTCCGCTCTCTCTTCCGGTTTGCAGGCCATTGCGATGATTTTGGCTTCGTTGGCGGTTTCGCTGACTTCCGCCGGAGCCTTCGCCACTGCGCACGAGTACACGCTCGGCAACGGCCTTAAACTGATCGTCAAGGAAGACCACCGCTCTCCGGTGGTTATCTCACAAATTTGGTACAAGGCGGGCAGCATTGATGAATTGAACGGCACCACGGGAGTGGCCCATGTGCTGGAGCATATGATGTTCAAAGGCACGAAGAAAGTACCTGGCGGCGAGTTCTCCCGGCGTATTGCGGCCGCGGGTGGGCGTGAAAACGCATTCACCAGCCGTGATTACACCGCTTATTTCCAGCAATTACAAAAAGCCAGACTGCCGCTGGCGATGGAGCTGGAATCCGACCGCATGCGCAATCTCGTGCTGACAGAAGAAGAGTTCGCCAAGGAAATCAGAGTGGTCATGGAGGAACGCCGCTTGCGCACCGATGACCAGCCCCGCTCGCTCGTACATGAGAAAATGGTGGCGACTTCCTATCAAACGCATCCATACCGGCATCCGATAATCGGCTGGATGAACGATCTGGAGAACATGACAGTCCACGATGCGAAAGAATGGTACGACCATTGGTACGCACCGAACAATGCCATACTGGTGGTGGTGGGCGACGTCAACCCAGATGAAGTCTTCGCATTGGCGCAAAAGCATTATGGCCACATCAAGCCACGCTCGCTATTGCCGCTGGATAAACGCAAGCCGCAGATTGAACCCGTGCAAGTCGGGATCAAACGGATCACGGTCAAGGCCCCGGCGCGGCTGCCATACCTCGTGATGGGTTATCATGCGCCGGCATTGCGCAATCCCAGCGCGGATTGGGAACCTTATGCGCTGGAAATGCTCGCTGGCGTGCTGGACGGGAACGCGTCTGCACGGCTCAACAAGGAGCTGGTGCGCGAGCAGCGCATTGCGAATTCGGCGGGCGCGGGCTACGATTCTACCGCGCGCGGTCCTGGCATGTTTTATCTCGACGGCACGCCCAGCGAAGGGAAGACAGTGACCGATCTGGAAACCGCGTTGCGTGGTGAAGTTGAAAAACTTGTGCGTGATGGCGTAGCGGAAGAGGAACTGGCGCGAGTCAAAGCCCAGGTCGTGGCTGGTCACGTCTTTCAGCTCGATTCCATGTTTTTTCAGGCAATGCAGATCGGCCAGTTGGAAAGTATCGGGATGTCATACCGGGATGTGGATACGATGTTGAAAAAACTGCAAGTTGTTACCGCCGAGCAGGTGCGTGATGTGGCAAAGAAATATTTGAAGGATGAAAGCCTCACGGTTGCGGTGCTGGACCCGCAGCCATTGGAACAGAAAGCCCCTGCCGCAGCCCCTTCCGGGTTGCGGCATTGAGAAGCATGACAGCCGGTCCCTATTGCCCGCGGTGGATCAATTGAATGGAAGAGAGGTTCTCGAAGGTCCAGCTTTTTCGCTCGACGTTGTTACGCAATCGAAAGATGAGTTTGACCAAGTTTGAATTTTGTAAGGCGTTTTTTGGAAGGCCAGAGAGGTTCCAATGCACGTGATGCGTTTCATATTTGTTCTGCTTTTGGGCATTTATTCCCAATGGGCATTTGCCACGCTGCCGATCCAGCACTGGCAAACGCCGGCCGGTGCGCGGGTGTATTTCATCGAAAGCCGCGATTTACCGATACTCGACGTCAGCGTGGATTTCAGCGCCGGTAGCAGCACCGATACGCCGGAGAAGTCCGGGCGTGCCGGCCTGACCCTGCATCTGGTACATCTTGGCGCGCGGGGGCTATCTGAAGACCAGATTTCCAAGGCGATAGCCGATGTCGGTGCGCAACTCGGCGCACATTTCGATCAGGACCGCGCGGGCGTCACACTACGTACTTTGAGCAGCGCTCGGGAACGCAAGCAGGCGCTGGATATTTTCGCTAGCGTCATCCAGCACCCCGAGTTTGCTGTAAACGTGCTGGAACGGGAACAGGCGCGAGTGATTGCCGGGTTAAAAGAAGCGGATACCAAGCCGGATAATATTGCCGATCGTGCATTGATGAAAATGCTCTACGGGAGCCATCCTTATGGATTGCGCGGTTCGGGTGAGGTTGAGACCGTCAGCGCGCTGCGGCGCGAGGATCTGGTGGATTTCTACCGGTCCCGCTATATCGCAGCCGATGCCGTGATTTCTATCATGGGTGACGTCAGCCGCGCCGAAGCGGCAGCTATTGCTGAATCGCTGACAAAGGACTTGCCGCAAGGCAAGCCCGCGGATGCTTTGCCGGCGGTAACGCCGCCGGTTGCTGAGACCAGAAGAATTGCCCACCCTGCCACACAGGGCCATATATTACTTGCTTATCCCGGGCTCCGCCGCGGCGATCCCGATTATTTTCCACTGCTCGTTGGCAATTACATACTTGGCGGAGGGGGATTCACCTCGCGCCTGATGGAAGAAATCCGTCAGAAACGCGGTCTCGCTTACAGCGTGCACAGCCATTTTACTCCGCTTGAGATGAAGGGACCGTTCGAAATCGGCCTTCAAACCAGGAAGGAGCAATCAGACGAGGCGCTCGCGCTGACACGCAAAATTCTCGCCGATTTTGTCGCTGGTGGCCCAACAGAAAAAGAGCTTGCCGCAGCCAAGCAGAATATTATCGGCAGCTTTCCGCTGCGCTTGGACAGTAACAAGAAAATCATGGGATATCTCGCCGTCATTGGGTTTTACAATCTTCCGCTCACCTATCTGGATGATTATATAAAAGCGGTGGACAGAGTAACCGTTGCCCAGATTACGGACGCTTATCAGCGCCGCATCAAACCGGACGGAATGGTTGCTGTCGTAGTGGGGGCTGTGGAAGAAAAATAGAAAATGGCGTCCGCATTCCAGGGAACAATCGAACGCTTTTCATTCAAATACATCATTGCGCGCATGTGATTAGAAATGAGGTCCGCATCATTGGGGGAGAATGGCGCAGCCGCATCATCGCCTTTCCCAGCAACGCGGACCTGCGCCCGACACCTGATCGCGTACGCGAGACCGTATTCAACTGGTTGGGGCAGGACTTGAGCGGCAAGACTTGCCTCGATCTGTTTGCGGGCAGCGGGGCGATGGGTTTTGAAGCCGCGTCGCGTGGGGCGGAGCGGGTAATAATGGCCGAATCCAATCCTGAAGTATTGAAGGCGCTAAAGACCAGCTCGCGAAAACTGGGAGCGACGCAGGTCCAGCTAGCGGCAATGGATGCGTTAAAATTCATGGATTCCAATCGGGAGCGATTCGATGTGATTTTCGTTGATCCACCCTTCCGGCTGGGCCTGGTACCTAAATTGCTTTCTTTACTCCCATTACATATTGCTGAAGACGGAGTGGTCTACGTGGAAGGCGATAACTTTTCAGACCCTGACAGGAATTGGCTGGTCTGGCGCAAAGGACATGCGGGCAAGGTATGCTACCAATTACTGAAAAGTAGAAAAGGTGGATAAAGCGATATATCCCGGGACGTTCGATCCCATTACCCGTGGCCATGAGGATCTGGTTCGCCGTGCGTCACGTCTGTTCGATCGTGTAGTGGTTGCGGTAGCCGTGAGCAGCGGCAAGAAACCTTTTTTTACCCAGGATGAACGAGTGAAAATGGTGGGCCAGGTGCTGGCAGATTACCCCAATGTCGAGGTAATGGCGTTTTCGGGGCTGTTGATGGAATTCTTGCGGCAGCAGAATGCGCGCGTAATTTTACGCGGCCTGCGGGCGGTGTCCGATTTCGAATATGAATTTCAGATGGCTGGAATGAACCGCAGCATGTATCCCGACGTTGAGACCGTATTCATGACTCCATCGGAGCAATACATGTTTATTTCCGCGACCATCGTACGGGAGATTGCGCTATTGGGGGGAAATGCAGACAAGTTTGTGCATCCCCTGATTGCCGCGCAGCTTCGGGCGAGAATCGAAACCTGATTGAGGTCGATATGGCATTATTGATTACCGATGAATGTATCAATTGCGACGTGTGCGAACCGGAATGTCCCAACGACGCCATTTCCCAGGGGGCAGAAATCTATGTGATAGACCCAGGCCTGTGCACCGAATGCGAGGGGCATTTCGAGGTTTCACAATGTGTGGAAGTATGCCCCGTGGATTGCATCATTCTCGATCCGGACATTGTTGAGACGAAAGAACAACTGTACGACAAGTATCTTGCCCTTACTGGGACCGGGCGGCAAGTTCCTCAGGAATAGGATAACGCCGCGGCCCAAAAATCGCTGTCCCTACCCGCACCATAGTCGCGCCTTCTTCAATGGCAATATCCAGATCTTCCGACATACCCATCGAGACCGTGTCAAGGTCATGGCCAGCCTGCTTTAGCTGGTCATACGCTTCTTTCAGCATGCGGAACTGGCTGCGCTGCAATGCGGTGGCTTTAGTAAGCTCGGGGATGGCCATCACCCCCCGTAATCTCAGGCGGGGCAACTCTACAACGTATGCCGCCAGATCGGCGACCTCCTCGGGCGATACACCGCTCTTGCTATCCTCTCCGCTAACGTTTACCTGCAGGCATACCTGAAGGGGGGGCAAGGATTCCGGCCTGTCCTTCGACAAGCGGTCAGCAATTTTTTTTCGGTCGATGCTATGCACCCAGGCAAAATTCTCCGCTATGCGTTTTGTTTTATTGCTCTGTATGGGCCCGATAAAATGCCATTCGATGGGCAAATCGGCGAGCGCCGCGATCTTTACCAGCGCCTCTTGAAGATAATTCTCCCCAAAAATAGTTTGTCCGGCGGCAAAGGCCTCCCGCAAGCATTCGGCAGGATTGGTTTTGCTTGCCGCTAAAAGCGTAATGGCCTCAGGTTGCCGGGCTGCTTTATTTGCAATCTCAGTGATCCGGGTTCTTACCTTCTGTAAGCCCGAGGCAATGGTTGTCGTATTTGGATCCATTTTTTGCCTTTTTTATTTACCCGTTACTTGGAGCGGCTTACCCATGAGAATACAAAAAATAGTTGACGAAGCACGTGCATAGTAGGACTACTCCACATCGTGGTCAAGACGCAGCACCCTTCGCGGGGGATTTATTCAGAGCGGCATCAGTAAATAACCCTGACGTTTTCCGTTTCGAAGTGTGCCGACAAAGATTGCAGCAGGTTTTCCTGGAGATGGACTCGCCATTCATCGCCCAGTTCAAGCTCGCAAGCGGCGCGCTGGCCGCGATAAATCACCCGTACCGGACAAGACCAGCTATTGCCGCCTTTACCATAGGCGGCATTGCCTGAGCTAACGTTGTGGCGATAAGGCGCAAGCAATTCTTTTAATCTGGCAGTATTCGCTGATCCATTGCAATGGAGTTCCATGCGTTTGGCGTAGCGCGAGCGAGCGCTGTCGATGTCGTATAACTGGTCGGCGGAAATACGCAGCCCACCGCCGTATTCATCGTCGCCCCCCTTGCTGCTCACTTTGGCTTCCACCAAAAGCAACTGATCTTCTTTCAACCAGGCACGGGCAGTATCGAATAATTCGTTGTACACAACCAATTCCACGCGCGCGCTGCCGTCATCCAGTACGACCACGCCCATTCTGCCCCGCCGTGTTACCTGTGTGCGTATTGCGTAGATGATGCCCGCCAGAAGCTGCGGTTCCCGCTGGGAATGCAGCCGGTCCAGCCGGGTGCGTACAAAACCCCTCAATTCTTCCGCATAGGCATTGAACGGGTGCCCGCTGAAATAGAATCCCAGCGCCATTTTTTCATTTTTTAGCTTTTCCTTCTCGACCCACGGCGGTACATCAATCAAACTCGATTGTTCCGTTAGGCGATCACCTTCGCCAAACAAGCTCACTTGATTGACCGCGCGGCTGGCCTGCTCTGCGGATTCAAGTGCGATGCCGACGGATGCCAGCAAGCCCGCTCTATGGCTATTGATGGAGTCGAATGCACCGGCACGGATGAGCGATTCCACCACGCGTCGATTGACAATGCGCTTGTCCACCCGGTGGCAGAAATCGAATAGATCATTGTACGGTCCCTCCTGTTCCCGTGCCTTGAGGATCGCTATGATTGCCGATTCCCCCGTTCCTTTCACCGCCCCCAAGCCATATCGTATGGTTTTCTTATCTACGGGGAAAAAGCGATGACCGGAGCGATTGATGTCGGGGGGGAGGATGATAAGACCGTTGGCAATGCTATCCTCAAAAAATATATGCACTTTATCGGTATCGTCCATATCCGCGGAGAGGGTGGCGGCCATGAATTCGGCTGGATAATGTGCCTTTAGATAGGCCGTCTGGAACGCAATCAAGGCGTAGGCCGCCGCATGCGATTTATTGAATCCATAGCCCGCGAATTTCTCCATCAGGCTAAAAAGCTCGGTGGCATCACGCTCAGTCAAGCCATTCCGGGTTGCGCCGGCGACGAAAATATCGCGTTGCAGAGCCATTTCTTCAACCTTTTTCTTGCCCATTGCACGCCGCAGCAGATCGGCGCTGCCGAGGCTATAACCGCCTATCACCTGGGCGATTTGCATCACCTGCTCTTGATAGATCATAACGCCATAAGTGGGCTCAAGGATGGGTTGCAAGCGGGGATCAAGGTATTCCACACGTTTGCCGTGCTTGCGTTCAGTGAATTCGGGAATCAGGGCCATCGGTCCCGGCCGGTACAAGGCCACTAATGCGATGATGTCCTCAAAACGGTCGGGCCTGGCCTTCTGCAACAGATCTTTCATGCCGCGTGATTCGAACTGGAACACTCCCACGGCGTTTCCCTGGCGCAATAACGCATACGTAGCCGGATCGTCCAGAGGAAGATTTTCCAGGCAAAAAGGTTCTGGATTGCCACTTCCGGTTTCAGCAACTCCTTGGCTGATTTCAGCTGCCGCTTGTCCAGACTCTCCTTTTGCGGCGTCTGCTTTCCGTTGCCGGATGTATCTGACGGTCCAATCGAGTATGGTCAAAGTTCGTAACCCCAGAAAATCGAACTTCACCAGGCCGATTTTCTCAACGTCGTCCTTGTCCAGCTGGCTGATTACCGAATCACCCGAGTCCGTGCAGTAGACCGGGCAAAAATCAGTAATCTTTCCCGACGCGATCAGTACGCCGCCTGCGTGCATGCCGACGTTGCGCGTCAGTCCTTCGAGACGTTCAGCCAGCTCCAGCAGAGTGCGAACCTCCTCTTCGGTCTGTGCGCGCTGATTCAGTTGCGGCTCCTCTTCCCGCGCTTTTTTCAAGGTCATGCCGAGATCAAACGGCACCAGCTTTGCCAGCTGGTCAACGAAGTTATAAGGTAAATCCAGTACCCGCCCAACATCGCGCACCACCGCTTTTGCCGCCATGGTGCCGAACGTGGCAATCTGGGAGACACTCTCGGCACCGTATTTCTGTTTCACGTATTCGATCACGTGTTCACGTCCGTCCTGGCAAAAATCAATATCGAAGTCAGGCATGGAAACCCGCTCCGGATTAAGAAAACGCTCAAATAGCAAATCGTAGCGAAGTGGGTCGAGATCGGTGATCCCCAAGGAGTAGGCAACCAGCGAACCCGCGCCGGAACCCCTGCCCGGTCCTACCGGCACCTCGTTATGCTTGGCCCAGTTGATGAAATCGGCGACGATCAGAAAATAGCCGGCAAACCCCATCTGTACAATGGTGGTAGTCTCGAAATCCAGCCGAGCGCGATATTTGGCTATGTTGGCCTCGCGTTCGGCGGCGTCCGGGAAGAGCGTTTTCATGCGTTCCTCTAAACCCGCATGCGCTTGGTCGCGCAGGTACAGTTCCAGGCTCTCATTATTGGGCGTAGGAAATAGCGGGAGGCGATTGACTCCCAATTCCAGCGTGAGGTTACAGCGTTTGGCGAGTTCCACGGTGTTGGTGAGGGCCGCCGGTATGTCGGCGAATAAGATTGCCATTTCGGCCTGGGTCTTGAAGTACTGTTGCTCGGTGCAGTTCTTGGGACGGCGGCGATCACCCAGCACATAGCCTTCTGCAATGCATACCCTTGCTTCGTGCGCCCTGTAATCGTCAGGATTCAAAAATTGCACCGCTTGTGTCGCCACCACCGGCAGATGCAAGGTGGATGCCAACAGCAGTGAGTGCTGCACGAGAGTCTCGGCATTGGCGTGCCCTACCCGCTGTACTTCGATATAAAAACGGCCTGGGAACAAGTCCGTCCACTCTCGTGCCAGCATTTCCGCCTGAACCGGATTGTTCTGCATCAACATTTGGCCAATGTCGCCAAAATTCGCACCGGACAGTGCGATCAATCCCCTTGTTGTTCCGCCTTCGCTTTCGTGAAACCAGGATTTTTTGATTTCAGCCCGTCCCTGGCGCTGATTTTCACGGTAGGCGCGTGATAGCAACCGGCACAACAGCAGATACCCGGAATATGACTGGCATAACAGTAAAATACGCGCAGGATTGTCGCGATCTTCTTCGTTGCTTATCCAGACATCGCAGCCGACAATCGGCTTTATGCCGTTGTCGCGCGCCTCCCGGTAAAATTTCACCAGGCCGAACAGATTGGAAAGATCGGTGAGCGCAAGTGCCGGCATACCGTCCGATACCGCTTTCGCTACTGCTTCGTCAATGCGAACGATGCCATCCACGATGGAATACTCGCTGTGCAAGCGCAGATGGACGAAGGTTGGGGATGTAGGCATATTGTCGCAAAACCGAACGCGATTTGGCATTTTAAAGCCTGGTTACGGCCAAGCTGATCCGCAGCCCGGCGTACAACCAGGTACTAAAATACCAGCTTAATTTTACATCAATCGAAAGTTTCCAAGCTTCCATGCCACCGCTACAATGACGCGCTGATAATGAATCCTGACACTTTTCACGGAAAGCCACGCGCCGCTGCTTATTATATTAATGGCTCAAGAAATTGGATTTGAAATCCGAAGGTCCGATAATTCATTGACAGGCCGCGATGCGGCGCAGCTCCCCTGTTCTCCGAAAAAGCCGACGATTCTTTCCGGCAGCCAGGTCAATCTGCCGGGAAACGGAGAATTCAGGAACCCGGCATGCCCGCCCTCTTCCGGAAACTCCAGCGTGACCGCGGGTGAAACCTCGTCCGGCTTGGGCAGCGCCGAGGGCGGCATGAAAGGATCGTTGCAGGCGTTGATGACGAGGGTGGGCACCTGTATATGCTTGAGCCACGGCTTGCTGCTGGATCGGCTCCAATAGTCTTCGGTATCTCGAAAGCCATGCAAAGGCGCTGTCACGAGATTGTCGAACTGATATAGCGTGCTGCATGCCGCGACAGCGGCGGCATCGAATAAATGAGGGTGGCGATCGAGCTTCTCCAGCGCCTTGCGCTTTAGCGTATCAAGAAAGTGACGGGTATAGAGCAGGTTGAAACCCGAAGCCAGAACCCTCCCCGCAGCGGCCAGGTCCAGTGGAACGGAGACTGCTACAGCGCCATCGATCAGCTGACAGGCTTTCTTGCCTTGCTCACCGAGCCATTTCAGGAAAGCATTGCCCCCCAGCGATACCCCCACTACAAAGAGCGGCGCGGTGGAACCCGCCAATTTGTTTTGCCCGCCTATCCGGCGTAGTATCCAGTCAATTTCCGCTGAATCTCCGGCATGATAAGCGCGCGGCAATCGATTGGGCGATCCGGAACAACCGCGAAAATGCACGACCGCACCGCGCCAGCCCAGATCCCGCAGCATTATCATGATGCTCAAGATGTAATGGCTGCACGAACCTCCCTCAAGCCCGTGAAATAGTATTACTAGCGGTGCATCGGCAGGATTATCGAGCCAATCGATATCGATGAAATCTCCATCTTCCAGTTCCCAGCGTTCGCGCCGGTAAGCAATTGCCGGGCGTGACAGCAGGTAGGGATAAATGGTCTGCGCATGACCTCCCCGCAGCCAGGCAGGAGCAGTATAGGGTTTGACGCGTAACGGGAGAGAGGAGATTTTCACGCTAAATCTTGGTAGGCCGTGCCAGATTCGAACTGGCGACCAACGGATTAAAAGTCCGCTGCTCTACCGGCTGAGCTAACGACCCAAAGAACAGGCATTATACCGGCTCACCCCTCCAATATAAAGTTTTTTGGACTCGGCTTTCCAGGTAAGCAATTGCTTCGCTACCGCTATTTCGCCGCAAAATTTCTGGTTTAAACTGTCGATATGTGGAGAATGAATTCTTGAGTAGTGACGTCATTGTGATTGGCGGCGGAGTTGCCGGGCTGACCACCGCGCGAGAGTTGTTGCGGCTCGGGGCAAGAGTGACCGTACTGGAGCGTACATGTGGCGTGCGTGGGGCATCATGGGCAGGCGCCGGCATACTTTCGCCACTGTTGCCCTGGCATTACGCCGAACCGGTGACGCAGTTAACGCAATTGAGCAATAGCCTTTTCCCCGGATTGATTGAAGCGCTGCGGCGGGAAACAGGTATCAATCCGGAATATCGAGCCAGCGGCATGCTGGTGCTGCCCGGTTCTTCCGGAGAAGGAGACGGAGAACAGGACGTTCGCAATCGTGCAGCGGAAGCATGGTGCGCGCGCCACGCTTCTCGCATGACACGCGTTCGCTCTCATGAAATTGTACCAGTACTCGCACGCGACGAAACCGCGCTTTGGTTGCCGGAGGTCTGCCAAGTGCGTAATCCCCGCCTGTTGCAAGCGCTGGCAAAGGCTATCGAGCTGTCTGGCGGTACCATTATCGAGGATGCCGAGGTTACGCGCTGGAAGGTTGAGCGAGGGCGCGTCCAATCGATCACTACTAGCCGGGGCGATAAATACTCCGCTGCCAATTACGTCGTTACCGCCGGAGCTTGGAGCCGCCAGCTTTTAGGGGAATATGCGTTGAAGTTCGATATCTGGCCGGTACGAGGCCAAATTCTACTGTTCAAGGCACAGCCAAATCTGCTCAGCGCCATCGTGCTGCAGGAACGGGACAATTTTTACCTGGTGCCACGTCAAGATGGGCATATTCTCGCAGGCAGTACGCTGGAGGAGACCGGCTTCGACAGAAGCACGACTGCCGGCGCGCGGAAGGCATTGTTGGCAAAGGCATGCACGCTGATACCCGCGTTGGCTGAGGAGACTCTTGCCGCCCATTGGGCGGGATTACGCCCTGGTTCGCATGACAATATTCCCGTCATTGACAGTCATCCCGTTGTCACAAACCTTTATCTCAATAGCGGCCATTTCCGTTACGGAGTTACCATGGCGCCAGCCAGTGCGCACCTTCTATCCAACATGATCCTGAAGAAACCTCAGCCATTGGATGTTGCGCCCTATCAATGGCCCTTATAACCAGGAAACGACTTCCTTCGCAGAGCGGAGTTGTTTCGTCCCAGCTTCCGTCCGCGCTTTATCCCCGGCATGCGTGATGATAATATTGCACCACTTCAACGCAGGGTGCAGGACAAGGAAAAAGGGGCATCATGGCTGGTCATAGCAAGTGGGCGAATATCAAGCACAAGAAAGCCGCGCAGGATGCGAAGCGCGGAAAGATTTTCACCCGGCTCATCAAGGAAATTACCGTCGCTGCGCGGATTGGTGGAGGAGATTCCGCCAGCAATCCGCGGTTGCGCCTGGCCGTGGACAAGGCTTACGAGCAAAACATGCCCAAGGACAACGTTGAGCGCGCGATCAAGCGTGGCTGCGGCGATCTTGAGGGTGTGAATTATGAAGAAATACGTTATGAAGGCTATGGTATCGGCGGGGCGGCCGTGTTGGTCGATTGCATGACTGATAACCGTGTGCGTACCGTCGCGGATGTGCGTCACGCATTCACCAAGTACAATGGCAATCTCGGCACTGACGGCTCGGTCGCATTCCTGTTCAAACATTGCGGTCAACTGCTTTTTGCTCCCGGCACCGATGAAAACAAATTAATGGAAGCGGCATTGGAAGCCGGCGCCGAGGATATCGTCAGCAACGATGACGGCAGCATCGAAGTCATCACCGCGCCGTATGAATTTGTGGTGATCAGGACAGCACTGGAGAAAGCCGGTTTCAAGGCGGAGCTCGCTGAAGTGACAATGAAGCCTGCTAATGACGTTGTATTGACCGGTGATGAGTCGGCGAAGATGCAAAAACTGCTGGATGCGCTGGAAAATATCGACGATGTGCAAGAAGTCTATACAACCGCGGTAATTGCTGTATAAGTGCCGGAGTTATCCGCGGAAAAATTCCGGTTCGGGCACATTGCTTTTGCGATTGACCGCTTGCTTCCCGCCACTTCCCGTTGCAATATTCTCCAACTCAAGAAACGTTTTTGTGTCAAACGCGATCTGTATCTGTTCGCGCTTTAATTTGGCAACGTGGGACAATTTAGCCAGCAAACAGGTTGCGGGAAGTTTTCATTTCTAGCGTCATATTTTATCTAGCAGGTAATAAAATCCGTATCCTTGGCATAGACCCCGGCTTGCGCATTACAGGTTTCGGGGTCATCGATAAAACCGGCAGTAAGTTAACCTACGTCAGCAGTGGCTGCATCAAAACGGTGGACAGCGAATTGCCGTTGCGGCTGAAATCCATCATGGATCATCTCAACGAAGTCATCGCACAGCACCGTCCCGATCAAGCCGCTGTCGAGCAAGTGTTTGTCAACGTCAATCCGAAATCCACCCTGATGCTCGGGCAAGCGCGTGGCGCCGCGATCTGCACGGCGGTTCTAAACAATCTCATCGTCGCCGAATACACCGCACTGCAAATCAAGCAGGCGGTGGTCGGCAAAGGCCACGCCAAAAAAGAACAGGTGCAGGACATGGTGAAGCGTCTGTTACAGCTTGCCGGCAACCCCGGCGCTGACGCTGCGGATGCCCTTGCCTGCGCCATCTGTCACGCGCACGGCGGGCTGGGGCTGGGCGGCATTTCGACAGCGGGTTACCGGATGAAACGGGGGCGTCTCGTATGATCGGCAGGATAACGGGATTGCTGCGGGAAAAACTTCCGCCGCTGGTGCTGGTTGACGTGCAGGGTGTGGGTTATGAAATTGACGTGCCAATGAGCACGTTCTATCACTTGCCCGCCATCGGTGCGCAAATCACGCTTCACACTCATCTCGTGGTGCGCGAAGACGCGCATCTGCTTTTCGGTTTTGCCACCGAAGCAGAGCGGCAGGCTTTTCGTCAGCTGGTGAAGATTTCCGGTGTTGGTGCAAGAACTGCGCTGGCTTTATTGTCTGGCTTGAGCGTGGCCGACCTGCATCAAGCAGTAATGGCTCAGGATAGCGGACGGCTGATCAAGATCCCCGGTATCGGCAAAAAAACCGCCGAACGTTTGTTGCTGGAATTGCGTGACAAGCTCCATTCCGGCATGGCCGGTGCAACAGATGCAACCGGTGCTACCCCTGCTTCAAGAGACGGTAGCGACGTGCTCAACGCGCTGTTGTCCCTGGGTTATAATGACCGTGAAGCCAACTGGGCAATCAGGCAGTTAGCTGCGGATGTTGCTGTATCCGACGGCATACGGCAAGCCTTGAAACTTCTGTCCAAAGAGAGGTAGCGGCTGAAGCTTGAGGCCGAAGTAGCTGAACGTCGCTCGCATCTTTATGAATTCATCCAGTGATGCGCAAATCGCGCGAAATGTTATTTGAATGATTGAAACTGATCGATTAATCGCCTCCGCACCCGTTTCTCTTCAGGAAGAGGATCTGGAGCGCGCGCTGCGCCCCAAGCACCTGGACGAATACGTCGGCCAGGAAAAAATTCGTGGACAGTTGCAGATATTCATCGAAGCAGCAAGGCGGCGCAGGGAAGCGCTTGACCACGTACTGCTATTTGGCCCGCCGGGCTTGGGTAAGACTACGCTCGCTCATATCATTGCGAGGGAGATGGGCGTGAGTCTGCGCCATACTTCCGGCCCGGTCCTGGAGCGCCCAGGCGATCTGGCAGCCCTGCTGACCAACCTCGAACCCAACGACGTACTGTTTATTGACGAGATTCATCGTCTTTCACCGGTGGTGGAGGAGATTCTTTACCCTGCCCTGGAGGATTATCAACTTGATATCATGATCGGCGAAGGCCCCGCCGCTCGTTCAGTCAAGCTCGATTTGCCGCCGTTTACCCTGGTCGGCGCCACCACCCGCGCAGGTATGCTGACCAATCCGCTGCGCGATCGCTTCGGCATCATCTCGCGCCTCGAGTTTTATTCGGTGGAAGAACTGACCAAAATCGTGACACGATCGGCGGGATTGCTCAACGTGGAAATCTCCCTTGATGGAGCCATAGAAATTGCGCGCCGCTCGCGTGGAACACCACGCATCGTCAATCGCCTTCTGCGACGCGTGCGCGATTTCGCTGAAGTCAAGGCCAATGGCCATATTACCCGCCCCGTAGCGGACGCGGCATTGATCATGCTGGACGTTGACCTCCTTGGCCTCGACGTGATGGATAGAAAGCTGTTGCTGGCGGTAATGGAGAAATTCGGCGGCGGTCCGGTGGGCGTGGATAACCTCGCCGCCGCCATCAGCGAAGAGCGCGGCACCATCGAAGATGTGCTGGAACCTTATCTGATCCAGCAGGGCTACATGAAGCGCACTCCGCGCGGTCGCATGGCCACTGTCATCGCTTATCAGCATTTCGGTATGGCGCTGCCGAAGAACGGGTTGAGCGGCGAGTTGTGGGGAGAGGATTAACAGCCATGAATAAAATGGCACGACTGACGCGACACGCACCGAAAGTCTCCTCGTCCAACTCGATCAATTGAACGCGGAGCAACTTCACCGCCTGCTGGAGCTGGCGGTAAGGGGATGAAGCACAAGGTATCAGAAACAAAATGGCAGCATTCGATGCATCTATGGATGCGAAAAAGAAGAGTGATGAAGGATTCCGGATTTTTCTCAAGGACTCTTTCGTTTCGCGGAAATCCCCGTTATTGAATAGGTGCCACCCAAATTCGTCACGGCGACCAAGCAATGCCCGCTCCTTGCCTGGCGGTTTGTTTAGCGCAGCGGAGACGTGACAGGTACCACGTTTCACGTGGTACGCTAAATTTCCCGACGAGAAATATTCCAATTCCAAATACAAATGCCCATTTCAACCCCTAATCCAATTTTCACTTTGCCGGTGCGCGTGTATTATCAGGACACCGATGCGGGTGGGGTGGTTTATCATTCGACTTATTTAAATTTCATGGAGCGCGCCCGGTACGAGTGGTTGCGGGAATTGGGTTTCGATATTCATTCATTGATCCAGGTTCACAGGGTGATTTTCATGATACGTTCGGTTAGTATCGAATATTTTAAGCCGGCATTGCCGGATGATCTGTTGCATGTCACCGCGCAAGCTGCGGAAATCGGCAGAAGCCGCATAACACTCTCTCAGCACGTGCTGCGGGACGCCGTTACACTCGTCAGTGCCACTGTGCACGCGGTATGTGTGGGCGCCGACAGTCTCAAGCCGGTGAGTGTGCCTGCGCCGCTTCGTCACAAACTTGGAAAACTCTCATGAGCCCGACGGTTACTCAGGATATGTCGCTTTTTACCCTCATCGCGAGCGCCAGTTTGCCGGTGCAGCTGGTGATGGCGCTGTTGTTGCTGACTTCATTTTTGTCATGGTGGTTCATCTTTCGCAAACTGTTTGTCATCCGGCAGGCAATGCGGCAGAGCGACGAATTCGAGAACGTTTTCTGGAAAGGACCGGACCTCAACGCACTCTTTCAAAGCGCCGCCGGCGCGCGCCATACCGCCGGGAGCATGGAACGCATTTTTGAGGCGGGGTTTCGCGAGTTCATGAAGCACAAGCGCCAGCCGGGGATGGACATCAGCACCGTGATGGATGGCACGCGCCGGGCAATGCGTGCCACATATCAACGAGAAATGGACACCCTTGAATCGCACCTTTCTTTTCTGGCAACAGTGGGCTCGGTGAGTCCTTATGTCGGCTTGTTCGGTACCGTCTGGGGAATCATGAATTCTTTCCGGGGATTGTCCAACGTCACCCAGGCCACCATCGCTCACGTCGCGCCAGGTATTGCGGAGGCGTTGATAGCGACTGCCATGGGGTTGTTCGCTGCGATTCCCGCCGTCATCGCTTATAATCGCTATGCTAACAACATAGATCGGCTGGCAACCCGTTTTGAGAGTTTCATGGAAGAGCTGTCCAACGTCTTGCAGCGGCAGGCGACCGGATGAAGATCATTTCAACCCAGATAATTTATTAGGACGCGAGATGATGGCGAGGCAGATTGCGAGACAGTTTTGTCGATTGGGAGAAGACCATAGCTTGGTCTATAGACGCCGAGCAAGCGGCGAAAATAGCCGCAAACAGACCATCAGCACTCGGATAGGCACTCAGAGCCGCCTAATGAATTATCTGGGTTTAAGGAACAGATACTGTGTCTGAACGCCGCGCCAAACGCCGTCTGATGAATGAAATAAACGTCGTGCCGTATATTGACGTCATGCTGGTGTTGCTGGTGATTTTCATGATTACGGCACCACTTATCAGCCCCGGGCAGATCGAGTTGCCGCAAATCGGCAAATCCCTCGCGCCCCCGGTTGCACCGCTGGAAGTGGTTATTCGGGCAGATGGCAGTCTGAGCTTACACGACCGTACCAAGCCGGGCGGCGAACAGAAAGTCAGCCGGACCGAGCTGGTCGAAGCAATCAAACAGAAGCAGGCGCAAAACACCGAGCAGCCGGTGGTAATCGCTGGGGACAAGAGCGTGCGTTACGAAGAAGTGATAAACGTGATGGATATCCTGCAACAGCAGCAGGTGAAGAAAGTGGGGCTGCTGGCTAGGCCGAACGAGCCGAAGTAATCTGGGGCGACCTCATATGAGTCCACGATGAGCGCAATGGCATGGCGAGATTCTTCGCACATCGAACCAGGACGGGTGCCCGCAGGAATATTGGCGGTACTGGTTCATATAATTTTTTTCGTTTTTATGATTTTTGGTCTCAATTGGAAAACATATCCACCGGAAGGTATGGTGGTGGATTTATGGAGCAGCCTGCCCCAGCCGGTGATTAAAGCAGCGCCGGCGCCACTGGTGCTCCAGCCGGTTCAGCCGCCTGCCGAAGTAAAGCCGCTGCCGCCGAGGCCGGAGACGCCGCAGGTGCCACTGCCTCCCCCCAAGCCAGATATTGCGCTCAAGGAAAAAGTTGAGAAACCGAAACCGGTGGAAAAAAAGCAGCCGGTCCAGAAAGATCTGAAAGAACAGAAAGAAAAAGAGCGGAAAGAAAAAGAACTGAAAGCGCAAAAAGAAAAAGAACTGAAGGATCAACAAGCAAGGGTGGCAGCCGAAGTGGAGCAACTTCAGCGAGAACAGCAGGAAGCGAATGCCAAAGCCCAGGCGCTGGCAGCGGCACAATCCCGTCTGGCGAACGAGATAGACGAGTACAAGGCCAAAATTCTTGCCAAAATCAAGAGAAACATTGTCATGCCCCCCGACCTGCCCGGAAATCCGGTTGCGGAGTTCGATATCACGCTGCTTCCGGGCGGCGACATTCTTGATGTGAAGCTGCGCAGAAGCAGCGGGTTTGCCGTTTTTGACAATGCGGTGGAGCGTGCGATTTTCTTATCCAGACCGCTTCCGCTTCCGCCGGATCCCACGTTGTTTCCGAAATTCCGTAATCTGAACCTCAAGGTGCATTACCACGAATGACTGTTATAATTCATAACATTTTTGCGAATCCTCCAAGGGTTATTTCTATGCAAATTGGGTTTCCAAAATTTCCCCTCTACGTCTTGTTCCTGTGGCTGGCCGCAGCACCTGTCCAAGCTGCGCTTGACATCGAAATTTTCGGCGGCGGTGCGACGCAAATTCCCATCGCTATCGTTCCCTTCGCCCATGAGGAAAAGCTTGGTCAAAGTATCACGTCGGTGGTGGGCGCCGACTTACAGCGCAGCGGCCTGTTTAAACTGGTTGATCCGCGCGGTCTTGCACCGCACGAACCCATGGAAGTGGTCTATCCGGAATGGGTCAGCCGCGGTGCCGGTGCGCTGGTTATCGGCAGCACTATCACGTTGCCGGGTGGAAACGTGGCTGTACGCGTGGGACTGCTGGATGTCGCTAAACAAGTGCAGTTGGCCAGCTATAGCGAGACCGTCCCCGCCGGACAACTACGCGCCGCCGCGCATCGAATCGCTGATTTGATTTATGAAAAGCTGACAGGGGATGTAGGCGTGTTTAGCACCCGCATCGCCTATGTGGTGAAAGAGGGGAAAAAATATGCGCTACAGGTAGCGGATGCTGACGGCTTTAATGCCCAATCGGTGATCGAATATACAGAGCCGATCATTTCACCCGCGTGGTCGCCGGACGGGACCCAGCTAGCGTACGTATCCTTCGAGAACAAGAAACCGGTGGTTTATGTACAAACGCTCGCAACGCGGACACGCAAAGCGGTAGCCAATTTCAAGGGAAGCAACAGTGCGCCCGCCTGGTCGCCGGATGGAAAGAAGCTGGCGGTGGTGTTGTCTCTGATGGGAGGTTCGCAAATATTTTTGGTCAATGCCGATGGCGGCGGTTTGCAAAGGCTCAGCCAGAGCTCTGGAATCGACACAGAGCCCAGCTTTTCGCCCGACGGCCAGTCGATTATTTTTACTTCCGACAGGGGCGGCAGCCCTCAGATTTATCGCATGCCCATAACAGGACGTGCATCTGGAACAGCGGAGCGCCTTACTTTCGAAGGCAGCTATAACGTGAGCCCCGATTACAGCCGGGACGGTAGAAGCTTCACTTTCATCCATCGCAATGGGGACAGATTCAATGTCGCGATACAGGATCTGGCTACTCGCCAGGTGCAATTGCTGACTGATTCGAAATTCGACGAATCTCCCAGTTTTGCTCCCAACGGCAGGATAATCTTATATGCAACCGAGGTAAAGGGCCGTGGTATATTATCTGCCGTAACAAGTGATGGCAAAACAAGGCAACAGCTTTCAACGCAAGCTGGTGATGTCAGAGAGCCGGCCTGGGGGCCCTTGCCGAGACCGCAATAATTTTGAACCCGGTATATTCAGCTAACCTTAAAGGAATGAAAATGAAAAAGATATTTGGCGTGTTATTGATCAGCTTGTTGTCGGCTTGCGCCAGCCAAACCACGCAACCTACCGCCGAAGTGGAGGATAAATCCATGGGTGCCAGGCCGGCCGAAAACGGTGCCACAGCCCGGGAAGCCGCTCCCACCCTTAACCCTCTTACCGATCCGGGCAACATTCTATCCAAACGCAGCGTTTATTTTGATTTCGACAGTTACGTGGTAAAGGATGAATATAGATCTCTGGTGCAGGCACACGCCCAGTATCTGCGCGACAACCCTAATGCCAGAGTACTGTTGCAAGGCAATACCGACGAGCGCGGCAGCCGGGAGTATAACCTTGCGCTGGGTCAGCGGCGCGCTGATGCTGTAAAACACGCTATGACGTTGTCAGGGGCCAGGGAATCTCAAATCGAATCCGTCAGTCTAGGCGAGGAGAAGCCGCGGGGAACGGGTCACGATGAGTCCTCGTGGGCCGAGAATCGCCGTACGGATATTCGCTATCAGGGCGAGTGACAGTGTTGGTGCGCGCTTTCTGGTTATTGTTCGTGATCGGTTGTAATTCAAGTTACGCCGGAATGTTCGACGACGAGGAAGCGCGCAAGCAGATCGCGGCACAGCAGATACTCATTGGAGACTTGCGCAGCCAGGGGCAGACGCTGGAAGCGCGTGTCGTCAAGCTGGAAGAGCTGCTCAACAATCAACCGCTGCTGGAACTCCATAATCAGATCGAGGCCCTCAGGCTCGATCTGAATAAGTTGCAGGGTCAGATCGAAGTGCTGGTCAATGAAAACGAGTTGACACAGAAGCGGCAGAAAGACTTTTACATCGATCTGGATAACCGGTTAAGGCGCATGGAACAGCCCGGCGGCTCCGCCGCCTCTGAATCTCCTGCTTCATCCATTGCACCCGACGACGCACCCGAATCAAATGCCGAGGTTTCAGACAGAACGGAATCGGACGTGGAAGCACCGGCGGCGAGAGTTGCCGCTGTGGTCCCTCCCGCTGCAAGTGCCGCGTCGCCAGTGGAAACCGCGGAGAGCCGTGACTATGAATCGGCCTACACCTTGTTCAAGGCCGCCAGGTATCAGGAAGCCATTTCTCAATTGAAGAAGTTTCTCAAGAACTATCCCGGATCCAGTCTTTCACCGAGTGCGCACTACTGGATCGGTAATTCCTATTACGCGCTGCGTGATTTCAAGAACGCCATTGGTACTCAGGAAAAACTGATCAGCACTTTCCCCGACAGCGCGAAGGCTCCCGACGCAATGCTCAACATTGCCAGTAGCCAGCAGGAAATGAATAAAAAACCCGCTGCCAAAAAAACTCTGGAAAATCTCATCGCTAAATATCCCGGCAGCGACGCGGCGGAAAAAGCCAAGCGGCGGCTGGCTGGTAAAAAGTAGCGCCATTGCGGCAAGTTACCTTGCGGTAGCGATGCATCCATTCCAAAATATTCTTACATCATTTCCGTTGCAATATCGGAATCATGCATCCTTCTGAAGCGGGTAATTTGCGCATCAGTGAAATTTTTTTCTCCTTGCAGGGGGAAACCAGCCGCATGGGGCTGCCTACGGTATTTGTGCGCCTCACCGGATGTCCTTTGCGTTGCGGTTATTGTGATACCGAATACGCTTTTCACGGGGGTAAACGCATGCCAATTTCCGCCGTTCTAGCGGAGGTTGCCAACTATGCGCCTCGTTATGTCACGGTCACTGGCGGCGAACCCCTGGCGCAAAAGGAATGCCTGACGTTGCTCACGCTGTTGTGCGATGCGGGCTATTCGGTTTCTCTCGAAACCAGCGGCGCACTGGATGTATCCGCCGTGGATATGCGTGTTTCCAGAATTCTGGACATCAAGACTCCGGGTTCGGGCGAAGCCGAAAAAAACCTCTGGTCCAATCTCAGCCATCTAACGTATCACGACGAATTGAAATTTGTGTTGTGCGATGAGGCGGATTATCAGTGGGCGGCTGGAGTAATGCGGGAGCATCAACTGGATCTTGTCTGTCCCGTTTTACTTTCGCCAGTTTATGACAGGCTTGACCCCGCAACGCTGGCCGCGTGGGTGCTACGCGACCGCCTTCCGGTGCGGGTGCAGGTCCAACTACACAAATTACTGTGGGGTGAGGGGCCGGGACGATGAAGCGAGCAAGAACGCGTCGCAAACCTTTTCTTCGAATTTCCTAAATGAAGGCGGTGGTGCTTCTATCTGGTGGACTGGACTCTGTCACCACGCTTGCCATCGCCCGCAATAACGGATACGCGTGCTACGCATTAAGTATCGACTATGGCCAGCGCCATGCGTCGGAACTGGCAGCGGCTGCAAAATTGGCGCAATCCCTTGCCGTTGACGAGCATAAGACCATTAAGGTTGATTTGACTGTTTTCGGCGGATCGGCTCTCACTAATAAGTTCATTGCCATACCGGCCAAAGGAGCTAAAGCAGGTATTCCTGCTACGTATGTGCCGGCTCGCAACACGATCATGTTGTCGCTGGCGCTGGCCTGGGCCGAAGTACTCGAAAGCCGTGATATTTTTGTGGGCGTTAATGCAGTGGACTATTCCGGCTATCCGGATTGCCGACCCGAATACATCGCGGCATTTGAAAAAATGGCGAATCTCGCGACCAAGGCGGCGATAGAAGGCGCCAGGCTGAGTATCCATGCACCGCTTATCAATTTGTCCAAAGCTGAAATCATCCGGCAGGGAATTTTGCTGGGCGTGGACTACAGTCTGACGGTGTCGTGCTACCAGGCGGACGAAGCAGGCTTGGCTTGCGGGGTGTGCGACGCGTGCCGCTTACGTCGAGGGGGATTTGAAGTAGCGAATGTGCCTGATCCGACACGCTATAAATCATCCTAGTCGCTCTGTAGCGAACTCATCAGAAGGATGAAGGTCAAGTGATATAACAACCATTGCCGCTTATGGGCCCTAAAAATGAGCAGTCAGCTGCGAGTTCATAAGGATATTGATCAGAACCTCGACAACAACTCACCTCGTCCTGCATGATTCCCTGGCTCACTCCTGAATCTTCTTTCCCGCCGTTAAACTCCGCACTCATCAATCCAAACGGTCTGCTTGCTGTCGGCGGCGATCTCTCGCCACAACGTCTGATCGAGGCTTATCGCTGCGGAATTTTCCCCTGGTTCAACGAGGGTGAGCCTGTCCTGTGGTGGAGTCCCGATCCACGCATGGTGCTGTTTCCTGCCGAGCTTAAAATTTCTCGATCCCTAAGAAGAAAGCTAAAGAAAGGCAATTATGAAATTCGCGTTGATAGCGCTTTCAGCGAAGTTATGCAGGCATGCGCCCAGCCACGCAAGGAGCGTCCTGGTACGTGGATCCATGCACACATGATTTCGGCCTACGCTGCGCTGCATGAGATGGGCTTGGCCCATTCCGTCGAGGTGTGGATAGGCGGCGAATTAATGGGAGGCTTGTACGGTGTTGCCCAAGGGCGGATGTTTTTTGGTGAATCAATGTTTTCCCGCGTTTCCGACGCTTCCAAAATCGCATTCGTCCATTTGGTAAAGCAACTGGAGCGGCGGGGCTTCCGCATGATCGATTGCCAGATGAAAACCGCCCATCTCGCTTCACTCGGTGGCCGCGAAGTCCCCCGTAAGGAATTTAGTCAAAGATTAAAAGAATTGGTAAACTACCCCGAGCGAGTTGAAAAATGGTGCTTCGATCATGAGTCAATTGAATGACCTGCCTTCATCGGTGCTACAGTTCTACACGACCGCTTCTTACCCGTGCAGCTATCTGCCGGACAAATTGGCGCGGTCGCAGGTCGCGACACCCAGCCATCTGATCGATACCGATGTCTACGGCGAATTGGTGCAGGCGGGCTTCCGCCGTAGTGGCGCCTTCACCTATCGCCCTTATTGCGACAACTGCCGCGCTTGCGTGCCCGTACGGATTGTTGTTGACGAATTGACCTTGAGGCGCGCCCAACGGCGTTCCTGGAAACGGCATCAGCATCTGGTGGCGACACAGCATGACTTGCATTATCACCCCGATCACTACGCGCTCTACCTGCGTTACCAGGCGCAGCGCCACTGCGGCGGTGGCATGGATCGCGACAGCCGTGAACAATACCGTCATTTTCTGCTGCCAAGCAATGTCAACTCGAAGCTGGTAGAGTTCCGCGAAAATGGACACTTGTGCATGGTCAGCATTATTGACAAGCTGCCTGACGGTATATCGTCTGTATATACCTTTTTTGACCCGGATGTTCCGGGCGCAAGCTTCGGTACCTACAACATCCTGTGGCAGGTGCAGCAGTGTCTTGCCCTGAGGCTGCCTTATCTATATCTTGGCTATTGGATTAAGGAAAGCCGGAAAATGGCATACAAAGCCGGCTTTGGGCCTCTGCAAGGCCTGACTGACGGGCGGTGGAAGCCGCTGAGCAATATACAAGGCAGAGATTGCACGTAGGGAACCACCACCCTCTGCGAATGCCAACCCGGTCTCTATCGCTGCATCTTTCGTATGGTTGCCGCACGTTTTTCCAAGGGAGCCGCCTTATCCGCGTGTCCTATATCTCGATATAGCTGCGCTAAATTCTCAAGGCTCGTTGCAACATTCGGATGCTGCGGCCCAAGCGATTTTTCGGAAATAGCCAGTGCGCGCCTGAAAAGCGGTTCGGCATTCGGGTACTTCCCCTGATCTCTATATAATCCCGCCAGGTTATTCAGGCTCAGCGCCACGTTCGGATGGTCCGGACCGAGGGCCTTCCTCGAGATTGCAAGTACGCGTTTATAAAGCGGCTCAGCTTCCGTATACTGTTTCTGTGCGCTATGCAGCAGCGCAAGATTGTTCAAAATCGTCGCCACATCGGGATGATCCGGACCACGGGTCTTCTCTAAAATTGCCAGAGCGCGCTTGAGAAGTGGTTCGGCCTCCGCATACTGTTCCTGGGCTTCATACAGCTGGGCCAAATTGTTCAGGCTTATCGCCACATTGGGATGATCCGATCCGAAAGCCTTCTCATCAATTGTCAATGCACGCTTATAAAGCGGCTCAGCCCGCGCATATTGCTCCTGGTTTCTGTATAGCATTGCAAGATTGTTCAGCGTCGCGGCCACTTCGGGGCTTTCCGCGCCAACCGCTTTCTCAAAAATTGCCAGCGCGCGTTTAAGAGGCGGCTCCGCCTGCGCATACTGCGCTTGTGCGGTATACAACAATGCGAGGCTGTTCAAACTTGTGGCCACATCGGGATGATCCGGGTTCAATGTTTGCTCGGCCGTTTGCAGCGCCTTTTTTGCCACCGCGGTAGCACGATTATAGTTACCCTGCCGATACAGTGATTCCACTTCCTCGTTGAGCTTGTCCCATTCGGTAGCGGCGTGAGTGTGCCCGACCAACGTCGTGAGAACCAAAATGAGAGAAATACCGGCCAGTTTCATAAATACCCCTGCTAACAATTAATTGGATGATAACGAATCCATCCGAGATCCGGCTATCGGAGGTTAGGATTATCGTCACCTTAATAAATTCCATTTTAAACAAGAAATATCCGGACCAAAATAAAGCAGCCCGCGTGATTCGTTGTCTACTCGCCACTGCGCGCAAAGTCGCCGCTATCAAATCCCGGAGATGGTTTTAACAGACCCGTCGCATTATCCGGGTTAAAATTAGCTCTATGCTTTATTCTTTACTTCGTCCGTTATTATTTAAACTCGACCCTGAAACAGCTCACCGCCTTACATTCAATGCGATCGAGAAGGTTCAACGGCTGGGATTGCTTAGCGGCGACCCGATCATTTGCCGATCCCGCAAGGTCATGGGGCTTGATTTTCCCAACCCCGTCGGCATGGCCGCAGGAATGGACAAGAATGGCGAGCATCTTCAGGCTCTTGCCGCACTCGGTTTTGGCTTTATCGAAATCGGCACTGTCACGCCCCGTCCCCAGCCGGGGAATCCCCGACCGCGCCTGTTTCGTGTCCCCCAGGCAAATGCCATTATCAACCGGCTGGGCTTCAATAATCACGGCGTGGATAAGTTGGTGGCGAATGTCAGGCATGCAAACTACCGCGGCATACTCGGCATCAACATTGGCAAAAACTTCGATACGCCGGTGGAACAAGCCGCCAATGATTATCTGACTTGTCTGCTCAAGGTCTATCGCGACGCCGATTACGTCGTTGTCAACATTTCTTCGCCTAACACGCCCCACCTGCGTCAACTGCAAAATACCGAGGAGCTGGATCATTTACTGGATGTGCTCAAATCAAAACAAAAGGAACTCGCCGATGAACATAATAAATACGTACCTTTGGCGGTAAAAATTGCTCCTGATCTTGAACCGCCGCAGATCGAATCCATCGCAGCGCTGTTGATGAAACACCGGATTGATGGAGTTATCGCCACGAATACTACCCTTTCGCGGGCCGGAGTAGAAACACTGCCTCACGCGTGCGAGGCCGGCGGGTTGAGCGGCGCTCCGCTCACACAGCGCGCCACGGCAGTCGTCCGCCATTTGCACGCCGTGCTGCAAGGGACAATACCTATTATCGCCGTCGGCGGGATCATGTGCGCGGCGGACGCAAAGGAGAAAATCGACGCTGGGGCAAGCCTGGTGCAGATCTACAGCGGCCTGGTTTATCGCGGTCCCTGCCTGGTACGCGAGGTGGCCCGGGGGATTTGCGCAGCGGATGCCTCGTATTTCTCGCCCCCGGCTTCAGGATGAGAGAGAATCCACTAATAGCAGAAATCGACGCCATCCTGCCGCAAACGCAGTGCCGTCAATGTGGCTTCCCCGGCTGCGAACCTTATGCGACAGCAATTGCGGAAGGGCGTGCCGGCATTAATCAGTGTCCCCCCGGAGGCGAGCAGGGTATCCGAAAACTAGCCGAGTTACTGGGCGTAAAAGAGATACCGCTAAATCCTGCGCATGGCACTCCAAAAGCGAAGGCGGTGGCGCTCATCGACGAACAAGCCTGTATCGGCTGTACCCTTTGCGTATTGGCCTGTCCGGTCGATGCCATCATTGGCGCAACCAAGCAGATGCATACTGTAATCACTGCTGAATGCACCGGCTGTGAATTGTGCGTCGCCCCCTGCCCCGTGGATTGCATCGGCATGATTCCACCAGGGGAAAAAATCAGCAGTGCCGACGCTAAACCCGATGTCGCGGCCAATGATTTTTTGCTGCGCCAGGGCGCAAAGAAAACGGCGGATCGGGCACGTGCGCGTTATCGCTTCAGATTGCACAGGCTTGAGCGTGAGAAACAGGAGCAGACGGAAAGATTCGCACAAAAAGCCGGAGCGGGAACATCCGTAAGCATTCCCCCGGGAACCGCCGCAAACGGTGATCTCAAGAAGGCCGCCATACAGGTTGCGCTGGAACGTGCCAAGGCTGGCCGGTCCAAGATAACCGAAGGAAAATAAGAGCCTTTGTCCATCATTAACATTCTCTTCCTACTTCATGAATTCAACCATACGCCATGAGATTTTTACCCGCTTCAAGGCGGCTAACCCTCATCCTACTACCGAGCTGGAATACAGCTCACCATTCGAATTGCTGGTGGCGGTGGTACTCTCCGCCCAGGCTACCGACAAGGGCGTGAACCTGGCAACTCGAAAACTTTTTCCCAGGGCCAATACGCCGGAAGAAATTCTCGCCCTGGGCGAGGCTGGTTTGCGAGATGCCATCAAGAGCATTGGGCTATATAAGACCAAAGCAAAGAACATTCTGGCGACTTGCGCTCTGCTTATTGCGCATCACGACAGCAAAGTGCCGCACACCCGGGAACAGTTGGAAAAATTGCCCGGCGTGGGGCGCAAGACCGCCAACGTGATATTGAATACCGCATTCGGCGAACCCACGATAGCTGTGGATACACATATTTTTCGTGTTGCTAACCGTACCGGAATTGCACGTGGGAAAACCGTGCTGGAAGTGGAGCGGAAACTTCTAAACTGCGTCCCGAAAGAATTCCGCCACGACGCTCACCACTGGCTAATTTTGCATGGACGCTATGTATGCGTGGCGAGGAAACCGAAATGCGCGATATGCATGATTAATGATTTGTGCGAGTACCAGGAAAAAAACCTTTAAGGAAAACTTTGAAAAAAAATACTTCGATTTCGGTTACGTCTTGAATGTTTAATCCCTCTCGAGAACAGGCGCGTCAATTCTTCTTTGACACTTGGCATAAATACCGCCAGCGGGAAATGCTTTCCGCTATGGAAGACATGGCGCTTGGGATCATTTTGCTGCATCCGGAGTATCAGCGTATTCTCGACGATCCCGAGCGCTACCATGACAAGGATTATCTGCCTGAAATGGGCGATACCAATCCTTTTCTGCACATGGGCATGCATATCGCCATAAAAGAACAACTTTCGATAGACCAGCCTGCGGGGATTCGCCAGCGGTATGAACGACTGTTGAAGAAAACCGGCGACGAGCACGTCGTTATGCATCAAATCATGGAATGTCTTGCCGAAATGATCTGGCAAGCGCAACGCCATCAATCAGCGCTGGACGCTACGGTTTATTTCGAATGCCTGGATCGACAAGAAAATTGATCTATAAGCTGTCATTCGGTTTATCCGGAATCTGGACAAGCAGACAAGGAAGATTTTCCCATCCGCCAAGGAAGCTCTGGGCAGATCCTCAGCCGGGCGTGTTACGGCAAAATCGGCATCCTCGCAGGTATCTCCCAAAGCTCGCAATAGTATAGATCGTAGTTGGTACTTTTACGTGAGATGGCGAGCCAGGGAGCGTAACGCGGTGAGCGCCGGTTTTGCCGCTATTTCTCAACTGAGCGAGAGGACGGTAGCTTTCACTTTGGAGGCAGTCTCTTTTGCCAGGCTCCTAGTCCTAGCGAGGGGGTAGACTACTCGTGTTGTCAGTTCCCCTGCCTATGAGCCTCCCATCCCTCAAAGCTGTTGTCGCGCCTGTGCAGGACTGAATCGGACGTTGCCTAATCAATATTTGGTTTTCAGACCTGACTGGCTGGCGAAATAGGCCGACAAATTTTCGATATCTTCTTTGCTCAGGGCCGCAGCCATGCCGGCCATTATCGGATCCTTCCGGACGCCTGATTTATATTCATTCAGGGATTTTTCCAAGTAACTTGCATGCTGCCCGGCAATCTTTGGGAAAGCCGGAGCAGGGCTATTACCATCGGGGCCGTGACATGCGGCACACACCTCGGCCGCTTTTTTCTTTCCAGCTTCAATGTTGGCTGCCATTCCCTGGCCGGAAACCAGCAGCAATGCGCCGCTCACCGCAGCGATAACGAAATTTTTCATGGGACTTCCTTGCGTAGTGAATAAATTATTTACCGCCGGAACCGGCGTAATAGGCAGCCAGGTCTTCCATATCCTGATCGGAAAGCGTGGCTGAGATACCTTTCATGCTGGGATGGTTGCGGGCATCGGTCTTATATGCCTGAAGCGCCTTGACAATGTACTCGGCGTGCTGGCCGCCCAGCCTTGGCACGTTATACACTGAGGGATAAGATGTCCGGTATCCTTCTATTCCATGACAACCGATGCACATGGCATTTTTCTGCTTCCCTGCAACCGGATCGCCGGCCGCCTGGGCCGTGCCGGCTAATGCCAGTAGCAAACCCCACGAAAGTAAAGTAATTATTGGTTGTTTCATTGTGAGCCCTCTTTTCAAAAAGAGCGACTCTAAACGATGTGCCATTCCCGGTCAACGAATAAAGTAGCAGGACATATGGGAACTTATCGTTATATTTTCTGTCCTCGCGCCGAGCATTTAGCTTCTAATTCCTCCCATCGGGCGAGATGGTTCATGAGTTCGGTTTCAATGATGGCAAGACGTTCTTGCAGTGATCTGGCTTCATCCGGGCAATCATGGTAAATAGCCGGAGAGCATAACCGGTGGGTAATGTCCACCTGTTCACGCTCCAGAATTTCGATTTTTGATGGCAGCTCGTCGAGTTCGCGCGCTTCATTGTAACCCAGTTTGACGCGAGCCGCCGGTTCCCGTAATTTCTCCGCCGGGACCGGGGACTGCTGCCTGGCCACCCGCGGTTTTTCCTCTGCTTTTAAGAAACTTTTTGCCCGCACCCAATCCTCGTAACCTCCAACGTACTCACGCAGTACGCCGTCGCCTTCGAATGCGATAACCTGGGTGACTACATTATCGAGAAACGCCCGATCGTGGCTGACCAGAAATAGTGTGCCGGAATAGTTTTGCAGCAGTACTTCAAGCAGTTCCAGGGTTTCAATATCCAGATCGTTGGTCGGCTCATCCAGAACCAATACATTAGCGGGGCGGGTGAGCAAACGTGCCAGCAACAGCCGGTTGCGCTCTCCGCCCGAGAGAGACTTGACCGGAGAGCGTGTCCGCTCGGGCGCAAACAAGAAATCTTCCAGGTAGCTGATGACATGTTTCCTCGCCCCGCCGATCTCGATAAAGTCGGAACCCTGGCTGATAGTCTCCATCAGCGTTGCTTCCTCATCCAGTTGTTCCCGCATCTGGTCAAAATAGGCGACGGCGAGCTTGGTCCCATGCCGCACATTGCCGCTGTCGGGCTGCAATTCGCCCAATATCAGTTTCAGCAACGTTGATTTCCCGGCACCATTGGGCCCCAGCAATCCCACCCGGTCGCCGCGCATGATGCGGCACGAAAAATCTTTGATGACGGTTTTATCGCCGTATTTTTTAACGACATGCTCCAGCTCAGCCACCAAGCGTCCGGATCTCACTCCCTCGTCCACGTTAAGGCTAACCTTCCCGACGCGGTCGCGGCGCTCCGCCCGCTCCAGCCGTAGTGCCTCCAGTTGTCGTACCCTGCCCTCATTGCGGGTACGGCGTGCTTGTATTCCTTTGCGTATCCAGACCTCCTCTTGCGCCAGCACCTTATCGAACTTTTGATTATGGACTGCCTCCACTTCCAGCAACTCCATTTTCTTTTGCTGGTACTCAGCAAAATTGCCCGGGAAGGCCGTTAAATGACCGCGATCGAGTTCGATAATGCGTGTTGCTATATTGTTCAGGAAGCGGCGGTCATGCGTGACGAATAGCACGCTGCCAGAGAAGTCTCGTAGTAATCCCTCCAGCCATTCGATAGAGAAAAAATCGAGATGGTTGGTCGGTTCATCCAGCAGCAGCACATCGGGAGAAACCACTAGCGCGCGGGCCAGTGCAACCCGCTTTTTTAGCCCGCCGGAAAGCTGTCCGATCAAGGCATCTATGGGAAGACTAAGTTTATCAATGGCGGTTTCCACCCTTCCCTGGATGCGCCAACCATCCTGGGCTTCCAGCTCGCCTTGCAGATCCTGCAAGCGGGAAAGGAGTGCTTCGGTGTCTCCGGCGCTATCGCTCAAAGCGTGAGAAACCTCGTGATAATCGAGCAGCACTTGACTGACTGCGCCCAATCCTTTCGATACTTCCTGAAATACCGTGAGAGCCGCATCCAGTTCCGGTTCCTGCGGCACATAAGCCAGTCTTAGCGCCGGCGCGCGCCAGACCTTGCCATCGTCCGGTTTGATTTCGCCCGCCAGAATGCGCAGAAGGCTTGATTTGCCGCCGCCATTCCTGCCGATCAGGCCGATGCGTTCGCCGGAATCAAGCTGCAAATCCACCTTATCGAGCAGCGTATGATGTCCAAAGGCGAGACAGATTTTTTCGAGCGTGAGAAGTGGCATGACAGAGAATGCTACGGCAACATAATTAACAGGGGCGCAATTCTGACATGCCTGATAAGCGTTGGCAAAAAATTCGCCCTCCGGATTCCGCAGGATAACCTGCCGAGTCGACCGTGAGGGGACAACGTCTATCAGAAGCCAAGCGGGGGGCCCTGCCAGCTGGCATCTCGCCGCCGTGCACGAGCGAGCGCCTGAATTGCTTCACACCAGCCCTCGCACGCGTTGCGTCCGGGACGGCATCGCCAGATATTCAGCATCCCTTTGCACTTCGCGTAGAAATGGAAGAATTGCAGTACCTTTTGCCGTTCCAACGGGCTCGGGGAATGATCGCTGCAGACAAGCTTGTCATCGCTCATGCCGCGGTCTGTCAGCGTTACGGCTCCCCACGCCTTGACTCTTATCCGCGTGCCGAACGGCAAGCGCGGGCCGAGTACCAGAGCATCCAGCAGATCACCTTCAAGGCCAAGATAGTCCGGTACCGAGCCGTAGTTGAATGGACAGGGCAGAGGTGAGACGAAATCGACTTCACCGGTAGATCCGCGTTTAAGAAAGCTGCCTCGCGGAACCTCAATCAGCACTTCTACTACTGGCGGATCGGACAACGCTTCCTGATCCCGGTATTGGTGGAAATACACCTCGTTCACAGCCGGGGCTGCCTCACCAGTCCAATTGATTTCTCGGAGACCACGCGATGCGCTTCCAGCATGTAGAGGATGCTCATGGCGGTAAGCATTTTCCACCGTGTCCAGGATGTACTCCTGCTCAAACGCCACCCCTGCTTGTTTCAACCAGCAGCGTATACAACCTGCGACTGTCGGCGCGCAGCACCGTGAATTTGAAGTTGCCGACGACGACCGACTCGCCACGCTTGGGTAGCCGTCCGAATTTGTTAAGCACCAGACCACCGATGGTATCGTAATCCTCGTTACTTAACTCCGCTCCAAGCCTCGCATTAAAATCCTCAATCTCGGTGACCGCCTTGACGCGGTAATGGCCATTCGGATCCTGCATGATGTTGTCTTCTATCTCGTCGAAGTCGTGCTCATCCTCGATTTCACCGACGATTTGTTCCAGCACGTCTTCAATGGTCACCAGTCCCGCCACGCCGCCGTATTCATCCACCACAATAGCGATATGATTACGGTTGCTGCGAAAATCCTTAAGTAATACGTTGAGCCGCTTCGATTCGGGAATAAATACCACCGGTCGCAGCATCTCGCGCACGTTGAACTCCTCCTCTCCGGCGTAGTAGCGCAGTAAATCTTTTGCCAGCAGGATGCCGATCACGTTATTTTTATCGTTTTCGGTGACTGGAAAGCGCGAGTGTGCAGTTTCGATAATCATCGGGATGAACTTGTCCGGCGGTTCACCGATGTCGATCACATCCATCTGCGAACGGGGGACCATGATATCGCGGGCCTGCATTTCGGATACCTGGATTACTCCTTCGATCATGCTCAGCGCATCGGAATCGAACAAATTGCGCTCAAACGCGGAATGCAGCAGTGCAATCAGCTGCTCACGGTCTCCCGGCTCGCGCAGGACCAAGGCACCGACGCGTTCGAGCCAGCTAGGTTTGGGAGGATCATCCATATTGATGTGCCAGTTCGTAGGTAAGAAGTCAGTTAGCCGGGGGCGCCATGATAGCGAGCCACTCGGGCCGGAATCAGGATTCTTCGATACCCGGCCGGTATTCCTTGTAAGGATCATCGTGCCCCAGTTTCATCACGATTTCGGTCTCCAGTTGTTCCATAGCCGCTGCGGCGGCGTCATCTTCGTGATCGTAACCCTGAAGGTGCAAGGCGCCATGCACGGTGAGATGTGCATAGTGCGCTGCCAGATTCTTATGCTGCTGTCTCGCTTCCTCTTCCACCACCGGTGCGCACAGCACGATATCGCCAGACAGAGGCCGAGCACTGCTGTAAACGAAAGTCAGCACGTTGGTGGCGTAATCTCTTCCGCGAAAATCACGGTTGAGGCGGCGGCCTTCGGCTTCATCCACAATACGCAACCCAATCTCCGCGTCCTGCATCAGCGCTGCTTCGACCCATTTGCGAAATTGAGGCCGAGTGGGGGTATTCCCGGCATGACCCGCATATTGTGTTGCCAATTTCAATTTCGCTTCCTTACGGATAGCTCTTTCGGAAAACCCGGAAACGCTATCCCTTTTTTTCATACTTTTGGTAAGCGTTGACAATTCTTTGTACCAGCGGATGCCGCACGACATCTTCAGCGCCAAAATGCGTGAAAGCAATGCCGCGTACTTTTCCCAGAATCTGTTGAGCCTCTACCAGGCCACTTTTCTGGTGCTTGGCCAGATCAATTTGCGTCACATCACCTGTTACCACCGCCTTGGAGCCGAAGCCGATTCGAGTCAGGAACATTTTCATTTGTTCGGGTGTCGTATTTTGCGCTTCGTCAAGGATGATAAAAGATTGGTTCAGCGTTCGGCCGCGCATGA
The DNA here is from genome assembly GCF_900102495.1 of Nitrosospira sp. Nl5. GTDB lineage: Bacteria > Pseudomonadota > Gammaproteobacteria > Burkholderiales > Nitrosomonadaceae > Nitrosospira. The sequence continues at coordinate 46,425 of NZ_FMVQ01000012.1, read as the reverse complement.
AAGCCAACGGCGCAATTTCAATTGCGCTGCGTTCAAACTGCTTGCTGGTTTTATCAAACCCCATCAGGTCATATAGTGCGTCGTACAATGGGCGCAAATAAGGATCCACCTTCTGGACGATATCACCGGGTAGAAAACCAAGACGCTCGCCGGCTTCCACTGCCGGTCGCACCAGCACGATGCGGGCTACCATGTCGCGTTCAAGCGCATCTACCGCGCTTGCCACAGCAAGATATGTTTTCCCGGTTCCTGCCGGGCCGATGGAAAACGTGATGTCGTGTTTCTGGATTTGTTGCAGATACTGTGCTTGACGAGGTGTGCGGCCACGTAAATCGCCGCGCCGGGTAATTAGCACTGGCGCTGTCGTTTCCGAAGGACCGTCAGCAGCATGTTTTCTCGCATGCGAGGGGTTCATCACCTCGATCAAGCCCAGTTGAATCTGCTCGATACTCAGATGATGTTGTGCCTGGCTATAAAAATTTCGCAGTGCTTCTGCAGCCAGTAAGGTTTGGGCCGACTTACCGCGTAAGCTGAAATGTTCTCCTCGCCGTGCGATGGTGACATCAAGCACGGTTTCGATCTGCTTGAGGTTCTCGTCCAGTGCCCCGCATAGATTGGCAAGACGCTGATTATCGACTGGAGAAAATGAAATCTCGACAGGCTGTGGTTTCAACCTAAATCCGGCAGTGGATTGCTCATTTTCCTTTAACGATCTGATTTACAAATAGTTCTTCCGATACTTGCTCTTTACCTATGGCAAGTTCTCGGCAGGACGGATTGCACGGTTTGCGTTGCATGGCTGTGTTTTTCGCAACGCCTTTGACAGAAAACAATTCCACCTCATTGTGTCACGCCATGTATCCAAAACCGCGCACAAAGGCGCGGCAAGCAGCTGTAAGGGCTTAATTCTCGCAGCGACAGGGACACTTTGCAAGAAATGAAGACGGGGAGCCTTGGAATTTGCCCCCGGACTTGTCAGCAAGGCATATTGCGTGGAACTGATCCGGAAATTGCCCGGCGTTCGTCAGCCACGATTTCACCGCGCAATGAATGTGACAGCGCGGCGGTGATTTTAACGTCAATGAAATAGCCGATTTGTGCTGGATTACCGACGAAATTCACCATGCGATTGTTGTCGGTACGCCCGCAAAGTTCGCCGGCATTTCTTTTGGATACGCCCTCCACCAGGATACGCTGCATCGACCCGATCATGCATTGACTGATCGCCTGCGCCTGCTGATTGATTTTCTCCTGCAAGCGCTGCAACCGCTCCAGCTTGATTTTATGGGGAGTATCGTCGAGCAGTCCCGCGGCGGGCGTACCAGGGCGTGGGCTATAAATGAAGCTGAAGGAATCATCGAAATGTACCACCTCAATCAGTTTCATAGTAGCCTCGAAATCGGTTTCGGTTTCACCGGGGAAACCGATGATGAAATCGGACGTCAGTGAAATATCGGGGCGAGCGGCTCGCAGCCTGCGGATAATGGATTTGTATTCCAGCGAGGTATAACCCCGCTTCATGGCTACCAATATCCGGTCCGAGCCCGACTGAACCGGCAAATGCAAATGACTTACCAGCTTCGGCAATTTTATGTAAGCTTCGATCAGCCGTGCGGTGACCTCCCGGGGATGAGAGGTCGTGTAGCGGATGCGCTCGATGCCGGGAATTTCACTGATATATTCGAGCAGCAGCGCCAAATCCGCGATTTCACCTTCTTCTCCATGCTCCATCGCGCCGCGATAAGCATTGACGTTCTGCCCCAGCAACGTCACTTCCTTGATTCCCTGGCTCGCCAGTTCTGCGACTTCCACCAACACGTCGCTCAACGGACGCGAGATTTCCTCGCCGCGTGTATAGGGCACGACGCAAAAACTGCAATATTTGCTGCACCCTTCCATGATGGAAACGAATGCAGTCACACCTTCGGTGCGTGCGAGCGGCAGGTGGTCGAATTTCTCGATTTCAGGAAAGGAGATATCCACCTGCGATCGACCGGTACCCCGACGTGCTGAAATCAGCTGCGGTAACCGGTGCAGCGTCTGCGGACCAAATACCAGATCCACGTAGGGTGCCCGCTTCACAATTTCCACGCCTTCCTGGCTGGCAACACACCCGCCCACGCCAATCAGCAGATTGGGGTTGGACTTTTTCAAGTGTCTGACGCGACCCAGATCGTGAAATACTTTTTCCTGAGCCTTCTCTCGTACGGAGCAGGTGTTGAACAGAATGACGTCCGCCTCGGCGGGATTATCGGTTTTCTCCATGCCGTGCGCGGCATGAAGCACATCCGCCATTTTATCCGAGTCATACTCGTTCATCTGGCAGCCGAAAGTTTTAATATACAGTTTTTTAACCACAATCGTACCGAAAGTGCCGCGGCCGGATCATCCCGGGAATATTATTGTTGTTGTTCCCGTCAACCATGCCAAAAGCCGGTGAACCACGAAATGTTCATCCGCTGTTTCTCAGTCCCGCCGCTACGCCATTAATGGTGAGCTGTATCGCGCGCTTTACCGCGTCGGCGGCATCGCCGGAGCGATAGCGGCGCAGCAGCTCGACTTGCAAATGATTGAGCGGATCGATATAAGGGGTGCGGTTACGAATGCTGCGAGCAAGCGTAGGATTGTCCTGCAGCAATTCCGTGCGGCCTGTCACCGCGAATAACCATTTTACGCTGCAATCCCATTCCGCCTGGATGCGCCCGAAAATTTTCTCACGTAAATCAACATCGCTAACGAGTTCAGCGTAGCGCGACGCGATACCCATATCGGTTTTTGCCAGCACCATGTCCATATTGGACAGCAGCGTTTGCATGAATGGCCAAGTGCGGTGCATTTCCTGCAGAAATCCCAATCCCTTTTCGCCTTGGCCTTCGCGCTCGACAAACGCTTCTACCGCGGTGCCGAAACCGTACCAGCCTGGAATCATGGCGCGATTAACCCCCCAGCTGAATACCCAGGGAATGGCGCGTAAATCCTCTATCAGGTCGGATTGCTGGCGCGACGGCGGCCGGCTGCCAATATTAAGTCCGGCAATTTCCCTTATCGGGGTGGACTCCTGAAAATAGCGTTTAAACCCCGGGGTTTCGTATACGAGATTGCGATAGGATGCGAGCGCATCGCGTGCCAGCACTTCCATAACTTGATAATAGTCGACGGCGCGTTCACCCAGGGGATCGCGGCTCAACAACGTCGCCTCGACCGTGGCGGCGACCAGCGTTTCCAGATTACGCCGCCCAATCTCCGGGTCGGCGTATTTACTGCCGATGACTTCGCCCTGCTCGGTAATACGTATCTGACCGTTAACACTAGCGGGAGGCTGAGCCAGTATCGCCTGGTAGCTCGGACCGCCACCTCGTCCAACCGTTCCGCCGCGTCCATGAAACAGGCGCAAGTCGACTTTATGCTTGGCGAATATTTTCGTCAGTTCGGTTTCCGCCTTGTAGAGTTCCCAGTTGGCGGCAAGAAAGCCGCCGTCCTTGTTGCTATCCGAATAACCCAGCATTACTTCCTGAACATTGCCGCGTGAATCCAGCAGCTTGCGATAATATGGCAGCGAGAACAGCGCATCCATAACGGGACCGCAGCCGCGCAAGTCTGCGATGGTCTCGAACAATGGGATGATGTTGACGTGCAGACGCGGCATTTCTCCCGCTTGCAACAGCCCGACTTCCTTCAGCAACAGTGCAACCTCCAGCATGTCGGAAACGCCATCGGTTTTGGAAATGATGTAATTTGGCAGCGCAGCACGCCCAAAGCGCCGCTGAATTTCCGCCGCTGCCTGTAAAATGCACAGTTCGCTCTGGACGAGCTCGGAATAATCCAGATAAGGCGAGCGCAGGGGACGCGGGCTGCTAATCTCGGTCAGCAGCCACTCCAAGCGCTCCACTTCGGTCAGTGCGGCATACCCCTTTCGATGTGCGCCATACTCGAACAATTCCGTGACGACCCGTTCATGGACATTGCTGTGCTGGCGCATATCCAGCGGGGCGAGATGAAAGCCGAATACTTCCCCCGCGCGTCGCAAGTGGCGTAGCTCCCCGCGTGCCAGTAAATCCGATTTGTGATGCTTAAGCGAGCGGATGACGATATCGAGATCATGCACAAATTCCATGCTTTCCGCATAAGGCGCGGCAAGGCCGACCGGACGCCGTTGTCTGATCACGTGACCGAGCCCCTGGCTGGTAGCGGCAAGGCGCGCATAAATACCAATCAGTGCACGCCGGTAAGGCTCATCCGCACGACTGGGGGCGCGATCGGGGGAAGCCTCGGCCAATTCCGCCAATTCGTCATCCACTTCTACCAGGCGCTCCGTCAAACTTAGCCTGCGGCCTATCTGGTGTACTTCACCCATGTAATAATCCAGCGCCAGCGCCGATTGGCGCTCGGCCGCGTGCAGCATTACCTCATGGGTAACGAAGGGATTGCCGTCGCGGTCGCTACCTATCCAGCTGCCAATGCGTAGAAATGGGGGAATAAGCGGTGCGCGCGCTCCCATGCGGCGTTCAAGAAAATCTTCAATTTCCGCATAAAGGCGGGGCACCTCGGTAAGAAAAGTATAACGGTAATACGCCAGGCCGTTTTTGATCTCGTCATAAACAGACAGGCGCTCGGGACGCAGCATGCGCGTCTGCCACAGTATCTGGATGGCACAGCGCAATCCCTCCTCGTTGTTGCGTAACTCCTCGGGCGTCAGCTGCATGCGATCACGCTCATTCAACAGGTGTGCAATGGTCAACTGGCAATCGAGAATGCTTCTGCGCTGCACTTCGGTTGGATGAGCGGTCAATACCGGTGAAACGACCGCTTTAGCGAAAAATCTGGTTAATGCTGCGCCATCGGTTCCGCTGGACAGAACCCGATCCAGCGCCAGCGCCACGCTACCCGCTTGGGGTGACGACCCTGCCCGGAGATGGGTGCGGCGACGGCGATTGTGATGCATATCCTCGGCAATGTTGGAAAGTTGCGAAAAATGGCTGAATGCGCGCACCACCGCAACAGTTGCCTTGTTGCTCAATTGATTGAGGATCATATCAAGTTCGTGGCGCGCCTTTGGATCCTGCTCGCGCCGAAAGCGAATTGCGGTTTGACGAATGTTTTCAACCAGCTCGAAAGTGGAGTCCCCTTCCTGCTCGCGCAAAGTATCGCCCAGCAGGCGCCCCAGCAGGCGGATGTCCTCCCGTAAAGGATCATCCTTCACCGGTCTGTCTTTATGGTCAGTATTATTTTTGTCGAAACTTTCATTCCGGGAAGCGAGGGAGCTCATAACGCAACCTTTTTTGCAATGCACCGGCGATCCGATGCCTCGTGCACTTCAATCCAGTTGGGCGCCTGGCATGCTAAAATAAACATCAACGGTAATTCCGTAATTTTCTCATTGTCATTGTAATAATAATGCTTAATTCATCCATGCCCGCAAAAATTGTTATTGCTACACGGGAAAGCGCGCTTGCCTTGTGGCAGGCAAACTTCATTCGGGAACGGCTGTCGGAATTATACCCGCAAACCGAACTCAGCATATTTGGTATGACGACGCGCGGCGATCAGATCCTCGACACGTCGCTCTCCAAAATTGGCGGCAAGGGACTGTTTGTTAAGGAGCTGGAGCAGGCGCTGGAGGATGGAAGCGCGGATATCGCGGTGCATTCGATGAAGGACGTGCCGATGAATATGCCGGAGGGGTTCGCACTGGCGGCCATAGTCGAACGTGAAGATCCCCGCGACGCTTTTGTTTCCAATCAATATGCCGAGCTCAAGGCGCTTCCTGCCGGCAGCGTGGTGGGGACCTCCAGCTTGCGGCGCGAAAGCCAGTTGCGTGCCCGCTTTCCGCATTTACAGGTGCAGCCGCTGCGTGGCAACGTGCAGACCCGTTTGCGCAAGCTGGATGAAGGACAGTTTGCGGCGATTATTCTGGCAGCTGCGGGATTAAAGCGGCTGGGACTGGCGGATCGTATTACCGCACTGCTGAGTCCGGAGCTGAGTTTGCCGGCGGTGGGACAGGGAGCGTTGGGAATCGAATGCCGAGCCGACCGGTCAGATTTGGTAAAACTTATGCAACCATTGCATCATCGTGAAACCGCTCAGTGTGTGGAGGCTGAACGCGCCATGAGTCGAGCGCTGGGTGGAAGCTGTCAGGTACCTCTGGGTGGTTTCGCGGAAATTACCGGAGAGGTGCTGCGACTGCGCGGGTTTGTCGCCAGCCCCGATGGAACGCGCATGATAAGTGATGAACTGAGTGGCGAGCCCGGAACGGGAACGGTTATGGGCGCACAGTTGGCACGAAATTTAAGAATGCAGGGCGCGGGGGCAATTCTGGCAGCGCTGGAATCAATGCCGGCCGCATCCATAAGTCATCCGTGACGAAACCTCTGGCCGGGACCCATATACTGATTACGCGGCCGGCGCACCAGGCGGGCAGCCTTGCTGGCAAAGTTCGTGCAGCGGGCGGAATTCCATTTTTGTTTCCGGTATTGGAAATCCTGGACACAAAGGATCAGGGCTCGTTGCTGACTATCGTGGCGAGGCTCGATGAATTCGATCTGGCAATTTTTATCAGTCCCAACGCGGTGAACAAGGCCATGAGCCTGATACGTACAAAACGACCATGGCCGCGGAAGCTGAAAGTCGCAGCCGTTGGCCAGGGTACCGCCAGGGAGCTGAGGAATTTAGGCGTCGACGAGGTGATTGCGCCAGCTCTGCGATTCGACAGCGAGGCATTGCTGGACATGGACGACTTGCAGCAGGTCGGGGGCAAGCGCGTGGTGGTTTTTCGTGGCGACAGCGGGCGTGAATTGCTGGGAGATGAGTTGCTGAAACGGGGTGCCGTGCTCGAATATGCGGAGTGTTACCGTCGTGTCAAACCGAATACCGATACGGCGCCGCTACTGAGAGCCTGGGCAAACAACGAGATGAGCGCAATTACCATAACCAGCAGTGAAGGGCTGCGCAATTTATTCGATATGGTTGGCAAGTCGGGGCAAGCATGGCTCAAGACAACTCCGTTGTTCGTCTCCCATGCGCGCATCGCGCAAACCGCAACGGAACTCGGACTTACTCACGTGATTCTTACCCCTGCTGGGGATGAAGGCTTGCTGCAAGGCCTGTTCAGTTATTTCCAGCCGGAGACCAGCGAGGACTGCGTTTCAGGGAAACCATGAGTGCGGACATTCAACATGTCGATACCGATCAACCGGGAGGATTACGCCCCGAGCCGCGCCCGAAATTGCATCAGCGCATCAGTCCTGTTTTAATTTTTGTCATAATTTCTACCCTCATCTTTTCACTCATTATAGCGTGGCAGTGGTACGACACCCGTAATCAGATTGCAGGCTTGCAACATGAATTGGCTAAACGGCTGGCCGAGGCGGATGCAGCGGGTAAAGAATCACGCAACCTTTCAACCGAGGCTACCGAGGCAGGTCGCCGGACAGAAACAAAACTCAGCCTGCTCGAAGCCAAGCTGGCTGAATCCCAGAGCCAGCAATTGGCGTTGGAGGCGCTCTACCAGGAGCTTACGCGAAACAGGGATGAAGCAACATTGGAAGAAGTGGAGCAACTGCTGCTTATTGCCAATCAACAGCTACAGCTGGCAAGTAATGTCAAGGCTGCCCTGATAGCGATGCAAGAGGCCGATGCGCGATTACAGCGTATCGATCGCCCGCAATTGTCGCCATTACGTAAAATCCTGGCAAAGGATATGGACATCCTGAAAGCTGCGCCATATGTCGATACGGTGGGAATCAGCATGCGCCTGGATAGTCTCGCAGCCGCTGTCGATAGGTTACCGTTGGCGATGGAATTCCGTCCTCCGGAAACCCGCCCTTCTCCGAGTCAAATTTCAGCGACAGAAAATGTATGGCTCAAATTCGCACGAGAGGCTTGGGAGGATGTGAAGCGGTTGGTACGTATCCAGAACATGGACAAGCCGGATGTCGCCCTGTTATCACCCTCACAGGCGTATTTTCTGCGTGAGAACTTAAAGTTGCGCCTGCTATCGGCCCGGCATGCGCTACATGCCCGCGACGGACCCAGCTTCAAGGCTGATATCAATGCATCCATGGATTGGATCAACCGGTATTATGACACCGGATCAGAGTCTGTCGCTAATATGCTTGAAGCATTGCATCAGTTGCAAGACAGCGAAATTGGCGTTGAATTGCCTCGTATTTCCGCCAGTCTCGACGCGGTACGCAATTACCGTCTGGCCCACGACCGGGGAAATCGATGACACTCGCGTCCGGCGGGTCGACGCTTATTTTCAGGGTCGCACGATGACTTGCAATGATTCTCTACCTCAATCAAGTTTCATCTTCATGATGAGTACGTCCCATCTGCCGGGTTTAACATGAAAGGAGCGTTCTGGCTGTTGGCGCTGTTTGCGGTTGCAGTGGCGGTGACGCTTGCGGCGAGATACAACAACGGTTATGTGCTGGTGGTGGCGCATCCTTATCGCGTCGAGCTATCACTTAACTTGCTGGCGGTGCTGCTGGTAGTGGCATTTTTTATCGCCTACTTTGTGGTGCGGCTCGCGGTCATCACCCTGCGATTGCCAACGGAAGTAAGCGAATTCCGCCTGCGCCGCCGCCGCCAAAGGGCGCGAAGGATGATGCTGGACGGACTTAAGGCATTCTTCGAAGGTCGTTACGCCAAGGCCGAGAAAGCTTCCGCTGCCGCCCTGAAATTGAGAGAGTCTTCCGCGGTCAGCGCGATTAATGCCGTCATCGCTGCCCGCTCGGCGCACGAACTGAGAAAGTATTCTCAACGCGATGCGTTTATTGCCATCGCGGAAAATGACGCGCCGAAAGAAATAGCGCTACGTCTTGTAACACAAGCCGAGCTGTTGCTCGATGAACGCCGGCCGGAAGAAGCGCTGAAGGTATTGCAATCCCTTGGCGCCACGGAAGCACGTCAGCATACCGCCGTACTGCGGCTGGAATTGAAAGCGCAGTATCAGTTGGAAAACTGGGACGCGGTACTTGATCTGCTCGGACAACTGGAGCAACGTAACGCCTTCGATAAGGCTCTGGTAAGGCAATTACGATGCAATGCTCATGTGGAAAATCTCAAAAGCAAGATATCCACTCCACAGACGTTCAAGGGGTATTGGCAAACGATATCTTCGGCGGACAAAAAAGACAGCAAATTGGCTGCCGCCGCCGCCCGTGCTTGCATGGCGGTAGGTGACGGTGTAACAGCACATCAGATCATTGAGCAAAGCCTGGACGGACAATGGGATTCCGAATTGGTGGAACTGTATGCGGAATGTCTTGGGAATGATGCAGTCAGGCAAATTGAACGTGCCGAAGCATGGCTCAAGTTTCACCCTAACGATGCTTCCCTGCTGCTGGCCCTCGGCAAACTCTGCATCCATGGGGAGTTGTGGGGCAAGGCACAAAACTATCTGGAAGCCAGTTTGTCGCTGGAACCCGGCCATCCCTCCCATCTCTTGTTGGCGCAGTTAAACGAGAAAATTGGCAGACACGAGCTGGCAAAGACTCACTACAGCAAAGGACTGGAACTTGCATTAAAGCGGCTGGAAGCCGGTTGAAGCATTGAGGCAGCGGGTGGTGAGGGCAAATTCTGCCAGTTTAAGGCCCAGGCTGTTCTCATCTTGCATCCGAGATGGAGGTTAAGAGTCTACGATTTTGGCTCGCTGGGAGAAACAGTAAACGCGTCGGAGAAAAATTCATCTTCAGGCAGGCGTCGCAATGTAGTGAAATCCCTATGCGCAGCTTCGACCATCGCTGGCGTGCCGCAGGCATAAACCTGATATCCGGCGAGATCATTGAAGTCTTCCAGCACGGCTTGGTGCACCAGGCCGGTCCTTCCGCTCCAATTATCCGCCGGCAACGCCTCGGATAGCACTGGGATAAAGGTAAAATTATCGTACTTCTGTTGCCAGCTTCCCACCAGATCCGCAAGATATAGATCGGTTTTAGTGCGGTTGCCCCAATAGAGCACCATTTGCCGTTCACCGCCACGCAGATCCCGTACGTGAAAGGCATGCTCGAGTATGCTTTTAACCGGCGCAAAGCCAGTGCCGCTGGCTACGAATATAATCGGTTTGTCTGAGTCTTCGCGCAGGAAAAACGTGCCGAGCGGTCCCTCAAAGCGCAGAATATCCCTCTCCTTCATGCGTGTGAACACATGCTCGGCAAATGTGCCGCCAAGATAGTGGCGCACATGCAGTTGCAACAATTCATCGTCATGCGGCGCGTTAGCCAGCGAGAAACTTCGACGCTTGCCATTTTTCATGAAAACATCGATATATTGCCCAGCCAGAAACTGCAATCGTTCGTTGGCGGGAAGCTTCAGGGAAATAACCATTACGTTGGGTGCGACCCGTTCCAGCTTATGGACGCGGCATGGCAAAGTTTTAACATGAATATCCTTGATTTCCCCGATTTCACGACATTCAATGACTAGTTCCGATAGGGGTAAAGCGCAGCAAAACAACGCCATGCCCGCTTTCTTTTCCATTTCCGTCAGCGTCTCTTCATTATGGCTGCCGAAATCGACCGTTCCCTGTATGATTTTGCCCTTGCAAGTACCACAAGCGCCATTACGGCAACCATAGGGAAGCGGAAAACCTTCACGTAACGCGGCTTGCAATACAGTTTCGCCGGGTTCGGCGGAAAAGACGTGCCCGCTGGGCTTAATGGTGATTTGATGTGACATCCGGTTATGAACGAATTAACAAAATTAAGAAATAACTGGCGGCAAATGAAATAAATACCATGAAACGAACGCTTTTAATTATTGGTTGCGGCGACGTAGCCTTACGGGCGGCGCCTCTGTTGCAGGCGCACTACCGGCTGCTGGGCTTGTATCGAAGCCCGGAGAACCGGACTCTGTTGCGTTTGCGCGGCATTACTCCCGTATTCGGAGATCTCGACGTACCTGGCAGTCTCGGGAAGCTCGCAGGAGTGGCCAATGCAGTGCTGCATCTGGCGCCGCCACCCGATCATGGCAAGCGCGATACGCGCACCATGAATCTCCTGGCCGCGTTAACAAAGCGGCCAAAGATGAAGGGAGCAATGTTACCACAACGGCTTATCTACATCAGTACCAGTGGAGTCTACGGAGATTGTAATGGTGCTTTGGTGGATGAAACCCGCGTGCTCAATCCCCAAACCGGCCGCGCATGGCGCCGCGTCGATGCAGAGAAACAGGTGCGCAGGTGGGGGTTGCGCAATCGCGTGAGCGTTTCAATTCTGCGTGTACCAGGAATTTACGCGTCCGACCGTTTGCCGCTTGCCCGCCTGCGCCAATGTACCCCGGCGCTGCTGCCGGAAGAGGACAGCTATACCAACCACATCCATGCTGACGATCTTGCGGGCATTGTTTTTGCCGCCTTGCGCCACGCGCGACCCGGCAGGATCTATCATGCCTGTGACGACTCGAGCCTGAAAATGGGTGAATATTTTGATTTGATTGCGGACCGATTTAACCTGCCACGGCCGGTCCGTATCGCGCGCGCCGATGCCGAGGGGCGTATATCGCCCGGCATGTTGTCGTTCATGCAGGAGTCGCGACGGCTCGCCAACTCCCGCATAAAGCGTGAGTTGCACGTAAATCTGCGTTACCCGACCGTGATCGAATGTATGGCGAAGGGCGCAGCAATTACTGTGGAAAATGGGTAAAATTTCGCCTGCGGATTCTAAATAATGTGATCCACTTCGATGGACCCCATACTCGTTATTACCAACTTGCCCGACAGAGCCACGGCCATGGCCCTTGCCAACAAGCTGATCGATGAGCGGTTGGCGGCCTGCGTTAATGTGCTGGCTGACTGTGTCTCTGTCTACCATTGGCAGGGAAAAAACGAAACCGTCAGCGAGGTGCCAGTATTCATTAAAACCCTGGCAAAGCATTACTCCCGCTTGGAACAGCTGATAACGTCGATTCACCCCTACGAACTACCGGAGATCATTGCTGTCCCAATAAGCAACGGCTGGCCGGCTTATTTGAAGTGGATTGCCGATGAAACGTTGCCCTCAGACAAAAAATGAATAAAGCCAGGTTACCCATGCACCTGATCCGATACTTTCTGCTATTTCTCTGTTTTTCCAGCGTAAATATCTTCGCGGAGGAGAGGAAATCTTCCGGTTTCTTTTCTGAGTTACAGCAGCTTGGCGCAAGCTTTAATCAGAACGAACAGGAATTGCTGCCGCCGGACCAGGCCTTCAAGCTGACGGTCAGAGTGCGCGATGAGAATACGTTGGTAGCTCAATTCGAGCCGGCGAAAGACTATTATCTTTATCGGGACAAGGTTGCGTTCAAGCCCCAAAATACCGAAACATTAATCGAGAAAATCTCGTTACCCGCAGGGGCGGTAAAAAGCGATTTGACTTTTGGTCAGGTCGAGGTTTTTCATAAACCGTTTGAAGCGGTGATTTCCTTGAAACGGGCAGCATCGCCAACGAACAAGTTGACCCTCGTTGCGACCTATCAGGGCTGCAATGAGCCGATAGGCGTTTGCTACGCGCCGATCAATAAAGTGATCGAACTGACGCTGCCGGTAGCGAAAGCGGCCGCGGGAGCCGTTGCCAATGCGGTAAGCAATAACGCGGCGGCGGCAACTGCTTTTTCAGCAGCAAAGCCGGATGCCGCTGCCGAACTATTCCAGTCGCCTGGCCCCGCCATCGAGACGGAATCCAGCAAAATAGATCGAATGTTCGAGAGCGGTAGTTTCTGGATGATTTTGACCGGTTTCTTTGGCATCGGCCTGCTCCTTTCATTCACACCGTGCGTGTTTCCCATGTTTCCTATCCTGTCGGGCATCATTGCCAATCGGGGGGAACGCATTACCAAGCTACATGGATTCACCCTATCGCTAGCCTATGTCAGCGGCATGGCGATCACTTACGCTGCAGCAGGGGTGGCGGCGGGACTTTCCGGCGCGATGCTGTCCGCGGTATTGCAAAATGCCTGGGTGCTTGGGGCATTTGCACTGATCTTTATAACGCTGGCCTTTTCCATGTTCGGCTTCTATGAATTGCAATTGCCAGGCTTCCTTCAAAGCAAGCTTTCCGAGGAGGCGGGGCACTTGAAAGGCGGGCATCTGACTGGCGTATTTGGCATGGGAGCGCTGTCCGCTTTGATCGTTGGGCCATGTGTCGCCGCCCCGCTAGCGGGGGCGCTGCTTTATATCAGCCAGACGCGGGATGTCGTGCTTGGCGGTTCCGCTTTATTCGTCATGGCCTTGGGTATGGGGGTGCCGCTATTGTTGTTGGGCGCCTCCGCTGGCGCGCTTCTTCCCAAGGCAGGACCCTGGATGGAGTCGGTCAAACAATTTTTCGGCGTATTGCTGCTCGGGGTAGCGATATGGTTGATATCGCCAGTAATTCCGGCCGTGGTGCATATGCTTCTCTGGTCGGCCCTGCTGATCGTCTCAGCCATTTATTTACACGCCGTTGACCCGTTGCGGCCTGGCGCCTCGGGGTTCCGGAAATTTCTGAAGGGGCTGGGCATGATCGCGCTGCTAACCGGTGTTGCGCTACTGGTAGGTGTTTTATCCGGCAGCCGTGACATTCTGCAACCACTCTCAAGAATAAATATTTCCAGTATGAACGTGGGGGAAGCGGGAAGCGAAAGTCAGGCGGCCGGGCATCTCCCGTTCCAGCGGGTGAAGTCGATAGCCGAACTTGAACAGCATATCGCCCAGTCGCGGAATAAATATGTAATGCTGGATTTTTACGCGGACTGGTGCATTTCATGCAAGGAAATGGAGCGCTTCACATTTACCGATCCAAAAGTGCAATCGCGGCTGAAAGACGTGGTGTTGCTTCAGGTTGACGTCACTGCCGGAACGCCCGATGATGCGGCATTGCTCAAACGCTTCAAACTGTTTGGTCCTCCCGGCATCCTGTTCCTCGACCGTCAGGGACATGAAGTTCCCCGTGTCAGGCTTATTGGATATCAGGACAAAGAAAGTTTTCTCGCCATACTCAATGCGGTGCTGATTTAGCGTCCCGAGGATAACGCTTAGAGCCGCATCTCCGCTTTCAGAGGAATCTCAGGCAAACGGATCTGTAGAGCTCCCACGGTACGGGATGGGCGGCGCCAGGCCGACGCCGGGGGACCCTGCTGACAGCTGTTTGAAAATAGCGCTTTTAGGCAAACACAATGACGAAATCACAGCAGATACTGTTATATATAGGGATCGCAATACTTGCAGTGGCTGCCGGTTTATTGCTGCGCGGCCAGTTAACGCGTACTACTCCGCAGTCCGGGGCGGACACCATCTTCGCGGCGAGCCTGCCGGACCTGCAGGGCATAAACCAGCCTATTTCACAGTGGCGTGGTAAAGTAATGGTGGTTAATTTCTGGGCAACCTGGTGCGAACCGTGCCGCGAGGAGATTCCCGAGTTCATTGAACTCCAGAAGCGATTCAGCGATCGAGAACTGGTTTTCGTCGGCATTGCGGTGGATCAGAAAGAAAAGGTAGCCGCTTTCAGTAAGGAGGTCGGTATCAATTATCCCGTACTGGTGGGAGGCATGGGGGCCATGGGATTGGCCGGCGCGGCGGGAAACCCCCAAGGGGCGCTACCTTTTACCGTGGTTATTGACCGTAGCGGAAAAATTACGGATACCCGTTTGGGTCGCCTCAGCCGGAGCAAGCTTGAATCCATGTTAAAACCTCTGCTGTAGAAGGCCGTATTCAAGTACCGGGACTTGCAAAGCTATCGGGTTCTATAGCCGCTCGCTTTCGTGACCTTCCACAAATATTCCTGAGTATTATCCGACAGGATCGGCATTGACAGGGCGCTTTTAGTGAGCGGCGGTACAGTCAAATCAATATCGTATTCCTTGCCGTCCAAAGATGCCTTGGCAGGTTTCGTTTTACCCCCAGGCGTGAGAAGAACGGTTATGCGCGTGACCGTGTAATCGTTGTTGCCATTGTAAATGTTCCCGCTGAAGACTCCGTAACCAAAACCGGCATGAATGATGAGTTTTCCGAAAGCATCGGGCGGCAGGTCGGCCTGATGGAGTTTCATCTCCGAGAATTTCTCGCGGCAAAATTGCCTGGCCTGGTCGGCAGCGCGATTGCTGGTGATCCCCTTCATGGACTCGAGCACGCACTGGTCGTAATTGCCGGGATCGGATAAGCTTCTGGCAGGCAGGCTGGGCGATATCAGTACCAACGAAACCCCACCCAGAAGGACTTGTATTACCGGAATTTTTATTTGCATTTCTATTCTGAACGAGAACTGCTACGCCCGAACTCGTAAACGCTTGTTTTTCGGGCGGCAGGCGTAATCGGATACCGCCGACTGAAGCGAGTTGTGGAAAATCTGCGCGACCTGGAGGAAACGGAAAGGGCAGCGCGATGGCGGTTCAATAAACACAAAGAGAGAGAAGGAATAAGCTTTCTCTCTCTTCAAGTGCTCCAGTGAAACGATGCTTAAAAATTCATAAATAGGTTAACCACCAGATTATGTCCCATATAATTAGCGCCGCGCCGAATAATATATTGATTCATATAACCGACTTCTGCTGAGATATTCTTGTTGAAGGCGTAGCCGAGTCCCGTAAAGAACCGGTTTTGATCGAACCCTCGCCGGGGAACCCAATCCGTATCGTTAAGGCCCACAAACGCTTCACTCTGGATGATGTAGCTGAAGCCCGGCGCAAATGAGAGGGGGATCGCTGCCTTTAGCAAGTGCCGATAACGGTTAGCCATATCATTCCCTATGTGTTCAGGGACAAAACGTTGCTCCAGACGGCTGCGGCTGGTAAGCCTCCCCCATGAGAATTTGTCGCTCCATATGAGCTGTTGCCAGGAGCGGTGCTCGTCGTACGTATTCCCGACATAGGGAGTTGTGGTCGGCGTCCAAGCGTATCCCGCCCACACACTGACAGTGTCGGTAACTTGATAACCTACACCTGGACGCACAATGGCCTGGGAAAATTTCGATGAATCGTCAGCGAAACGTCCCTGTCCTTCCATCCACCACTTGACTTTCGCGAGGGTTGGGTTGTTTGGATTGACAAACCCAAAATTGCCCGTCGAGGTAATGGCACCCCACGTTCCGAAATCCTGCACGTCGTCCGCAAACTGAGCGGCGGCGGGCCCTGAAAGCGCCAGGCCGAATAGCGTCAATGCCGTAAAAATACCCTTTTTATTTAGCATTTGATTTTTCCTGTCTTGTGAAAATAGATATCAAAAAATTTGCATGGTAGAACAGCATTTTACGCTCATTGTTGTCAAAAAAGCATTGTGTAGATGTGAGGAATTTGTGAGGGACGCGCTGTCGTTTCGGCAAATTTAAAAAATAAACAGGTTCCCGTATCAATTGGATAAGAGCCACCACGCAGATCCTGGCGCGAAAAAATGTGAGATCCGCCGCTACAGGTGGTCTTGGCAATAACGCTTATTTTGCTGCACGTAGGGGACAGGACTGTTGTGAAGAAAACGTCGTTTTCGTATGTCGTCATCGGCCTTATAAGTGATTCCAATTGCCCCTCTGCATTGAGGAACGTCTTTCGGTTACGTGGCAAGCGCCCGGTAAAGGTTGTAAAAGCTGATTATGATGATCAGCGCTCCTACCAGTATCAGCAACGTTCGTGCGTGGAGTTTCTTGCATAGCACCGCGGCGAACGGAGCGGCAAAGAGTCCACCAAATACCAGGCCGACGATGATAGGCCAGGTATCGGTTTCCATCAGCAATGAAAAAACCGCGGCGCTCGTTAATGTCAGAAAAAACTCAGCGAAATTGACCGAACCGATGGTAGTGCGCGGGTCGTTCCCCGAACCCACCAAAGTTGAAGTCACAACCGGTCCCCAGCCGCCGCCTCCCGCCGAATCGACGAATCCGCCAAACAGAGCGAGTTTTCCAACATGCCTTGGGGCTTGTGTGCGCAAACGCAGTGGGCGAAATGCCTTGCTGAGGATATAGATTCCCAGCAGCAGCAGATAAGTGGAGATGTACGGCTTGAATATGGCACCATCGATTTGCGTCACCAGCATTGCACCCAATATCCCGCCCAGAATACCCGGTATCAGCAGACGCACAAATAGCTGTTTATTCACGTTACCGAATTTGGCGTGCGAAATACCCGAAACGCCGGTAGTGAAAATTTCCGCGATATGGACGCTAGCGCTTGCTGCCCCCGGACTGGCGCCTGTTGCCAGCAGGAATGTGGTTGCCGTAACGCCATAAGCCATGCCCAATGCGCCGTCCACTACTTGTGCAAAGAACCCCACTATCACCGCACTCCAGAAGATCTTGCCGCTGAGTGTCTCGCCAATAATTTGCCAACCGCCAAGCCAGTTATTGGAAAGAAAAAAACGTCCCGTCAGAAATAGAATCAATACAATCAATACCAGAACGATGAACCACATTGCGGCCCGGAGCAGCGGGTGCGTTCCCGGATGAGAAACCGGTTCCTCAATGGGGGGAAGCCCCAGTTCCTGGTGTTCCACGTTGATAGGATTGCGGGTCAGATCGAGGTTGCGAATTTTCATCCTGATTCCGGCGGGGTAGCGAACTCACCAAAAGGTGACGTTCAAGTGAGGCAAGAAATCTTCTTTATGGGCCACGGCTCTAAACCGGGAAAATAAGCAATCAAACTCCGGGTTTGGGTCCGTCTCTTTGATCCATGCCTTTTTCGTTGCGGGACACTATACCCATACGCGCAAACAACCCGAAATAACCTATTAGAATATGTTTATTCTTTTCGTTTGTTACTTGAGGGGATTACCAGAAAAGCCGGAAGTAAGGATGGAATCAAAAAAGGCACGGAAAATTCGGTCTAAACCCTGTTAGAGGTACCTTTCAGGGATTATGCTATCGGCAGTCCGACGGGCTGGTAGTGTGAGGGCTGTACTCCAGGATGCATTGATATTGAGGCCATAGATAGTTATGCTACTCGCCGACCTGATACTTATTATTCATTTCCTGTTTGTGCTGTTTGTTGTCGGCAGCCTGCCGGTAATCTGGATCGGTGGGTGGATGGGATTGGATTTTGTGCGAAATCTTCGGTTCCGGCTGGCGCACTTGGCCGCCATCCTGTTCGTCGTTGGCGAATCCCTCGTTGGCATGGCATGTCCGCTGACTGTGTGGGAAGACGCGTTGCGCCAAGTGGAACCCGGGGGTAATTTCGTCCAGCGCTGGCTGCATCGCATTCTATTCTACGATGTTGCAGAATGGGTGTTGACGACAGTTTACGTGCTGTTCGCGCTCCTGGTTGCTATTACTTTCCGGTTATTTCCACCGCATCATCGCAACCCGCACCGCTGATTTCTGGTTTGAAGCCGGTGCCAGCCCGCCCACGTGATCTTGAGTGCGTCCGCTTTTATTGGTCTCGCTAATGTAGCGGATTGCGCACGCAAACCGCTCAAATGCCGCTTTTCGGTTAAAATTGATGGAATTACCATTCCAAGAAACTACCTGTCCATGTCTCCCACTTCGCAACTTCGTCGCTTCACTTCCCGCAAACGCCTAAGTCTCGGCCTCGGCATTCTGGCTGCCGCCATTGCTCTCTTTGGCCTGCTCGGTTATTTCTGGTTGCCGGGTTATGCCAAGACCAAGCTCGAAACATTACTGTCGGAAGCTGTGCAGCGTCCCGTCTCGATACAATCAATTGACATTCAGCCATACACCCTCGAACTGACGGTACGGGGTTTTCGCGTCGGTGAAAAAGCCGCAAGTGCTGAAGCCGGCAAAGCGTTGCTCTCTGTCGACGAACTGTATACCAATCTTAGCATCGCCTCCATTGCCCGGCGGGCACCGGTAATCAGTGCGTTATCGGTGCGCGGACCGGCGGTGCGCCTAGTCCGTGAAAGCGAGCAACATTTCAATATCACGGATTTGATAGAAGATTTCATGAAACGTCCGGACGAGGGCGGTAAATCGATATTTTCCGTAAGTAACATCATCATTGAAGATGGCCGTTTTGAATTTGTCGACCGGCTCAAGAACAGCCATCAGGAAATTTCCGAAATCCGCATCGGCGTACCCTTCATTGCCAACTTTGAAAGCACTGAGGAGGCTTGGGTTGAGCCGCATTTCAGCGCCAGGGTAAATGGCGCCCCACTCGCTCTCGACGGCAAACTACGCCCTTTCACCAGTAACCGCGAGGCAACGCTTGAGCTCAAGCTCAATGACGTCGATCTGACACGAATCGACGAGTATTCTCCGATTCCGGTCGGTATTGACCTGCTCTCGGGATATTTTGATAGTGATTTGTTGCTGACGTTTACACAGGTTGCCGGCGAATTGCCAAGCATGATTCTGACAGGCCGCGCCACGTTACGGAAGCTGGAGATCAAGAATGAGGCGGTGGAAACGCCATATACGGCGAAATTCGACCGGCTCGACGTCATATTGACTGAAATCAATCTCAACGGTCAGAAGTCATCACATGCGGGACTGGTTCTGACCGATGCGGCAGTGCTGCGCAGGAGCGAGCCGGAACCGGCACTAAGCCTGCAAAAGTTAAGTGTGGATGAAATCGCGATCGACCCCATGAAGCAGAATGCTACGCTAGGCGCGGTAACACTCGACCGGTTCAAGACGTCGATGCGCCGCGAAACTGACGGCAGCCTCGATCTTGTTAAGCTTTTTGCTCCGTCTCCAGGCAAGGCGGCACCCGTAACGGCAACGAGCCCCGCGGACGGGGAAACTGATAAACCATGGGCCGCTCGGCTTGGCAGTTTGAAACTGGTGGCTGCGGCATTGCGCTTTGAAGACCGTACACTGACAAAAGTGGCGCCAATGGTGGTCGAACCACTCGATTTAAGCGTCAATGATATCGACTTCAGCGGCATTACTCCGCTCAAGCTGGCGCTACAGGCCACCGTAAATCAACGCGGCAGTCTCGAAACGAATGGCTCCCTTGCGTGGGCGCCATTGGCGATTGATCTTGCCGTGGATGCCAAGGATATTGATCTTGTCTCGCTGCAGGGTTGGGCCGGTGACAGGCTGAACGCACTCCTCACGCGTGGTGCAGCTTCTTTCCGGGGCAAGGTCAAGGCGGATGGAGCGCCACTGAAAGTGGCATTGAACGGTGAGGGCCGATTTACCAACTTCAATGTTCTTGACAAGGTAAATGCGAGGGATCTCCTGCGCTGGCGAAGTCTTGACATTAACGGCATCGACTTTGTTAGCGAGCCATTGCGCGCGAATGTTGCCTCGGTCGCGATTGCTGATTTTTTTGCCTATGTAATAATTTCCCCCGAAGGGCGATTCAACCTTCAGGACATCGTCCGGCAAGACGATAATGGGAAGCCATCCGCAAAAACAGCTTCGGCTAAATCCCCCGCAACAAGTCAGGCCATCGTTTCCCCCACCTTGCCAGCGGCTATTGGCACAAGTTCTTCCCCGGCCCCCGCACGCAAACCCCTGCCTGTTCATATCGGTCGGGTGGTGATGCAGGGTGGGAACATCAATTTCAACGACCAATTCATCACCCCCAATTATCGGGCAAACTTGACGGGCCTTGCCGGACGCGTAGGGCCCCTGGACCCGCGAAAGCCAGGAGAAATCGATATTCACGGGGCGGTGGATAAAACCGCACCGTTGAAAATTGCGGGCAAGATCGATACGTTGGGCAGAGAGCTCTACCTCGACGTCACGGCGACGGCGAAGGGCATCGATATGCCGGCCTTCAGCCCATACTCTGGCAAATACGTCGGCTACGCTATCGAGAAGGGCAAGTTATCGGTCAATGTTCATTACCACGTCGAAAAAGGTGAACTAACGGCCGAAAATAACGTTTTCCTTGACCAATTGACATTAGGCGAAGAAATTGAAAGCCCGGACGCATTGTCGATCCCAGTCAACCTTGCCTTGGCATTACTAAAGAACCGGCACGGTGAAATTGATGTTCATCTGCCCATCAGCGGTTCTCTCAACGATCCGCAATTCAGCATAGGCGGACTGATTGTCAAAGTCATCGTTAATCTGCTGACAAAGGCGGCGACCGCGCCTTTCGCGCTGCTAGGCTCGCTCTTTGGCGACGAAGAGTTGTCCGAGATAAGCTTTTTAGCCGGCCATGCACGGATTACGCCGGAAGCCGAAAAACGTCTTCAAGCGTTATCCAAGGCATTGACCGACCGCCCGGCACTCAAGCTTGAGATTATGGGTTGGGCCGACCAGGCGCATGATCCGGAGGCTCTGAAACGCAAGATGCTTGAGCGCAAGATCAAGGCCCAGAAGCTGTCGGAAAGCGTAAAAAAAGGAGAAGGGGGCAGCTCGCTTGACGATGTCGAACTGACGCCTGAGGAATATCCCAAATATCTGACTGTTGCCTATAAAGAAGAAAAATTTGCGAAGCCAAAAAACGTGGTAGGTCTTACGAAAAGCTTGCCAGCGCCGGAAATGGAGCAGCTGATGCTGGCTAACATCAATGCCGGCGACAGCGAAATGCGGCAACTTGCCGGCCTTCGCGCTACAGCGGCACGGGACTGGCTGGTCGAGCAGGGCGGCATCTCGAGCGACCGCGTGTTTGTACTTGAGCCGAGAGTCGAAGTGGAAGCCGCCAGCGGGAAATCGGCCCGCCGGGCGGAGTTTTCGCTCAGGTAAACAACCTGTCTGGCTTGCCAGGGATTTCCGGAATTATCCGGAAATCCCTGGCAAAGCTTGACCTGTATCCCCTCGATATGCTCAAAAATCGACTTGAACTTGTGTCAGGAAAGAGGCTAAATCGGCATTATTGAAGCCAGCGGTACGAGGAATTGTCGACCCTGCGGTATTGACATCCAGCACGTAAGTAATATTGTTCTGGATTTTGACATGCGAATACGGGTACCAGTTTAAACCAAACCTGACCATATCCGCTTTTCCTCCCCTGATTACTCCGCTGTTCAAGTTGATATAATCATATCCGGCGGCGACTTCCCACGCTCCCCAGCCTGACCCGTTCAGCTGAAAATTCTGCCTGGGTTTTATTCGATTTGCCGCACCATTCCTGACATGATACGTTTTGGACTCGCCGGTTAAAAAGTAACTCGCGAAACCATAGTAACCTGTCAGGTGTTCATCGTCATAACCCAGGCCATTTATATTTGTTCGCAGATACTCCCCTTGAATCGCGAGCGGGCCGTGCACCAGCCAGGTCTCCGCACCATAGCGATCATAGCTGTCTATCCGGCGCGACCCCGGCGCCCCCCTGTCCCCGGTGCTCAAGTTGCCGGTGTTTAACATGTTGCTACGATCCACGTTCGTTCCTGGAAAAGCAAAGAATGCCATTCCGCCGCCACCGCCGCCCTGTGCGGACGGGGTGCCGCCGATCATGCCGGCGGCATTGTATTGGGTGTTGACGACAGTATGCCCAGCGGAAATCCCGACATGCCAGAATTTAGTGTCATCCACCATCCATGGTCTGCCTGTGACGCGGCCGATGCCTTCCCAGCTGGTGTCTCCGGCCCCATTGTTGCGGCTGTTGTTACCCGCGGTATTCACCGTGGTAGAAGCGGAAGACCAGGATCCGACCGGTTCAGTTTGAAAAGCGACGCCGAACTGAAAACGCGGAACCGCATAGTTGGCGCCTATACCGGTCTTGTAGGTATTGGGATTGTCAACGAATGAATTGACCGACATGTGACGTTCGATGAATGTGAGGAAGCGGTTGCTGGCAGCTTCTTCCAAGCTGAAAGGCTCCTTGAACGAACCGACTTTAACCGAAAAAGGGTTGGTGACATTCAGGCGGACGAAGGCGTCGGTTATTCCGGATTCCACTGTACCGTTGCCTCGGCTGAAGTCATACTCGAATTTGTAATCCCATATCTTGAGAAAAGTACCTTCAACACCAAGACGGGCGCGACGCAGCGTCACGCCACTATTCAATTCGTTCGGCAGGTTAGTACCTGTAGGGGGTAACACATCGTTGATAAAATTGTACTGTGAACCGACCTGCATGCGTCCGTTCACCGCAAACGTAAAATTGCCGTCCTTGGTTGAAAAATGTGGAGCTCCATCATGAAAGCCGATGTGAACTTTCTCCGCTTCCTTGACCCGTTCGTTGAGAGATGCGACATCGCTGACAAGACGTGCGCCTGCCATCTTCTCTCTTATCTCCGCCGCTCGATCTCTACGGATTGGGATGGATTCCGTCACATCCGTTTTGTCTGCCGGCACATCCGCCGTCTTGCTCGCTGCTTTCTCTTTCTTTGCGGTTTCTTCTTTTGTGAAAGAACCCATGTGCACCCGTCCAGGTCCGGGTTTTGCATAAATCTGTTCGGTTTTCGTATCGACATAAAGATCAATTGCAAAGGCTCCGGCTGGTACGCCTGCGCCCAGAACGGCAGTAATGGCTAATGTGATTTTGGATAATTTCATTAATTCGCTCTCTTCTCGGCTGTTTATCAAAAAACTAATGCGAGAATAGGGCAAAGAAATGTCGTTTTTATTGCAGTTTTGTCACCGTTTTATGACAAACATAGTGAATTTGATTGTATGATTCCAACGGTTCGAACAGCTTCAATTCTGGCTCGTCCCCCGGCGGACCGGCAACGTTTCCAAGGGTCCGTTCCGACTGGATGCGTTCGCATTCCACTTTTTTCGCCGCCGTGATAGTCTATACGTTGAAATTGTTCAATTATTGCGAGCTGCTTTAATTCACGCTATCCCGTAACCATCAAGAGGAGCAGTTATGGAAATTCACGTATATGACACTTATGTCAAAGCGAAAGACGGCCACACGATGCATTTTGATGTATTTATGCCGACAAAAGACGATAAGAAAGCGATCGAATATGCGAAACAGTGGTTGACTTCAATCGGTGAAGGCGACGCGGCGGTGACGAGCAAGGAATGTAGTTTCTGCCACAGCCAAAGCGCTCCCGCAAATGTTGCCGACGCAATTAACAAGGACGGATATTTTATCTACAAGATGGAAGGCTGCAGGTAATGTTGGTCCGGCATTCAAGAAAGTAGAACCAGGGAAAATTGTGCTGGAAGAGGAAATGAGCTTCAAAGTATCATGAGTGCCCGGCGTATCTTCCGGACCCTCTTCCCCGGCTGTGTCAAAGGTCTTCCCGTGTTAGGGCTAATGCTTGTTTCCCCGGTGTGGAGCAGCGAACTCGTCAAAACTATCGAACAGATCAAGCCGTCGATTGTTGGGGTGGGAACAGTTCAAAGGACACGATCGCCGCCCGTTAATATTCTCGGCACCGGTTTTGTGCTGGATGACGGCCTTCACGTAATCACCAGCGCACATGTCGTTCCCGAGATGCTGGACATTACCAACAAAGAATCTTACACCGTCATTACCGGCAAGGGTAAAGAGCCGGAGCTCAGATCTGCAACGATCGTCGCTATCGACAAGGAGCATGATCTGGCCCTCCTTAAAATCAGTGGGATGGCTTTACCTGCCATGGAGATTGGGGATGCAGGCAAGGTTCGGGAAGGACAGACCCTGATTTTTACAGGATTCCCAATCGGCATGATTTTGGGATTTTATCCAGTCACGCATCGGGCCATGGTTTCCGCGATTACACCGATCGTAATGCCCGCGCGCAATTCAAGGCAACTTAATGCAAAAGTGATCGGCCAACTGCAGAAGTCCGCGTATGCTGTATTTCAGCTCGACGGTACCGCGTATCCTGGCAGCAGCGGAAGCCCTCTCTATGATCCCGAAACCGGGCTCGTATATGGTGTTGTCAATATGGTGTTTGTGAAAGGTAAGAAGGAAGCGGCGCTCAGCAATCCAAGCGGCATCACCTATGCCATTCCCGGTAACTACATCCGTGAACTGCTGCGGCGCAAAATAATTAAAAATGATGAGAAGTCGCCTGGTTTGAATAACTCCTTCATGAATTAATCAGGATATGGCGTCGACTCGCGTATTTCATCCCGAACTGGGAATCATCGTCGAAAACTTTGAAGACCTGGATAATTTTTTATAGTCCGGGTGTGGAATAGCTGGAAGTTAACTGGCATAACGGCATTGTAACGAAGCGGGCTTGATTGCCTTCATAGCCAAATAGGGACGTTGGGATGAAAACTATGCAAACGGTTACCGTAGCAATAGCCGATGCGGATCCGGGGAGGCGCACAAAACTGGAGCAATCTTTGCGGAGTGGGGAAGGCATCAAAGTGCTGACAAACGTTATGTCAAACGGAAGCGACGCATCCGTCGACCGCCGACATAAATCTCGTACGAACATGACAGCAATTGAAGACATGATCGCCCGTGTCGCCCGCCTCAACCCCCGTATACTTTTTGTCAATCTGGACCAGTCTGCAGACGAGGATTTCGCGTTGCTGGAAGCTTTACGCTGTGAATGCCCCGAGACGTTGGTGGTTTTGCTAACCGATAAATCTGCCGGGGACGACCGGATAATCGAGGCATTGGCTAACGGCGCACGTGGCTGCCTGAGCCATGAATCGGATCCGTTTTATTTTTCGAAGGCCGCGCATATGGTTGATCGGGGCGAGGTCTGGGTGACACGCAGAATGTTGGCTAAAATTATGGATAAGGTATTGCATTAATGCCATGAATATTGACAGGAGACATTCTTGATCTTGCTAGCGAGTTCGTCTCAGGATGATCTATTCCGCTGGGAGCAGGGGGTGCGCGGTCTTGCTCCTATTTTTTGCTCAACCAACTTGGACTCGGTCAGAGGTGAATTGGTACGGATAAAACCAAGTATTCTCCTGCTTGATCACGATTTGCCGAAGCTGGATGGGCCGAACGGAATCTCGGGCCTGATGAAATTGAACCCCGAAACCAAAGTCATTGTTTTGAGCCGCGCCATTTCTGACGAAATCGAATGGGGATTGTTCAGGACGGGTGTGAGAGGGTGTTGCAGAGGCGATATCGAACCCGAGCAGATCAAGAATGTGGTCGAGGCTGTTCAGCAGGGTGAATTGTGGATTCGACGAGCGCTTAGCTGGCACTTGCTGAACGAACTGGTTATGATTACGCAGGAAAAGAATAAAATCAAGCAAGTGGTTAGCGAGTTGCTTGCAAATCTTACCCGGCGCGAATATGAAATTGCGACCCTTGTTGGAAACGGTGAAAGCAACAAGCAAATCGCGCGACGGCTGGATATTACCGAGCGCACAGTAAAAGCGCATCTGACCGAGGTTTTTCGCAAGCTGGATGTTGCTGACCGGCTCAAACTGGCATTAATCGTGAAAGGCTCCGTGAGCCCTCCCAACTCGACAAGAATAGAGCACTAATTTCCGTTTTTGCCTTTCTGGCTATCTCGAGTACCTGAGAGATTTTTGTCTGCTGTCCTGCAGTTGCAATTCGTCCGCAATGTCTCAATCTAGAAGATGGCAGCGATCGGCAAGGCCCCATAATCGAAAATATTCTACGGCTTGAAGCAGCAATTTAGATTCCAGGCCAGATTTGCTATAGCGTGTACCAGACGTCCCCGCTCTGCGCTGGACCCGACTTTATTTGGCCGTAACCCGACTCTGATAACCCGTAGTGGTTGAGGCAGTTCACTTTGCACAACAGCCCGCCCTGCCTTTGTCGTAAACTTCTCCTTTCTATTTTGCTTTTGCTTTCTATACAGTACGGAAGCTGTGATCGCTTTCTTAGTGATCTTACGAGCCAAGCGCTTGGGAAACGAGGAACAAATTCCTTATTCCCGACCGCTGGATTAGCGTACCAAGGTCCAATTGTTCTTGCTGGCGAAATTGATATGATGCGAATATAACGCTTAACGCAAAAATGCCTACTTATTAGAAGGGTCGGTCTATATGCTTTTTTATACAAGCGACTTTATCAGGAAATCAAAGTTCCGCACGCTGTAACTGATACCGGCGTAACATTTGAGAGCGCTGTATCGCTGTATAGCTTAACCCGTGGGCCCGTCAGCTACGTTTACCGCGGTTAAATCATCCCCATCAAGGGACAAAAGCGCTCAGATTGTATAACCCATAGTGTGCCTTCAATTATTCTTTTTGAGAATTCATCAATGCATCGGCCATATTAGCAGGATGCATAGATTTCTGAATCGAGGGCAGTGGGCATTATCAAGAAAGACCTTATGCATGCGCCGATATTCACAGGTCGGGCGGCGGACGTTTGATTTGGGGCTCGGCAACAAGAAGAACAGGCGGCGAAGTCGTATCGCTTAGAGGCACTTTGAGGGACCAAAATTGCTTCGTATTTCTAATCATTACATTTCCAGAACCAAGCTCTTGCTTATTGGCGTGGAAGTATTTGTGTTGATGGTCGTGTTTTATCTTGGAGTGGGTCTTCGTTTTGCCGAGCCGCTTCCTTTCTCTCTCCCGTCTTTGTTCCCGGTCGCCGCCACCTTCACTTTTGTCATGGTCCTGAGCATGGCGGCGATGGGAATGTATCAGCTGGAATCCCGGCCGGATATTAAAGATACCTTATACCGTCTGATGCCCTCCATGATGCTCGGATTCGGAATCATGACACTGATTTTTTATGTCCTGCCTGATCTGTATTCGGGTCGGGGCATCTTAGGGCTAGCGATGCTTTTCGCTCTGCTGGGGATCCTTCTGACACGAGCAGCTTTTCTTAACTGGTCCAGCCTGGGAATTCTGGAGTCCCAGGCCATCGTTCTAGGGATAGGGGGCAAGGCAAAGGAATTCATTGATCAGGCAAAAAACGCGCCTCGCCATGGAGGATTCAAGATCATCGGTTTCGTCCCATTGCCGGATGAGGAACTTCATGTCCCATCTTCAGCCGTCCTGCCAAAGGTGGAATCTCTAATGTCGCTGGTTAACCGGTATGGCGCGGGAGAAATCATTATCGCAATCCAGGAACGACGGGGCGGTTGTTTTCCCATTCAGGATTTGCTGGAATGCAAGCTGAACGGGATAAAAGTGACCGATTCGGCAGCATTTTTCGAGCGTGAACGAGGCCAGATCAGGGTGAACTCCCTTTATCCCAGCTGGTTGGTTTTTGGCGGAGGTTTCGATCAAAGTCTTCTCCGATCGAGCATCAAGCGAGTTTTTGACCTGGCCGCGAGCGGAATTCTTCTGGTTGCTACGTTCCCCGTCATGCTTATAACGGCGCTCTGTATTCTTATCGAGGACGGCGCCCCAATTTTTTATAAGCAGGAAAGAGTAGGAAAAGGAGGAAAAACTTTTACGGTCCTAAAGTTCCGCAGTATGAGAAGTGATGCCGAGATAGGCGGAAAGCCCACGTGGGCGGCGGCGGACGATCCTCGGACAACCCGCGTAGGCAGGATTATCCGGAAGTTGAGAATTGACGAGCTTCCTCAAATATTCAATGTCCTGAATGGAGAAATGAGTTTTGTCGGTCCCCGTCCGGAAAGGCCCTATTTTGTCAACCAGCTTTGCATGGAGGTTCCTTATTATAACGTGAGGCACAGCATCAAGCCGGGAATAACCGGATGGGCGCAAGTTCGTTACGGCTATGGCGCCTCGCTGGAGGATGCCATCGAAAAGCTTCAATATGATTTGTACTATGTGAAGAACCACAGTTTGTTCCTTGACGTCATTATCCTGATCGATACTGTCGAAGTCGTTGTGCTAGGCAAGGGCGGGAGATGACCTCCGGGCGCTGCCGCACGCCATGCTGACAAGCATCGCGACAGCCAGCTACACCATGGCCGCCGTCGCGCATTGTCTTTTAACCGTATTTTTGTTGACGAGTTGGCGGGGCCGTCTGCACGGAGTAGTGCTACCCGTCGCTTGCCTGTTATCCGCACTTTGGGCAGCAACGCTTGCTTATCAGGCTACTCAGGCCTCTCACCTCTCGCTCCTCACGGATGTTCTGGAAATCCTCAGAAATGCAGGTTGGTCCGCTTTTCTCATAATGTTGCTGGGGCCTTACCGTGACGGCTCGTCTTCGGCACTAAGAGTCAGGCCGGCCGTAGTGGCTATCGCGATGCTGTACATTGCATGCCTTGCCGTTGCCGTCCATGCGCACGGGAATCTCGACTTTTTGGCCCGTAAAACCACGGATTTTATGAATAGCATTGTCGGAAGCCTGGCAATGGCAATCGTTGGCATGGTTTTGGTGGAGCAGCTTTACAGGAACACGCCAATCAAGCAGCGCTGGGGAATAAAATTCGCCTGCCTTGGTATAGGTGGAATCTTTGCTTATGATTTCTACCTATACAGTGACGCCCTTCTCCTCAGGCACATAAACCCGGAGATCTGGACGGCACGCGGGATAATTAATGCGTTGATTATTCCGCTTATTGCCGTGTCAGCCGCGCGTAATCCTCAATGGTCGTTGGGTATCACTGTATCGCGCCATATTCTCTTCTATTCGGCCGCCTTGTTCGGTGCCGCCATGTATTTACTGACGATGGCTGCCGCCGGCTACTATCTCCGTTTTTTTGGCGGAAGCTGGGGCACGGTCATGCAGGTGACTTTCCTGTTCGGTGCCGTGGTCCTTTTATTGGCCATGCTGTTCTCTGGTACTTTGCGCTCTTGGCTCAGAGTCTCTATCAGTAAGCATTTCTTTAGCTACAACTATGACTATCGCGAAGAATGGCTGCGTTTTACGCGTACCCTTTCACTTTCAGAGGGGGAGCACGGCTTGGGAGAGCGCGTCATTCAGGCTTTGGCGCAACTGGTGGAGAGCCCCGGCGGGCATCTGTGGATTAGCCGGGAATCGGGTAACTGCGAACCTGTAGCACATTGGAACATGCCTTCGGCGGCTGGGTTTGAAGCCGTTAACAGCCCCTTTTGCAAGTTCCTGGAGCATAAGGAATGGGTAATAGATCTGCAGGAATATGCGGCAAATCCCGAAAAATACTCAGCGGTCACGCTGCCCCAATGGTTGCAAGCCATCCCCAAAGCCTGGCTGGTGGTACCGCTGATTCAGCACCGGAAGTTATTTGGTTTTGCGGTGCTGGCGCAGCCCAGAAGCAAAGTAAAGCTGAATTGGGAGGTGAGTGATCTGCTTAAAGTGGCTGGTAACCAGGCGGCAAGTTACCTTGCGCAATATGAAGCGGCCAACGCGCTTCTGGTGGCGCGCCAGTTTGAATCATTTAACCGCATGTCAACCTTTGTCGTGCATGACTTGAAAAACCTGGTATCCCAGTTATCGCTCTTGCTTTCCAACGCAGAAAAGCATAAAAAGAATCCGGATTTTCAGCGGGACATGGTTGAAACAGTGTATCTCTCCGTTCAAAAGATGAAACGACTTTTAGAGAAATTAAGCGGTGGTGATGCATCGGAAAAGCCAGCTCCCATTTTCATAGCCCAGTTATTACAGGAGGCGGTAAAGAGTAAATCCGTTGTCGAACCAAGGCCAATCCTCGAAATATTGGACCCAGGCCTCGCTGTATATGCCAATTCGTCGCGTCTCGAGCGTGTCATGGGCCACCTCATTCAGAATGCGATAGAGGCGACCTCCCGAGACGGGCAGGTCCGCGTCCGGCTGGAAGGAGAGAAAGGTTTCGCAATAGTGGAAATCAAGGATACCGGGCACGGCATGAGCGAAGAGTTTATCCGTGAGAGGCTATTCAAGCCTTTCGAAACAACCAAATCGGCAGGTATGGGGATAGGCGTGTTTGAAAGCAGGGAATATGTGTGTGAACTAGGCGGGGAACTGGAGGTTACCAGTAGCGAGGCGGACGGGACGATTTTTCGTGTAATCCTGCCTCTTTATCAAAGTGACCGTGCTGTTGAAGCTGTTACCTGAGGTTGAAATCGTTCAGGCTAAGTTAATCCGGATTAATCCATATCCAAGTAAGCCAAGAAAAGGGAATGCAAGTGAGTCAGGATAAAAAAAATCTGCTAATCATCGAAGACGACCCCGGGTTGCAGAAACAGTTGCGCTGGAGCTTTGACGCTTATGAAGTATTGGTGGCACGGGACCGTGAAAGCGCACTGACCCTGGTCAGGCGGCATGAGCCGGCGGTCATCACTATGGATCTGGGGCTTCCACCTGATCCAGATGGCGCTTCGGAAGGTCTGGCCACCTTGGAACAGATACTTGAGCTCGCACCGGATACCAAGTTGATCGTTCTTACGGGCAACCAGGACCATGGGAACGCGTTAAAGGCGATCGATATGGGGGCCTACGATTTTCATCAAAAGCCTTTTGATCCGGAGATGCTGGGCTTAGTGGTGGAGAGAGCATTTTACCTGCATGCATTGCAGCAGGAGAACCGCCGGCTATTGCAAACCCAGGCCCCCTCGCTCGTTAGCGGAATTGTCACGCGTGACCCCGGACTGATCAAGGTATGCCGTAGCGTAGAGAAAGTCGCCCCATCAGACGCGACGGTAATACTGCTTGGCGAGAGTGGTACAGGTAAGGAAATTCTGGCAAGAACTCTCCATCAATCGAGCGCCAGGCAAGGGAAGCGCTTTATGGCAATCAACTGCGCAGCGATTCCCGAATCGCTTTTAGAGAGCGAGTTATTTGGCTACGAGAAGGGAGCGTATACTGGAGCGGCAAAACAGACTCTGGGCAAGATTGAACTCGCCGATGAGGGAACTTTTTTCCTTGATGAGGTGGGTGATTTGCCGATGCCGCTACAGGCGAAACTTCTTCGCTTCTTGCAGGAAAGGGTAATTGAAAGAATCGGGGGCCGAAGGGAGATCCCAGTGGATGTGCGCATCGTATGTGCAACACACCAGAATCTGAAAAAACTGATCGAGGAAGGACGTTTTCGTGAAGACCTTTATTATCGCCTGAGCGAAATCGTGATCACCATTCCCCCCCTGCGAGAGCGGGCGGGCGACGCTGCGCTCCTGGCACATCACTTCAAGAACAAATTCTCCGTCCAGGAACGGCGTTCCTCGCTGAATTTTACTCAGGAGGCGCTCTCTGCGATTGAAAATCATTCCTGGCCGGGCAATGTACGAGAAATGGAGAACTGTATCAAGCGCGCCGTTATCATGGCGGATGGTCCCCTTATCACCGCGGAAGACCTCGGGCTACAAGCTTCAACTGCTTCGGCGGAACCCATTAACCTCCGGCAGATACGGGATAAAGCGGAATGTGATGCCTTGATGAAAGCGCTGGCGCGAGTAGACGGGAATGTTGTGAAGGCAGCTGAGTTACTGGGCGTAAGCCGTCCTACAATTTATGATCTAATGAATCGGCATGGGCTAAAATAAGATGCTTTCCGGCGACCGGCTTATTCATCCCTGATGACTATTTAATAGGTAGTATTTCGTGTCAGATCTTATTCATAAGCTCATTTTCACCTCCGCTGATCGTTTTTCAGACAAGGACGCGTTGGTGTATCAGGGAAATCGAATCTCCTACGCTGCCTTGGCGGAGGAGATCGAGTCAGTAGGGACGGCCATGCTTGCTTTAGGGCTTGACCGGAGTGAGCGCGTCGCGGTTTATCTGGAAAAGCGGGCGGAGGCGGTTACAGCCCTGTTTGGCGCCACAACCGCCGGGGGCGTGTTCGTACCTGTCAATCCTATTCTCAAGTCAGAACAAGTGGCCTATATTTTGCGCGATTGCAATGTTAGGATCTTGGTGACTTCAGCCGACCGGTTGAAATTACTGATAGCGGTTCTGCCGCAGTGCCATGATCTGCATACGGTGATGGTGGTCAACCCGGCTGAGACTCTGCCGGTCATTTCCGGCCTGAATGTCATCAGTTGGGACAACGCCCTTTCCAAGAGGGAACGCGTCACCGCGCACCATAGTATCGACAGCGATATGGCCGCGATCCTGTACACATCCGGCAGCACCGGGAAGCCAAAGGGCGTGGTCCTTTCCCACCGCAACCTGGTCGCGGGAGCGACAAGCGTTGCGCAATACTTGGAAAACAGACCCGATGACCGGATTTTGTCGGTATTGCCGCTGAGTTTTGACTACGGACTCAGCCAACTTACCACGGCCTTTCATGTTGGGGCCACGGGCGTCCTGATGAATTATCTGCTGCCGCGGGATATCATCGATACCGTGGAGAAGGAGAGCATTACCGGTCTTGCCGCTGTGCCTCCCCTGTGGATTCAACTGGCGCAGTTGAAATGGCCAGGAAATATTTCATTGCGTTATATTACAAATTCCGGTGGGGCAATGCCTCGGGCGACTCTCGATTTGCTGCGCAGTACATTTTCCAACACCAGGATATTTCTGATGTATGGTCTCACCGAAGCGTTTCGCTCGACCTTTTTACCACCGGAGCAAGTGAACGACCGCCCTGACTCCATAGGCAAGGCCATCCCCAATGCCGAAGTGCTGGTGTTGCGGGAAGATGGCTCACTCTGCGCAGTCGGCGAGCCGGGAGAGCTGGTGCATCGCGGGGCGCTGGTTTCCATGGGGTACTGGAATGACCGGGAAAAAACGGCGGAACGTTTTAAACCCGTTCCTTCCCGCCAGCCCGGGTTAACCATACCGGAAATGGCGGTGTGGTCGGGGGATACGGTGCGCATGGATGAAGAAGGCTTCCTGTATTTTATCGGCCGCCGCGATGAAATGATCAAGACATCGGGTTATCGTGTCAGTCCCACCGAAGTCGAAGAAGTGATTTATGCCACGGCACTGGTGGGAGAAGCCGCCGCCATCGGAATACCTCATCCGGTATTGGGTCAGGCCATCGTCGTGATCGTAACGCCGCGGGAATGCGCGAGGGTTGATCATGATGCATTGCTGGCAGCATGCAAGCTCCATCTCCCGGCTTTCATGCTGCCCAGCCGGATCGAGTTCAGGGAAGGCAATTTGCCGCGCAATCCCAATGGCAAGATTGACCGTAAACTGCTCGCCCAGGAGTTGCAAAATACCTTCCCGGAAGGGAGCGCATGAGCAATACACGCCCCAAGCATGCTTCCATGATTCAATTTCCGATTCAGGACAACTGCCTCCAGATTGGCGGTTTGTCCCTCATGCGACTGGCGCAACGGGTAGGCAGAACACCGTTCTATGCATACGACCGGCAGCAGATAACCGAGCGGGTTGCCTTTCTGCGCCAGCATCTGCCAACCGAGGTCCACCTTCACTATGCCATGAAAGCGAATCCGATGCCTGCGGTCGTGCAGCACCTGTCCGGCTTGGTGGATGGAATCGATGTGGCGTCAGGAGGCGAAATGAGGATTGCCCTCGACACGCCAATGCCCGCGGGACTGGTCAGCTTCGCCGGGCCGGGAAAAGGCGATGATGAACTCTCCTGCGCAATTGCCGCCGGGATTGTCCTGAACATGGAATCCGAGCAGGAAATGGAACGTATCGCCAGTCTGGGTACTCACCTTGGCATCCGTCCGAAAGTGGCGGTTAGAGTCAACCCTGATTTCGAGCTCAAATCCTCCGGCATGAAAATGGGCGGAGGACCAAAGCAGTTTGGGGTGGATGCCGAGCGCGTTCCCGCCATGCTTAACCGGATCGGTAAACTGGGACTCGATTTTGAGGGATTCCACATCTTCAGCGGTTCTCAGAACCTGAAGGTAGCGGCCATCCAGGAGTCCCATGAAAAAACGCTGCGACTTGGCATCTCCCTTGCTCGCTATGCACCTGGCGCGGTTCGCTTGCTGAATATCGGCGGCGGCTTCGGAGTTCCTTATTTTCCAGGTGACGAGGCTTTGGATATGGCAGCTGTGGGTCAAAACTTGCAGCGCCTGTTACCTGAAGCAAAGCGGGAACTCCCCGAGGCGCGGTTGGTAATCGAACTTGGCCGGTATTTGATAGCTGAGGCCGGGATCTATGTGTGCCGGGTGCTGGAGCGTAAGAAGTCGAGGGGGCAGGTGTTCCTGGTGACGGATGGCGGCCTGCATCATCATCTCGCCGCTTCCGGAAATTTTGGCCAGGTAATCCGTAAAAATTATCCTGTCGTTGTCGGTAACAAGGTCCATGGCAACGACAGGGAAATTGTTTCGGTAGTGGGGCCGCTCTGCACTCCGCTGGATCTGCTGGCAGACCAGATGGAAATGAGCAAGGCCGAGGCGGGGGACTTGATAGTTGTCTTTCAGTCCGGCGCCTACGGCTTCACGGCGAGCCCGACCGCATTCCTCAGTCATCCTCCCCCCATTGAAGTGCTGGTTTAGTAAACGGAACATCCGTTTACTGGTGCTGCCCATGCGCATCCCAGGGCCATGCATTTGGGTCAGATAGTTATTTGGCAAAAATAATAGGATATTCATGTCTGGTAAAACGAAGGAGCTGTTTTGAGCGGTTTGTGCGGATGGATAGGCGTGGGCACTTCCGTCCCCGAGAATTTGCAGCTTGTCCAACGCATGGCTGGACCGCTTGCTCGTTTTGATGGTGGCGAGATTCAGTCGCTGGCTGGATGGAACAGTGCCTTGGCGATTTCGGCAAATGACGATAGCAGACATTTTTATCAAAAAGATGGGTTGCTCGTGGCGCTGTGGGGGCGAGCCGGCTTTAGGGAGCCTCGCCTGTCCCAGCTTGCGCGGGCAGAAGGCGTGGCAAAAACGCTGGCCGACCACTGGCGGGAGAGCGGTGAGAAAATCTTCGCGAACCTGACCGGTGCATTTTCCCTTTGCATTCTGGATGAAGGGAGCAATGAGGCCATTTTGGCAATTGACCGTATGGGCATTCACCCGCTTTCCTTTCAGATATCGGGAGAGGGTCTCGTTTTTGGCTCATCGGCCGATGCCATCATTTTGCACCCGCGGACAAGGCCCGAGATCGCCCCGCAGAGCTTATACAACTATGTCTATTTTCATATGGTGCCCGGCCCGGATACGATTTATCAGGGCCAGAAACGTCTTCTGCCTGGCGAATACTTGATCTATCGGAGGGGACGTGCGGAGACCCGCAGATATTGGGAAATGCGATTCGTGGAACACGAGGTGCGTTCCTTCCCGGAACTTAAGCACGATTTTCTGGATGTATTGCATTCAAGCGTGCGGGAAGCAATCGGAGGCGAGGAGGTTGGCGCTTTTCTCAGCGGCGGAACCGACAGCTCGACGATAGCGGGACTATTGGGAGAGGTAAGTGGGCAGCCAGCCCGTACCTACTCCATCGGTTTCGATGCCTCGGGTTATGACGAAATGGAATACGCGCGCATTGCGGCGCGGCATTTTTCTACCCGGCATCATGAATACTATGTTAGTCCCGATGACATAGTCTCTGCGATTCCCCAGGTCGCAGCAATTTTCGATCAGCCTTTTGGGAACGCTTCCGCCATACCTGCTTTCTATTGCGCGCGCATGGCGAAAGCGGATGGCCTGAGCAGGATGCTGGGTGGAGATGGGGGAGACGAGTTATTCGGCGGCAACGTACGCTACGCCAAGCAACACCTGTTCTCTCTTTATGAGCACATGCCCTCCGTAATGCGTAAAGGTATTATCGAGCCGCTGGTTTTTGGCATTCCTGGCGGCGCTTCCTTGCCCTTGATAAGCAAGGCCCGCAGTTATATCGAACAGGCATCAATCGCGATGCCCGCGCGTACCGAAACCTATAATCTGCTGGAGCGTTACGGCCATGGAGAGGTTTTCACTCGGGAGTTCCTGATGACTGTTAATGCCGGTCATCCCGCTGCCCTCCTGGATGAAGTCTATCACCAGGCCGATGCCGGCAGCCTGATAAACCGCATGCTTGCATTTGATCGTAAATTTACGCTTGCCGATAACGACTTGCCCAAAGTGGCAAAAGCTTGTGAGTTGGCAGGAATGGACGTCGCTTTTCCCCTTATCAGCGATGAGATCGTGGCTTTTTCCTTGCGGCTTGAACCCCGGCTTAAGCTTAAAGGCACAAAATTACGTTATTTCTTTAAGGAAGCGTTGCGCGGGTTTCTGCCGGAAGAGATTATTGCCAAGCAAAAACACGGCTTCGGCTTGCCTTTTGGCGTATGGCTTCAGCATCACAAACCGTTGCAGACCCTGGCTTCGGATAGTCTGAGTGACCTCAGGTCGCGAAATATCATACGTGGCGACTTTATTGACAAGCTACTTGGGCATCATCTGGGGGAACATGCGGGTTACCATGGCACCATGGTTTGGGTGCTAATGATGCTGGAGCAGTGGTACAGGCAGCGGTAGAACTCTTTGCTGCCATTCAGCCAAAGCTGAAACCCGTTGTAGCTCCTCGGTCGAACGATACACAACTCCATTCTGTCACCTCGGCGGCCGCCGAGATCAATTCAATCGTGCTCCCCCCTAAAATACCGGCTTTCATCCGGTCTACATCCTGCATCTTAAAAGCCGGGTATTTCCCCCATTCAGTTGGTGGGCGATTCAGGTTTTAACGAAAATTTCCGTGCTTCACGAACAAATGCTGTCTATGATGTAAAGAAATAGCGTTCCCCGGGTTTTATTACTGTGATCCGATATGGTTTCACGGTTTCGAAGATGATCAGGTCATTGCAACGAAGCGTTATGAGATTTTGTGCTTCCCGTCAAGCAGGTTTTACATATGCTAAGTCAACAGGCACGGCATGATTGAGACCGCCTTGGTATTAGTATGCAAGCGCCCGTCATCGGGTATCGGCAAGCAGCGGTTAGCCGCTACCCTGGGGCCGGAAATCGCAACTCGCATCGCCGAGGCGCTGCTCGCCTGTGCGCTGGAAGATGCATGCGAATGGCCCGGCCCAGTGGTAATCGCTCCGGCGCATCCTTCGGATTGTGCCTGGGCCGGCACTCTTTTACCGCAGTTGCAGCCGAAAGTGCGAATACTGCCGCAAGCAACGGCGGGCAATCTGGGGCTACGGTTGAATGGGCTGGATCAGGCGTTGCGCGACGCGGGGATGAAACGGCTGGTTTACATCGGCAGTGATGCACCTGCTCTCGCGGCAGCTGACTATGACGCAGTGAATGACGCCTTGCTGCGCCATGATACCGTCCTGATCCCGGCGGAGGATGGCGGCGTGGTGCTGATGGCCAGCTGCCGCCAGTGGCCGATGCTGGGCGCGTTGCCATGGAGCACTGCCCGTCTGGGTGCTGCGCTTGCCGACTGTTGCCGTGCGATCGGGCAGTCCGTCGCCATGCTGACCCAGAGTTTCGATGTGGACGAACGGGATGACTTCTTTCGGTTGTCCGCAGCCCTGAGGGCGGACCGCCGCCCGGCGCGGCGCGCATTGCACGCGCTGGCTTGCGACCTCGTTCAATTACGGCAAGCGGATCATGTCTAGTTTTAGTGTCATCATCCCCTGCTACCACGATGAAGCGAGGTTGGCGAATTTGCTCGATCAATTGCGAAACCTGCCGCTTCGACCGGCGGAGGTCGTCGTGGTGGATGGAGCTGACAACCAGGCGTGCCGCGACATCTGCCATCGGCATAGTGCTCGCTGGCTGGCTGGCGAGCCTTGCCGGGGAAGGCAGCTACTAGCCGGGGCAGCGTTGGCGCAAGGTGACGCTCTATGGTTTTTGCATGCCGATTCCCGCTTGCCGCCGGATCCGATAACCGCAATGCGGTTGGCTATCGAGCGAGGTGCGGTAGGCGGCTATTTCCGTTTTTGTTTTGATGCTCCGCGCGCCTGGCCAGCATTGCTGCTGGAATCAGCCATCGCACTTCGCTGCCGGTTTGGCGTTCCCTATGGCGACCAGGGGTTATTCATGACGCATCAGGCTTATGTCGCGGCCGGCGGCCATTCACCCTTGTCCTTGTTCGAGGAGGTATCCCTGGTGCGCGGACTGCGCCGCCAAGGACGATTTCTGGCTTTACACGAACCGCTTTTCGTCGATCCACGGCGCTGGCATCGCGATGGCTGGTGGCGGCGTACTTGGATAAACCGCAACCTCGCGCTGGCTTTTGCACGCGGTGTCCCGCCTGACAAACTCGCGGCTCGCTACTACTCTAAAACCAACTGATTTTCATCACGAGGCGATACCATGCATGATACTGTCCAGCAATACTATGGCGGAACCCTGAGCAGTTCGCTCGATCTTCAGACCAATGCCTGCAAGACTGACGCGGGCTTGCCAGAATATGTGAAGCCGATATTGGCGCAGATACACAATGAGGTGTTGACTCGCTACTACGGTTGCGGACTGGTGCTGCCCGAATTGCTGGAAGGCTTGACCGTGCTCGATCTGGGCTGCGGGGCAGGACGCGACGTTTACGTGATATCCAAACTGGTGGGGGAGTATGGAAGGGTAATCGGTGTGGACATGACCGAAGAACAACTCGCGGTCGCACGCCGGCATGAGGAATATCATCGCAAGGCATTTGGCCATGCCGCCGCTAATGTACTTTTTTTGCATGGCTACATTGAGCGCATGGACGAGCTCGACCTGGCCGACAACAGCGTGGATGTCATCGTATCCAATTGCGTGCTCAACCTTGTCCCGGACAAAGCGGCTGTATTAAGCGAAGCCTGGCGTGTCCTCAAGCCGGGCGGGGAGCTGTATTTTTCCGATGTCTATACCGACCGGCGCGTGCCGGTCGCGCTCACTGGGGACTCGGTACTATATGGTGAATGCCTCAGCGGCGCGCTCTACTGGAATGATTTCCAGCAGCTTTCTCGTAAACATGGTTTTGCCGATCCGCGCCTGATCGCCGACCGCAGAATTACTATTGGAAACGCGGAACTGGCAGTCCGTACCGGGAATATCCGTTTCTACTCCGCTACCTACCGGTTGTTCAAACTGGATAATCTGGAGCCAGCCTGCGAGGACTACGGCCAGTCCGTGGTTTATCGCGGCACGATACCCAATCATCCCCACCTGTTTGAACTCGACAAGCATCACCGCATCGAAACCGGAAAGCATTTCCCCGTGTGTGGCAACACTTGGCGCATGTTGCACGATA
The DNA here is from genome assembly GCF_900102495.1 of Nitrosospira sp. Nl5. GTDB lineage: Bacteria > Pseudomonadota > Gammaproteobacteria > Burkholderiales > Nitrosomonadaceae > Nitrosospira. The sequence goes on along the minus strand of NZ_FMVQ01000012.1, from coordinate 6,900 downwards.
CCCGCTTCGCGGCGCATTTTACGTTCTACGGCAACTTCGAGCGGCACTACGGGATTTTCGCCGGCTGCGGCATGGGACTACCATATAACGACACCGCCAGCGACACCGCGGACAATCGTACAGGTGGATGTTGCTAGCCCCATGAAGGTGATTCCGATCAGTGTAGAAAAGCTAAACCGCTCCCAACACTGGCGTCATACCCCGGACGATGAACCGGGCGGTTTTATCCAGCCGCATGCGTTGGACGAGCTGTGGTTTCACACCGGCACCGCCTGCAACCTTGCCTGTCCTTTCTGTCTCGAAGGTTCGAAACCTGGAGATGATCGCTTGCAAATGTTGCGATTTGACGACGCTCAGCCGCTGATGGAGGAAGCGCTCAGTCTCGGCGTCAAGCAATTTTCGTTTACTGGCGGCGAACCTTTCATCAACAAGGACATCGTGCGTATCCTCGATTATGCGTTACTGCACCGACCTTCCCTGGTGCTGACCAATGCAACCAAACCGCTCATGAAGCGCCTGAGACAGTTGGACTCATTACGTGACCGGCCGCAGGCGCTGAGCTTTCGCGTCAGCCTGGATTATCCCGATGCCGCACGGCATGACGCCGGGCGCGGCGAAGGCATGTTTGCCCAGGCACTGGAAGGGTTGCGGAGGTTGCATGACATGGGATTCCACGTGTCGGTGGCGAATCAACTCCTGGCTGACGTCATGCCGGATGTGGTCGAAGCGCGTTTTGCCGAAGTTTTCCGCGCTGCCGGCTTACCCCAGGACCTGCCCCGTGTCGAATTCCCCGAATTCCACCTCCCCGGGGTGCAGGTGCCAACGCCCCGCATTACCAAACGCTGTATGACCGACTTTCAGACCGAGGAGACGCGCCGCTCCTTTATGTGCGCATTTAGCAAAATGGTGGCAAAAAGCGGCGGCCGCATGCAGGTCTACGCGTGTACCCTCGTGGATGATGATCCGGATTACATCCTTGGAGAAACGCTTACCGAAGCCTTGCAGGCATTCGTGAGTATGAAGCATCACCGTTGTTACAGTTGCTTCAAGTATGGCGCTACCTGCAGCGAAATAAAGCCGACAAAATGAAGCGCATGATTGGATAGCATTGCTTTCTCCCGAGGAACGTGTTCAAGGATTCTTTGGCATCGCCCGCAAATTCTGATTTTTTATACGAATCCGAGATGAGACATTGGTGGTTGCTCATATTGCTGGTGCTATTGGCCGGATTGTTCTTTACCTTCGATCTTGGACGTTTCCTCAGTCTCGAAATGCTCAAGAACAGCCGAGACGCACTGCAACAAGCCTATCAGACGCGGCCAGTGCGAAGCATTGGCCTCTATGCCGCGATTTATATTGTCATCACTTCGCTTTCCTTGCCGGGTGCGACACTGATGACGTTAGCCGGCGGGGCTATCTTCGGGCTATGGGCGGGTATTCCGGCGGCGCTTATCTCCGCCACTATCGGCGCAACCGTGGCTTTCTGGACGGCGCGCTACTTGTTTCGTGATGTCGTACATCAGCGCTTCGGCGACCGTATGGCGGCGCTCAATGCCGGCATTGAGCGTGACGGTGCATTTTATCTCTTCACCCTGCGCCTGGTGCCGGTTTTTCCTTTTTTCGTCATCAATCTGCTGATGGGACTCACCGCCATCCGGACCAGCACCTTCTTTTGGGTCAGCCTGTCAGGCATGCTCGCCGGCACCGTGGTTTATGTCAATGCCGGGACCCAGTTAGCGGCACTTACCAGCCTGTCCGGCATTCTATCGCCGTCGCTGATCGGATCGTTTGTTCTACTGGCTGCATTTCCGTGGTTGGCACGGTGGGGATTGGAGCGCATCAAGGTGAGGAGAGCCCAGGGACATTGGGCCGGTTCGTCCAGGCCGAGGCGGTTCGACCGCAATCTCGTGGTGATTGGCGCCGGCGCGGCGGGCCTGATGACATCCTATATAGCGGCTAGCACTCGCGCCAAGGTAACTTTGATCGAAGGCCACAAGATGGGCGGGGATTGTCTCAATTTCGGTTGCGTGCCCTCCAAGACCCTGATCCGTTCGGCGGCTTTCCTGCGGCAGGTGCGTCATGCCCCGGAATTGGGCATCACCCGCGCAACCGTGGATTACAATTTCAGTGATGTGATGGCACGTGTGCATCGAATCATAAGCGCGGTTGCGCCCCACGACTCGGAGGAACGCTACACAAAGCTAGGGGTGGAGGTGATTCATGGTAATGCCCGCATTACCTCACCCTGGACGGTGGAAGTCAACGGGCAGACCATGACCACCCGCGCGATTGTCATAGCCACCGGTGCCTCTCCCACCATTCCGCCGATTCCGGGACTGGAGCAGGTGCGCTACTATACGTCCGACACTATCTGGTCGCTTACTGAACGTCCCGAACGGCTCGTTGTGCTGGGTGGCGGGCCCATTGGCTGCGAGCTGGCGCAGGCATTTGCGTGTCTTGGCTGTCAGGTTACGCAAGTGGCGAGAACAGGATTGATGGGGCGAGAGGATGCCGATGCGGTGAAATTGGTTGAAGCTGCGCTGCGCGCCGATGGCGTGCGTGTGCTGACGCAAACCGGCGCCATACGCTGTGAACGCGAATCCGGTAAGCAACGTTTGATTGTGCGCGGCGAAGACGGAATCGAAGAAGCGCTTCCGTTCGACGCCATGTTGTGCGCGGTGGGAAGAACAGCCCGGATCGAAGGTTTTGGCCTGGAGGAATTGGGAGTCCGCATTTCGCCAAAACGCACTATCGAAACGGATGACTGGCTGCAAACATTGTATCCCAATATTTATGCCTGCGGCGACGTAACTGGACCATACCAGTTTACCCACGTTGCCGGGCATCAGGGCTGGTACGCGTCGGTCAACGCGCTGTTTGGCGTCGTGAAGCGCTTCAAAGTGGACTATTCGGTGATTCCCTGGGCCACGTTTACCAGCCCCGAAGTTGCCCGGGTCGGATTATCGGAAGATGAAGCAAAGAAGCGGGGCATCTCCTGCGAGGTGACACGCTACGGACTGGAGGATCTGGACCGCGCCATGACTGATGAAGCAGCACGCGGCTTCGTCAAAGTGCTCACCGTACCGGGTAAAGACCGCATTCTGGGTGTGACGATCGTTGGCGAGCATGCCAGCGACCTGCTGGCGGAATTCGTGCTGGCAATGAAACATGGGCTTGGCCTGAACAAGATACTCGGCACCATCCATACCTATCCCACTTGGTCGGAAGCGAATAAATATGCTGCAGGTGAATGGCGACGCGCACATGTGCCATATCGCCTGCTTGACTGGGTGGAAAAATATCATGCCTGGCGGCGAGGCTAAGAGCGTGAAAATATTATCGGCAACGCATTACGTGATGTTTGCTACAGCCTTATTGCTGGGATCCGGCTGGAGTCCATCCGGCCATGGGGCTTCACAAAAACTGGTTTTAACGGGCGCCAGCACGATCGCTCCGTTGGCCGGCGAGCTCGCCCGGCGCTTCGAGTCGTTGCATCCCGCCACGCGGATAGATGTGCAGACTGGTGGTTCCGCACGCGGCATTAACGATGTCCGCAATGGAGTTGCCGACATCGGTATGGTATCGCGTGCTTTGAAACCCGAAGAGCGGGGTTTGCATGCGCACGCGATCGCCCTGGACGGTGTCGGAATTATTCTGCATGGGAGCAACCCGATCGCGGCGCTAAGGCGGCAGCAGATCATCGACATTTATACTGGCAAAATCGTTAACTGGAAGGATGTGGGTGGGCAAGACGCGCGCATTACTGTCGTCAACAAAGCGGAAGGCCGCTCCACACTTGAGCTGTTTCTGAGTTATTTAAAATTGAAGAATAGCGATATCAGGCCGCACGTGATTATTGGTGACAACGTACAGGGCATAAAGACGGTGGCCGGCAACACGAATGCCATCGGCTACGTTTCGATAGGCACTGCCGAATACGAAACAGGGCACGGCACGCCCATCAAACTGCTGCCGCTCGATAGCATCACAGCTTCGGTAGCGAGTGTGCGCAACGGCACATTTCCGCTGTCACGGCCGCTCAATTTGGTAACGCGGGGGATGCCGAAGGGATTGGTCCGGGATTTCATCAAATTTGCTCGCTCGGAGCAGGTGCATGATCTGGTCAAAGCGCAATATTTCGTCCCCATCAGCGTCCGCTGAAACAGTATCCATGGATACGCTCATGCACTACCTGCTGCGTACTGCGGCAGGCCTTTCAGCGACTGTCGTGCTGCTGATCCTCCTGTTCCTGGCGTTCGAGTCATGGCCAGCCTTGCGGCATATATCGCTCGCGCGCTTTTTCACCGACCCTTCGTGGCATCCCGTTGAAGGTATGTACAACCTTGCGCCAATGTTGTCGGGGACGCTCTCTGCCGCGAGCGGGGCGCTGCTGCTGGCGACGCCGCTTGGCGTCGCCTCGGCGCTGTTTATCGCTTATTACGCATCACCCCGAACTGCCGGCATTTACCGGCGACTGGTTGAGTTGCTGGCGGGCATTCCCTCCGTAGTCTTCGGTTTTTGGGGACTTACCACACTGGTGCCGCTAATTAATCAGTTACACCCGCCCGGCGCCAGTCTGCTGGCAGGAATCCTGATTCTGACACTAATGATCCTGCCCACCATTGCGCTAACCGCGCATGCGGCGTTGCTGGGCGTGCCTGGTGAATACCTGCGCGGTGCGGCCGCGTTGGGCATATCACGTTGGGGCATCATTCGCGGCGTGGCCTTGCCCAGTGCAAAAACCGGCATCGTGGCAGGCGTAATGCTCGCGGCAGGCCGCGCTATCGGCGAAACCATGGCCGTGTTGATGGTTACAGGCAATGTCGTACAGCATGCCGGCAGCCTGTTCGACCCGGTGCGCACCCTCGCTGCCAACATCGCGCTGGAGATGGCCTATGCCATGGATAATCACCGTGCCGCACTGTTCGTATCAGGGTTGACGCTAATGCTGCTGGTGATGGCCCTCTCGGGAATGGCGGGGTGGTTGGGGAGGAGCCGCCATGTCTGAAACGGTTCCGGGGAAATTAATACACTTCCGGCGAGACCGGCTGGTGGAATGGACTGTTTACTCGGTCGCGTTTCTGGTTTGCGCCACGTTTGTGTGGATAGCGGGTGATCTCGTACGCGGCGGTATCGCGCATCTTTCCTGGGATTTTCTTGTCGATTCGCCGCGGGATGCCGGCCGTGCGGGCGGCATCGGCTCCGTTCTGGTTTCCACTGTCCTTATCCTGGCGGTTGCCCTGATGGTGGCGCTGCCGCTCGGATGGGCGACGGCTGCGCTGCTTGCCGAATACGTACCCGCTGACAGTAGTTTTGGACTCGCCGTACGTTATAGCATACAGGTGCTTGCGGGTGTGCCTTCCATCGTGTTTGGCCTGTTTGGCAATGCCTTTTTCAGCATTTATCTGGGTATGGGATTTTCCATCCTGTCTGGCGGCCTCACCCTGGCCTGCATGCTTTTGCCTATTCTCATCAGTACCGCGGACGCGGGTTTACGCGCTGTGCCCGATGCATATCGCCTCTCCGCCGCGGCGTTGGGCATATCGCGTACAGCAACGTTGCTTCATTTGCTATTGCCAGCTGCCGCGCCGGCGCTGGCGGCGGGTCTGCTACTGGGAGTCGGGCGCGCCATTGCGGAAACCGCCGCGCTGTTGTTTACTAGCGGTTATGTCGACCGCATGCCAGATTCGCTGCTGGATTCAGGGCGCACACTGGCGGTACATATCTTCGATTTGTCCATGAATGTTTCCGGTGGCGACGTCCCGGCTCACGCATCGGCGTTGGTGCTGATAATTGCGCTGCTGCTCATCAACGTGGTTGCCATGCGGCTTGCCGCCGGCTGGCAACGTAGAAAGATGGTATCAGAATGAACCCAAAAAAGAGCTCCGGTTCCAATACGCCAGAGCCTGGGAAATCAGTGCGATCAATGGACCAGGACAACAACACTTATACTCTTGGGCCAATACAGGCGGGGCCGGCATGTTGTGACCCGCAGCCTTTGATCCAGGTCGAGAACTTCTCTCTTTGCTACGGTGCCAAGACCGCGCTGGATAACATTACACTGGATATTTATCGTGGCTGCATCACCGCCCTGATTGGTCCTTCCGGCTGTGGAAAGACCAGTTTCCTGTCGTCGATCAATCGGCTTACTGACCTGATTCCCGGTTGCCGGACCGCTGGCAGCGTTCGCATCGGCGGCAAAGACATTCACCGTCCCGGTGTCAGTGTGCAGGCATTGCGACGCCAGATTGGCATGGTGTTCCAGAAACCCACACCGTTCCCGCTTTCAATCCATCGCAATATCGAACTGCCCTTGCAAGAGCATGGCATCACGCGGCGCGCCGACACAGACATCATTATCGAGCAAGTGCTGCAAGATGTCGGGTTATGGGATGAAGTGCGCGATCGGTTGAATGCTTCCGCGCTGGGTCTGTCAGGCGGCCAGCAGCAGCGGCTTTGCATTGCTCGCGCGTTGGCGTTGAACCCTCAGATTCTGCTAATGGACGAACCATGCAGCGCACTTGATCCCATCGCCTCGGGCGTGGTCGAGGACCTGATCAGCCGATTGCGCGGACATTATACCATCGTCATTGTTACCCATAATCTGGCGCAGGCGCGCCGCATCGCTAACTATGCGGCATTTTTCTGGATCAAGGGCCATGTCGGCCGCCTGGTTGAATTTGGCCATTGCCGCCAAATTTTTGAATCACCCGCGCATGCCCTTACTGCCGCGTACGTGAATGGCGCGAGAGGGTGATTGCGATGAAAAACCCTTTTGTCGTCATGCCCATATGAGCGCGATTTAGCATGGACAGGTATAAATTTAAGCTGTATAGTTGCCCAGCCTTCGCTCTTTAGGGCATCTCTAAACACTCAAGATTAGCCGCACGACTTCGTTGC
>NZ_FMVQ01000024.1 GCF_900102495.1 Nitrosospira sp. Nl5 | reverse complement strand
GGAGATATGGTCACTCTACCAGAGCGGCAAGCTGCATCCGGAGAGCAAGTTGAGCGGGCACTTCGAGCACAACGAGAAACCGGCCAATGTGGGCAGTGTCATGCGGGAAGTAGATGCCGCACTCAAAGAAGAGGCAGCACGACAGCGGTACAAGCAGGACATGGCAAATAGGGCTTCGCGTTAATAGTATTCTAGCGAGGCTCAACAGCGGGGAACACCGCAGCACCAGGATAATGCTCCCGCCCCCATCTGCTTATCGCTTCCAATACGGGCTTCAGGTCCTTGCCCTTCTCTGTCAGAATGTACTCGTAGCGCACGGGTTTCTGCTGGTAAACGCGTCGGGTAATAAGGCTGGCGGTTTCCAATTTTTTTAGCCGATCCGCAAGAATATTTGAAGCGATTTTCTCCGGTGAGGATATCAAGTCCTGATAACGCTTTTTACCCAATACCAGGTCGCGGATAATCAGCAGCGTCCATTTGTCACCGAAAATATCCAGCCCATTGGTAATGGGACAGCATGACCGCTCAAAGGCCAATTTCCCGCCTGATGTTTGGTCTGACGTTGCTTTTGATGTTTCTAATGCCCTGGGGTCGCCTGTCATGATCCACCTGTTGAGTCGCGCCAATGAAATAATGTAATACAGTAACTTGCACTTTGCAACATATTAAGCTAAGCTACAGTCGCTGGTGAATTGCAAGTTATTATACGTATCCAAACCGATGGCGGAGGCATTGATGTTGATGCTTTATCAATTTGCGCGTACCTGGGGAAATCCAAACCTAAGCCATTTCTGCTGTAAAACAGAGACATATCTGAGAATGGCAGGGATCGAATATGATATCAAAACAACGCTTCCGCTGTTTGCGCCGAAGGGCAAGCTGCCCTATATCGAGGATGGCGATCTAAAATTGGCTGATTCCCGTTTTATCATTCGGCACTTTAAAACCAGGTATAAAGATTTGGATCAAGATTTAACTTCAGCGGAGGCGGCACTCTCCCTGGCGATGCAGCGCTTGATCGAGGAACATCTATTTTGGGTGACCATGTATTCGCGGTGGCAGTACACCGATGCAAATTGGCAGGTCAATAAGAAAGCGATATTTGGGGTTTTGCCGCCCGGCATTCGCGATGTTGTGGCTTCCATCTACCGTTACAAGATCAATCAACAGATTTACGGGCACGGCACCGGACGGCATAAACCCAACGAGATTTTTGAGCTCGGCATGCTGGACGTCGACGCTCTGGCAGCATGTCTGGGAGAAAAGAGATACTTCCTGGGCGACCAGCCGACTACCCTGGACGCCAGTGCCTTCGGATTTTTGATCAATACCCTTGGCTGCCCAATCGAATCACCGCTCAAGGAACATGCCTTGTCAAAGGATAATCTGAGAAATTATGTTGACCGGATCAAGGCGGAATATTACCCCGATTTGCAGTAGGCAGGTTTGGGTTATCGGCTAATCCACACCGCGACGATGGGCCGACTATCGCGGGGTGGTAAGCCTGGAAGTGCGTCCTGAAGAGAAAAACGAATTCAAGCATTTCTCAGCCATCTTGGCAGCACGATCAGGACGAAAGCAAAGGCTCCACATATTTAAATTGTTCCCAGGTGGACACTATTGCAGCGGAATTGTAGGAAGCCCATCAGACGGTAGTCACTTCTTAAGCTCTGCGGCCTCCGAAGCCATTTTCCGGTGGGCTGCGGCTGCCTCCGCACATGCTTTCGCCGTTTTCTCATATTTAAGTATCAAAGCCTGGGTATGCGCCTCCAGCTCATGAGGCTGTCGATCGTACAGATAATGTTTTTCCTCATAACGTTTTAACAACTTTTTTTGTTCATTCGCTTTTAACTGCATTTCTTTAGCGGCCTCTTCAAAATGCCTTGCCAATGCGACATGTTCGTCCGGTGTCCTTGCATCTTGTTCAGCTTTAATAATATTTGTATTACGGCCAGCTTCGTGAGAGCTCATCTGAGCGCAGGCGGTTAGCCACCCGATGGCAAATAAGGCTGATAAAAATGTTTTTATTTTTACTGGCATCTCTTTACTCCAAAAATTAAATATGCGATACCATTTCAGAATATAATTGATTGGAAAAATACAACGGAATAACAATACATGTCAAGTTCTTATAATCGCGAGTTTTCTTCGCGCGAGGAGACACCGAGGCCTTGGAAGATGCGTTGATGTGGCCGTCACCCTCAGTTCAATAGTTGCTTCTGACGCGCTCACTGAAAGTGTGTTCAACGTTTCTGTGCTTCCCGGCATAACCAAGCCGGAATCGGAATTGAGTGGAGCTGGCGGAATATTTTGTATTTAACAAGGAAAAAAATACCGATCTGGATTGTCGCACCTCGGATGTCTATCCGGCAGGCGAGAGTTGGCGGGACAAGCATTAAAAGTAGCTATAACTCGGTTAAAAAGGATTTGACATTTTATTGATGCTGGCGTATATAGTTAATACACATGCTACGTGTAATGTCTTTCTTGGCCCACGGCAATTTGATTGAGAATCAATTTAGAGAAGTACGGATAAAGGTCAAGCTAGACCAAAAGTTTTATAGTTTGATATTGAAGTTGGAAAATTTGTTTTAGAACGTGAACTAGATTGTAGGAATTTCCCCAAACAGATCTTTTCTAACATCTGGGGCTCTGATCATTCGCCCCCCAGTAGTAAAAGGGACTCTGACCACCCGTCCAGTTGTAAAGGACTCTGACCATCCGTCCGGTAGTAAAAGGACTCTGAACGTCCATCCAGTAGCAAAAAGGACTCTGACCATCCGTCCAGTGGTAAAAGGACTCTGACCATCCGTCCGGTAGTAAAAGGACTCTGACCATCCGTCCAGTGGCAAAAGGACTCTGACCATCCGTCCAGTGGCAAAAGGACTCTGACCATCCGTCCAGTGTAAGGACTCTGACCATCCGTCCGGCAGTAAAAGGGACTCTGACCATCCGTCCAGTGGTAAAAGGACTCTGACCATCCGTCCAGTGTAAGGACTCTGACCATCCGTCCGGCAGTAAAAGGGACTCTGACCATCCGTCCAGTAATGATTTTTTGATCAATAGGATAGGAGAATCAAAATGGTAACGACACTAGGCAAAAAAGTAAAAGTTGTTTTTAGCGTGCTGTCCGCACTCGGTTTACTCGCCTCATGCTCGTCGATGAGGGCATACGAAACCAGGGGACATCCCGCCAGGCAGGCAGCTATTCAGAATGCCACAACCCCGAGTAATCATAAGGCCTTAGCAAAATACCATGATGATAAGGCCAAGGATCTGTGGGTAAAGGCAAAAGAACAAAAACAGTTACTTGAGCATTATGAGGAAAAAAGCTATCTCTACGGTAAACGCGCACAGGACCTTCAGGCACATACATGGGCATTAATACGCAATTATGAGCTAACTGCGACGGCAAATGAAAAAGAAGCCGTTGCTCACCGTAAAACCGCTTCTGAAATTGAAAAGGATACTAACTTCGCATCACACCCGCAAAAAGTTAATTTTATCAATGAAATCCTTCCCAAATTAAGGTTGTAGGAACTTTTCTCAAAGTCCTTACTGACCATCCCATTCGCCCCCAGTAGTAAAAAGGGCTGTGACCATCCGATCTGCATCAGCGCGATCTTCGCGTCCGCATCCAGCACATGGACTCGGCACGCCTGGGTGCAGGCTGGCCAACTACTGGCTGCCCCAGTACTCCAGCATGTACTTCACTTATTCCCGCGCTATGTCCAAGTCGATTCGCCCCTCTGTTCAGACCTCTAATAGCCGCCGGTACAACGCCATGGTTTTCATCGCACGCCCTCCTTGAAGACCTTTCGGACAACGTTCTAACCCATGTAAATGCCGGATAGATCATTTTTTAAAAGCTATAGGGGGAAATTGAAATGCAAAGCCAAATAATAAATATTCAGATCTTGGCAGGTGTGTTGCTTTTTCTACTTGCGCTGAATTTAAGCAACGCCTATGCAAATAGTGGCAGCGCCTATGCCAAGAATGGCAACCCCAATTTTAATAGCGGCAATTCCCCTGGTAATAGCTTGTTGACGCTATTTAGAGAAAGTGGCATAACGCTCGGCGGATGGTTTCAAGCTGGAGCAACTTACAATCCAGGTAATCCGGATAATGGATATAACGGTCCTACCAGTTTCAATGATCGTGCTAATCGGTTTCAATTGAACCAGTTTAATATATTTGTGGAGCGCCCCGTGGTGGCGGAGGGCAAAACATGGGATTTTGGAGGCCGTATCGATTTTATGTTCGGCACGGATGCTATTTATTACCAAGCAGGCGGCATTCCCGCTTTCGATGTGAACAGCGGCGAACCTAATAATAGAGGCAGTTGGGATCTTGATATTTGCTGTAAATCGACTCGCACCTATGGCATAGCGCTTCCTCAAGCCTATTTGGAATTCTATGTGCCAATTGGAAATGGCCTTAACATTAAGGCGGGACATTTCTTTTCACCATCGGGTTACGAAATCGGTCCGGCCCCTGATGTTTTCTTTTATTCAAAGGCATATTCCTTAAATAACGGTCATCCGTTCACTCACATGGGTTTATTGTTTGAGTATAAGGTTACCAAGAATTGGTCCTTAATTGGAGGACCAATTACGGGTAGCGGCACTGGAGGCTGGGATGGTAATTTGACGAGAACCGCACTCACTAACTGGAACGGTACGGGAGGGGTTATGTGGATCGGTGATGATAAGAGAAATTCATTTAATATCCTGGGTACTTTTGGTGATGTTTCTGCAAGGGCTCACGAGTCTTGGACTATGATCAGCTCGGTTTTGCAATATCGGGTTACCGATAAAACTCACTTCGTTGCTCATTATGTGCACGGATTCGTCGGAGGAGCGCTCCTGAATGGCGAGCAGAAGGATGTACAGTGGATGGGCGTCAATACGCACTTGTATTATGACCTCCTGGAGGACCTGACGATAGGCATCAGGGGGGAGTGGTTCCGGGATAGAGATGGTTTCCGCGTTCTCTCTCCACTTCGGGTAGCGTTTGCCACCAACAACCAAGGCGTAAGTTATGCAGGCAATTTCCCAATTACTTCCGCACCTGCCGATTATTATCAAACCACTATAGGCTTGAACTGGAAACCAGCGAAAAGATTGAAACTGGATAATTGGAAAGCGATGCGAAGCTTCAATGTACGTCCGAACATTCGCTATGATAGGGTGGTCGGCCTTGATCAACCGTATCGGCCCTTTGATAACCAAAAGGACCAATGGCAATTCTCACTTGATTTCATGGTATCGTTCTGAACTGATCAGCGAACCAGGGTCAGCGCATCATCAATTATCGGGTAAAGTCACCTCATGACCGTTCTGTGGATGACGTAATTGCTTTTTCTACTCCCGATGTTATTTAGCGATGAGGGACCGCTTCCTCCATTTCTGATCGCACCGCTTGCTCATATTTCCGAGATCAAAGCTTGTGCTTGCGATTTTGATTTGCGCGCTTGCCACCCATATCAACTGCTCTTCCTCATGCTGCTCAAGCAATTTCCTTTGTTCATTCGCCTTTGCCTGTATTTCTCTGGCGCTATCCTCATGATGATACCGTACTGTGAACGGCTTCATAGGGGTCATGGAAGACAGAAAAAAACCATGAAGCATCTGAATTTACCAGTTGCTTCATGGTTCGTTATTACTGACGATCCACGAACACATCAGTTATTTTCCGCGCGGGACGTTTCTCCAAATATCGAATTACTCTGCAAAGTGCCATGCACGGCGTAATTCTGTTCAGGTTTCCGCGCCATGTGACGATGAGAGACGGCTTCTTTCAGATTGGAGCGCGCATCTTGTTCATACTTGCGTATTAAAGCCAATGTATTCGCTCTCGCATTGTGGGATTGCCACCCATACAGATGCTCTTTCTCATACTGCTCGAGCAGCCTTTTTTGTTCATCCGCCTTTGCCTGCATTTCCCTGGCGGTGTCTTCAAAATGCTTCGCTATAGCTATATGATCGGCTTGGGGTACGGCGTTCCGAATAGAGGTGTGGCTGAGGGGATTTCCTGCTACATTCGGATTCACCGACGCACATCCGGCCAACAAACCGAGCAGGGATAAAACCGTAAAAATAACTCTTACTTTTAATACTGATATCGTTTCAGCCGACTGATTCCCGGCTGCGCCTAGTGTCGTTACCATTTTGATTTCTCCTATCCTATTAATAATCCGGACGGATGGTCAGAGTCCTTGCTATTGGACGAATGGTCAGAGTCCTTACACTGGACAGATATTCAGAGTCCTCCTTTTTATGGACGAATAATCAGAGTCCTAGATCATACAACAGACAAATCCACGGATATAATACCAACCATGGGATACATTGTCAAGTTTTATTGATAATTACTTCACAAAAACCATATACGCGTATCCCACTTTCTTCAGTTGATACCACATCAATTATTTCTGGAGGGCGATAAGTGGCCGTCCGTCGCATAACTTCGTTCTTCAGGTCCCGCTGCCATTTGACGGTGGGCGGCTGCTTCTTTCATATTTGATCGTGCCGCTTGCTCGTATTTGCGTATCAAAGCCCGTGTTTGCGATTTCGATTTATGAGATTGCCACCCATATAGCTGCTGTTTCTCATACTGCTCCAACAACTCCTTTTGTTCATTCACTTTTGCCTGTAGCTGTGTCGCTGCATCTTCATAATATCTCGCTATAGCCTCGTGATTGCTGGGAGCTGCCCCATTCGGAGCAGCGCCCCGAATCTCGGGAACGTCAACGAGATGAGCCGCGATCGCAGCGGGGTTTAGCGAAACCAGCAGCGCTCCCATCGATAGCGCTGCAAAAAATTTTCCTAATTTTGTTTTCATAATAATAAACCCAATTAGAATAAAGTTGAATTCATCCTAGCTCAGTCAACGTCATGAGTATATTGGGGAAACCATGATTTTTCGGTAAGGGAAACCCTTAGAAAAGGACCACGAAGCAGGGTCATGTAATATAGTCATAGCACTGTCGCCGATAGTGACCCCCAAGAAACCACTTAGTTCCACGCAGTTGAAATTCAGCAATATTAATATTGCTTGCGTCGACTCTTTACCGTCAATCTGGCAGCTTGGTACTTGTTAAAGCCAAAGATACGTCTGCGATGAATTTGCGCCGCAGCAAGGCGCAGCCAGAAGCGGCTCGGTAATATCTCTTAAGCGGGACCAGACAGGAGGTTGAAGAGCCTGCAGGAGATACCATCAGCAATGGAAGGTTGCTGCGGGGCTGGAACCTGCAGGGCTGGAACCACCGGAATTGCGGCGAAGAGGAGGATAGCATGCTCAAGGCTCCCAGTCATCTTTCCGCTTCGATTCTTCAAGTCCGGCAGGTTGCTCGTTACATCAGTTAACGAAGGTTTTTCGTTGATCTTTAGCGAAGCTGCTGATTCACTGCGTCAATAAACTTTTTTTTATCGGATACGTTGCCAAAGACACCGCCTTCCATCTTGATGGATTTTATGGCAGCTTCGTAGTTGCCTCGGTCGGTGGCGCCGGTGCAATCCTTAAGCAGCGTGCACCAATAACCGTAATCGTTAGCCTCGCGCATAATGGTATGCACACAAACATCGGTGGTGACACCGGTAATGATAATATGCGTTATGCCTAGATTTTTTAAGTACATGTGCAAGGTGCTGCTGCCAAAGGCGCCTTTACCCGCTTTATCCACAATATATTCGCCTTCGACGGGGTAAACGTCCGGATGAATATCCCAGTTCTTCTGGCCTCGAACCAGCAACCTGCCCAACCCACCCTCGGGAATCTCACCGATACCGACGCCTTTGCCGATTATCTTGCTGCGCAACACCTTGTTGAAAGGCGCATCAGAGAGATCCGGCTCATGTCCTTCACGGGTATGGATGACTTTTAAATCAGTCCCGCGTATTGCTTCGAGGCAATCCCTAACAGGCTTAAGGGCCGACGCAGTGAAGGATAAATCATACCCCATGACGTCGACATACCCGTGCCTGCCGCAAAAGTCCACTTGCATATCAACGGCAAGAAACGCTGTGCGTGCGCTGTCCATTTCAATCCACGCACTGTCGCCAAATTGGGGGCAGTCCTCGACCTCGAGCTTGAAAAGCGTACCGATCGGCCCGCCGTATTGCCAAGTTGGAAATTCGAACGTTTTGGTCTCCTTGAAACGCTCGGCGGCAATTTCCGCCCTTGCCAATAGGCGATCGCGACCTAAGCTATAGAAACTTTCATGTTTTTGTAATTTATCAACTCCAAGTCCCTCCTTCATTAATTCTCGTTCGCCGCGGCCCATTTCAGGTTTCCTTCAATAAGAAAATGTTTTACTTAAATATATGAAGATATATGTCCAAGTAACCGCTGTGCGCCTCCTCGCGCTCACGCACCTTCCTTGGATGAATTAGGTGGCTCACACAATCCGGGATCGGCTTGCAAAACCATTTGCGACGTAGGAATAAGGCAGTCTCACTGGCATCCCGGCGATAGCCGCCGGCAATGATCCGCTGCGCTAAACCTAACGCTGAATGATGAATAATACTTGTCCAGCTGACACATGCCCACCTTCCTTGCTGAATAGCTGGCGCACGATGCCGCTGACGGGCGCATCTACCGCGAATTCCATTTTCATCGACTCGATCACCAGAACCGGGTGTCCCATATCGATGCGATCCCCTTCCTTTACCAGCAGTTTCCATACCGTGCCGGTGACGTGCGCGCTGACGGCTTGCGCACCGTCCGGCAACTCCAGTTCGCTCTGCGTATCCGACTCGTCCAGAGTGATCTCGCTGATGTATTCCACTTTGCCCTCCACCGTCCAGCGGTCGCGTTCGGCTTCAAACGCGGCCTGCTGCTTGGCTTTAAAAGCGTTGATCGATGTCGCGTTGCGTTGCAGGAAGGCGTTGTACTGCTTCAAGCTGAATGTGGTCTCTTCCACGCGCAGTTTGAAGTGCCCGGTGATAAAATCTTTGCGCAGTTTAAGCAGCTCACTTTCACTTACCGGATAAAACCGCACCTGATCGAAGAAACGCAGCAGCCAGGGCTTCCCATCCTTGAAGTCGGCTGTCTGGCGATACCGGTTCCACATCTGCACAGTGCGTCCGACGAATTGATAACCGCCCGGGCCTTCCATGCCATATATGCATAAGTACGCGCCACCGATACCTACCGCATTCTCAGGAGTCCAGGTGCGTGCCGGATTGTACTTCGTGGTAACCAGGCGATGGCGTGGATCCACTGGCGTCGCCACTGGTGCGCCTAGGTATACGTCGCCGAGCCCCATGACCAGATAGCTTGCCTCGAACAGGATGTGCTGCACTTCCTCGACGCTGTTCAGCCCGTTGATCCGGCGGATAAATTCGATGTTGCTCGGACACCATGGCGCATCGCTACGCACCGACTGCATATATTTCTCAATCGCCAGCCGCGTTGCCCCATCATCCCATGACAATGGCAAATGCACGATACGCGTCGGCACCTCCATCTGCTCAATTGCAGGCAATTTCTTTTCCGCGGCAATGAGATTTTTAAGCAGCTTGTCGCGCGACAGCACACGCGAATCAAAGTGGATTTGCAACGAGCGAATGCCGGGCGTCAGATCGATAATCCCTTTGAAGCGGCCGGCATCAAGAGCTCCCTGCGCCCACTCCATCAGCGCGTGCGCACGAAAACGCAGATTGAGGTCGAGTTCCGGCGGCCCGTATTCGACCAGCAGATTTTTGTCGCCGGACTGGCGATACACCACCTGCACCTGTTGGGAATTTTCCGGAATGCAATGCAGGACAGGACTATCCATTGCGCCGCCTGGCTTGGGAAATGCGGGAAGAATTTTCGGCACCCGAAGATGTTGGATAGTTGCATCCTGCAATTTTTCCAGCGCAAGCGCCTGCTCCACCGACATTCGGCAGAAACGCACGCTATCTCCCGGCTTAAGTTGCCCCATCTTCCATAATTCGGCATGGACAATAGTCACCGGACAAACGAAACCTCCCAGGCTGGGGCCATCCGGACCGAGTATCACCGGCATGTCGCCGGTAAAATCCACCGCGCCGATAGCGTATGCATTGTCGTGGATATTGGACGGGTGCAGCCCCGCCTCACCCCCATCACTGCGTGCCCAATGCGGCTTCGGACCGATCAGGCGCACCCCGCTGCGACTCGAGTTGTAATGCACTTTCCAGTCAACAGTAAAAAGTGTCTGGATATCCTCTTCTGTAAAAAAGTCCGGCGCCCCATGGGGGCCGTACAGCACGCCAATTTCCCATTTATCGCCGTAATGAGGAATCAGTTCTTCCTCAAGCACGCGATGGGCGCGACTATTCGTCGCCTCGATATGCAGTAGATCGCCGGTAAGCAGGGTGCGCCCGGCGTGCCCCCCGAATTGCCCCAGTGTGAAAGTAGACTTGCTGCCTAGGTAATCAGGTACATGGAAACCGCCTTGAACAGATAGATAGGCACGGCAGCCATGGCCCAAGAGCTTCCCGAATTGCAATAGGGAGCCGGCTTTAACCGAATGCGACCGCCACTGCGGCAAAGGCTCGCCATCCAGACGCACCTCCATGGGGGCGCCGCACACCGCAATGACGCTCTCGCAGTTAAAGCGTAGCGCCGGACCGGCGAATGTGATCTCGAGTCCGGCCTTATCTTCCGCGTTATTAACCAGGCGATTGGCCAAGCGAAACGCCAGGCCATCCATCGGGCCGGATGGCGGCACCCCGATATTCCAATACCCGATCCGTCCGGGATAATCCTGCACCGTGGTTTGCACACCGGGGCTGAGGATGTCGATCGTATGTGCAATATAATGAAAGCCATTCAGGAAGCTCGTCGTGTGCCGTCCGCTGCAAAAAGCTGCGCTGCGCAGAATCTGTTTAAGATAGTCTAGATTGGTTTCGATGCCTTGCAGCGCGGTCTCATCCAGCGCGACCAGCAGGTTAGCGATGGCCTGCTCACGGTCTGCTGCATGCGCAATGATTTTTGCCAGCATCGGGTCATAAAAGGGAGACACCTCGACACCGCGCTCCACCCAGGTTTCGATACGCGCCACGGACGGAGGCGGAAACTCCACCGCAGTGAGCGTGCCGCAGGAGGGCTGGAAATCTCTCGCTGGATTTTCGGCGTATACGCGTACTTGAATCGACGCACCATGCGACCGGATGTCGAACGAATCCAGAGGCGCCAGTTCGCCCGCCGCTTGCCGCACCATCCATTCCACCAGGTCAATACCGGTCACTTCTTCGGTTACCCCATGCTCCACTTGCAGCCGTGTATTCACCTCCAGGAAATAGAATTCGCCGCTCGATGCGTCAAAAATATATTCCACGGTACCGGCGGACTGGTAGTTGATGGCCTTACCTAAGCGTACGGCAGCATCCAGCAGAGCCTGGCGTAGATGAGGGGTCAGATGGGGTGCGGGTGTTTCTTCAATAACCTTCTGATTGCGCCGCTGCATTGAGCAGTCGCGTTCGCCCAGCGCAATCACCTGGCCTTTGCCGTCGCCAAAAATCTGCACCTCGATATGACGCGCATTCTCGACGTATTTTTCCAGAAACAGGCCGGCATCCTTGAAGTTGTTCTGCGCCAGATATTTCACTGATTCGTAGGCACCGCTCAACTCATCTCTGTTCCAGCATAGACGCATGCCGATACCACCGCCCCCGGCAGTACTTTTCAGCATGACCGGATAACCGATATGAACCGCCTGATGAAGCGCCTCTTCCACGTCTTCCAGCAAGGCGGTTCCCGGCAGCAGCGGCATCCGGTTCTGCAAAGCCAGGTCTCGTGCCGTATGCTTGAGGCCGAAAGCGCGCATCTGCTGCGGCGTGGGGCCGATGAAGCAAATACCATGTGCAACGCATTGCTCGGCGAAATCCGCCTTTTCGCTGAGGAAGCCATAGCCAGGATGAATTGCCTTTGCACCGGCATGCTTTGCGGCATCCAATATCTTGTCAGTGCATAGATAGCTTTCGGCGGCGGTTCCACTGCCGATGCAATACGCCTCATCGGCCTCCAGCACATGCCGCGACAGCGCATCGGCATTGGTATAAACCGCCACGCTTCTCACGCCCATGCGACGCAATGTACGGATAATGCGGCAGGCAATGGCCCCGCGGTTGGCAATCAATACTTTCTCAAACATGATTATTCCTAATTCTGGTCGTCTGTCTACTTGTCGACAGCCGTACTACGCGCGCCAGAAGCATGCTGTAACGCGCAACTCGCTAGGGTCGAGTCTTGCCTACGTCCGTGGCGCTTGGTAAATAACCTTCTGCCATAAGGAGATAAAGAGCCGCCCTTTCAGAGTCGCCCTTTCATGCGAGGCCGATTTTCCGCCTTGTTTCAGGCGTGAGAACTGTTTTTTGCTGCTGCGGCTTCCAGGCATGGCCATAAACCACTTCGAAGGTTGCCGGGAGTTTCCCTTCCACGCGCAGTGTCTCGTAATGGTTTATCGCTTGTTGCCAAGTGGTTTTTCCGGTTAATCCACGCCGCCTGCCCTGGGTGGCATTATGGGCACCGATGGCCTTTAGATCACGCATCACGCCAACTACGTCGTCATAGGTCAGGGTAATGTATTCCATGTCCATCACTGGTGTGCCGAAGCCATTATGCACCAACATGTCGCCAATGTCGTGCATGTCGAAAAAGCGGTTGACATGGCTGTATTCGTCGATGCCGCGAAACGCCTGGCGCAGTTCCTTCAGGGTATCGGGGCCGAAAGTGCTGAACATGAACAAACCACCGGCTTGAAGTACTCGGTGCACTTCGGCAAACGTGTGATTAAGGTCATTGCACCATTGCAGCGCTAGGTTGGACCAGATCAACCCCGCGCAGGAATCCTTAAGCGGCAACTGCTCTATATCGCCAATCACATAGCCGGGCCGGTTCCCGGTCTGGTTTCCCAAAACCGCCAGGAACTGCCGCCACCATGAGATCGCGCCGCGCGCCCGCACATGCATGGCCGGGGCGATGTCGATTGCCAGGACCTTGGCGTTAGCGTAGCGCGTGGCCAGCTTCCGTGTCCCATAGCCGGTGCCGCTGCCGGCATCGAGAATAACAGCGGGGGTGTGTTTGATATAATCGAGGCGCGACAGCATGCGCTCGCATACCTCGCGCTGCAGGGCTGCCGTCTGGTCGTAACCCGGGGCTGCGCGCTCAAAGGCGTTGCGCACCTGGCGCTTGTCGATAATATGGTCGTAATTCACGCGATTACCCAAACTATGCAAACCATGAAAGAGGCCTGACCAGGCAGACTAAAAATTATTGGGATAGAACATGAATGAGCATAAATGCAATGAGGCACTAATTTAGATTCCGCAATTAGATCCGCAATTGCTAATTCATCCACCTCGCTTCATAGTTAACCGGTTTATGTTTATGAATCACTACATCGAACGCAGTCCGAGTTTGTCAAATAATGCCTTGTCCCGCTCCGCCTCCGGATTGCCGGTGGTCAGCAGTTTGTCGCCATAGAAGATCGAATTGGCGCCGGCAAGAAAACACAGGGCCTGCACCGCATCCGACATTTCCTGCCTGCCCGCCGACAGCCTTACCATTGCCTGGGGCATGGTTATACGTGCCGCCGCGATAGTGCGCACGAATTCCAGCGGATCCAGTGCCGCTGTGCCGTGCAGCGGCGTCCCTTCGACCTGGACCAGGTGGTTGATGGGGACGGATTCAGGATA
>NZ_FMVQ01000011.1 GCF_900102495.1 Nitrosospira sp. Nl5 | reverse complement strand
ATCAGCGCCACCGCTTCCGGACGCGCTTCTACCTGCCGCTCGATCAACCGGTGAACAGGCTCGGCATCTCCATAACGCCGCTCATTCACGCCCCATGCCTTAAGTTGCGCGCGCTCGGCTTCACTAAGAAGCTCAACGTCGCCCAGGTTGCGCTCAGGATGCTCAGCCAGTTGCCCAAGAAGATGAAGGTAATGCTCGCCCAGCCGCTTGATGGTTTCCGGCTCGAACAGCTCGGCTGCATAGGTGAAGGTCGCCTCCAGCCTGTCATCAGGCTGCTCGACGGTATCCAGGGTCAATTCGAACTGGGCGGCCCGCTCGCCCAGCTCATGCTCTTCCACCACAAGTCCGGGCAATTGCTCAAGCGCACGGTAGTCCTCCCGCAGGTGGTTGTACATCACCTGAAATAGCGGGTTCTGATTCAGGTTGCGCTCAGGCTGTAGCGCTTCCACCAGTTGCTCGAACGGCAGGTCTTGATGGGCTTGGGCACCAAGCGCCGCTTCACGGGTCTGATCGAGAATGGCCCTGAATGGCATGCGCCCGTCAATGCGGCTGCGCAACACCTGGGTATTCACGAAGAAACCGACTATGTTCTCTATCTCAACCCGGTGACGGTTGGCAATCGGAACACCAACGCGAATATCGTTCTGTCCGGTATAGCGCTGCAGCAAGGCCTGAAAGCCCGCCAGCAAGGCCATGAAAAGAGTCGCGCCCTGACTCTGGACTTGGCGCTGCAAGCGCGCAACCAGCGTCGCCGGTAACGTGAAAGTATGGCCCGCGGCCCGGTAGCTGGCGATAGCTGGCCGCGGATGGTCGGTGGGAAGCTGCAATACCGGATGTTCGTCCCCTAACTGGCCGCGCCAGTAGGCAAGCTGGCGATCTTTTTCTCCCGCTTCCAGCCAGTTGCGCTGCCATATTGCATAATCGGCATACTGGATCGGCAACGCAGGCAAAACAGGTTCTTGTCCCTGAGTGCGAGCGCGATACCCTGCTACAAATTCGTCAATAACAATGCGATTAGACCAGGCATCCGATATGATGTGATGCATCACCACCACAAGAAGGTGTTCTTCCGATGCTATCCGGATGAGCGCAACCCGCAGCAGGGGACCTTGCGTGAGATCAAACGGCGTGCCGCTTATCCGACTGGCTTCTTCGTGCGCCCGCGTTGTGCGTTCCCCCGCCGGCAGACCGGAGAAGTCAATTATCGGAATATCCAGCTTCGGTTCGGCTTCAATGTCCTGCTCCGGCAATCCTTCCGCATTGGCCCGGAAAATCGTGCGTAGCGATTCATGTCGCCCGAACAGCGCCTCAAAGCTCAAACGCAACGCTTCAATATCCAGCTTGCCCGTCAGCCGCAATCCCCCGCTCAAATGATACGCGGTGCTCAATGGCTCCAGTTGCCATAAAAACCAGTGTCGCTGCTGAGCGTAGGAAAGTGGCGCCCGATCCGAAGGCTCCCGGGGCGAAATGGCCGGTTTGCGCTGTGCGGGAAGGCCGATACCCGCCAGCCGCTGCGCCAGCCGTTCCCGTTGCTCAGGAGTTAGACGCGCGCGTCTCTGCGCAAGATTGCTGCTACTCATGCTTGTTCCTTCTTTGTGCGTGGGCGCTAAGTCCGTAAAACATCATGCGGAAAGCCTTTGCTACTTGTCCAATGGGGTAATCACGAACATTCAATCTCATCCAACAGTTTCGCTTCAACCAGCTCCGCCAAGCCGGCAATGGTGGGAGACCTGAAAAAGTCGGCCGGATACATGTCAATTCCGAAAGCTGCCCGGACCCTCGAAAGCAGTTGTATTCCCAGCAAGGAATCTCCGCCTAGCTCAAACAGATTGTCATGTATACCAATAGCATCTATTCCAAGCAGGCTCTGCCAGATTTCTGCAATCTTCTTCTCCAACTCGCTCTCGGAAGGGATAAAAATGGTCTGCAATGCCGGTCTCGAGTATCTCTGTTGACCTCCCTGTTTTTTGGTATCAGCGAATGTAAAAGGCTGAGCAACCAAGTCTTCCTGGGTCTGGCTGAGCCTTGCGTTCAAGTCAAGAGTGGAGACAATTACCTGAGGTCGAAGCACACCGTTCACGATACGCTCAAAAGCCTGGACCCCCTCATTCGGCGAAATTCCCACTCCGTCCGGCATAGCCATGCCTGCTGCCATCCCGACTTCTCGCCAGCTGTCCCAATTGACTGAAACAACGGGAAATACTGATTCACGGTGAGCGTCATGGGCAATGGCATCAAGATAGGCGTTGGCTGAGCAATAGTCGACCTTGTTGAGCCCGCCTGCGATTGTCGCAAGCGATGAGCACAAGAACATGAAATCCAAAGGTTCATCTTTGAATATGGCTTGCAATGCCCTCGTTCCCTGTACCTTGGGAGCAAATACCTGCGCGACCATCGCCTCTGTTTTTGCCGAAATAAGCCCGCTACCGACTTCTCCTGCCGCGTGAATAACGCCATGAATTGCACCAAAGCGCTGATGCGCCCGTGTGACGGCCGTCTGCAGCTCGGCCTGGATCGCGGCATCGGCTCGCAATACCAGCACATCCGCGCCCAGGGCCTCGAGCCGCATGACCTTCTCAATCTTGCTGCGCGTTGTATCCGCTTCGCCCATGGTCGACAGCAGCCTTGGCCAATTCTCCCGCGGCGGAAATTCCGAGCGTCCCAACAGCACGAGCTTCGCCTGCCGGGTTTCCGCCAAATGTTCGGCTAGGGTAAGGCCGATGCCACCCAGTCCGCCGGTAATGAAATAAACGCCGCCCTGTCTGAGGCTGTTTCGTATTGGCGCAGGGCACCGGATGGGCTCGAAAATTTGAACCCAGCGATGAGGCCCTCGATAGGCGACGATGGATGCGACAGAATCGGTTTGTGATTCGGCGAGAATCTGTTTGACAAGCCGGGTTTTCGCGATTCTGTCGGCAGGCTGCGGTTCGACGTCGACAATACGACAGGTAAGATTTGAGTATTCCTGCGGAATAACCTTGCACGGCCCGAGCAAGAGGGCTTTTTCCGGACGAAGCCGTTCATTGCCCGCGACGTCTTCCAACTGATTGGTCACAATAGTAATTTTTGCTTTTTTGCCGGTGGGAATAACCGCCTTGACACTTTCCAGAGCTTGCGAAAGGTAAAACAGGCTAAAGAAGTTTTTCGTGTAGCTCTCGGTAAGAGACCGCGCTTCGGTGGCCGTAGTCATGCTCCAGAGATGGAAGATATGGCCGATTGTTCTGCCGTCATTGCGGATGGCATCCAGGAGAAGGTCGTAATCGTGTCGCTCTCCGGGGCGCACGATGTAGTGATCCTTATCCTGCCGACGGAATGCGGAACCTTCCGACACCACGATGGGCACGATGCCCTTGCTAGACAAATACGCGACCAGCTCCGCCCCAAGGTGGCGCTCATCTTTAAAGATCAGCAGTCCAGCCAAATTGGCGAAATCGTCGTTAATCGTAACCGTGTCGGCGCGCTGCCAGGAAGGCGCATAAAACCAGTCGTCCAGCCCGCGTACGTGTGATTGATTCCCTTCACTCATACGCGCAGGCATTCTATTTTCTGCTTCATCACGGCCTTCAGCATTTCCAGAGCCTGGCTTAACCCAGTAGGACTGACGCTGGAATGGGTATGTCGGCAATGGAACACGGCGCCGGCTTTCCCCGGCATGGAAACCTTTCCAGTCAACTGAAAGTCCGCTCAACCAAAGCCGGCCGAGACTCAGGTATAAGTGCTTTTGGCCGCTCTCTGGCAAATGTGCCTTGCCGGGATGCGGCAAGGACGAAAGAATGAGCTGCTCTGGCCTTGCGGCGGGATGCCTTTTTGCAAGGGTAGTCAGAGTTTCCCCGGGTCCAACCTCCAGCAGAATGCGGGCCGGGTTACCCAGCAATTCGTGCACGCCATCGCCGAAGCGTACCGTTCCGCGCAAATGCCGTCCCCAGTAATTGGGATCGGTCGCTTCCTGCGACGTAATCCAGTCCCCGCTGAGATTGGAAAGAAATGGAATTTTTGGCTGACGCAAGCCAATCTTTCTGACCGCATCCACGAAACAAGGCAGCATGGGCTCAACCATCGAAGAGTGGAATGCGTGGGAAACATGTAACCTCCGGCTTCCGATATCTTTATTCGCCAGCCTGCCGTCCACGGCCTCGATTGCTGCCGTTGAGCCCGAAATGACGCAAAGCTCCGGTCCATTCACTGCGGCAAGGTCGCAGCTTGCATTGAGATAAGGAGTTATCTCCGTTTCGGGCAACACCACCGCCAGCATTGCGCCAGCTTCCATTTTCTGCAATAAGCGTCCTCGAATCACGACCAGATGCAATGCGTCTTCCAGGGAGAACACATCCGCGAGGCAAGCGGCAACGTATTCACCTATGCTGTGGCCTATCATCGCTTCGGGTACGATACCCCATGACATCCACAGCCGGGCTAACGCATATTCCACGACAAAAAGTGCTGGCTGCGTGACTTCCGTTTGCCCGATCCGCGCCGACGATTCGGCCCGATCAGCCTGATCGGGCCCCGGATACAGAAGCGTCAGAAGATCGAAACCAAGATACGGTTTCAACAAATCGAGGCAGCGATCAAACTCGCGGCGGAAAACGGGCTCGCTATGGTAAAGATCACGGGCCATATCGACATATTGAGCGCCCTGACCCGGAAAAAGGAAGGCTACCGGATGGTTCTCAAAGGCAACCTGCCGGGTGAGAAAGCCAGTCGAATCGCGATTCCCCAAAAGGCTGGCCGCACCGCCACTGTCGCTGCAAAGCGCGATTGCCCGGTGAGCAAAGCCTTTTCTCCCCGTCTGAAGCGTATATGCGACATCCGCGAGCGGTAACTCGGGATGCGTTGTGAGCCAATCCCTCAAACGGACGGTCATCGCTTCCAGAGCTTCACCGCTGCGCGCTGAAAGTGTCAGCATTTGCCAATTTCTGGCTGGCCCGGAAGGTTCCATTGGCGGGGCTTCTTCAAGAACCACATGAACATTTGTGCCACCTATGCCAAAGGAGCTTACGCCGGCGCGACGCGGCGTTGACCCATTCTGCCAAACTCTGCTGGTGGTATTGACATAAAAAGGGCTCGCCGAAAAATCGATCTCAGGGTTAGGTTGCTCAAAATTTAGGCTGGGTGGAATTATTCGATGCTTTAGCGCAAATACGGTTTTGATCAAGCCGGCGACGCCAGCTGCTGCATCCAAGTGACCCACATTCGTCTTAACCGACCCGATACCGCAGAATCCGCGTCGTTTCGTACTTTCGCGGAATGCTTGCGTCAGCGCTGCAATTTCGATGGGATCACCTATCGTGGTCCCGGTCCCATGCGCCTCGACATAACTGATCGTATCCGCCGCTACCCCCGCGATTGCCTGGGCAGCGAGAATGACTTCTGCCTGTCCTTCGACACTAGGCGCGGTGTAGCCCACCTTCGCCGATCCATCATTGTTGATTGCCGACCCTTTGATCACGGCATGAATCGTATCGCCATCGGCCAGCGCGTCAGCCAGCCTTTTCAGCACTACAACGCCGACGCCGGTGCCGATAACCGTACCCGCAGCCTTTGCGTCAAAGGCACGACAGTGGCCGTCGGGCGAGAGGATCGCTCCGGGCTGATAATGGTAACCGCCGTCATGCAACAGATTGACCCAGACGCCCCCGGCCATTGCCATGTCGGCCTCGTAATTGAGTAACCCGCGGCAGGCGACGTGAACGGCTGCCAGCGAGGTGGAGCAGGCGGTTTGCACGGTAATTCCGGGTCCGCGCAGATTGAGCTTGTAGGACACCGTCGTCGTCATGGAGTCCTTGTTATTGCCGTTCATCAACCCTTGTAAAGAAGAAATATCCTGCATGTTCGAGAAACACCCACTGGAAAATAGATTCAGCAGCAGGTAGGTATTGACGCCGCAACCTGCGTAGACACCGACGGGAACGGAACATCGTGTCGCGTCATAGCCCGCGTCTTCCAAAGCCTGCCACGCCACCTCCAGGAAGAGCCGATGTTGTGGATCGGTTTCCGCTGCCTCACGTGGGGTATAACCGAAGAAGGAGGCGTCGAAGAGGTCTACGCCGTCCAGCTGGGCGCCCGCTTTTATGTAATATGGATCATCCAACGTCTTGCGCGTCACGCCGCGGGCCAGTAACTCCTCTTCGGTAAAGAAAGTGACAGATTCCACCCCATCCCGAAGGTTGCGCCAGAAGGTCTCTACATCGTCCGCACCTGGAAAACGTCCTGCCATCCCGATGATCGCAATATCGATATCGGCTCTTTCCGTTGATTCTTCCACATGATCCATCAATGAGTCCTCCCTGCTTTCTGCTTCCATTGAATAAAAGTGCCACGTTGCCGCTGCGCCCGCTCCTGGTGGAGCGGCAGCGATAAATGCTCCTTGTGTTCTTGGCCGAGAAACTGGGCCAAACTGGAGACCGTGGTGTATCTGAAAAGATCGATAATGGTGACGCGAGTTTTCAACCGCTCTTCCAGCTTGCATTGAACCTTGATCAGCAGCAGCGAATGGCCACCCAGATCGAAGAAATTGTTGTGCAGCCCCACACGAGGAACCTCCAGAATTTCGGCCCATATCTCTGAAATCATCGCTTCCATCCTATTACCCGGAGCCTCGTAGTCCGGTTGCTCGGGTTGCTCAGGAGCGGGCAACGCATTACGGTCTACCTTACCATTGGGGCTGAGCGGAAGCGCGTCCAGGAACACAAACGCGCCGGGAAGCATGTAATCGGGGAGCACGGCACCGAGCGCAATCTTCAGCATCGACGAATTCAGCAGCACACCATCGTGAGCCACCACATATGCGATCAGGCGCGTACCATTTCGGCTCTCCTGGGCTACCACTGCCGCCTCACGTACCCCGGTCTGAGCAAGCAACTGCGCTTCGATCTCACCCAACTCGACGCGGAAGCCACGAATCTTGATCTGATGGTCGAGACGGCCCACGTATTCCAGCTGGCCATTCATCCGCCAACGCACCAAGTCACCGGTACGATAGAGGCGTCCTCCTGTCTGGCTGAATGGATCGGCTACGAATCGCTCGCTTGTCAATGTCGGACGATGGAGATAACCGCGCGCCAGGCCCAGTCCCCCGATATAGAGCTCACCCGGGGTTCCGGCAGGCGCGAGGTTGAGCTCCGTATCGAGCACATACACATTTCGTTCGCCGACTGGGCGACCAATCGGCGCATAGTCTCCATCGATGCTCGCTGCAGCACTGTCTATCCAGGCGGTTGGCGTAATAATTGTTTCTGTCGGGCCATAAGCATTCACAAGCCGAACATTCTCGAAGGCCGCCCGGGTCGCGGCAAGGTCTGCGGCAAACCATGCTTCCCCGCCCGCGATACACGTGCGGACGGAAGAGCCGTTATCTCGCTTGAGCGGCAGGATCAGACGCAAGTACGCAGGAGGCAAATGCAGCGTCGTTATCCCATGGGCTGCGATCAGGTCGGTGAAACTATCGGTCGCCAGTCCGCGTGCGGACGACAGCACAATCGTTCCACCTTCGCACAACGGAGTCATCCATTGTTCTGCGGCGGCATCGAAATTCATCGAAAAAAACATTAACTCCCGGTCCCCGGGCTGAACATCGTAGATTTCTCTGATGGCAGTCAAATGCATTGCCAAAGGGCCGTGGGTAACCATTACACCTTTGGGTCTGCCGGTCGACCCCGAGGTATAGATGACGTAGGCAAGGTTATCACCGTGTAAAGCAATCTCGGGGTTGGTCGCAATTCCGATATTTAGATCAAATGTGTCGAATTCGAGCACGTCCAGCTTTGACGAATGAGGAATGCCCGCCTTGATATGAGTTTGTGTCAGCAGCAACCGGATGCCGCTATCTTCCACCATGTAATTGATGCGATCCGGCGGATATTCCGGATCCAGGGGCACGTATCCGCCTCCCGCCTTCAAAATGGCCAGGAGGCCGACCACCATCTCAATGGAGCGTTCCATCGCTATTCCAACCTTTATTTCCGGCTTTACGCCCAACTCCATGAGTCGATGCGCGAGCCGATTCGCTCTGCGATTCAGTTCCGCGTAGCTTAATTCGGTGTCACCGAAAACCACGGCAGCAGCGTGAGGATTTCTATCCGCCCGCCGCTCAATCAGCTTGTGCACGGGCTGTGCCACCGGAAAATGCGACTCATTGGTTCCCCAGCCTTGGAGTTGAACCTTGTCAGCTTCGCTTAACAGGTCAACGTCACCAATTGCCCGGTGAGGATGTTCAGCCAGCGTCCGTAGCATGTGCACATAGTGCCGGGCCAGTCGCTCAACAGTTCGCAAGTCAAAGAGCTCGCGGGCATGAATGAAACTGGCACGCACACTGCCGTCCGGCGATTCGATTGTTTCAAGGGTTAGTTCAAACTGGGCTGCCTGCTCGCCGAGTTCATAATCTGCCACCGTAAGGCCGGGGAGTTGGTAAAGGGCGCGATAGTCCCTGAGCAGATGATTGATCGTTACTTGGAACAGCGGGCTATGGCTCAGGCTTCTTTGTGGCTGCAATGCTTCCACCAACTGCTCGAATGGCAGATCCTGGTGAGCTTGGGCGTCAATGGCAGCTTCCCGCACTTGATCCAGAACGTCCGAAAGGATCATGCGTCCATGTAACTGGGCGCGCAATACTTGAGTGTTCACGAAGAAGCCGATCAGACCTGCGGTTTCGGCTTGGTTCCGATTCGCGACCGGCACCCCGATACGGATATCCTGTTGTCCTGCATGGCGATACAACAAAGCCTGAAACCCGGCCAGCAATGTCATGAAAAGCGTCGCTCCCCGGTTCTGAGCCAACCGGCGCAATCCGTTCAATATTTCCGATGGCAAATCGAAGGCGTGCCGTGCCGCTTGATAACTTGCTACCGGTTGCCGCGGTCGGTCCGCGGGTAGCGCCAATATCGGGTGTTCCTTGCCCAGATAATCGCGCCAGTAGGTCAGTTGCCTATTCTTCTCGCCCGCTTCCAGCCAGTTTCGCTGCCATACGGCATAGTCCGCATATTGGATCGGCAGGATGTCTAAACGTAACGTTTCTCCTTGCACATGAGCGAGATAACGCGCCGCAAGCTCATCGATTAAAATCTGCATCGAAGCGCCATCAGAGATGATGTGATGCATGACCAGCACCACGATATTTTCCTTTTCTGCGATTCGGAGCAGGGCGATCCGGAGCAATGGACCCCGGGTGAGATCAAAAGGACGTGCTATGACCTGCTGCGCCCCCTCCGCCGCCCATGCTTCGCGCTCTGAAACAGCCACATCGCGTAAATCAACCTGTGCGATGTCAATCTGCGATACCGGCTGAATCACCTGCTCAACGGAGCCATCTGATCCTGCGCGAAAAATCGTGCGCAGCGATTCATGCCGTTCGATCAGGCCATTAAAGCCGGCCCGCAGCGCCTGCACATCCAGCGGACCGGATAATCGCAGGGCATGTCGAACGTGATATGCGGTACTTGACGGATCCAACTGCCAAAGGAACCATTGACGCTGCTGGCCGAAAGACAAAGATAACGAGCGGGTTCTGTGCCCCGCCGGCAAAACACTGATGCTGGCCTTGCGGCGAGGCGCGCCTATGGATAACAAACGCCTGATCTCTAGAGCACACTCGTGCAATCTCGGATTTTCGAACAGGCTACGCACCGCGAAATCGATCTCCCAGTAATCGGCGATGCGTGCGGCAGCCTGCACTGCGGCAAGCGAGTTGCCACCACTGGCAAAAAAATGTTCATCACGGCCAAATTCTCCGCGGCCGAGCACCGCTTCCCAGATAGCCGCCAGCGCGATCTCGGTTTCATCTTTTAACGTTTGCGGTGCTTGAGCACTCCCGCCCAATACATAGCCGCCATGTTCATAAATTGCATAGGCATCCAGCGTACGCTCACGCCGCCCCCGCGCGCATGCGGCGCGCTGCAGTTTTCCGCTGGAGGTCTTTGGCAGAGCGCCTGGATTCAATAACACAACCACTGACAGAGGTTCATGGCAACTGCCGCTGACCGCTTCGCTCAACGCCTGCACCAAAGTCTCGACCGGAATGAGTTTCTGCATGCCCCTGGATATTTCAACCGCAACACCGATTCCTTCGCCCGCCGCAGTTTCCACCGAAAATGCGGCGACTCGCCCCTTCCGTGCCGCCTCGACTTCTTCTTCCACTATCTGCTCAAGATCCTGTGGATAAATGTTCTGCCCACGTATGATAATGAGGTCTTTGTGCCGCCCCGCGATATACAATTGCCCGGTGTAGAGGAAGCCAAGGTCTCCGGTTCGCAGCCAGCGTTCGCCCTCGTGGTTCACAAAAGTTTCCGACGTTTCCTGTGACCGCCGCCAGTAGCCGCGCGCAAGGCTTGGCCCGCCGATCCAGATTTCGCCGATATTCCCATCTGTTAATTGATTCAACGTTTCCGGCTCGACGATTCTTACCGTGTGGCCCGGTACCGGCGCCCCGCAAGCCACCAGGGAGGTGCCGCGCTCGGCCACCTCCGCCCGGCCTTGCGCCAGCGTTTCAGCAGAGAAGCGATGTCCCTCCACGCCATCCCCGCGCGTGCCTCCGGTAATCAAAAGCGTGGCTTCAGCCAAGCCATAGCACGGATAAATTGCGCCTGCTGCGAATCCTGCCGGTGCGAGGCATTCAGCGAAGGCGTTCATGGTGGCGTGCCTCACTGGCTCCGCACCCGAAAATGCGACCCGCCAGCTCGACAAATCGAGATCTTGCAACTGGGCGGTCCTGACGCGCTCGACGCATAGCTGAAAAGCAAAATTTGGGGCTCCACTGACTGTAGCACGATGACGGGAGATCGCCTCTAGCCAACGTACCGGCCGTTCGATAAAAAACTTGGGCGTCATCAGCACCACTGGAATACCGCGATGGATAGGTTGCAACACACCCCCGATCAAACCCAGATCGTGGTAAAGAGGGAGCCAGCTGACGAATATGTCCTCTGCGCAGATTGACATGCTCTGCTCGAAAGCCCTGGCATTCACCATCAGGTTGCCATGGCTGACCATGACCCCTTTTGGGGTAGAAGTGGACCCTGAGGTATATTGCAGGAACGCGATATCATCATCTTGAGGCGTATATGAGCGCCATGCCGAAGCCTCATCAAGCTTTACTGCGTCAACCGCGATCACCACAGCTTGATCAAATTGCGCGATGGCTGCATCACTAATCAGGGGCAGGATTTCGCTTGTGGTGAGAATGCAACGTGCTTCTGCATCGGACGCGATTGCGAGCAGCCGTGCCAGATGCCGCTCGCGCACGGATTCAGGCGGAAAAACGGGCACAGCGATCAGGCCGGCATAGAGGCAGGCGAAGAATCCGATGACGTAATGCTCGTCGTTATCAAGCAGTAGTAGCGCCCGCTCACCTGGCGAGAATCGTTCCTGCAGGGCGGCGGCAAGCGCGCGAACATGCTGATCCAGTATTCTATAGTCGAGCTTCTTATCGACGGCCCCGTCATTCTCGGGACCCTCCGGCCGCACCACGATCAGCGCCGTATCGTGAGGACGTGTCGATGCCAGTGTCAGCAAATGCGTAACCATATTTGCTGGATAATTTCGACGCGAGATTAATCTTGCCTTCATCGTAAATTCCTGTTTCCCTCTATTCCGTTGGTTATCCGGAACCTGTTGGAACAATCAAAGATCATGCGACAACCGATGCTGATCACGCTTTTTACGTATTACGCTTCACATCATTCTCTTCTGTTGCCGAGACGTTCCGCGACAATCAGTAGCTGGATCACTGCTTTTCGCTGCCAGTGCCGCGGCGTAACAATCAGGCGCTTCAATTGTCCAAGCCCTTATACCTGCCCATTCGGGACGGTCATATGCGATCCGGTAGCTTTCCCCATCACCCGGCAAGACGGAAATCGCTTGCAAATGCTCGGAAATACCCAGACCCAGGGCTTTGAGCACGGATTCTTTTGCAACCCAGTGATCAATGAAATCGTCAGCCGTTTTCAATCCGGACCGGCGCTCCAGCGGTGAGAAGACATACTCAGCCAGATTTTTTGAATCTATCCGGCGATTGCGGTATTCGATATCCACGCCGACCTGATCGCTGGTCGAAAGTGCAATCAGTGCAAAGTGGCCTGCGTGCGAAACATTGAACTCGATCCCCGCCTCCTCCCGCAGGCTGGGCTTACCATGACGGTTCACGGCAAAGTGTAGCTTGCCCGGTGGCAGCATTACCCTTGAAGCCAGCATTCGCCGCAGAGCCGCCCGCGTCGCAATCGAGCGCACCTGGTCTTCGTGTCTGCGAAAACGTAGCGCACGCGTGCGCTCATCCTCGCTCAGCAGGGACACATCCGAATCCGATATTGGCATCAGGAGGTTCAGCTTGAGCTGCCAGACTTCGATGGTGGACGGAACAGTCTCAGGCAGAGACAAGCGCTGCATTGGGTGCCTCGACAGGATTTCCTGCCAAACGTTGTACCAGAACGGGAAGAAATGCCTCTTCGTGCTGTCTAAGAAAAAAGTGGCCTCCGTCAAACCGGTCCAGGGAGAAACCACCAGTGCCTTCGACTCGCCATTTCTCTAGCCTGGACTTATGAATCTCATCGGCGCGCCCGCCGAAAACATGAATTGGTATCGGTAGCGGCGGCAATTCCTCATAACGGAAACTTGCGCAGATGCGGTAATCCGCGGCGAGCAAAGTCAGCGTCATAGACAGCAGTTCGGGATTCTCGAACACCTCCTCAGGCGTCCCGTTCTGCTTCCGCAGATCGGCGATGAGAGAGGCTTCACTCTCCTTATCGGCGTAGCGTTTCCAATCCTGCTGAGAGGGTGCGGCGCAAGCTGATACCAATAACGCGACGGGCAACGCCTGCATTCTGGAGCGTATGCAGTGGGCAATGCGATAAGCCAGCAAGGCGCCCATACTGTGCCCGAAGAGTGCATATCGCTGCGGAGGATGCGTTCCAAGCTCGTCACACAATCTGGCAGCCAGCGCCGCAAAAGTCTTTTCGGGAGTTTCATGCAGACGCCCACCCCGGCCAGGTAATTCGAGCGGCTGCATCTGCACCCACGAGGGCAGTCTGCGCCGCCAACGCAGATACATGGCGGCACTGGCACCTGCGCAAGGTAAGCTGAATAGCGTCAGCGGCGCAGGCATTACTGGACTACACCCGGCGCCTGCTCGTCCATGAAGCGCCGCAGACTCAACGGACGCATGTCGGTCCAGACTTTTTCGATATATTCCAAGCAGGTTTTCTTGTCACCAACCATCCCCGTATCACGCCAGCCACCAGGTATCGCTTTCCATTCCGGCCAGATCGAATACTGCTCTTCGTGATTCATCAGGACCCGGAAGGTTCCATCTTCACGATCGAAACAACTTGTCATAAAAGATTCCTAGATTTGATAAATAGAAATGCCCCGATCCGGTAGATCAGAATGCTTCTTATTCAACTAGACGAATCAGGAGAAGGAAAATACAAGAGAAACTGGCAGGAGCCTGTATTTTTAGCAGGTTAAATTACTAATCAAATACAGGAATGATGGAAATAGCGAGAAAAGTGGCGGCTGGCAATTTGCGGCAACCTGGAAGATGGATGACTGTTCACTCTTTATCGGAGTGCGGAATCAGACCGGTCAGTAGCCACAAATGGGAAGCCTCCTCGTAAGCAGCGCGATTGGCGGGATCTTTTTTCAGCCAGGCAATCAATTCATTCTCAGCAGCGGCGTCCAACGGCGACTCGTGCTGACGGATGATCCATTCCACCGCGGTTTGCCAGATTACATCGTCACGCTGGGAGTCCCCCATAAAGCTCACCTGGTGATTGGATCAACCCGCTATGAAGACGTCCGGCATCTTTCTGGTTTAGTCCGAATTAACCATTAATCCTATAAGATAATTGTAGCTGATAAAGTGGGATGACGATCGAGAAATGCGATTACATTGACTGGATGGCGGCCCGGCAATGATCCATCGCATCGTGGATCAGGATGTTCACTAGAGAAGTCGAAATTTCCAGTTTGGAAGCGATCGCACAATGAGTATGACCGTCGAGGCGATAGAGTTCGAAAACCCGTCTCGTCCGTTCAGGGAGTTCGGATAAAGCGCCTGCAATCAGCGCGAGATGCTGGCGGCTAATTGCCGTTGACTCTGGCGTTCCTATCAGGGCTGGAACATGGAACCCCTCTTCCTCCCGCTCGAAAAGCCCGCCCTCGAACGCAGCGCGCCGATGACGGTCAATGGCGAGATTGCGCACCATCTGGAGGAGATACGCCAATGGCTGCTTGATGTTCAATATCCCTGCTGTTTCAGTCACCTTGAGATAGGCGTCCTGCACGACATCCTCCGCCCGCTCGGGATTGCGCACGATATTCAGTGCAGCGCGGCGCAGTTGCGCCTGATGAGCGACAAACACGCTACTTAAATCAACGGTCTGCTGGTCCACAAGCATTCACCCCTCCCATCTATATTTAATTTATGAACAATAACGAGAATTGTTCGTATTATCATATAATAAATTGTGTTGTACAATACCAACAAAATTCCCACCGGTACCTATTACAACCCCATTACAACCACCTATTCTTATTAGCTACTGATTATGTTATAAATATTATTTGTTCCACTCACTCCCAGGCGGCAAAATTGTAGAAAATGGACCTACGTTGATTATTGTCAGCCTTATTTTTAAGACACTCGGTGGGCCACGTTAATTTTTTTGAGCTGCAAGGTATCTTTTGCCCCTATCTCTGCAAAAATTGCAGGTTTACGCATTGGTATCTGCTTTCTACGCCTCTAAGAATGGGATGAAATTTATCATCGTAGGACGATGGCTGATTCGTCTGAATACGTTCGGTCATCACGGCAAATTAATCGCTATTTGGTTCTCCGGACTCCACTGTTGCCAATCCACCTCTTAATCTGCCGAGCGCGCATGCCAAAGATCCTTGGGCTGGCCATTCTCACGATCTTTTTAACTGTTATTGGCGGCTGCAAGACAGCACCCGAGCGACGTGCCGAAGATGCTGGAGCGAAGATACCCTCTCATTGGAGTGCAACTGGTGAATCCAGGCAACAGCCTCCGGAACATTGGGTGGAAGCGTTCGGCAACCCTGATCTGAGTGCGCTGGTGCATAGCGCGCTAGCCGAGAACTATGACCTGAAAGCGGCGGCGGCACGCGTGGATGCAGCTGTGGCCCAGGCACGTATCGACGGCAGCGCTCGCTGGCCGCAGATATTCGTCGCACCGAATTACCAGCATGTACAGTTTCGGGAATCAGGATTCGGCCCAGTGACACTGAGTGCATTCCAAGCGATGTTCAGCCTCAATTGGGAGATGGATGTATGGGGACGAATTCGCGACTTAAGACAGGCTGCCGTTCGGGAAGCCGGCGCGGAAGCTGCTGATTTCCGTGGCGCACGATTGTCCCTGGCAGCGCGGGTAGCGCAAAGCTATTTCGAGCTGGCCGAGGCCAAGCTTCAGTCCGAGGTGGCAGCACAGTCGGTCGAAGACCGACGCACCATTGTCGATCTGGTAAAGGGACGCTTTGCACGCGGCATAGCGCACGCGCTCGATTTGCGTCTGGCGCTTACCGATCTCGCTACCGCCGAAGCGGAACTCAATGAGGCTCGCAACCAGATCCAACTCGTTACCCGCCGCCTGGAGGTGCTGCTTGGACGCTATCCCACAGGGAGCCTGACTGAAGCTTCTGTGCTACCGGATCCGCCCGAGGGCCTGCCCGCCGGGCTGCCTTCCGAACTGCTGGAGCGGCGACCCGATCTTGTTGCCGCTTTCGATCGTCTACTGGCCGCTGATTCCCGCGTGGAGAGTGCGAGGAAGCTATTGCTGCCGCGAATTGTCCTGACTGCCTTTGGGGGTACGCGCAGTGCGGCGCTGACCGATCTGATCGATCCTCGTGCGTTGGCATGGAACGTGGTGATGGGCATGATACAACCGGTATTCACGGGCGGACTCATAACCGGGCAGATCCGTCTGAACAAGGCTCGCGCGGAGGAAGCGCTTAATCTTTACAAGAGCACGGCACTCAATGCTTTTCGGGAAGTGGAACAGGTGTTGGCGGCTGATGAATGGTTACGTGAACAGGAAAAAGCGTTAAGAAAAGCCGTTGAGCAAACGGAAGCGAGTCGCAAGCTGGCTGTCTATTCCTACCGCCTCGGGTTTATCGAAATTCTCACGCTGCTGGACAGTTATCGCAGCACATTGAATGCACAAAGTGCCCATCTTTCGGTCAAACGGCAGTTGCTCACCAATCGCATCAATCTTTATCTGGCTTTGGGGGGTGGCGTTTGAAAAGCTATCCTGAGAGTGTGCTGAAAAATTTAAAATACGGAGGCGTGCTGAAAATCGCCGTCCCCATTTTTGTCGTGCTGGCCGGCATCAGCATTTCCTGGGCCATTGTCGTCCATCGGCCACCGCTAAAATCGCAAGTGTTGGAAAGTGAAACTCCGCTGGTGCAGGTAATCCGGGTTGAACCGCAGACACTCAAACTGAACATTCGCTCCCAAGGGGTGGTCGTTCCCCGTACCGAGATTGACCTGGTACCGGAAGTAGCTGGCCAGATAACCCGACTCCATCCGAGCCTCGCCGCGGGGGGATTTTTCGAAGCCGATGATATCCTGCTCACGATAGATCCGCGTGATTACGACTATGCAATCGCAGAGGCGCTTGCCCGGATCGCCGAAGCCGAGCGGCAGGTCATGCTGGAAGAGGCCCAGGCCGAACAAGCGCGCACTGAATGGAATTCCCTTGGAGAAGGCCAGCCATCCCCTCTGACCCTGCGCCAGCCGCAACTGGCGGAGGCCCGCGCCAAATTGAAAGCCGCGCAAGCCGATTTGACCAGGGCCCGTTTGCAGCGTAGCCGGTGCGAATGGCGCGCGCCATTTGCCGGAAGGGTTCGGAACAAGCACATCGGTCTCGGGCAATATGTTCAGCCGGGTGAAAAACTCGCCCGTCTTTATGCGATCGATGTCGCGCTGGTGCGCCTGCCGTTGGCCACCGAGCAGTTTGCCTATCTCGATCTGCTGCTGGACCACCGCAATGGAAAATCGGGTGCAGGTCCGAAGGTGACGTTAAGCGCGGAATTTGCGGGCGCCCTTCGGCATTGGGAAGGCCGCATCGTGCATGCCGAAGGCGCGCTGGACGAGGAAACCGGCCTGCTCCACGCCGTGGCTGAGGTACGGGATCCTTATATCGGTAAAGCTGGCCAACCGCCGCTCATGCCCGGACTGTTCGTGAAAGCGGAGATCGAAGGACGGGAACAACCCAATGTATTCGTCCTGCCTTCAGTCGCGGTAAATCCTGCACGAGAAGCGTTGTGGATCGATACGGAAGACCACCTGCACATTCGCCGGCTGGAGGTTCTGCGCAGTGAGCCGGACCGCGTCCTGGTAAAAGGCGGCTTGAATGCTGGCGATCGCGTGGTAATTTCCGGTATCCAGTTTCCAGTGGAGGGCATGAAAGTCAGGACCGAGACTGTAGTTCCGGGACAAACACTCGAAAAAACCACATCGGATATAACGGCTGAAAGCCAAATGCCATGATCGGTTTCCCGTATTCCCCTCCGTCGCGGCAATATGCGCTCGCCAGCCATTGTCATGCGCCTTGTAATCACCCCGGTTTTTTCAGCAACGCGCGTCACCGAGGATATATTCAGAGGCTCCTCAAGTGAGACGGACGCTTTCTGCTTCACTTTCTGCCTCGCTTCCTCCTGGTTTGATCGCCTGGTTTGCCGCGAATCCGGTTGCCGCCAACTTGCTGATGCTGCTGATCCTGCTCGGCGGAGCGGGAAGTCTCTTCCTGATGGACAAGGAGGTGTTTCCCCGTTTTATGCCCCATCAAGTCGAAGTGAAAGCAATCTATCCCGGGGCGGGGCCGCAAGAAATCGAAGAGTCGGTTTGCATCCGCATAGAAGAAGCCATTTACAATTTAGGCGGTGTCAAGCGGCTGAAATCAGACATCATCGAGAGCGAATGCCTGGTCAAGGTAACAGTCCTGCCGAATTACAATAAGGACCAGGTAATGAACGCCGTGCGCGGGCGGGTGCAAGCCATTCAACGTCTGCCGAAGGGACTGGAAAAGATCGAGGTGCAGCCCGCCCACCGCATTGGTGACGAGGGCGTTATCTGGGTAGCGTTGCACGGCCCCACCGATCCACATACTCTCAAGGGCCTTGGCGACCGCATCCAGGGTGATCTGTCACAGGTACCCGGCGTGACTCGCGCCCACAACTATTACGACTTGCCTTACGAAATCGCTATCGAAGTTTCCACCGAACGGCTCCGCCAGTTCCGTGTATCCCTGAACGAGGTCACCGAGACCATCCGGCGCACTTCAGTGGATTTGCCTGGTGGCATCATGAAAAACCCGATGGGCGAGCTATTGCTTCGGGTCAAGGGCCGAGCCCAGGATAATGTTTCCGTCGGGAATCTGGTGGTTCGCACCAACGCGGACGGCAGCCGTGTACTGCTTCGCGACGTGGCTACCATCAAAGACGGCTTGGAGGAGCGCCTGTCGGAATGGCGTCACAACGGGGAAACGGCGCAAGGCTGGGAGATCCATGCCGAAAAAGATACTGTTGCGGTGGCGCGCAGGGTTAAAGATTATGTAGCGGAAATGAATACCCAACTGCCGCAGGGGGTGGGACTGATCACCTGGTGGGACCGTTCCCAGGCTTATGAGGAACGGATAGGAACCTTGATCGAGGATGGATTGACCGGCTTCGTGCTGGTTTGCCTGATACTGACTATATTCCTCCATCACAAAGTCGCGATCTGGGCGGGCCTTGGAATTCTAACCTCGATATTTGGCGCTTTCTGGTTAATGCCCGCGCTGGACGTATCCCTGAATATGTTGTCCCTCTTTGGCTTTCTCCTAGCCATGGGAATTCTGGTGGACGATGCAATCATCATTGGGGAATCCATCTACGCCAAGCAGGAAGCGTCCGATGCGGCCAAGCTGCGGGAAACCGCGTATAGCGGATCATCCCTGGCCGGTGCGGGGAGGAATCAGGCATATCTCGAGGCTGCCATCTCGGGTGCCCGCGACGTGGCGTTGCCGGTCATCCTGGCGGTGATGATCGTCCTTGTCGCGTTTCTGCCAGGCCTGTTTTTGCCGGGCTGGGCGGGTCAGATGATGAAGCCAATTTGCCTGGTGATGATTCTGACCCTGGCGTTTTCCCTCATCGAGGCGCTGCTGATTTTACCCGCCCATCTGGCCACTCCCTCGGCGCCAAACCCTTCCAGCACGCCTCTGACCCGGCTGCGGACAACGCTTAACCGTGGTTTGCAACATTTTATCCGCCGGATCTATGAACCGTTTCTGGAAAAAGCCCTCGCGTGGCGCTACCTGACCGTTGCTGCCTTCGCCGTGCTGCTGATGCTGGCTGCGGCGTTGGTGGCCGGGGGCTATGTCCGGCTTTCCCTGCAGGCGGATGTCACCAAGGACAGCTTCTGGGTCTATCTGAAATTGCCACAGGATTTGCCCTACAGCGAAACCCGGCGGATCGCGGAAAAAGTGGAACGGTCGTTGCTGGAAATTCGGGACGAGCTGGACAGGGAGGCCGCAGTTCGCGACCCCGATATTCAGCAAAGCGTGATTGTCGGCGTGGAAACAATCATCTCCGAGCATAATGCGGGAATCTGGACCGAATTATCGCCGGCAGGACGGAAACATATCGTGGTGGAGGATTTCATCCGGGAATGGCGCAAGCGCATCGGTGACATTGGCCGGGCCAGGATTGATTTTCTCTATAAGGAGGGCGATCTCCCCTACGATATGGAATTCGACCTGGGACATCCCGATCCGGCGATCGTCGCCTCGGCCGTCATCCAGTTCAAACAGAAACTGGCGGGCTATCCGGGCGTATATGACGTCGTAGACTCTGCCGAACCCGGTAAACCGGAAGTTCGCCTTCGCCTGAAACCGGAGGCCGAGCACCTGGGGCTTCAGCTGGAAGATCTGGCCGAACAAATGCGGCACGCCTACTACGGAGACGAGGTGCATCGACTTCAAAGAGGCCGGAACGAAGTCAAGGTGATGGTGCGACTGCCTCGCAACGAAAGACAATCCCTGGATGACCTCCAGAATCTTCCTATCCGGCTTCCCAACGGAGCTCAGGCCCCGCTTGGAACTCTGGCGGAAATCGATCTGATGCCGGGCCAGGCCAGGCTGGTCCGCCAGGACCGACAGCGCATCCTGAAAGTCCAGGCTCAGATCGATCCCAGCCTGACAGATGTCAACGCCATCCATGCCAGCATGATGGCGGAAGAAATCCCGCACCTGAAGCGACAGTTTCCTGGATTGGATGTCAGCATCGGCGAAGAACGCCAGGAGCAGGACCAAACCATGCGCACCCTGATACTCTATACCGCCGCCGCCCTGGCTGTGATCTATGCCTTGATCGCGATTCCGTTTCGTTCTTACGTAAAACCACTGATTTTTATGCTGGGCGCGCCGGTAGCCTGGAGTGGCGCGGTGTTCGCGCACTGGCTCATCGGCTTGCCGCTGTCCATGGAATCCCTCGTGGGGATGATTGCAGCCAGCGGGGTTGTGATCAATGACAGCTTGGTCCTGCTGGACTATGTCCAGAAGCGGGGAAATACAGGTCAACCCATGGCAAGCCTCATCCTCGAAGCCTGTAGCGCCCGCTTCCGCCCCATCCTTCTGGCCTTCCTCACCAACTTCGTCGGATTTCTCCCAATCCTGCTGGAAACCAGCGAGCAGGCCCAGTTTCTGGTTCCAATGACCCTCTCCTTAACCGTCGGCCTCCTAATCGGCATGACCGCCAGCCTGATACTGACGCCCGTTTGCTATGCAATTGTAGAAAGATCGTAATTTATCGCTTGCTCGCCCAATCAATTTTCGAAGCATGCTTGTAGCGGT
Organism: Nitrosospira sp. Nl5; assembly: GCF_900102495.1. GTDB lineage: Bacteria > Pseudomonadota > Gammaproteobacteria > Burkholderiales > Nitrosomonadaceae > Nitrosospira. Next base: position 82,964 of record NZ_FMVQ01000011.1, on the reverse strand, counting down.
GGAACGCCAAGCCAGTAGCCAACCTATATTGCCTTTTCTCAAAGAATCATCAAAAGCTAAGCTGCACCTCGAGAAGAGGGGGAAGATTTGATTCAGCCAGTCACAGAGCCAGGTCTATCGAGGAGTGGGTGCAAAGAAAACCCGGCGCGCATTACATCTGCGCGCCGGGTGGGGCAACCTACCCCCCGGAGAGAAAGCAGGTTGCCTTAAGCGACATATTACCTGTTTCATTGACGCTGCCTATTGGACTGAAGTACAGATAGAATCTGACAGTGGGTGAATTTCAATCATGACGTCTCACCGTGCTCCAGAAGTCCAATACTTTATGGCGCGAAATAGCTTGGCTGTAAAGATTGCAACAACCCATAAGAAAGCCACCCCGCAGGGTGGCTTTCGAGATTGCTTGTTTTGCTTGTCAGATCAGGTACGGCGGCGACGGCTTGCAAGGCCAAAGCCAAGCAGACCAATGCCGACCAGGGCCATCATGCTGGGCTCCGGGACCTGCTGCTGGGTAAAGTCTTGCGACGTATCTGTCTGTATCACGAAGCTACTCGCGGTGTTTGGACCCGTGGCAACACCGTTAAAGGCTGCCGGCCGGGTATAGGTCGGCGAGGATTGACCTGGAAAAATCAACGATGCTTGCAACGTGGTACCGAGCAGGTCGGGATTTATAAAGGTATTATTGGTATCGGTGACGGTGCCGGTCAGGAAACCGCCTCCTACACCGCTCGTTGCGGAGAAGCTGCTATTTCCAGTATCCCACGTACCACTCAGTATGTTCACTCCGTCGAGGAAGCCGGTACCGGCTGCCTGATTCGCGTTAGGACTATCATCGTGAAAAACATCCCACGTTCCCGAGTTCAAGGTGATGTTAATGGAGGAACAACCGTCATTTACGCAAGTCGCGGTTTGCGTGATGGTCGAGAATATCGTGGCTTCATAGCTTCCACTTGCGGAGCCGGGGGATGCCACGTGCAGTTCATTTACCGGTGAGGTCGTGCTGAAGACACCCGCAAAGGCCTGATAGGTTAAGGTGAAAACGTCAGTGTCCCCTGCAACGTTCGCACCAGTGAGATCAAATCCTTGAATCCAGCCCCCACCATTTGAATGCCAGTCGATGCCCGAGAAATTCTGCAGCACCCCATCCGGACTGAACGTATTGTAACTGGCTGCATGTCCGATGGTCGCTCCCCCAGTTAATGCTGCGGCTATTACTAAATTGATAAGTTTCTTTTTCATTTTTTTTCCATGAAGTTATTTAAACAAAGGTACAGTGCAGGTATGCTCCTCATATGAAGCAATTACTATGCCAACTTTTAAGGATTTATTATTATCTAATGTGATCAATAACTTAGGAGTTGAATGGGACCGCGATCAAGAATGGAGGGCCCGCAAGTGTAAGAAAAATCGAATCCGGCATGGACGTTTTGCCACAATCCGGCACACGCGTGCGTTGGTATCGGGATGGAGGGAGCGTTAAAATGGATGGCTTGAACGATCAGCCACATTTGGGATTGCTTGGCTATAGATCAGGCTTCCCCTTAAAATACTTTTTTCTTTGTGTTTTTTAGACTACCTTTCAAGCGAATTGCTCTCCAATTTACTCTATTGTTTTCATTCGATAGAGTTACAAACCAGTTACACCCCGAAAAAATAAAAAGGAGTCACAGAAATCACTCTGTAACTCCTTGCTTTTTGGTGGGTCTGGTTGGACTCGAACCAACGACCAAGGGATTATGAGTCCCCTGCTCTAACCGACTGAGCTACAGACCCGCTTGGAACTGGAAGTGGAAATAATTACCGAAGGCCCGTCAGCCTTCGGTATCCAGGAAACTGCGCAACCGCTCCGAACGTGAAGGGTGGCGCAGCTTGCGTAGTGCCTTGGCTTCGATCTGCCGGATGCGCTCACGCGTCACGTCAAATTGCTTACCGACTTCCTCCAAGGTGTGGTCGGTATTCATTTCGATGCCGAAACGCATACGCAGTACTTTTGCCTCACGCGGCGTCAGTGAATCCAGTATATCTTTGGTAACGTCGCGCAGGCTGGCATAGACCGCGGCATCTGCAGGGGCCATGGTGGCGGAATCCTCGATGAAATCGCCAAGATGAGAGTCCTCGTCATCACCGATTGGCGTCTCCATGGAGATCGGCTCTTTGGAAATCTTGAGGATTTTGCGGATTTTCTCTTCCGGCATTTCCATTTTCTCCGCCAGCAGCGCGGGTTCCGGCTCCTGTCCGGTTTCCTGCAGAATCTGGCGCGAAATGCGGTTCATCTTGTTAATCGTCTCGATCATATGTACCGGAATGCGGATAGTGCGCGCCTGATCGGCGATGGAGCGCGTAATGGCTTGACGAATCCACCAGGTGGCATAGGTCGAGAATTTGTAGCCGCGCCGATATTCAAACTTATCCACCGCTTTCATGAGCCCGATATTACCTTCCTGGATGAGGTCGAGGAACTGCAATCCGCGATTGGTGTATTTTTTGGCGATAGAAATCACCAGCCGCAAATTCGCTTCCGTCATTTCGCGTTTGGCACGGCGCGCCTTTGCCTCGCCGGTGGACATCCGGCGATTGATTTCCTTGAGCTCCTTGAGGGGAATACCCACTTGCTTTTGCAGTGTCAGCAAGTTCTGCTGCTGCTCCATAATGGCCGGTTGGTAACGCCCCAAGGTTTGACTATACGGCTTGCCTATCGCGACTTCCTGCGCTACCCATTCGAAGTTGCTCTCATTACCAGGGAAGGCTTTGATGAAGTGGTTACGCGGCATTCCCGCCTTGGTTACACACAGTTCCATGATTTTGCGCTCGTAGCCGCGCATCTCATCCACCAACCCCCGCTGTGTGTCACAGAGCCTTTCAACCATTTTCGCAGAAAAGCGTATCGCCATGAGTTCGGCTGAAATACTTTCCTGTATGTCCTTATATGCCTTATTCGTCGACCCCTTTTTGGCCAGCGCTTTTTGCATCTCAGTATAGGCCTGCTGAATCACCGCAAAACGCTCTAACGCGTCGTTTTTCAGTTTCAGCAAATTGGCACTTGCTATTGCGGCAATATCTTCATCCTCCGCGTTCTCCGCGCCGCCCAATTCCTGCTCCAGCGACTCATCGGAAATCTCTTCACCGACCATTTCCTGGGCATTAGGATCAAGTAATCCGTCCACCAGCTCATCAATACGCATTTCATCTCGCGTCACCTTGTTGGCGAGCTCAAGAATGCCGGCTATGGTGGTCGGACAGGCGGAAATTGCCTGGATCATATGTTTCAATCCGTCCTCGATACGCTTTGCGATTTCGATTTCGCTCTCGCGTGTAAGCAATTCCACCGAACCCATTTCCCGCATATACATACGTACCGGATCAGTGGTACGGCCGAATTCCGAGTCCACGGTGGAAAGTGCCGCCTCAGCCTCTTCCACCACGTCCTCATCCGCTACCGTAGGCGCGGTCTCGGACATTAGCAGCGTTTCCGCGTCCGGGGCCTCGTCGTACACAGAGATGCCCACATCATTGATCATGCTAATGATGTTTTCGATCTGTTCGGCATCCAGCATATCGTCGGGAAGATGATCGTTGATCTCGGCATAGGTCAGATAGCCGCGCTCTTTGCCTTGCACGATCAGATTCTTGAGCCGCATGCGCCGCGCTTCAATATCCTGTGGCGCGAGCGGTGTTTTTTCCACGTCTTTAGCTTGCGCCTTGCCTTCTTTTATCGCTTTGGCCTTGACTATTTTTGCGGTAAGCAAGTTTGGTTCCTTGGCACTCATAACCGCCCTCGCGATTTCGGTCACGCGAACAGATGCTTTAGCAGGCGACTTTGCAACTGCCGTAATTTTGTCTTCCAGCGCTTCCGCAGTGACTTTTATAGACTCCGCTTTTGGCGACCCTCCAGACGACTTCTTAACTGTGTCGTTTACGTTCTTTTTCCCCGCCATTCTGACTTTATCGGCGAGACGGTCCGGCGTTGCGTCCATTGAAGTCGCGGTCTTCGATTTTGCCGTCATTTTGACTTGTGTTTTCGCTTTTCCCATGTCGATTTCCAATAATATGGCTAATAGAAACTATGGCTAGTAGAAACCTGAAAAATTTTCGATTATATCAAGATCCAGTGGTGCTGCTCAGCTTGTTTGCCCTGATTAGGGTACGGCCAGTCGCTGAAGTTCCTGTTTTTCCTCCGGAGTCAGAGCGCTCAGGGATTTGCTGTGCAATCTTGTCATGCAATGCTTACGTTTCATTTCCCGTAATCGCGCGAGTGCTCCGGCAAACTCCGCTTCCAGATCTATGCCACTGTCCCAGGCAAGCGTTTCGCCCTCGGCCTTTTGCAGCAGCATGCGATGGGGGCTATCGTGGAAATAGGTGATAGCCGAGGGTATGGCCGTATCTTTCCCAAGATGGGGATGGGTATCGATAAATTCAACCAGCGCCGTCAGTGCTGCTATTTCTTCAGCATATTCTCGGCCATCCGTCAACAACTCCCTGTCCAGCTTCCGGACATAGCCGGGTTCGTATAATAATATCTGTATCAGCCAGCGGTAAGGCGAGGCGGGCTGTGGCCGTGGCGCTCTTTCACGAGACAGGGAGGATGAAACACGCCTGATCTTTAATAAATCTTCCAACTCTCGCTGCGTGGTGCCGCTGATCTCCGCCAATCGTTTTAACAGCATCAGTGCAAGTCCTGGTGCTGCCACTCGCGCCAATAACGGTTTTGCGTCCTGCACCAGTTTGGCGCGGCCTTCGCTGCTCGCCAGGTCGACGCGGGCCGATAGCTCTCTAAATAGGAAAACGGACAGAGGCAACGTTTGTTTAAGCAGCTCCTCAAAAGCCTCCTTGCCGAAGTTGCGGACGTAGCTATCGGGATCCTCACCCTCGGGTAGGAAGAGAAAACCGATATTCTTGCCATCCACAAGCTGCGCAAGGCTATCCTCCAGCGCGCGCCATGCCGCTTTCCTGCCGGCATTATCGCCATCGAAACAGAACACGACATTATCCGTCTGCCGCAAAAGCTTTTGCACATGATAAGGTGTTGTGGCGGTACCTAGCGCAGCCACCGCGTATTCAATGCCGTGCTGGGAGAGCGCCATCACATCCATATAGCCTTCCACCACGATCACCCGTCCAGCTTCGCGAATTGCCCTGCGCGCGGCGAACAGGTTGTAGAGTTCCCGGCCTTTCTGGAATAAAGGCGTTTCGGGAGAATTGAGATATTTGGGTTCACCCTGTTGCAACACCCGCCCGCCAAAACCCACGATCATTCCCTTGAGGTTGAGAATGGGAAACATGATGCGGTCGCGAAAACGGTCATAGCGTTTATCATCGTTCTCGATAACCAGTCCGGCCTCTACCAGTGGATTTGTTGACGCCTTCGCCGCATAATCGGGAAAAGCCTGCTCCAGGTTTTGCCAACCAGCCGGGGCATAACCAATGGCAAAACGGGCAGCGGTTTCCCCCGTCAAACCACGTTTTTTCAGGTAGGCAATCGCGCTGTTTGAATACTTGAGCTGCTCCCGGTAAAACCGCGCGGCAACGTTCATTACCTCAGTCAAATCCTGGAAAGAACTTTCCGTTCCCTCCCCCTCTGGCTTTCCCTGCTTCATGCGGGATTGAGACCCTGACTCTGATTCCGGTACGGGAACCTGCATTCCGACACGAGCCGCCAGATCCTTCACTGCCTCGACAAAACTCAAGCCACCGTACTCCATCATGAAACCGATAGCGCTACCGTGTGCACCGCAACCAAAGCAGTGATAAAACTGTTTGGTGGGAGTCACCGTGAATGAAGGGGTTTTTTCATTGTGAAATGGGCAGCAGGCGGCATAATTCGCACCAGCCTTCTTGAGCGGAACGTCCCGCTCGATAACGTCGACGATATCCACGCGGTTGAGCAAATCCTGAATGAATGATTGTGAAATCATTTATAGCGGATAAACCAGTAATATTTAAGCGGAACGCAAATCAGAAATTCTGACAGATGATCTGATTATAGGATGTTTTCTGAAAATGCGAGGAAGTACATACCTAAATCAATCTGCAACTTTGACCGGTGTCGTCGTCCCTTGTCGCTCCCTAAGGCAACGCAACATCCGCACGATATCAGGTGAGGAGCTTCGTCCTGACCAGGACGGATACTTTACCCATGTCGGCCCGTCCGGAAAGCCTGGGCTTGAGTTCCGCCATCACTCGTCCCATATCCTGCTGTCCTTTAGCTCCGGAAGCGGAAATCGCTTCAGCTACGATGCCTTCCACTTCGGCATCGCTTAATGCTTGAGGCATATAAGCTTGCAGCACGCTAACTTCATATTTTTCCGCATCGGCTAAATCATGGCGATGCGCGGCCTCATATTGGCTAATGGAATCTCTGCGCTGCTTGAGCATTTTTTCCATTACCCCGATTACCTCGGCGTCATTCAGTTGGATCCGTTCATCCACCTCGCGCTGCTTGATTGCCGCCTGCAATAACCGGATAGCGTCGCGCCGCTTGGTGTCACCCGCGCGCATCGCGTTTTTCATATCCTCGGTGATCTTCTGTTTCAGATTCACGATGGAATCATTTGCCTTGATTGTTATGGAGCAGGCTGGAATTTTTTCGGGAGTCGCTGATGAACGCTCAATAGTAACGAATAATTTTGAAATCCCGAATTATGGATATGATTTTTTGACTCACTTTAACTAATAAAGTTTCGGGGGAAGCAACTGGCTACGAAGACGTTTGTAGGTGCGTTTAACTGCCGCAGCCAATTTGCGCTTGCGTTCAGCTGTGGGTTTTTCGTAAAATTCCCTGGCGCGCAATTCGGTGAGCAAACCGGTTTTTTCTATGGTACGCTTGAAACGACGCATGGCGACTTCAAATGGCTCGTTTTCCTTGACTTTAATAGTGGTCATGAAGATGTAGTTTCCTTCCAGTATGTAAATGGCTTTTCAAATAGTGTGCATGGATGATGCACGGTATAAAGCCCGTAATTATATAGCAGTATTGACCCCTGTTGTAAAAGACTGATCTCCCTCCCACTCCTTGCTCGTACTTGGCATTGAAACTTCCTGCGACGAAACCGGCATCGCGCTCTACCATACTGAGCGCGGCCTGCTGAGCCACGCGCTTTATTCGCAAACAGAAATGCATGGCGAGTATGGGGGCGTTGTGCCGGAACTCGCCTCGCGCGACCATATCCGGCGAGTATTACCCCTTATCAGGCAAACCTTGACGGAGGCCGGGCTCAATCTGCGGGACGTCAATGCTATCAGCTATACGCAGGGACCGGGGCTGGCTGGAGCGCTTCTGGTGGGCGCGAGTATTGCCGCCGCCCTCGGCTTCGCGTTGAACATTCCGGTATTGGCCATCCACCATCTTGAAGGGCATCTCCTGTCTCCATTGTTATCCACTCCTGCGCCCACCTTTCCATTCGTGGCGCTGCTGGTATCGGGTGGTCACACCCAATTGATGGAAGTGAAGGGTCTCGGGTTATACAAACTGCTGGGCGAAACCCTGGATGACGCGGCGGGAGAAGCCTTCGACAAGACCGCGAAGCTGTTGGGACTGGGTTACCCCGGGGGTCCGGCCCTATCAAAGCTCGCCGATGAATTTTCCAGCTCAGGCCAACCAAGTCGCTTCAGATTCCCACGCCCCATGCTCCACAGTGGCGATCTCAACTTCAGTTTCAGCGGCCTGAAAACCGCCGTGCTGACCCTGATGAATAAGCACGAAATCACCCCGCAAACCCGAGCGAGCATTGCCCTCGCTTTTCAGGAAGCCGTAGTGGACGTATTGACGGAAAAATCACTGGCAGCGCTTGCAAAAACCGGATTGACTCAGTTGGTAGTAGCGGGCGGTGTGGGGGCTAACCGCCAGTTACGCAAAAGCCTCTGTCACAACGTCGAGAAAATAGGCGCCACTGTTTTCTTTCCTGACCTCGAATTTTGCACGGACAACGGCGCCATGATTGCATTTGCGGGAGCAATGCGGTTGCAAGTGCCAGCAATCCGGGAGCGAAAGCCGGATCATAGTTTCACGATAAAAGCGAGGTGGGATCTTCATGTACAGCCTACATCATTGGACGCCTGACCGGACATGTATTAAGGCGCGCCGCGCTTACCGAAACGTGCTTCCTGGCCTGCGATCAGGCTGACGATATTCGACTTATGCCGCCAGATGAGCAACAACGACATGATAAGAACTACCAGGGTATTGGCTTCGAGGCCAAGAAAAAACACCGCGAAAACTGGCGCGAATGCCGCCGCGACTAAAGCGGCCAGAGACGAAATGCGCGAGATTGCCGCGACCATAATCCAGATCGCAATCGCCGATATCCCTAGCCATGCGTTAAATCCCAGTAAAACACCAACTGCCGTCGCTACGCCCTTTCCACCTTTGAAGCGCAGAAATACCGGGAATAGATGCCCAAGAAACACCGCCAGCGCCACCGCGGCAATTGCCTTATCGCCCCACCCTAAGGCAGGCATGAAATGCTGCGCCAGCGCTACCGACACCCAGCCCTTCCCCGCGTCCCCCACCAATGTGAATGCCGCAGCCGCTTTCTTTCCGCTACGCAGCACATTGGTAGCGCCGGGATTTTTCGAGCCATAAGTACGCGGATCAGGCAACTGAAAGATCCAGCTCGCAAGCACCCCGAAAGATACGGACCCCAGCAAATAAGCCAGCAGTATGAAAGCCGTCAGCGTCATGTTGTTAGCGCCATCTTTGCAAATAGAATAAAATCCCTGGCTGATTCTACGTGAAAAAACGCGTTAACGATTCGCTCTGAAGCGCTTCAATTCCTGAGCCCGACTTATGGATATTATTTTTGTGCACGAACTCAAGGTGGATACCTTGATTGGCATTTATCCGTGGGAGCGCAAAGTCGCCCAGGCCATCCAGTTCGACCTCGAAATTGCTTTGCCGACGAGCCGCGCTTGTCAAACAGACAATTTCGAGGACGCGCTCGATTATGCCCTTGTCGTCCAGCGTATCAACGAAACTCTTTCGCAAAAACACTTCTCTTTGCTGGAGGCCCTGGCCGAACACATCGCACAAATCATCCTGTCGGAATTCAAATCGCCGTGGGTCAAGGTCAGCGTGGCGAAACTCGGCACGATACGCGGCGTAAAAAAACTGGGTGTGTGCATTGAGCGCCGATGTGAGGTGAACTCAGTTATTTAAGCGACAACCGCCGCAGAACCGGGCTGAAACAGCGATAAAAAGAGAAACCGGTCTGATTACCAGAACCCCAAGTTAGGCTCGTGCAGCGGAAACACTGATCTCAATTGAGTTTAGCCTGGCTCTTATTGACCAGGCACCCCGACGCCCGAGCCTTCGCTACTCGCGATCAATGTATCAATGTATCAATGCTCATGTATCAATGTTGCCTCGATCTCAGTAAAAGTCTTGGCAACTTCAGTGGATGGAATCGCGGTACCGAGCTGCTTCTCGATTTGCGTCAATGAAAAAATACCGCACACGGCTGGCTTGCCAGCAGTATCGTTCTCTATCACAAGGGTATGCTGCCGGCCGGTATTCTGCAGGCTGGCGATAACATCTCCGACCCTGGCATGCATAACTTCCCCGATAGGGATCGCTTCCAGCCGATCGAGCGGGGTCATGATATCGGAGACCAGAATCTCGCTATGCTTCATACGTCGCTGCTGGATGAAACGGAGCGGTTTATCACCAAGAATATCGGTTGCGGTGATGATGCCATTGAGGACTTGATCCTGATCCAATACAAGCAGGGAACGTATACCGCGCTGTATCATGTATGCGTTAGCTGATTCCATCGTCTTATGAAGCTCGATTACGCCAGCCTGGATCTCGCGCAAGTCGGTCATCACATCTAGGGCGGATGATTTTAGCGTTACGGGTTTTTGCGGAACGGGGCAGGCGACCCGCACGGCGCCAGTCAGACGCAGTGCGGGAAGGACGCGATAGTCAGGCATGGCGGTGTCCTCCAGCATTAATAAATGGGGATACACTTGAAATTGAAAAACGACTTTCAAACACCCCTGTATTGAACTTTACGCCGCCCGGTGCCAGGGGTCAATGCGGTATTCGACCGCCACTCTCCCAAGAGCTGCTGGAGAGAGAAAAAGTAGACCGGAAAGGACCGTACTACAGCTGACAGGCCAAACAACCAGCAATGTTATTGTCGAGTCTTGATCAGAACCTGATCCGTCCTTCAATTTCGTCGTTCAATCGATGCAACATCAATGCCGGATCTGGTGCCTGAGTAATGGGTCTGCCAATAACCAGATAATCTGCGCCGTTTTCAATCGCCTGCCGCGGCGTTGTTATTCGTTTCTGCTCGTCCACAGAAGCATCAGCCGGGCGTATTCCAGGTGTGACCACACAAAAACTTCCGCCAATGAGTTGCCTGATTCGCGGTGCTTCCAGCGCAGAACTTACGACTCCATCCAGTTCGCAATCACGTACAAGCAGAACCAGTCGCTCCACCACATCCTGCGGGTCTCCGTTCAGGCCAACCTCATTCAGATCGCTGCGTTCCATGCTGGTGAGCAAAGTCACGGCAATGAGTTTGGTCGTGCCTGCCGGTACAGCCTCCCGGGCGGCGGACAGCATTCTTCTCCCCCCAAGCGCGTGGACGTTCATCATCCATACACCCAGATCCGCCGCTGCCTTGCAGGCATTCGCCACAGTGCTGGGAATATCGTGAAATTTCAAATCGAGAAAAACATCAAAACCTTTCCCCATTAATTTTTCCACCACCTGGGGTCCGGCAGCAGTAAAAAGTTCTTTGCCCACTTTAACCCTGCATGAGCCTGGTTCAAGCCTGGCGGCAAGGGTGAGGGCCTGTTCTGCACGGGGAAAATCGAATGCAACGATAATACGGGGAGCGCCCATGCGGTCAGTTCTGCGCCTTTACATTGCGGAACAGGTATTCGGAGCGGCAAGAAGATGACGTTTATCCATGTTCTTCCTCCGTTAGAGAGTATTTTTTTCTGAATGTGGCGATTTTTCGTCTTTGCCTGAATATCTTGCCGAGACAGGACAGGACGCCAATTGCTACTCCAAGGGCGAAAAATAGCAATATTATCAGTACGAGGGGGGCGTGCCATTCATAGCCAAAATAATAACGTAGTGTTACCGTTTCGACATTCCTCACGGTAAAGCCGAGAAGTACCAGAAACAGCACGATGCGTACGCACCATATCAGGTAACGCATGATGCTGAATCCGGTAATTGACCGCTCATTTTTCAGCCTGTTTTACACGCACTTTTCAGCTCGCCTCCACGATTCGCAGCTTTTCCAAAATAGAATGCGCTGCAAACCGTAAAAAAACGGCATGGTCTTTCGGCATGCCGTCGTTATGCTTCTCAACTGTTACGATTTTTTCAGCTCTTGCGATCGACCCGCTCGCGCATTTCTTTCCCTGCCTTGAAATGCGGAACATATTTCTCCGGAACCCGCACTTTTTCTCCGGATTTCGGATTGCGCCCGACACGCGGCGGACGATAATTCAGATCGAAACTGCCAAACCCACGGATCTCAATGCGTTGCCCCTGTGACAAACTCTTAGTCATGGCATCAAGTATCACCTTGACTGCGAGCTCGGCATCCTTCGCCACTAGCTGCGGATAACGCGCTGCAAGCCTTGAAATCAATTCAGACTTTGTCATGGGCAACCTTTATTGTTCAGTATTTTTGACATCCATCTTGGCTTTAAGTAGCGCGCCCAGGCTGGTGGTTCCGGCATTGGCGGGATTATCGACCGTGACTTTCTGCATGGCATCGGATTCTTCCGACATATCCTTGGCTTTGATGGAGAGATTAATACCGCGGTTCTTGCGATCGACATTAATGATCATCGCCTCAACCGTATCGCCTTCCTTCAAATGTGTTCGAATGTCCTCGACTCGGTCGCGTGATACTTCGGATGCACGCAGATAACCTTCCACATCGTTCTCCAGCATAATCACCGCACCTTTGGCGTCAATTGACTTGACTGTGCCTTTGACAATACTGTTTTTGTCATGTACCGCGACAAAGCTGTTGAAAGGGTCACCTTCCATCTGCTTGATGCCCAGCGAAATGCGTTCGCGCTCGACATCAATGGACAATACCATTGCCTCAACTTCATCACCTTTCTTATAGTTACGCACTGCCTCTTCACCGGGCTGATTCCATGAAAGATCGGAAAGATGCACCAGCCCGTCTATGCCGCCCTGCAACCCGATGAATACACCGAAATCGGTAATGGACTTGATTTGACCGCGCACTTTGTCGCCCTTCTGATGATTCATGGCAAAATCATCCCAGGGATTAACCTTGCATTGCTTCATACCGAGCGAGATACGCCTGCGTTCTTCATCGATTTCCAGAATCATCACTTCCACTTCATCACCCAATTGCACCACTTTGGAGGGATACACGTTCTTGTTGGTCCAGTCCATTTCAGACACATGCACCAGTCCTTCAATGCCTTGCTCAATTTCAACAAATGCACCGTAGTCCGTAAGATTGCTGACTTTGCCGAATAGACGCGTATGCTGGGGATAACGCCGGGAGAGTCCTACCCATGGATCCTCACTCAGCTGCTTCATCCCGAGCGAGACGCGATTTTTTTCCTGATCGAATTTGAGTACCTTGGCAGTCACTTCATCCCCGACGCTAATGACTTCGGAAGGATGCTTCACCCGTCGCCATGCGAGATCGGTGATATGCAACAGGCCATCTATGCCTCCCAAATCCACGAATGCGCCGTAATCGGTGATGTTCTTGACAATACCCTTGACCACCGCGCCTTCGGCCAGATTTGCCAGCAGTGACTGACGGTCCGCGCCCTGGCTTTCTTCCAGCACCGCACGTCGCGACACCACCACATTGTTGCGCTTCCGGTCCAATTTGATGACCTTGAATTCCATCTCCTTATTTTCGTATGGCGTGGTGTCCTTGACTGGACGGATATCCACCAGGGAACCGGGCAGAAAGGCGCGGATACCGTTAATCATGGCCGTCAAGCCACCCTTGACCTTGCCGCTTACCAGACCACAGACAATGGCGCCGCTTTCCATGGCGGCTTCCAGGTCATGCCAGGCTGTGAGACGTTTGGCCTTGTCCCGCGATAAGCGGGTTTCGCCATAACCATCTTCCAGCGCTTCGATCGCAACGCTGACGAAATCACCAGGCTTGACCTCGATTTCGCCCTTGTCATTCTTGAATTCTTCGACGGGGATGAAACTTTCCGATTTGAGCCCCGCGTTTACCACTACGATGTTGTAATCAACGCGGACAACCTCGGCGGTGATTACTTCACCAACGCGCATTTCCTGGCGGGAGAGGCTTTCTTCAAATAGCGCTGCAAAACTTTCAGGGGAATCTGTAGCGGGGGAAGCAATAGTCATTGTGGAAAATACCTGATTTGAAATCCCGTCCAAACGAATTCTGACGGGGCTAGTAGATTAAAAATAACTGTCTGAATTACTGGCTCCCTCGCCCTATGAAGAAGGTGGCGGACAATGCCGTGTAATCAAACACCCTTTGGCTGCCTCTATAAATCCTGATTTTTCCGCCGCAAATTCTACTTCTACTGCGTTAATCCCGGAATCTTGAATTTTAGAGATGCCCTTTTGCACATTCGGCGTATTGCTTCAGTACGCTATCCACCGCTTGTTCGATATCGAGCGAAGTCGTATCCAGTAAACGTGTATCGACGCCCTGCCGCAAGGGTGCCACGCCACGACTGCTGTCGCGTGCGTCGCGTTCCCGTATATCCTGCAAAAGGGTGGAGATATTAGCATCTATCCCTTTCTCCATCAACTGTTTATACCGTCTTTGCGCGCGCGCTTCAGCGCTTGCGGTAAGAAATATCTTGAGAATGGCATCAGGAAATACTACCGATCCCATGTCACGGCCATCCGCTACGAGACCAGGGAGTTGGCGAAATGCGCGCTGCCGCTCCAATAACGCCGTTCTGACTTGCGGATATGCAGCAACTTTGGACGCCACATTGCCGCACGCTTCCACGCGGATTGCGTCAGTAACGTTTACGTTTCCCAATAGAATCTCCGCATCGACAAAAACGACATCAAGGCGTGCGGCGATGTCGCTAAGCACTTTTTCATCGGCCAGATCGACTCGCGATCGCATGCCCGCCAATGCCACCAGGCGATAAAGAGCGCCGCTGTCGAGATAATGAAATCCCAGTTTTCCTGCCACGCGTTGTGCAACCGTGCCTTTGCCCGACGCGGAGGGTCCGTCAATTGCGATAACGGGAATATCATTGACGTTCATGAAAAAACCTCGGTTAAACTTCTATCTGGAGAACGATGTCGGATCAAACTCCGACTATTGCCGCGAACTTTTCGAAATAATCGGGAAACGTCTTCGCTACGCAATCTGGCTCGTTGATACGGATGGGGGCGCCGAAGGATGCGAGCGAGAAGCACATGGCCATACGATGGTCATCATAGGTATCAATTACCGCGTGCGCGGTAAGACTCCCATCTGGCGGCGTAACACGCAGAAAATCCGGCCCCTCATCCACTGCGGCGCCCAGCTTGCGCAACTCTTTCGCCATCGCCGCGAGGCGGTCAGTTTCTTTTACCCGCCAACTGGCGATATTCCGCAGCGTGGTAGTGCCCTTGGCAAACAACGCCGCCATTGCAAGCGTCATGGCAGCATCGGGAATATGATTGCAGTCAAATTCAATCGCTCGCAGAGAGCCGGATTCCGGCGAGCGCGCCTCGATCCAATTATCTCCCAGCCTGATTCGCGCTCCCATTTTTTTCAGTACCTCAGCAAAACGGGCGTCTCCCTGAAAACTGCCTTGCCCTACCCCTTCCACCCGTACCGGGCCGGCACCGATAGCACCCGCGGCGAGGAAATATGAGGCGGAGGATGCGTCCCCCTCGACAAATATCTGGCCGGGACTGCGATAGCGCTGCCCGCCGTGCAGAACAAAGCGGCGCCATTCTTCCTGCTCTACCTGTACGCCAAAACGGGCCATCAGCGCAATGGTCAGTTCGATATAAGGCCGCGAGATCAACTCTCCCGTCACCGTTATCGTCCGTGCTCTGTCAGCGATCGGTCCGGCCAGGGGCAAGGCCATCAGCAGACCGGTCAGGAATTGGCTGGATATACTTCCATTCACTGTTATCGCTGTTGCATGGATGCCGGCGGGTTTGATTTGCAGTGGAGGGAAGCCCTCCTCACCGAGATAAGTGATATCCGCACCCAATTGGCGTAGCGCATCCACCAGATCGCCAATGGGGCGTTTGTGCATACGCGCTACGCCGGTTAACCGGTAACGTCCCTGCGCCAGCGCCAGCACAGCAGTCAGCGGACGAAAAACCGTGCCCGCATTGCCCAAAAATAAATTCGCCTCGTTGACCGGAAAACGCATGGAAAACTGCCCGCCCACCCCCTGCACGCGATAGTCATTTCCGTCGATCTTGACGATGAGCACGCCTAACGCTTTAAGCGCGTCCAGCATTCGTGCTGTATCATCGGAAGCAAGCAAATCGTGTATAACGGTCACGCCATCCGCCAGCGCGGCGAGCAACAAAACGCGATTGGAAATACTCTTCGAACCGGGCAGGCGCACTATTCCCTGAGCGGTCTTAACCGCTGGAAGATCAAGAAAGTTCACACCATACCCCAGGAATAACCTTCACCGATAAGCGCCTCTTCAAAACCCTACGCTTGGACTGCCGTGAACTCCCCTCGAAGCCCCTGTGCAATGCAATGCGGTACCACTCTTTGTTCCACTGTTGCGATATACGTCAGCACCCAGCTCAAATGAATTTGTTCATTTCCGGAAAAACCTTGCACCACAATTGCAGTCATAAGTATTAGCGCTCTATTGTGGCAGATAGCGGAAATTTAGCGAAAGCTCACCATTATAATCAACTCCGCAAGGTTTCTCCGTTTTCCTTTTTATGATCAGCTTGACGCAGCGCACCCATAAGCTCTTAAAACTTATTGATATTCATAACCCGTTGTTGACCACTTAGCCATGCGGAGGCACAATGTCAGATGGCCGTAGTGCGATCATAAGTATCAAATTGAAGAAGAAATTCGCTAACTGAATTCGAAATCCTGCCGCCAACGCCAAGTATCGTTACCAGATACGTCACGGGTTTGAGTGGACGCCTTCGTGGCTTCCGAGTCCCTGCCGCCCGAGACGGGTTGACTTGATTTCCTGTGCGTACCTTATATCCTCGGCATGAATGAGTGCGCAACCCATACTGAAGGAATTCTCAGAATGCCTCGTTGGTTTAAAGATAACTCGCAATCCATCGGGCACACTCCTCTGATTCGGCTCAACCGCATCATCGACGGCGCGTCAGCGACAGTATTGGCCAAGATCGAAGGGCGCAACCCATCGTACTCGGTAAAATGCCGCATCGGCACCGCAATGATCGAGGACGCAATATCCCGCGGGCTACTTTATTCCGGAAAAGAACTGGTGGAACCGACCAGCGGCAACACCGGCATTGCGCTGGCATTCGTCGCCGCCGCGCGTGGGATACCATTGACCTTGACCATGCCTGAAACCATGAGCCTCGAACGCCGCAAACTGCTCGTTGCCTATGGCGCAAAACTAATTTTGACGGAAGGCGCGTACGGCATGAAGGGCGCAGTAGCGAAAGCCGAGGAAATCGTGGCCTCCGAGCCTGACCGGTATGTGCTACTTCAGCAATTCAAGAATCCTGCCAACCCGGCCGTTCATGAGCGAACGACGGGACCGGAGATATGGAACGACACTGAAGGCGCTATTGATATTTTTGTTTCCGGCGTGGGCACGGGTGGGACCATAACGGGTGTCTCGCGCTATATCAAGAAGACCCAGGGCAAAGCAATTATTTCGGTCGCGGTCGAACCATCGGCCAGCCCCGTACTCACCCAACAGCGAGCCGGGGAGCCGCTGAAAGCGGGGCCGCACATGATTCCAGGGATCGGAGCAGGCTTTGTTCCGGAAAACGTGGATCTTTCACTCGTCGATGAAATCGAGCAAGTCAGCAACGAAGAAGCAGTACGCTACGCGCGCCGCCTTGCGCGTGAGGAAGGCGTTATTTCCGGCGTTTCATGCGGCGCCGCTGTAGCGGTGGCGGCACGATATGCCAATCGCTTGGAAAATACGGACAAAACGATCGTTGTCATCCTGCCGGATTCTGGAGAACGCTACCTGAGTTCGAGCCTTTTTGAGGATGTGTTTGACATTCAGGGCTTGGCAATATAATGGCAAAACTCCAAAAAGCGGGACATTCACCATTGAAAAAAGCAGGCCTGGAAATCGATACGGTCGTTGCGGAGCTGCGCACTCTACGTGTGGAATCGCTGGAAAGCCGGCAGAGACGCGACAGACCGCCCAAGCTTCCCTCGCGCAAGGCACTGGTTGGTATCGCCGAGGGACTGAGTGCTGTGCTCTTTCCGAACCGTTTGGGGCTACCTGAACTTACCGATGAGAGTGTTGATTATTACGTTGGGCATATGCTGGATGTAACCCTCCGGGATTTGCTGGTACAGGTGCGCCGTGAACTGCGCTTTGTATCCGGTCTCGAGGCCATAAGCAATGCCGATCGTGAGCGGGCTTCCGCCATTACGCGAGCATTTGCCAAACGGCTGCCGCGCATACGCAGTTTGCTGGAAAGCGACATTCAGGCAGCTTACGAGGGCGACCCAGCTGCGCGAAGCATTGATGAAGTATTGGTCTGCTACCCCGGTATTACCGCTATCACCCATTATCGGCTCGCCCATGAATTGCATTGTCTGGGCGCTCCCTTGATTGCCCGCATGATTTCCGAAATTGCCCATTCGTCCACCGGCATCGAGATTCATCCGGGCGCGCAGATCGCCGGCAGTTTTTTCATTGATCACGGCACCGGGGTAGTCATCGGCGAAACCGCTATCATTGGCGAACATGTACGCCTCTATCAGGCCGTCACCCTCGGCGCCAAGCGCTTTCCGGTGGATGAGCACGGCGCGCTGGTTAAGGGCAACATCAGGCATCCCGTCGTCGAGGACGATGTCGTCATTTATGCCGGCGCCACTATTCTTGGCCGCATTACCATCGGCCGTGGTTCGACTATCGGCGGAAACGTCTGGCTCACACGCAGCGTTCCGCCGGGCAGCAGCATTTCCCAGGCGCAGATTCGCAATGAGATGTTCGATGGGGGCGCCGGGATTTAGGACTGATACCGTATTGCCATATCGGTGTTGGGTGTTGACCGCTTCAAACTTTGTTGAAAGCTTGGTATTGCCGAGCCTTTCAGCCAGTTGACGCCCGGTCAGGCAATACTTAGACTACCCGAAAGAGCAAGAATATCTGCCATTTTCAAGCAGAACAGCAAAAAAAACGGAAATATTATGTACGCGAAATGCATTAAGTGCGGAAGTGAGAAGACGCACAGGTCTCGTGTGCGGCGTGGCGAGCGAACCATAGGTATGCTGTTCCTCAGACCAATACGTTGCCACGAATGCAAGGAACGATTTTGGGTGAGAAACCCCAATGCTTATGTGGCAGCGGGGGCAATGCTAACCGGGAGCGCCTTATTTTTTGGCCTCATCTGGCTGATTATAGAGAGTAATATGTCTGACGACTATGTTGCGCTAGCGCCAGAGATGAAGTCGGAGCAATCCGCCATCCATGAAGCTGCCAAGTCGAATCGTGGTCACATGGCACCCCTGAATGCAGCGACTGCACTTGACGCCCCCTCCTCTAATGGTGCGCGAACAGCCACCGATGCAAAGCCAGCTATCCCACGAACGGAGACGCACCCGGATGGCCATCGTTTCGCTGTCCAGTTGTATCAGGAGAATGCGGAAAAGGGAAATAGCGATGCGCAGTACAAACTTGGCCTGCTGTACCTGACCGGAAATGGCGCCCTGCAAGATTTCACGGAAGCGGCAAAATGGCTTAAATTGGCGGCCGAACAGGGGTACGCCCTTGCACAGTATGAGCTGGGCCTCATCTATCGCACCGGCTATGGTCTTACTACTGATCAGGTGCAGAGTTATATGTGGCTCAATCTTGCCGCCGCTGGCGGCATCCAGAAGGCGGTGGCGGTGCGTGACGAAGTCATGCGGTCTCTCAGTACCAAACAACTTGCGCAAGCGCAAAAGAGTTCCCGCGAGTGGCTGGCCACCCGATCCAAGCCCAAACCGCACATTTCCGATACGGCGAACGCAAATAACGATGACGTACCATTCGGTACAATCCTGCCACAGCCGAACGCCGTTGGCGGGGAATAAATCCAAAGCAGGAATAAATCCAAAGCAACAGGTAACAAAGTGGAGCATACCCCTCCCCGGATACCCTAAGCAATAGCACATAGTTGTAGGTGGTTGAAAACCCGCCTCCGGGGGAATCCACGATTTTAGTGCGGTTCTCTCAATGAGCGGCCGCGATATGGCACTTTCTTCCATCCTGTTAATAGGAATAGCCGCGCTTCAGTGGTGATTAATTGACGGCGATAAATTTCACCTTCCGACTTCAATTGTCCACTGGGAAATTCAAGTGAATGCTCGGATAATCCCGGAAAGAAATCCCTATGAGCAAGATATTTGACGTCATAATTGTGGGAGCCGGCAGTGCGGGCCTGGCCGCGTTGCGAGAGGTAAAGAAGCGTACCCGCAATTTTGTCCTCATCAACGACGGGCCCTGGGGAACGATCTGCGCCAGAGTAGGCTGCATGCCCTCCAAATTGCTGATCGAGGCCGCCAACGCCTTTCACCGTCGCGGTACTTTCGAGGAATTCGGTATTCGGGGCGCGGACAATCTCGCGCTCGATCTCGCTGCCGTGCTGCGGCGTGTACGTCGACTGCGTGATGATTTTGTCGCTAGCACGCTAAAGGCGACAGACGCTCTGGGCGAATGCGCCGTCTCTGGCCGCGCGCGCCTGCTCGGTGTTGGCAGGCTGGAAGTAAACGGACGAGAGCTCCAGGCGCGCAACATCATTATCGCTACTGGGTCACACCCTGTCGTTCCGGCATCCTGGCGTGTTCCAGACAAGCAATTACTGACGACAGACACGTTATTCGAGCAGGAAACCCTGCCTCCGCGTATGGCAGTGGTGGGATTGGGACCCATCGGCGTTGAGATGGCTCAGGCTATTTCTCGGTTGGGCGTGAATGTAACGGCATTTGGTTGCGGCACCACTATCGCCGGATTGAGCGATCCGCAAATCAGTTCTGTTGCCCTCGACCTCTTGGGACGTGAATTCCCCGTGTACCCCGGGGGAAGAGCTTACCTGGACGTGGTAAGCGAAGGCGTGCGAGTACGGGCCGGAACGATGGAGGTTGCGGTTGACCGCGTACTTGTCGCCTTGGGCCGGCGCCCCAATATTGACGGCCTCGGGCTTGAGAGGCTGGGTATAGAACTCGATGAGCAGGGCCTGCCGTTCGTTAATCCTCATACCATGCAAGTGGCCGATCTCCCGGTATTCATGGCCGGCGACGCTAATGACCAGATCCCCTTGTTGCACGAGGCGGCCGATGGGGGATATATCGCCGGAATCAATGCCACCCGCTCTGCTCCCACCCACTTCGCACGTCGAACGCCGCTTGCAATAACCTTTGCTGATCCCAATATCGCAATCATAGGAAGCCGTTTTCAGGCACTCGACGGAAAAAAAATCCTGACGGGAGAAGTGCGTTTCGAGCATCAGGGCCGCGCCCGCGCCGGTCAGCGCAACAGCGGTATCCTGCACCTCTACGCCGAGCCGGAAAGCGGGCGGCTGCTGGGGGCCGAAATGTGCGCTCCCGCCGGGGAGCACATGGCGCACCTGTTGGCGCTGGCCATTGGTCGCTCACTCACTGTGCGGGACCTGCTGCGTCTGCCCTTTTACCACCCGGTCCTGGAGGAAGGCCTGCGCACCGCCTTGCGCGATCTGGCGGCACAACTTCCCGCCTGCGAGGAATCCGACCTCGCGGCCTGCGACGCATTTAATGCCGAGGCACTGGATTAATGCCGGCTAGGCGAAGCCATCAGACGCAGCGGTGGTAAGCTTTCCTATTCCTGCTCATTCTTGAAAAGAATCCGATCCCAAATACTGAACTTGAGATGGGCGGTTGGTTGACGGACAAGCGCTTCGGCAAAACCTGATCGACAAGGATGTGGAACTTCCCGACCCCGCGCCGGCACCGGAAAATTCGATACCTATCACTTTAGCGATGACAAGGAAAAGGTAACCGGTTTGCTCGCGCGTGACCATGTGCGTGGGGAAACAGCGCGTATAACACAAGTGACGAAGCGCGCGGCACGATGCATACCAGGCGAGTGCCGCGCTGATGCAATCACCGCTATTGAATTCCGTGGATGAACCAGAGTCAAAAGCGGGATGTGTCATTGTGAGCAGGATAAGCGGAAAAAGCGGGCAACGTAAGGAGATTACCTTTTATGGATGAATTCGCACTTGCCAGAGTACTGCATGTGCTGGGCGTGGTATTGTGGATCGGCGGCGTGGCGATGGTCACCACCGTGCTGATTCCCGCTATGACACAAATGAGATCGGCATCCGAAAGAACGGAGTTTTTCAGCCGTGTCGAAAGCCGCTTCGCTCCTCAAGCACGGTTTACCACATTGCTTGTCGGCTTGAGCGGTTTCTACATGGTGCATCTACTCAATGCATGGAGCCGTTTTGCCGAACTCCGCTTCTGGTGGATGCACGCCATGGTCCTGGTATGGCTACTCTTTACCTTGATGCTATTTGTGGTGGAACCATTTGTGCTGCGGCGGCAGGTTAAGGATACGGCGGAGCACGACGCGGCAAAGACTTTTGCGCGGATGCAGCGCATGCACTGGATGATGCTGAGCTTGAGCCTGGTTGCCGTCGCCGGTGCGGTAGCAGGCAGCCATGGCTGGATGCTACCCGGAGAATAAGCATGGGCTATGCAAGCCTAAAGATGATTCATGTCACCAGCGTTGCAATCAGTTATCTGCTGTTTTCTTTGCGTGGCATATGGATGATGCAGGAATCCACCGTGCTGCAGCAACGCTGGGTAAAAATTACACCGCATGTAGTGGATACCGTGCTGCTGACAAGCGCGATTGCGCTGGCCATCATGATCCACCAGGATCCAATAAATAATTCATGGCTCAGCGCCAAAATCACTGGACTGTTGCTTTATATCGGGCTCGGCATGACGGCATTGAAATACGGAAAAACCCGGAAAACGAGAATTTCCGCGTGGATAGCGGCTCAGGTCGTTTTTCTTTATATCGTACTGGTCGCTTTAACGAAAAGTCCTACGTTATTTTCCTGACTTCATAACCGCATCTCTCGGGTTCCCATGGCTGGCGGCCTGCCGGACTTGAAGAATCGATGCCAAAAAGTGACTGGGCGAGGACCAGATTTTGGCGATTCTGAAGGTCAATAGTTGTTCTATGGGCAGAAAAAGCGGTGGAATATAGACCGGGCAGGCGCTTTTGCTGCCGATTTCCTTTAAGTCCGACAGGCTGCACGACAGTTCCGCGATAAGAACGTAGCTTGACAGCACTTTTGTTATTCAAAACCATCTATAGCGTATTCTTTCCAGCGCATACTTTATAATTGCACACTTTCAGCAAGACCGCGACAAGAACGGGCGAACTGGCCACGACAAAAAATCAGGATTCACGATCCCCGAAAGGTTTTCGACTTTATACTTCATCTCGCTATATTTTTTGAATTCAGGATTGAAGTCGGCCTCTTATCATTGCAGATATTCATTTTGACTCCCTTCTTCAAAATTTGTCCCACATGCTAGCCAGGTGGTGGGTTTACCCGATCGCCGCATTTTTTGCGCTGAGTCTGCTCGGTATTCTGCTGGCCGGGTTTGCAGCGCTGGTTACTATCCCCACCCTGCCCTCGCTTGAAGCACTGACCGATTATCGCCCGAAAATTCCTTTGCGGGTCTACAGCGCGGAAGGCTTCCTGATCGGGGAATTCGGCGAAGAGCGTCGCCAGGTGGTCAAAATCAGTACGGCACCCCAACGCCTCAAGCAGGCAATTCTGGCTGCCGAAGACGACCGGTTCTATCAGCACGGAGGGGTGGACTACACCGGCATACTGCGCGCGGCGTATTCCAATTTCACGTCTGGCGGCGTACGGCAGGGCGCCAGCACCATTACAATGCAGGTTGCTCGGAATTTTTTCCTGACCAAGGAGAAAACACTGAACCGTAAATTCAGTGAAGCGCTGCTCGCATTCAAGATTGAACACAGCTTAAGCAAGGACGAGATTCTCGAACTTTACTTCAACCAGATTTATCTCGGGCAGCGCGCCTACGGTTTCGCTACCGCGGCACAGGTCTATTTTGGTAAAACCCTGAATGACATTAACCTTGCTGAAGCAGCTATGCTCGCCGGCCTTCCCAAAGCCCCATCACGCTTCAACCCCGTGGTCAACATCAAGCGCGCCAAGGCACGTCAGCTTTACGTCCTGCGGCGCATGCACGACCTGGGCTATATCTCTGCCGAGGAGTTTAAAGAAGCGGAAAAACAACCGGTGCGTGTCAAGCGCGAGTCGCAGGAATTCGTCATGCGTGCGGATCATGTGGCGGAAATGGCACGTCAGGCCATGTATGAACGCTTCCAGGACGATGCCTACACCAAAGGTTACAGGGTCTATACCACGGTAACGCGACTGGATCAGGAAGCCGCCTATAAGGCGGTCCGCCAGGGCGTGATGGATTATGACAGGCGTCACGGCTATCGCGGCCCCGAGGCCGTGATCGATCTGGCGAAAAGTGATCTGGATCGGGAGGAGATACTGGAAGATGCGCTACAGGAGATAGCCGACAGCGGTGACATTTATGCTGCCGTGACGCTGGTCGCCAACCCGAAGTTCGTCAAGGCATATCGCAAAGGCGGAGAAATCATTGAGATTACGAGTGATGGCCTCAAGTTCGCGCAGAAATTTCTTACCGGCAATGCAGGCTCCAATCAGCAGCATATTCGCCCGGGGTCATTAATCCGGATACGGAAGAACGAGAAAGGGGCGTGGCAAATTGTACAGCTTCCCCAGGTCGAAGCTGCGTTTGTTTCAATCAATGCGCGAGATGGAACGATTCGCGCAATGGTGGGGGGATTCGACTTCAATCGCAGTCAGTTCAACCACGTCACACAGGCATGGCGTCAGCCAGGCTCTAGTTTCAAGCCATTCATTTATTCCGCTTCCCTGGAAAAAGGCTTCACGCCAGCAACGGTCATCAACGATGCGCCGCTCTCCTACACTGCGGAGGAAACGGGAAGCGAGCAATGGGACCCGAGGAATTTCGACGGCAATTACGAAGGTCCGCTGCGGATGCGCGAAGGGCTTGCCAAATCCAAGAATCTGGTGTCAATTCGTATTCTCCAGGCAATTGGCATTCAATATGCGCAGGATTATGTCGCACGCTTTGGTTTCGATCCAAAGCAGCATCCTCCTTATTTGCCCATGGCGTTAGGCGCCGGTTCGGTTACACCGATGCAGATGGCAGTGGGCTATGCGGCATTCGCTAATGGAGGTTTTCGCGTATCCCCCTATTTCATCCAACGCATAGAGGATGTGAAAGGCAATATCTTGGAGCAATCGCAACCAGCACTGGCGGCAGAAAAGGCGAAGCAGATCATCGACCCGCGCAACGCTTTTTTGATGACCAGCATCATGCAAGATGTGGTGCAACGCGGCACCGCAACGAAAGCAAAACAATTAGGTCGCTCCGATCTGGCTGGTAAAACCGGCACTACCAGCAATTATGTGGACGCCTGGTTTTGCGGTTACCAGGCCGATCTGGTCGCCATTGCCTGGATTGGCTTTGACAACCCTAAATCGTTGGGGAATAACGAAACCGGCGGCCACGCCGCCCTGCCGATGTGGATAAGCTATATGAGCAAGGTACTGAAAGGTGTTCCAAAGGCGGTTTATGCACCCCCGCCAGGCATTACGACAGCCAGAATCAATCCCGAAACCGGCTTGCGGGAAGCCGAAGGTACGATGACGGAGCATTTTCTGCAGGAGCAGTTACCCCCCGAGGCGGATGACAAAGTCGAGGATAACGCGAGTCCGGTGGAAGATATAATAAGCGACTTATTGTCGCGGTAAATTATGAACGTGAGCTTGGCAGTCGGCCACGTTTTCCACACGTTTTTTAGCTGGGCTATCTACAAGGATATTTTGTGCCACTTAATCTTCATATTTATGATGAATTCGCGCAGGGGATGAATTCGCACAGGGCGAGTTTAGGTTGCAGTTCCACATGTCTTGTAATACGCGCTAGTTTTCCTGCTTTAGCCATTCCGCCACATCCAGCGCATAGTATGTTAAAACCCCATCCGCGCCCGCTCGCTTGAAAGCCAGCAGGGATTCAAGAACACAAGCTTTTTCGTCCAGCCAGCCGTTTTGCGACGCCGCCTTGAGCATGGCATATTCACCACTGACCTGGTAGACAAAAGTTGGGGCGCCAAACTGGCTCTTTACTCTCCGCACAATATCGAGGTACGGCATGCCGGGCTTTACCATCACCATATCGGCGCCTTCTTCCAGATCCAGTCCCACTTCCCATAATGCCTCGTCGGAATTAGCCGGATCCATCTGGTAAGTGTATTTATTTCCCGTGCCCAGACTGCCAGCGGAGCCTACCGCGTCGCGAAAGGGCCCGTAGAAACTGGAAGCATATTTGGCGGCGTAAGCGAGAATGCGGGTTTGCGGGTATCTTTCGCGCTCCAGCGCGGCTCGAATCGCGGCAATGCGTCCATCCATCATATCGGATGGGGCTACGATATCGGCGCCGGCCTGAGCATGTATCACCGCTTGTTGTGCCAATACTGTTACGGTTTCCTCATTCATTACATAACCACTGGCATCGATCAACCCGTCCTGGCCGTGACTGGTGTAAGGATCAAGCGCAACGTCGGTGATAATGCCAAGCTCGGGAAAGCGCTTCTTCAACTCGTTTACTACACGGGGAACGAGCCCCATAGGGTTAAGCGCCTCGGAGGCAGTGAGATTTTTCAAGTCAGTCCCGATAACAGGAAAAATAGCAATTGCCGGTATACCGAGCCGCAGGCATTTTTCCGCGCGGTACATCAATAAATCCAGACTTTGCCGAATCACTCCTGGCATGGAAGAAACCGTTTCCTCGCGCTCCTTTCCGTCCAGCACGAAGACTGGATAAATCAGGTCATCCGAATGCAAATGATTTTCCCGCATCAGGCGGCGGGAAAATTCGTCACGGCGCATGCGCCGCATCCTCTTCTGTGGAAACTGACTGAAAGTTGGCATGATCGGCCTAAAAAGAATAGTTTGAAGAATAAGTTTGATAAAAATAAAAAAATCGGGAACTTGTCCGCAAATTCTTTATCTTACTTGCAGACGGTGTTTGATTGTCTCCCGCTTTTCCTCCCTGAGCGGGTACCTTAATCCCCTATTAAGGTAGTTTGCCCCCGGTTTTATTCCCCTTTAACCGGGGGTTTTTTATTTTCGGCTTATTTTGACTTTGACCGGAATTTAATTCCCGCGTATTCGTATCCAGTCCAAGCCAGTTGCCCAGTACGGCAGTGGCTTCGTCGACTCCTTCCTTTGTCATGCTGGAAAATAACTGTACGCTGCTTTGCGGATAGGTCTCGCGTAAAAAAGACAGCACATTCCTGAAAATCTTTCCCGCCTGCTCCCGGCTAAGCTTATCCGATTTGGTAAGCAATACATGTACCGGTTTTCCAGTTGCGGAGAACCACGCCAGCATCCGCCGGTCCAGCGGGGTTAATGGATGCCGCACGTCCATGATAAGCACCATGCCGTGAAGCGATTCCCGAGTCTGAAGGTAGGTGCTGAGCAGATGTTCCCAATGCTGACGGATTTCAGCCGGTACTTTAGCATAACCGTAGCCAGGCAGATCGACGAGAAAACGACCGCTTCCCAGTTGAAAGAAGTTGATGTGCTGCGTACGTCCCGGCGTTTTACTGACGAAAGCAAGACGCCCACGATTGGTGAGCGAATTAATAGCACTGGACTTCCCCGCATTGGAGCGCCCGGCAAAAGCAATCTCCACTCCGTCCGCCGGCGGCAAGTCTCGCAAGTGGTTGGCAGTCGTGTAAAAGGTTGTGTGCTGGAAAACCGGCATGTGTTTTTAACCCAGATAATCCATTAGGACGCGAGATGATGGTGAGGGAGGTTGCGAGACGGTCTTGTCGGTGGGAGAGTCATAGCCTGGTCTTGGACGCCGAGCAGCGGCAAAAATGGCCGCAAACTGGCTGCCAGCACTCGGGTAGGCTTGCAGAGCCTAATGGATTATCTGGGTTCAAGTCAGGCGCAGCCACAAAAAATCAATTCTCGACTATATCATCGGCATTCTAAATTTATGGCGATATTTCAGAGCTCTCCCGGGCAATCAGTATGAGCCCGTCCAACACCAGATTATCCACTACCCTTGCATCCAAGTTAAGCTGCGGCTGTAGCTGCTGGGCTCCACCGCCACTGACGATGCAGTCAGGCGCATGGCCCAGCGTAGTTGTGAGTAACACCGCCATGCGCTCCACCGCGCCCGCCAGCGCATGTACCGCGCCACTGTATATAGCGTCGACGGTGCTGTCAGGGTAATCGCAAAGTCTTCCGCCATCGGATTTCAACGACGCTATATTCTCCGTCAGGGTTTTCCGCATTAGATCAAATCCAGGGGTAATTATTCCGCCGAGAAATTCCCCTGTGTCGGAAAGCGCGTCAATGGTCATGGCAGTGCCAACGTCCACTACCAGGCAGCCCTGTCGTTGCAACTCCCACGCGGCGATTAGCGCCGCCCAGCGGTCGCTGCCGAGCTGTGCAGGATCCGCGTAATAATTGCGCACACCGCACTGATATGCGGTGGCAATGATCCATTGTGGCTCCGCCTTCCAGCGTGAAAACAGCTCGGATAAGTCCGCCTTCGCCTGCAGGCCGGCAACGTTGGATACGACGATACATCCGGGTTCCCCTAGATCTTGCCACTCTCGCTCCAGCAGCGCCTTTCCGCCCGGATCGCCTTGGACCACGGCCCCTTGTTTCAGCCAGTTGCGCTCGTCATGCAGCCCCCACTTAACGTGAGTATTACCGGAATCGACAGCCAGTAAGAAAGTTTTCATATCATTCTGCACAGCGTGACCTCGCCACTGCTGTAGCCACGCGTTTCCACGGAGGTTCGTAGCAGTAACGACCCGTCATCCGTCACGCCATGCACCATCCCCTCCTGACTCGAGCCATCGGGTAGGCGAAGCGTGACAGGTTTATTTTCGCAAATATGATGATCCGTCCATTCTTTCTTGAACGGAGCAAAGCCTCGGTGCTCAAACTCTCTTAACACCAGTATGAGCTCAATCAATAGCGCAGCCAGCAATTTATTACGGTCCGGCATTTTACCCGTGGCGGAAAATACGTCTGTTGCACCCTGATCTATGCGAGCCTGTACGTTCCCCGCTAACTTCAGGTTCATACCCACCCCAATCACGGCAACGGTAGGGCCAAACATATCCCCCTGCAGTTCGATCAGTATGCCCGCCAGCTTACAGAAGTTAAACATCACATCGTTCGGCCATTTAAGCGTTACACCTTCGATCCCGGCAGATTTCAGTGCACGGATAATAGCGACTCCAACCGCCAGGCTTAAACCCGACAGAAAGCTTGCCCCCTGCTGGAAGCGCCACAACAGGGAAAAGGCGAGCCCGTCCCCCAACCCGGAATGCCATTGTCGCCCGCGTCGTCCGCGTCCGCTTGTCTGCAACTCCGTCGCCACCGCATGAGTACCAGTACTGGGGGAGCTCAACTCCGTGGCAGCTTTTTGCAGCAACAAGCTGCTGGTTGACTCGACAGTATCCAGCACTTCGAGGTCAAAATTGCTCGCTTCCTCACCGAGATGTTTCAGAATAATGCCTTTCTCCAGCCATTGCACCGGTTCCAGCAGGCGGTAGCCCCGGCCATGAACTTTATGCACCGTCAAGCCGATTTGATCCAGCCCGCGCAGCGCATTGGAAACCCCGGCGCGCGATACATCGAGGTTCTGCGCGATGGCTACACCGGAATGAAATTCGCCATCACTCAATAAACGCAGAATGGAAAAAGTGAGAGGTTTCATATCAATCAGTGTAGTGGAAAAATTGCAGGCTGTGCCACGGCCGCCTACCCGGATCATCCATTGCCGCGCAATGTTCCCCGGATTCAACCGTAATAAAACACTATTCCTACTATAATAGACAGCCTTGCGGTTCAACCTGAATCAGGCAAATGAATGAACATACCGGAGGCTGACTTGAAAGATGATCCTGCAAGTATTTCCGGCGTACCGCCCGGTTCCAACTTTATCCGCAACATTGTTGAGGAGGACAATCGTACCGGCAAGTGGAAGGGACGCGTGGAAACGCGTTTTCCGCCTGAACCTAATGGCTACCTGCATATTGGTCATGCCAAAAGCATTTGCCTCAATTTCGGCCTTGCGCATGATTATAACGGCATATGTCATCTGCGCTTTGACGACACCAATCCCGAAAAAGAGGAGCAGGAGTATGTCGACTCCATAATCGATTCGGTAAGGTGGCTCGGCTTCGATTGGGGAAAACACCTGCACTATGCTTCCGACTATTTTGACAAACTTTTCGAGTTTGCCGAATACCTCATCAATCGGGGAAAAGCTTATGTGGATAGCCTCACCGTCGAGGAAATCCGTTCTCTACGCGGCACACTGACGGAGGCCGGCACGAATAGTCCATACCGGGAGCGTACCGTCGCTGAAAATCTCGACCTGTTCCGGCGCATGAAGGCAGGTGAATTCGCCGACGGTGCTCACGTGTTGCGTGTCAAAATCGACATGACGTCTCCCAATATCAACCTGCGAGACCCTGTCATCTACCGCATCCGCCGCGTGTATCATCACCGCACTGGCGATAAATGGTGCATCTACCCGATGTATGATTACACGCATTGCATTTCTGATGCTCTGGAGAAAATTACTCACTCTCTTTGCACGCTGGAGTTTGAAGATCATCGCCCTCTCTACGACTGGATACTGGATCAATTGAAAGACGTTGTTCCATGTCACCCCCAGCAAATCGAGTTTGCCAGATTGAATCTCGCCTACGCCGTAATGAGCAAACGCAAGCTGATAGAACTGGTTGAAGGCGGTTTCGTTAGTGGCTGGGACGATCCGCGCATGAATACTTTGGCAGGGTTGCGCCGCCGGGGCTATACGCCGCAATCCATCCGTCTTTTCGCCGAGCGCATTGGGGTCAGCAAAGCGGATTCATGGATAGACATGGGGGTATTGGAAGACTGTCTTCGTGAAGACTTGAATGAACGCGCCCCCCGGCGCATTGCCGTCCTGGAACCACTTAAGGTTGTTATTGACAATTACCCGGAAAATAGCGAAGAGGAATGCGTGGCCCCCAATCATCCTCAAAAGCCCGAGTGGGGAAAAAGGTCCGTGGCGCTATCGAAAACGATTTATATCGAGCGCAGTGATTTCATGGAAACCCGCTCAAAGGGCTACTTTCGCCTCTCGCCGGGCGCTGAGGTGCGACTGCGTTACGCTTATATCGTAAAATGCGTGAATGTCGTGAAGAATGCCAGCGATGAGATCACGGAAATCCACTGCACTTATGACCCGGACACCAAGAGTGGCACGGAAGGAGCGGAAAAACGCAAGGTGAAGGGCAACATCCACTGGCTTTCAGCGAAATACGCGGAAAAAGCCGAAGTACGGCTCTATGACCGGCTGTTTGACCATGCCCATCCTGACGCCGGAGGAAGGGACTACAAAACGTATCTCAATCCGAACTCGAAGAAAATTATCATGGCTTATGTGGAACCCTCGCTCAACCAGGTTCAACCGGAAGACCGCTTCCAATTCGAGCGCCACGGTTACTTCGTCGCCGACCGTGAGAATACGGAAAAAGGTAAGCCGGTATTCAACCGTGCGGTAACAATGCGAGATTCATGGGGAAAAAATGCTTGATGCGGACGGGAGCAGCGGAATATATCATGGGACTTATTCGCTTCCGATATGAGATCCTCAAACGATATTTTTCCTCACGCTGACTCGCTGACTCAACGCATATGCTAATCTTGCAGCATTTTTTCTCCGCCCTGGTTATAATGGATTATAATGTGATACTTTCCTTTCGCAGATTTTTTCGCTAGCATATGAGGCTGTGAAAGTACGCAATTTCTCCAGCACGTAATTTCTGTTACCCTGTAGATCCATTCTGACCGATTCCGCCATATAGCGACTATATACCTCCGCTTTGCGGCGCGTCATCAGCCGAATATATCAACCTTTGAACGAGAGCCCCATGAACCAGCATATCCATTACGTTTCCGATGGAACATTTGAAGCCGAAGTACTACAGTCACCCGTTCCCGTGCTCGTGGATTATTGGGCGGAATGGTGTGGACCGTGCAAGATGATCGCACCCATCCTGGACGAAGTTGCCAAGGAATACGGAGAGCGCCTCAAGGTAGCAAAACTCAATATAGACGAGAACCAGGCTACGCCGCCGAAATACGGTATCCGTGGCATCCCCACTCTGATGCTGTTCAAGAACGGCAACATTGAGGCGACCAAAGTCGGCGCTCTATCCAAATCCCAGTTGACGGCTTTTATTGACAGCCACATCTAAACTCGCTAACCTTATAGTCACCGCCTCCCTAAAGCGGAATCCGATTAGATTCACCGCTTCTAATTCTTGTTCCGCCCCATCGCATTCCCCCAACGTTTTCTGACGCTTTACGCCCCTGTCTTTTCACCCACGAATTCCGTCCATGCACTTATCCGATCTCAAGAATTTTCATGTCACCGAACTGGTAGAAATGGCCATCGCCAATGAAATAGACGGCGCCAACCGTCTGCGAAAACAGGATCTCATTTTTGCGCTACTGAAAAACCAGGCGCGAAAAGGAGAGAGTATTTTTGGCGAAGGCACATTGGAAGTGCTGCAGGACGGCTTCGGATTCCTACGATCGCCAGATACGTCGTACCTGGCGGGGCCCGATGACATTTATGTTTCTCCCAGCCAGATCAGGCGCTTCAACCTCCATACCGGCGATTCGATAGAAGGCGAAATTCGTACGCCAAAGGATGGGGAACGCTACTTCGCACTGGTTAAGGTGGACAAGGTTAACAATGAGCCACCGGAACATTCCAAGCATAAAATTCTGTTTGAAAACCTCACCCCGCTTTTTCCTACCCAACGACTGCTGCTTGAACGTGACATCAAAGCCGAGGAGAACGTCACCAGCCGTATCATTGATCTCATTGCCCCTATCGGCAAGGGACAGCGCGGCTTGCTGGTAGCGAGTCCCAAATCGGGAAAAACCGTTATGCTGCAGCATATCGCGCATGCGATCGCCGCCAATCATCCCGATGTTATCCTGATGGTGCTGCTGATAGACGAGCGCCCGGAAGAGGTTACCGAGATGATCCGTTCGGTCAGAGGAGAGGTCGTCTCCTCCACTTTCGATGAGCCTGCGGTACGCCACGTGCAAGTCGCCGACATGGTGATCGAAAAAGCCAAGCGACTGGTGGAGCACAAGAAGGACGTGGTGATACTGCTGGACTCGATTACCCGTCTGGCGCGTGCATACAATACAGTGGTACCCGCGTCAGGAAAGGTATTGACCGGCGGTGTCGATGCCAACGCATTACAGCGCCCCAAGCGTTTTTTTGGCGCCGCACGCAACATTGAAGAAGGCGGTTCCCTTACCATTATCGCCACCGCGCTGGTGGATACCGGCTCGCGTATGGATGATGTGATCTACGAGGAGTTCAAAGGCACCGGCAACATGGAAATCCATCTCGATCGGCGCATGGCGGAAAAACGCACCTATCCTGCGATCAACGTCAACCGCTCCGGCACACGCAAGGAGGAGTTGCTCATCAAGCCGGACGTGTTACAGAAAATCTGGGTGCTACGCAAGCTGCTCTATCCGATGGATGACATGGATGCAATGGAGTTCTTGCTCGACAAGATCAAGGCCACAAAAAACAATGCGGATTTCTTTGACTCGATGCGGCGTGTGTAAAGTCAGGTTAAAAAATTTAGTCTTTGCCAAAAGATCGTAACAGATGCGTTGTTTGTTGCAACCCCTTCCGGATTAAAGGATAATATGCGCCTTTCCGTTTCGCAGCCCTGCCGGACGGATACAGATCAAGGACACGAATCATGAAAACAGACATTCATCCAGAATATCGGGAAATCACGGTGACCTGCAGTTGCGGCAATACGTTCCAGACCCGTTCAACCATGGGCAAGCCTTTGCATATCGAAGTGTGCTCGGTCTGTCATCCGTTCTACACCGGCAAACAGAAAATTGTTGACACCGCCGGGCGGGTCGAGAAGTTTCGCCAGAAATACGGAAAAAAGGTAGAAAAACAGGCGACGGCTTAAATCGTTTACAGGTTATCAACGACGACAAAGGGCAGCTTCGAGCTGCCTTTTATATTTTCAGCAGTCAAGACATGTTATGAGGACGGCATCCACACTTAGATTCACCCTTGCGCTCGGTGGCATGCTTCTATTCGCTGGTTGCGCGGTTAACCCGGTTACCGGCAACCGGAACTTCACTCTCATGTCGGAAGCCGACGAAATGCGCAAGGGACGGCAGGTAGCCGCCGAGGTAAGCAAAGCATACGCTGTTTACGACGATTTACCTGTCCTGCAAAAGTATGTCAATGAGATCGGGCAAAAACTCGCAAAAAAGAGCCATCGCCCCAAGCTTGATTATCATTTTACCGTTGTCGACAGTCCTCAGGTTAACGCGTTTGCGCTACCTGGTGGTTATATTTATGTCACGCGTGGTATTCTCGCTTATCTTAATTCCGAGGCAGAGCTTGCTGCTGTGCTAGGGCACGAAATCGCCCATGTCACAGCACGCCACAGTGTGCAGCAATACAGCGCCTCGACTGCCGCTAATATTGGCACCCTGCTTTTAGGCGTATTTGTCCCGCAGCTGGGTGGGCAAGCCGCGCAAAGTCTTATGGGGCTTGCCAATAATGCGCTCTTGTCGGGCTATGGCCGCAGCCACGAATTGGAGGCTGATCGTTTGGGGGCAGAATACCTGGCGCGTAGCGGTTATGATCCGCAGGCAATGATCAGAGTTATCGGCGTGCTCAAAAACCAGGAATTATTTGATATTGAAGTCGCCAAGCAGGAAGGACGCGAGCCGCGCCGCTATCACGGCATTTTTGCCACCCATCCCGACAATGACACCCGCTTGCAGGAGGTGGTGGGTGAAGCCAAGCAGTACATCGTACCGGGTGCCATCATGGATGATCGTCGGGCAGAATTCTTGCGGCAAACTGAAGGCATGGCTTTCGGCGACAGCGCGGTCCAGGGAATTATTCGAGGCAATACCTTCCAACACAAGGAATTAGATTTTACCTTGTCGTTTCCCCCCGGGTGGCGAATACGCAATCAACCGGATAAAGTGGTGGCGCTAAGTCCCGAGGGGGATGGAATGATGCAGCTGAGTCTTATCGGAAACCCCGAAAACTCCCCGGCTGACCTCGCCCGTCAACGCTTTCGCCTCGAATTCTCCAGCGAAATTGTATCCACCACCAGCAATGGGCTGCCCATCGCCATGGTCACCTCCACCGCTCAGGATGGCAAGCCATTCAAGGCGGGTGTCATTTACCACGACAACAAGGCGTATGTGCTGGCTGGCGGCAGCACCTCTCCCGACGCATTCGATCGCCATCTACCGGTGATCACCAGTGCGATTAACAGCTTCCGGCCGCTTACCGATGCGGAGCAGAAATCCATCAGAGCGCTTGAAATCAGGACCATCACTGCAACGAAGGGGACGAGTTACGCCGGACTCGCTAGGACGTCTCCTTTAGGACAGAATGCGGAAAATTACTTGCGCTTGCTCAACGGGCAGTATCCCAACGGCGAACCGGTTTCTGGCCAGATTCTCAAGATTGTGAAGTAAGCACGGTGGGTTGCAATGGCCAGCCGCTAAACGTCTGCAGCGACCCGGAGGGGGCTCTAACCGCAATCTGTTCCGTCAAGCATGATCGAAACGCTCTCTGTCCTTACAAGCCTGCTCGTTCAGGAATATGCGATACGGAACAGGCTATGCGTTCTGTGCCAAAAGCGGATAGTCGGTAATCACGCCGTCCACCCCCAACTCCCTGCAATGGTCGTGCTCGACTTTCGTCATCGGACCATAAACAAAATTGCGAAAGCCATCCATCGCCGTCTGTTTCAACAGGCTGTCATCCAAAACATCATAATTCCACACAATATGGTTGATCCTGGGATTGCCGTTACAGTTAAAGTCAGCCAGCAAGGAATTGAGTGTCCCCGGCCGATGGGCTACCACTAAGCCGCAGTTGACTTTAAGCGAGGATGCACAGACTGCAACCAGATCGTGGCGAAAAGAGGTAACCACAACGCGGTGGTTGGCTTGATGCCTTTCAAGGACGCTTATTACCGAGGGCAGTGCCGTCGCAGTCTTGATTTCGATATTCCATAAAATACCCGAAAAGTGCTCCAGCGCTTCATCCAGAGTCGGTATCGCATGACCGACATCCTGCTGAATTTCACTCCGAGTAAGATCTGCCACCGCCTGTCCGGATGCAATAACACGGTCATGGACCAGCACCGGCAAGCCGTCGCGGCTGATGCGCACATCGGTTTCAATACCGTTCACACCAACCGTCACCGCGGCGTCGAAGGCAGCCATGGTATTTTCAGGAACCGCGACGTGGTAACCACGGTGAGCTATTACCAACATGACTTATTCCCAACCATTCGGCGAACTTGTTGCATCCGATATTGCATCTCCGGCATCCATATTATCGCGAGGCGCCCAGGTGCGTGTCCATAAATTCTCCCAGCGCCTTTACCCAATCCTCCTGCATGAAAATGAAACCGCTGTTGTGGCCACCCTGCAACTCCAGGAACCGTTTCGGCTCCGGTGCTGCCTCATATAACGTTCGGCCATGCGCGAATGGCACAATTTCATCCTGCGGACTATGCGCGATAAATACCGGGCAAGTAACGGACTGCAAATACTCAAGTGTGTTGTAGTCGAAACGGGACAGCAGGCGCACTGGCAGAAAGGGATAGATTTTTGCCGCCATGTCCGGTACCGAGGTGAATGCCGATGCCAATACCAGCGCTCCAGGCTTTTCGTTTATCGCAAGCCATGCCGCCACCGCTCCGCCAAGGGACTCCCCAAACAGCAAAATATGGGGGGGCGGGATACTTCTTGCGTCGGCAAGATAACGCCATGCTGCCTGGGCATCGAGATAAGTACCTGACTCCGAGGGCGAGCCGGTGCTATGACCGTAGCCGCGATAATCAAAAATAAATGTGCTGTAACCGAGCCGATGAAACATCAGCAGATATTCCATGCGATGGGAAATGTTACCGGCGTTACCGTGAAAGAACAGCACCGTTCCTTTCGCGGAAGGCGCAGGCACAAACCAGCCATGCAGGTTTTCGCCGTCGGCGGTGGAAATTTCCACAGACTCATACGCAAGCCCAGCGTAATCGGGCGTGGAGATGGGATTTCGCCCGGTTTCCGGATAGTAGATAAGGCTAGCCTGAGAAAAGAATATCATCAGTACCGAGCCGATATAGGCGATTGCAGCCATAATGGTTAAATGAAGCAACATGCTCAAGGCTGGAAATTGGTTAATCCCCCCAACTCGCAGTAGTTATAATAGCCGTTTTTCAGCCACCAGAAATAGGAACGCAAATGAATCTCGACCGGGTGAATTCTGGCCGTGACCTGCCTGATGATTTCAATGTCATCATAGAAATACCTATGAACGCCGATCCCATCAAGTACGAAGTGGACAAGGAAACCGGCGCGATGTTTGTGGACCGTTTCATGTCTACGTCGATGCACTACCCATGTAACTACGGTTATATCCCCCACACACTGTCGAAAGATGGAGACCCGGTGGATGTGCTGGTGATCTCGCCGGTTCCGCTTATTTCCGGCGTGGTCGTGCGTTGCAGACCGCTGGGCATGTTAAGGATGACTGATGAAGCCGGTGAAGACGCCAAGGTATTAGCCGTGCCGATTGACAAGCTATGCGGCCTCTATCGAAAAAAGAAATCTTACGACGATCTGCCGGAACTGGTGCGCTCGCAGATCGCACATTTCTTCGCTCACTATAAGGATTTGGAAGTAGGCAAATGGGTCAAGATAAATGGTTGGGTTGGCGTCAAGGAGGCCAAAGCTGAAATCATGGGCGGAGTCAAACGTTATAACTCGGCCAAGAAGAAACCGATGTTTTAAGAGAGGTTACTCCCCATTCAACCGGATGAAGCAATTTGTATACGATGGTTGTAGAGCATCTCTGCCCTCGCAACCTGGAGGGCCGAAAGAATCAACTGAAGGACCAGGTAAGATAGATATTAAATCCGTATAAGGAGGCTAATTGATCTCGAAAATACGTTTGTGGCGGGAACAAAGGAATGAGCTGGCTTGAATCGATAGAATTGCGGGGAGAACTTGTAGCGCTTGTCCCTTTGCAGATTCATCACATCGACCCTTTAAAGGCCGCGGTGATGGACGGAGAGTTTTGGAAACTCTGGTTTGCAAGTGTTCCGTCGCCGGACCAAATGGAAAACTACGTGATCGGTGCGATTGAAGATGCAGAAAAAGGAAATATTGCATTTGCCATCGAGCTCAACAATACAAACAGGATCGTCGGCACAACACGTTTTTATAACGTTGACGGGATAAATAAAAGGCCGATGCTTGGTTATACCTGGTATGCAAAATCAGTGTGTAAAACAGGCGTCAATACCGAAAGTAAATTGCTGTTACTGCAACATGCCTTCGAGCAGAAAGAAGCTATTGCGGTAGAGTTCAGAACACACTATTTTAATCAGGCGTCTAGAACCGCAATTGAAAGACTGGGCGCAAAACAAGACGGGATTTTACGCAGCCATCAAAGAATGCCCGATGGGTCAATCCGCGATACCGTTGTCTATTCAATACTTCAGCACGAGTGGCCGTCGGTAAAAAACAATTTGTTGAGCAAACTCTCAGCCAGCTGTCGCTCCAGTGCGGGAACAGGTGGCACCTCAGATTCATAGTGTTAGGGATTATTTTCGACTTCAGGAACTTCGAGAGCGAGAGTATCATCAAACTCAAGTGATTTGCACAATGTCGGCAGCCTCGTCCCTGTATAACCCGTAGTAGACAGCAGGATGCTGATTATTGCCGGAAAATCTTATGAATCGACGCAAAATGCTCACCGTGCTCGGCGCAACTGGAATAAATATGCTTACTGGATACTCCCATGCTGATTCCGGCGCGAAGGTAGGTCAAAGGATGTTTTCGTGCGTCGTCACCCCCCAGCAGACTGAAGGCCCCTATTTTGTGGATGAGCGCCTGCAGCGCTCGGATATCCGGTCCGACCCCTCCGACGGTTCGATAAAAGAAGGAGTGCCGCTCGCACTCGAATTTCGCGTTTACACCGTCAGCGGAACCGTTTGCAAACCGCTACCTGGCGCTTATGTGGACGTCTGGCATTGTGACGCGCACGGAGTCTATTCGGACGTTATGGATAGCGGTTTTAATACGCTCGGAAAAAAATTTCTGCGCGGATATCAGATAACGGATGCGAATGGCAGCGTGCGGTTTATCACTATTTATCCCGGATGGTATCCAGGGAGAACTGTTCATATCCATTTCAAGATCCGTACCGATCCCCGATATATGCGGGGGATTGAGTTTACGTCGCAGATCTACTTCAATGACTCGATTACGGATCAAGTCTATACACAGCCGCCGTATGCAAGCAGAGGTCCACGCGCACCGAAAAATGAAGGGGACAGCATTTTCCGGAAAGGGGGGAATCGGTTAATGATCTCACTCGTCAAGACAGACCAGGGCTATGACGGCACGTTCGATGTCGGGCTTGAATTAGGCTGAACGAGACTACCTGGAAAAGATGTCAGGGAACAATTTCCTGCCATTCCCCATACTCAAACGAGTTTGAACTCGGATCTGGGGCGGCCCATGCCCCGCTGTCCCAACGATGCCTCGATCGCGTCATCCACCGCTTCCAGCAAGACAAATTGTAATGCAGCTCGCGCCCCTTCGGGTACATCGCGCAGGTCTTTCTGATTACGCGCCGGCAGCAACACCCTTTTTAAACCGGCGCGTTGTGCGGCAAGCACTTTCTCCTTGATTCCTCCCACCGGTAATACCAGTCCACGCAGACTGATTTCACCCGTCATTGCCACATCATGATGTACCGGCCGATCGGTAAAAAGCGAAGCGAGCGCTACGAACATGGCAAGTCCTGCGCTTGGACCGTCTTTTGGAATGGCACCCGCCGGTACGTGCACATGCACGTCGATACCATCGAACGTCGATGCCGGGATATTGAGGTCGCCCGCGCGCGCCTTCACCAGCGTAAGAGCAGCCTGTGCGCTCTCCTTCATTACGTCGCCTAGCTGCCCGGTCAAAATCAGTCGTCCGTTTCCGCTTACGCGCGTTGCTTCAATGAAAAGAATGTCGCCACCAACAGGCGTCCATGCCAAACCGGTGGCCACCCCCGGCAGGCTGGTGCGTAGCCCGATCTCATGCTCGAATTTCGCAGCACCAAGTATGGTGTCCAGATCCGTGGCATCGACGTGTACCCGCGCGGATTCGTCATCGGCAATGCGCATGGCCGAATGGCGCATTACCCGCCCGATCTCGCGTTCCAGCTGACGCACTCCCGCCTCGCGGGTGTAATTCGCAATGATGCCGTTCAGTGCCTCAACCGTTATTTCGCACTGCTCTTCTTTCAGGCCGTTAGCCTCACGTTGGCGGCTCACTAGGTAGCGCAGCGCAATCTGAAGCTTTTCTTCTTGCGTGTAGCCCGGCAAGTCGATGATCTCCATACGGTCGCGCACCGGGGGTGGCACGTTATCGATCACATTCGCTGTCGCAATAAAAATGACACGGCTCAAGTCGAAAGGCACACCCAGATAATTGTCGCGAAAAGTCGAATTCTGCTCCGGGTCCAGCACTTCCAGCAGCGCGGCTGATGGGTCGCCATGGAGACTGGCCGACATTTTGTCGACCTCGTCGAGCATCATGACACAGTTGCGCACGCTAGCCTTGCGCAGGCTCTGCACGATGTTTCCCGGCATCGCCCCGATATAAGTGCGGCGATGGCCCCGCATTTCGGCTTCGTCGTGGACGCCCCCCAACGACACGCGGACAAATGGCCGTTGCAATGCGCGCGCGATGCTCTGGCCGAGAGACGTCTTGCCCACGCCCGGCGGCCCGACAAAACATAGAATTGGCGCACGGCCCTGGGGTTTCAGCTTCTGTACCGCCAGGAACTCGACAATGCGCTGTTTGACACGCTCAAGCCCGAAGTGATCGGCTTCGAGAATCTGACGTGCGGCATTCAGGTCAATAGGTGTGTCAGGCGCCAGTCGCCAAGGCAACTCTGTCATCCACTCCAGATAAGTATGGAGCATCCCGTATTCGCTCGACGCCGCAGGCATGCGCTGCAGCCGCTGCAATTCCTTGCGGGCCTGCGCCTCGATTTCGTCTGGCATGCCGGCGTTGCCGATCGCCTCGCTCAACTGCGCAATCTCCTGGTCGTTGCCGTCGCTCTCACCGAGTTCCTTCTGGATCGTCTTTAATTGCTCACGCAACAGAAACTTGCGCTCGCGGTCCTCCAGTTGCTCCTTCGTACGTTCACCAATTTCCTGCGACAGTCTGAGCACCTCTATTCGGCGCGACAGTATCTGCAGCACCTTTCGCAGCCGTTCCTCCGTGCTCACAGTTTCAAGCAGCATCTGCTTCTCGTTCACCTCGGTATCGAGCAGGCTGGCGGTAATATCCGCCAAATGCGAGGGCGCGCGGGTAGCTTGCAGCGCGTGTGCAAGCTCCGCCGGAACACCCGGCAGCAACGACAGGATCTCAACCGCGCGTTCGCGCAGTTTCATGGCAAGCGCCTCGGCCTCGGTAGATACCAGTTCCGACCCGTCAATACGGGTGACACGAG
Source organism: Nitrosospira sp. Nl5 (assembly GCF_900102495.1). Lineage (GTDB taxonomy): Bacteria > Pseudomonadota > Gammaproteobacteria > Burkholderiales > Nitrosomonadaceae > Nitrosospira. The sequence continues at coordinate 42,057 of NZ_FMVQ01000011.1, read as the reverse complement.
CGGCCAGGAAGGGATAGCCCTCAATCAGTTCCTCGATGCGAAAGCGCTCCATCCCCTGGCACACGGCGTGGCGCAACCCTTCGGCCGAGGTAAGGTGACGCATGACATTAGCCACCGTACCGATAGGGCAAAGCGCATCAAACCCCGGGTCGTCGACGGCGGCGTCTTTCTGCAGTACGATGCCCACCGGCGCGTTGGATTGGAGCGCATGCTCGACAGCGGCAATCGACTTTACGCGACCGACCGTGATGGGCATCAATACATGCGGAAACAATACGACGTTGCGCATGGGTACCAGCGCAATCACGTCCTGAGGTAATTCGAATTTGATTACGGCAGGTTGTTCCATGGCGGCTCTCTTAAAAAAGTTCCTGGATCAGTGGCGCATATCGACAGGGCTCTGCGCGCGCTCTGGCGAAGCACCGTTTTGCAATCACGGTGGCGTGAAAACATTACATCGGTGGAGAGAAATTCCACGTCCTTGTATCAGTCTAGCATGGGTCGCTCGAACGTCAACCCGATAAAGGTTTCAGGCACGCTACCTGAGCGTTGCGTGCGGAGTGTGGTTTTCATACAATCAAATTCACGCGGCCGATCTCGGCGGGGTCGCTCAATTAATGCCAGGAGGTTAAATGAGCAAATACCTCGTACAACTTGATTTTATTTCCTTCATAAAATTTAATTCATTGGCATTCTGTTGCGCGAATACGCTATTTTCTCCTTTCAACGCATTGTTCACCTTTCAGAGTGGCGGTATTACCAAGGCATTCCTGGTTGTCTTTCTCGCGCCGTTTGCCGGCCTGCTTCTGGGAGCATTTTTTGGCATCCTGGCATTCCCTCTTTATAAGTTCCTGACGGCCCGCAGTGAATTTTTTGCGACGCTTTCAGGCCAATTCACGGAAATACCGGACGGACCCATAGATGAGCCTGTTACAGATGATTAGCAGACTGCTGGAATTTATTCTTATTAGGAGTCTCCATTGAAAACCAAAGCAACCGTCGAAGAAGTACTCTCCCGTATCCCCGGTCCTATCACCGGGGAATGGCCAATGGGCGAGCGATTTGCCGTTGCCCTCGCGCATGGCTCGATGTCGGTCGAGTATTACGCTCCTGTCGGCCATGATCCGCAAACGCCGCATGAACAGGATGAAGTCTATTTCATCCACCATGGGACAGGTGAGCTTGTGATTAACGGAGAGCGCCATGCGTTCAAGGCGGGTGATTGCCTTTTTGTCGCGGCCAGCGTTGAACACCGGTTCGAGAATTTCTCCATCGATTTCGGAACATGGGTTGTATTCTGGGGACCAAAGGGCGGCGAGCGAAGCGGATAGGGGAACAGCGAACCCGGCTGATTCATAATCCCCTTGGCGAATTTTCCAAGCAGTTAACCTATTATCGGATACCCAGTCATGAAAACTCTTCCTCTGAATCAGCTCGGTCCCCACGAATCCAGACCAGGCATCGTTGATTTCGGTGTCCTGTTACCTTGGATATCCGCCATTCACGGGAACCGGTTGTTCCTAAAAATCATCCACGAGCGCGACCAGTTCATCCAGGCGATTCAGCCGCTGAGTTTCGAGTTGCGGCATGGGGTCGATGCCGATTACGGAGATATCTGGTCGGTGGAAGTGGATTTCAACACGATTCGTGATTTTCAGCCGGCCTCGCATTTCGGATCGCCCGGAAGGCATGTCTACCGTTTCGAACTTCATACCGGGGATGGGAATATCCTGGATTGGATCATCGATCCCTACGCGCGGGAATATGCTGTCGGCAAACTTTCCGCCTTCACCCTCGGCTATATCCCTTATGCCTGGAGCGGCGAAGAGATGAGCTGGAAAACGCCCGCGATACACGATCTGATCCTGTATGAACTGAACCTCGCCGAATTCGGCGGCAGCCTGCAGGGCGCGATCGACCGGCTTGATTATCTCGCCGACCTCGGTGTGAATGCGCTGTCGATAATGCCGGTCAGTAACGTATCACTGGAGGTCGACTGGGGCTATCTGCCACTGGGTTATTTTGGTGTCGATGAACGTTTTGGACGGCGCGACGATTTCCAGCGTTTTGTCGATGCGGCGCACCAGCGCGGGCTGGCGGTGATCCTGGATGCGGTTTATGGACATACCGGCGAGGACTTTCCTTATGCCTGGCTGTACCGGCGGCTTCAGTACCATGAAAATCCGTTCATGGGACCGTTTAGCAAGGATTATTTTGGTGTCAGTACCGACTTCAACCGTGCCTTTACCCGGGATTTTTTCTACAGCGTCAACCTGCACTGGTTGAATACCTATCATATTGACGGCTTCCGCTATGACTGCGTGCCAAACTATTGGGATGGCCCATTGGGCGTAGGCTATGCCAACCTGGTCTTCCATACCTACGAATACGTCAAGCAATCGATTGCGAGCCTGCCCCGGTTCGACGCGCCTGAAGCCCCCCGGTTAATCCAGATCGCCGAACAACTGGAAGCCCCGGAGCAGATCCTTGAGCAGAGCTACAGCAACGTCACCTGGCAAAACGCCACCTTCGGGGCAGCAACGGCCTGCGCCCGCGGCGCGGCGGGGGCGATCGAAAATCTCGGCCAGCGGTTGGGCGCGCTCGGCTACGTCGAACAGGCAACGCATAATCGGGAAACGTTCCCCAAGGCCCCGCTGCAATATATCGAGAACCATGACCACAGCCGTTTTCTGTGCGAATTTGGCCTGCGTCATCGCGACTGGAACCTGTTGTTTGCGGAAGGAAACCGCGCGCACTGGTATCGACTACAACCCTACCTGATCGCGCTGCTCGCCGCGAAAGGCATTCCCATGCTATGGCAGGGCCAGGAATTCGGAGAAAACTACTTTCTGCCCGACGATGGTCTTGGCCGCGTATTACTGCTGCGGCCGTTGCGCTGGGATTATTTCTACGATACAGCCGGTAAAAGTCTGGTCTGGCTGACCCGGAAGCTGGTGGGCTTGCGTAATGATTGCGTTGAACTGCGTCGTGGCAGTCATTACTTCCATAACGATTACGAGCGTTATCTGTCGCGTGGGATCCTTCTTTTCCGGCGCGAGACCGCTACTACCGCAAGCGTGATCGCGGTGAACTTTACCGATGTTGAGCAGAGCGTGCCATTCGTATTCACGCGCGCGGGCACTTACACGGAGCAACTGCACGGCCAGGACAACTTTGCGGCGGCTGAAGGGCAGGAACATTGGTTGACCATCCCGTCCAATTATGGCCGCGTCTGGCGAGGCGTTTGAGTTTTGTGCGAGCACCCGGCTTCTTCGAAAAATATACGCGGGAACAAATGTTGGCGGTGTCTTTACCGGGGGTGTACAATCTCAACGCCATGAATACGCGCCGCCATATCCACATCGTCATGCTTGTGCTGCTTGTCAGTATGCTGACGAACGCGTTTGGCTGGGCATTTAACGGCGAGGTATTTGCGCATGAGCTTGATCACGAGCATCATGTTCTGTCTCTTGATCCAGCGGCTCATCTTGAGGCCCATCAACATGCCGTTTTCAACGATGATGATCATCTGGATGCCGCCACCCATTTGTGCCTGCATGCAGCCGGGCAATATCAGCCCTTTTTCTTGACTGCCCTTCCGCTCATCCCCGCTTCCGCTGGTGTGGAAGCTCTGTCTGAATTTGTTCCCGTCACCGTTCCCGAATCCATTCCGGACTCGCCCCTGCATCCTCCTCGAAACACCTTCGCAAGTTAAATCTTCAAGTCACGCTGGTTGTAATCGCTGACCGCTACGCGGGCTTCTGTATTGCCATCCGTTCGCTCATGGTAATGCTGATTGCATATATGGTTGCGCGATTGATCGTGTTTGCATAACACTTGCGGAGGATTTTCCCATGACCTTTAACGTATTGTTCACAGTGTCACGGCGCCCGGTGGCGGCCGGCTCGCTGATGCTGGCGCTCAGTTGTATGTCAGCGGCAAATGCCGGAAATACGTTTTCCGGCGCGCTACCAGCCGGCCACGCCGACCATTCTCTTCCGTCCCCGCCCCGGGAAAAAAGCGACCTCACTTTACGCGATGCCGCGCTCCTTGCGTTGCAGCGAAATCCCGAGCTGGCGGCTTTCGCCAGGGAAACACGCGCCCTGCAGGGAGTGACGCAACAAGCTGGGCTGTTGCCGAATCCCGATTTGGTAATCATGGCCGAGAACGCCGGAAACGTTCAGAAGGCTAATAATAACCCCGCACTCGTCAGCGCAAGAGAAGTGGAGCAGCAAGAAACGACGATTCGGCTCCATCAAGTGATCGAACTCGGGGGAAAACGTGCGGCACGGGTTAGGGCGGCCTCGCTGGGCGAGGAAGTGGCAGGTCAGGATTACGAGGCCCGACGCGTGGGACTCATCGCCCAGGTGGCAAACCTGTTTACCGAGGTGCTTGCCGGTCAGGAACGGCTGCGGCTTGCGGAAGGGAACGTGCAACTGGCGCAGAAAGTAGTGAACTCGGTATCAAAACGCGTTCAGGCAGGTAAGGTGCCCCCAATCGAGGAGACCAAGGTCGGCGTGGCGCTTTCCACCACGCGCATTGAGCTCGAGCAGGCGCGGCGTGATCTCGCAGCAGCGCGCAAACGGCTGGCTCTGCTATGGGGCAACTCCTCTCCGCAATTTAACCAGGTATTGGGAGACCTTAAATCATTGGTTGCCCTGCCGAGCTTTGAAGTGCTTGCGGAACGTGTTCTCACCAGCCCCATGGCACTGCGCGCCATGAAAAACATAGAACAACGCAAAGCGCTGCTGGAAGTGGAGCACACGCGGCGCGTACCCAATCTAACCGTGATTGCCGGGGTCCTGAACCATATCCACACCGGAGGCACGACCGTTGTCGCCGGCATCTCCATGCCGCTGCAGTTATTTGACCGCAACCAAGGCAACCTCCGCGAAGCCCATCAACGCGTGGACAAGGCGATGGATGAACAGGCCGCCACCGATTTGCAGCTTAAAACCGAACTCGCACAGACTTATGAAGCGTTGTCCGCCGCACAGAACGAGATTGGCATATTGCGTATCGAGGTCTTGCCCGCGGCCAGGAGCGCCTTCGACGTCACAAACAGGGGCTATGAATTAGGCAAGTTCGGCTTTCTGGAAGTGCTGGATGCGCAACGCACCCTGTTCCAAAACGAGGTCTTGTATGTGCGTGCGCTCGCGAACTACCAGCGTCTGGTCAATGAAATCGAGCGGCTCATTGCGGCACCCATCGAGGGCGTGTCGGATGGCGCCCTGAGTCCTCCGTTGACGAGTGAGATCAGCGCGAATACAGACTCAAGGAGTGGATTGTGAATAAACGTCAAAGCATTTTAATCGCCATTGTCATCGCAATAGGTGTTGTGCTGGGTGGATTGATTCTTACCTGGAATAAGGAGGATAAGGCGGCCTCATCGCACGCCACGCACGGGGATCATACCCAAACTGGCGCGCAAGATGCTCCACATAACAATGCTGAAGCCAAGGAAGCAACCACGGCGGCGGAAGAGAAAGCAGCGCAGCCTCGTAAGGGCTCCAAAGGAGGGAAACTGTTTACAACCGACGGCTTCGGCGTCGAGTTCACCATTTTCGAAAAAGGGGTGCCGCCACAGTTACGGCTCTACCTCTATGAAAATGGCAAGCCGCTTCCCCCTGCCGCTGCCAAGGTCACCGTGACATTATCCCGCCTTGGCGCGCCTGCGCAGATATTTAACTTTACACCCGAGGCCGGCTATCTGCTCGGCGATCAAGTGGTGGAGGAGCCCCATTCATTCGATATGGCGATAGCCGCCGAACGCAACGGCACAACATTTCGCTGGGGCTACAGCCAGGTCGAGGCGCGAGTGGAAATGCCGGACGAAATGCTGAAGACTATGGGCATTGAAATACGCACCGCCGCGCCGGCAACAATCAAACCCACACTCAAGCTGCCAGGAGAAATCGTATTCAACGAACACACCATTGTGCAAGTTGTGCCGCGCATACCCGGCATCGTGCTTTCGGTCTATCGCCATCATGGTCAGCAGGTAAAAAAAGGGGAAGTGCTTGCAGTTATCGAAAGTACCGCGCTGGCTGACTTGCGCAGCCAGTTCCTCGCGGCAAAAAAACGGCTGGCACTGGCGCGAATCACCTTTGAACGTGAGAAACAGCTGTGGGAAGAAAAAATCTCCGCCAAGCAGGACTATCTCGCCGCGCAGCAGGCCTTGACTGAAGCCGATATTGCCACGGATCTCGCTTCAGCCAAGCTGCGTACGCTTGACGTCCGACCTGAAGCAGTTTATCAGGATGGCGGCCTGGCCCGCTACGAAATCCGCGCCCCGATTTCCGGGCTCATCACCGCCAAGGCCATCGCCCAAGGTCAAACCCTCAAGGAGGACGAGGCTATCTTTACCATTGCCGATATTTCTACTGTATGGGCGCAAATCACAGTGTACGCAAAAGATCTGGATGTGCTTAGGCTCGGGCAGAAAGCGACGGTGAGAGCCACGGCGATTGATATCGAAGGTGAAGGGGTGGTGTCCTACATCAGCGCCCTTATCGGCGTGCAAACCCGCAGCGCTACGTCACGGGTGGTACTGGATAACGAAGACGGCCATTGGTTTCCCGGTATGTTTGTCACCGCGGAACTGGTGACCGAAGAGATTGAGGTGCCGGTTGCCGTCTCGGTTGATGCCATCCAGACATTGGGCGACTGGTCGGTGGTGTTCGGCCGCTACGGCGAGCATTTTGAAGCGCGCCCCCTGAAACTGGGCCGTAGCGATGGCAGGATGGTAGAAGTGCTGAGTGGACTCTCCGCAGGGGAGCAATATGCGGCGGGGAATAGCTTTGCCATCAAAGCCGAACTGGGTAAATCCGGTGCAACGCACGACCATTAGGCCACCCATCGAGAAAGCCGGAGGACAACCTAAAAACAAACCAAGGCCAGAACATCATGATTGCACGTATTTTACGACTCTCCATATACCATCCGGGACTTGTCCTGGCGGCAGTGCTGGGAATGGCGGGACTTGGAGTCTACAGCTACCAGAAGCTGACTATCGATGCCGTGCCGGACATTACCAACGTACAGGTGCAGATCAATATCCAGGCACCCGGTTATTCACCCGTGGAAGTCGAGCAGCGTGTGACTTTTCCGATCGAGACGGTCATGGCCGGCCTCCCCCATCTTCACCACACCCGCTCCATCTCTCGTTACGGATTGTCGCAGGTAACAGTTGTTTTTGATGACGGTACTGACATCCATTTCGCGCGTCAACTGGTAAACCAGCGGATACAGGAGGCCAACGCCAGCCTGCCCCTGGGGATTATCCCCACGATGGGGCCGATCTCTACGGGCCTGGGCGAAGTCTTTATGTGGACGGTTGACGCGGAGGAAGATGCGCTGAAGCCGGATGGCATGGCGTACACCACGACCGATTTGCGCGAAATGCAGGACTGGATCATCCGGCCCCAATTGCGCATGGTTAAAGGCGTCACCGAGGTCAATGCGATCGGCGGCTTCGTTAAACAGTTCCACGTCACGCCCTATCCGGAAAAACTGCTCTCCTTCGGCTTGACGTTACAAAATGTGGTCATCGCCCTGGAGCGTAACAATCTCAATGTCGGCGCCGGCTATATCGAGAAAAGTGGCGAACAACACCTGGTTCGGGTACCCGGACAAGTAGCGGACGTGGATGAAATTGGCGCAATCATCCTGGGCAGCCGTCAAGGGGTGCCGATACATATCAGGGACGTCGCCGACATAATTATCGGCAAGGAGTTACGCAGCGGCGCGGCAACGCAAGACGGTGAGGAAGTGGTGCTGGGCACGGCGCACATGCTGATTGGCGAAAATAGCCGGGCTGTCTCCCAGGCAGTCGCCGACAAGCTGGCGGAGATCAATCGCAATTTGCCGGAAGGCGTGGTTGCCACCCCGGTCTACAATCGCACCACCCTGGTAGACAAAACCATTCGTACCGTCGCAACCAACCTGTTTGAAGGCGCCACCCTTGTCATCGTGGTGTTGTTCCTGTTTCTGGGCAACCTTCGCGCGGCGCTGATTACCGCGCTCGTCATCCCGCTATCGATGTTGTTCACCTTTAGCGGCATGGTGGCGAACGGCATCAGCGCCAACCTGATGAGCCTGGGCGCGCTTGATTTCGGCCTTATCGTGGATGGCGCCATCGTTATTGTCGAAAATAGCATCCGGCGCTTGGCACATGAGCAGGCGAGGCTGGGACGCGAGTTAACGCCGGCCGAGCGCTTTGCAGTAGTTTTCGACGCATCCAGGGAAGCGCGGCAGGTCCTAATTTATGGGGAATTGATAATCATGGTGGTTTATCTACCCATCTTCGCGCTGTCCGGGGTGGAAGGAAAGATGTTTCATCCCATGGCCTTCACGGTGGTGATCGCACTGCTGGGCGCGATGGTCCTCTCCGTTACATTTATCCCGGCGGCGCTCGCACTGTTTCTCAGTGGCAAAGTGGCAGAAAAAGAGAACGTCTTGGTAACATGGGTAAAAGAAATCTATGTGCCCGCGCTGGCTGCCGCCATGCGCAATAAAGCACTGACCGTTACGCTCGCGGTGGTGATTGTGGTGCTATCCGGCCTACTGACAACGCGGATGGGCAGCGAGTTTGTGCCCAGTCTCAACGAAGGAGATATCGCGCTCCATGCGCTGCGCATTCCCGGCACAAGCCTGACCACAGCCATCGAAATGCAAAATGAACTGGAGAAAAGAATCAGGACATTTCCCGAAGTAGACAGGACTTTCTCCAAGATCGGAACCGCGCAGATTGCAACCGACCCGATGCCGCCGAGCGTTGCGGACATTTTCATCATTCTCAAACCCTCATCGGAATGGCCGGGGCCACACCGCACCAAGGCGGAACTGGTCGCCGCCATTGAGCAGGCCGTGCGGGAAATACCGGGAAACAACTACGAATTCACCCAGCCAATACAAATGCGTTTCAATGAGCTGTTGTCGGGCGTACGCGCGGATGTCGCGGTAAAAGTATTCGGCGATGACATGGACACCTTGCTCGACGTGGGCGAACAGATTGAAAAACTCCTTGAAGCTGTTCCCGGCGCAGCGGATGTGAGAATCGAACAAATTACCGGATTGCCAGGACTTTCGGTTCAGATGGATCGCGCAAAAATGGCGCGCTTCGGTCTGAATGCGGTGGATGTGCAGGATGCGGTGACGATCGGTATCGGTGGAAGAAACGTGGGCACGATTTATGACGGTGATCGCCGCTTCGAGCTTCAGGTCCGGCTGCCGGAGACCTTGCGTAGCGATATCGAGACCCTCAAACGCTTGCCGATCAAGCTACCCGATTCGAACGTAGCCAGTACTCCGGTTGCTCCAAATAACGTTTCCGGCTACGTGCTGTTAAGCGAGGTGGCCGATCTGGAAATCGTCCAGGGTCCCAACCAGGTGAGCCGCGAAAACGGTAAACGCAGAGCGGTGATCACCGCCAACGTGCGTGGCCGCGATCTCGGTTCTTTCGTGAATGAAGCGGAAGCGCTTATTGCCGAGAAGGTGCAGATTCCCCCCGGCTACTGGGTGACTTGGGGGGGGCAATTCGAGCAAATGATTTCTGCCGCCCAGCGCCTCGAGGTTGTGATTCCCGCAGCGCTTGGATTGATTTTTATCCTGCTTTATACGATGTTCGGAAATTTTCGAGATGGATTGCTGATGTTTACCGGCGTGCCTTTCGCGCTCAGCGGCGGAGTATTGGCATTATGGTTGCGCGGTATCCCCTTGTCTATTTCCGCCGGGGTCGGGTTCATCGCCCTTTCCGGGGTGGCGGTGTTGAACGGACTGGTCATGCTGGCATTTATCCGTGACTTGAGAGAACAAGGGCTAACCCTTGATGAAGCTATTCACACTGGCGCTTTGACCAGGCTGCGGCCAGTGCTGATGACGGCGCTGGTGGCGGCCATTGGATTTATTCCCATGGCTTTGGCCACAAGCACGGGCGCGGAAGTGCAACGGCCATTGGCGACGGTAGTCATTGGTGGTGTCCTGTCATCCACAGCACTGACCCTGCTTGTACTGCCGGTGTTGTACCGGCTGGTCCACGGGCGGATGTTTCTGCCGTTTCCAATAGCAGTCATACGCCACGATATCAAGGAAGGTACCGATGAGAAATAATTAAGGGGCGGTTTCACCGAGAAGCGGTTTTCCCGCAGCGGCAGCACTCGAAATAACTCGCCTCTTATTTACCCCTCAAGGATTCCCGTTCAGGGAGTCCATTTTTTCCCGGCGGATTTAGGTTAAAATGGCTTCTTGCCTGTTACGCTTCACTCTTTCATGAAAAAACCTCGCGTCCCTCACCGCACTAAATCCCCGCGCGTGGTTCAGGAGCTTTCCCGCATGGCAGCGGGACTTGCGGCCTCCGGCAGCCGTATCGAGGACGCATTCTGGGAGAACCGGCTTGCGGAAAAGATACACGCCCAGTTGCGCACGGGCGACGATCAAAACCTCGAAGCAGCACTGGATCAACTCTATGAGAGCGATCCCGCAGGTTACGGTGAATTCATTTATGCCATTGAAGCAGCGATCGAATGCAGCATATTGACGCGGGAAGACCGCGGTTACGATGTACTGATGTTCGCGGTGCCCGTGCTGACCTGGTCGCGTTTCTCGATCCCTTCGGGCCCGGTAGCCGGACCGGTGCTTGCCAATGTCCGGGTGCAACTGGAGGCGCACGTGCTGGCGGCGAATGTTCAATTCGTGCTCGCGAACTGCCTGTTCAGTCCTGATCAATTGCCCCGTGGCTACCACCTTACGCATGAACTTGCCGACAAGCTATGGAAGGCGGCGGTGACCGGAGAGCGGGAACTGCACATGAATCCGCGACAACTGGCTGAAACGGGACGTTTCCTGTCCGACACCCGCTATCTTCTCGGTGCGATTGCGGTACCGCAGGGAAAGCCCATGTTCCGCTGGCAGGAAATTGGCAGGACCGGCGAGGACAAGAGCGCCGGCAACTCATCTGGTATTAAATTTTCAAAACAGGAGATACTGCTTGCGTGGCGGTCTCAGGGCACAGAAGCCCTGCGTCCGTTATTCCAGGGTTGCGCGTTTGAATTATTGATACCGGATGGCTTTTTTTCGGCGTGGCGCATGGCAGACCGTCTCGCCCGGCCCTACTCCATGCATGCCACGGTTGAGTTTCTGCAATCTACTTTAAATATTTCCGCGAACAGGCTGCGTGCGGTAATTGCGCCCTTTTATGACCAATGGCTGGAGGAATACCGGGTCAGTTTCACCCTCAAGGATCGCGACGACGTGCTCTATGGCATCGTCTGGGCGCTGGTTGGAGACGAAGACGAAAACAGCGATACGGTAACGCAAATCGAAACGGCTCTGCAGGAATGCGGGATAATGCATACTACATTGCTGGACAACCGGTTCCTTCTTGAGTATTGCGAAGAATGTGGCGCACCGCTATTTCCAAATCCGGAAGGTGAAGTAGTACATGCCGAATTTCCCGAAGAAGGTGAAGTGACACCGGTACATCTACATTGAGGCAACTGAAGCGCGCTACTTAATGACCATAATTAACTTTCATCAATCCACTACAACCCGCGTCGTTCCGCATTTATGAAGTTTCTTTTTGATCTCTTTCCGGTAATTCTGTTTTTCGTTACTTTTAAGATCTATGGAATCTTCGCCGCCACTGCTGTCGCCATTGTCGCAACCTTTGCGCAAATCGGCTGGGTATGGTTTCGCCACCGCAAAGTTGACACCATGCTGTGGGTAAGTCTCGTTATCATCGTCATCTTCGGTAGCGCGACGCTGATACTGCAAGATGAAACCTTCATCAAGTGGAAACCTTCCGTTCTTTACTGGCTATTCGCCGGAGCGCTGTTATTAGCCCATGCGGTTTTCAAGAAGAATTTCATTCGTGTCATGATGAAAGGGCAAATTACACTGCCGGAACCGATATGGGGTCGCCTCAATGCCAGTTGGGCCGCATTCTTCGCATTAATGGGCGCAGCTAATCTCTACGTGGCATTCAATTATTCCACCGAAACCTGGGTCAATTTCAAACTGTTCGGGTTCATGGGACTGATGCTGGTATTTGTCCTGGTGCAAGGATTGATGCTGGGAAAGTATATGGAAGACAAGAAGGATGAAGAGGCATGATGCTCTACGCAATAAGCGGGGAAGATATTCCCGATAGCCTCGAAAAACGTCTGGCGGTGCGTTCTGCGCATCTGGAGCGCATCAATGCGCTCCAGAACGAGGGGCGCCTTATCCTGGCGGGACCATATCCGGCAATTGATAGCCCGGACCCGGGGCGCGCAGGATTTTCCGGCAGCCTTATCGTGGCTGAATTCGAGTCGCTCGAAGCCGCACGCGCCTGGGCAGAAGCCGATCCCTATGCCACTTCCGGCGTATATGCAAACGTAATAGTCAGGCCATTCAGGAAAGTTTTTCCGTCGTCGGCATAATAAGCATGACGGCTGCCATCGAATTAATCAGGCAAAAGCTTGCCGTTCTTGACCCGGAACAAGTTGAAATTGTTGACCAGAGCGCGCGGCACGCGGGGCATGAGGGTGCTAAAGGCGGCGGTGGGCACTATATTCTCACCATTGTCTCACGCAAGTTTTGCGGCAAATCCACCTTGGTCCGGCATCGGCTGGTCTATGCATTATTGAATGAGATGATGCATAAGGATATTCACGCGCTGAGTGTAAAGGCGTATACTCCAGAAGAAATCTGATTTGATTCAACCCTCTGACTCCACTGACAAGGAAATACTATGCGTTTTATGAAATTTTCTCAATTGACGGTGCTCGGTATTTCCGGCCTGATCGCCGTAACGGCCGCTCAGGCGCAATCGACTGCTCAGCCCCAATCCAACACACCCATGGCAAAGGTAAATGGAGTAGCTATTCCTCAGTCGCGCCTTGAATTTATCGTGAAAGCGCGTGCCGCCCAGGGTCAGCCGGACAGTCCCGAAACCAGGAAAGCCTTGCGGGAGGATCTTATAACGGAGGAAATAATAGCCCAGGATGCGCTGAAGAAAGGGCTCGACAAGGATCCTGATTTCATATCCCAGATGGAAATTGCCCGTCTGACAGCGCTGGTTAGAGCATACCAAATCGACTACGTGAAGAATCACCCGGTCAGCGACGAAGAGCTTCGCCAGGAATATGAAGCACTGAAAACCCAGATGGGAGATAAAGAATACAAGGCACATCACATCCTGGTCGGTACCGAAGCGGAAGCCAAAGACATTATCGCCCGTATCAAGAAAGGGGGTAAGCTTGACAAGATCGCCCAGGAAAAATCACTGGACGCCGGCAGTAAAAATAAGGGTGGCGAGCTCGACTGGAGCCCTGCCGGTAGCTATGTTCAGCCTTTCGCGGAAGCATTGACCAAGCTGAACAAGGGCCAGCTCACCGAGCAGCCGGTAAAAACCCCTTTTGGTTGGCATGTAATCCGATTGGATGACGTGCGGCCATTAAAAATTCCGCCCTTCGAGGAAATAAAGCAGAATTTGGCGCAACGCGTGCTGCAGCGGCAATTCGCAACCTTTGTTGCCGACCTGCGCGCCAAGGCAAAAGTCGAATAGCCGCGGGAATCGGGGTCTCATCAGATAAAAAGGCGGTCCTTCGACCGCCTTTTTGCGTCTTATCCGGCTCATAGCTGGAAAGAAAGCAAAGCCCGAAGAAGCAATGAGAGGAACGTCCGGGGGTGAACGCCGCCGCTATCTCATCGCCGCGAATGGCGATTATGTTGCTATTCGCATCCGTGGCGCCAAGGCGCATAGCAATTCATAGCTCACCGTGCCTGCCGCTCGCGCCACTTCGTCCACCGGCATTCCCTTTCCCCACAGTGTTACCGGACTACCTACTCCGGCATTTTCGACTCCGCTCAGATCGATATGCAGCATGTCCATGGAGATGCGGCCGATGATACGTGCGCGCCTGCCGTCCACCAGTATGGGCGTACCTGCAGGTGCATGGCGAGGATAGCCATCAGCATAGCCGCCCGCAACAATGCCGACACGCATCGGACGGTCGGCGCGAAAAATATGGCCATATCCGACTCCATCCCCTGGGTTAAGCGTTTGAACTGCGATGATTCGGCTCGATACGGTCATGGCGGGATACAGATCCAGTTCGTCAGCGGTCCGATCAGAAAACGGCGAAGCGCCATAAAGCATGATTCCCGGACGCACCCAGTCGGCATGCGCTTCCGGATAGCGGAGGATGGCGGCGGAATTAGCCAGGGAAAGCGGCAAATTTCGTCCTGCCGCAACAAGATTGAAACGTTGTAACTGCGCGTTGACATTTTCGTTTCCGCTGGACTCGTCAGCACAAGCAAAATGGGTCATGAGCGTAATCTGGCCGACAGCGGGGCTGGCTTTCAGCGCTTCCAGCGCAGCGGGAAATTGTTCAAGCGTGAATCCCAAGCGGTTCATGCCGGTATTGAGCTTCAGAAAAACATGCAGCCTAACGCCCGGCCGGTGCGCGGATAACATTGCCAGCTGCTCGCGGTGGTGGATTACGGTGCTTAGATGGTACTGCTCGATCCATGCCAGTTCTTCTATGCCAAAAAAACCTTCAAGCAGCAGGATAGTCTGGCGATACCCTGCTTCCCGCAAACGCACTGCTGCGTCCATCTCGAGCATGGCAAAACCGTCTGCCCGCCTCAACGCCTCTGCGGCACGCAGCAATCCATGGCCGTAAGCATCGGCCTTGATCACCGCCATGACGCGCGAGTGAGGCGCATGACGGCGAACAACGGATAGATTATGTTCGAGTGCGGATAAATCAATGAGTGCCTGGATGGGTCGCGACATCTGACTAGTGCTTGGAACCGGATGGGAAATTCATCATTGATATTGAAATATGGTGTTCAATTAGCCAGCTAAGTTGGTCGCCCAGGCGGATTCATGGTATAAAACTTTCTCTCAAAATAGGCTTGGACGAGCGTTGTATAATCTTGCGCCTTATCGCGAGAAAGTATTGGAAAGGGGGCAGTTTGAAACGCGGATTTTATACCATCATGGCAGCGCAGTTTTTCTCTTCGCTGGCAGACAATGCGCTACTGGTCGTTGCCATTGCACTTCTGATAGAGCTGCACGCTCCCGCTTATCTTACCCCCATGCTCAAGTTTGTATTTGTTTTATTCTATGTGATTCTTGCCCCTTTTGTCGGAGCGTTTGCCGATTCCATGGCTAAAGGGCGGGTGATGTTCATTAGCAATGCGATCAAGATCACCGGCTGCGGTTTACTTTTCCTGGCTTCACACCAGTATCTCGCTCTCGCCGCCTATGCAGTTGTCGGGCTTGGGGCCGCAGCCTATTCCCCGGCCAAATACGGCATCCTCACGGAACTGCTGCCGCCGGAAAAATTGGTCATCGCTAATGGCTGGATCGAAGGCTTGACCGTCGCTTCTATCGTGCTTGGCACGGTGTTGGGCGGATTGCTGATTACACCCGCAGTCTCTTCCATATTCCTGGCGTTCGACTTTCCCTTCATAGACACTGGCGTGGACACCACTCCGGAAGCATGTATTCTCCTTATCGCCGTATTTTACAGCACAGCCGCGATCTTCAATCTGTACATTCCCAATACCGGAGTTGATCACCGCATCCTGAAGAAAAACCCTATATTCCTGATTCACGAATTCAGCCATTGCATGAAGCTGCTATGGTCGGACAAGCTCGGACAGATCTCGCTTGCCGTAACCACGTTGTTCTGGGGCGCGGGTGCAACCTTGCAATTTATTGTGCTCAAATGGGCTGATGCCGCGCTCGGCTATCCGTTGAATAAGGCGGCACAATTACAAGGCGTGGTTGCCATCGGGATTGCAATAGGCGCGATTATCGCGGCACGATTGGTATCGCTGCGGCAGTCGGTAAAAGTCATTCCTCTTGGCATCGCCATGGGTATTGTAGTGATGGCCATGATTCTGGCGCGCGAGCTATGGATTTCGATCATACTTCTGATGCTGATCGGCGGACTGGCGGGATTTTTTGTGGTGCCAATGAACGCTCTGCTACAACACCGCGGCCATATCCTAATGGGCGCGGGTCACTCTATCGCAGTACAGAATTTCAATGAAAACCTGAGCATTCTTGCCATGTTGGCAATATATGCTGTACTGGTGAGCTTCGAGGTGCATGTTTATACCGTTATTGTCCTGTTCGGATTATTCGTGGCCGTGATCATGGCGCTGATACGCCAATGGCACCTGCACAACCAGAGCATTGAAGATTCTCTTCATCTGATCGGGGCGCATAAGGGACATTGAATCCGAGTTCGGCGGCGGGTCGCCCTGTTTTCGTTTTAGCGCACCCCTGATCCCACAAGGCTTTGCGCCACCCGGCTTTCCAATTATAGAGAGTTCGCTACCGGAAATATTGCGCGATATCTGGAATCCGTTACAGGATAACCGGCTTATCAGGCAACTCATTCCCCCCACCCGCCCTCCCTGCTTGAAAATGGCGTTGCAAGTGACTACCAATAGCGCGTATTCCCGCGATCACCCCTGATTCGAACTGTCCTTGACGGAAAGCGGCTTCCATCTCGCCGCAGATTCTTTCCCACTCGTCACCACCGACCTTGGCGTCAATTCCCCGATCGGCGATGATTTCAACGTCGTGGTCTGCGAGCAGCAGATAAATCAACACACCGTTATTAAGCTCTGTGTCCCACACCCGGAGCAGGGAAAACACCTCTACCGCCCGTTCTCGTGCCGACTGATCTCTAAGGAGAGGCGGCATATTCAACGCAGGCTCCACCGCAAAACAGACCTCGCCTCCGTGACTGGTTTCCGACTGTTTGATGGCGTGTTCGATAGCTGTCAGGGACGAGACGGGAAATAGGCGCCGCACCGCCAGATGACCCGTAAGAAGATGCCGCAGTATGCGTGCGGAATTCATCTACCATCTCCCCGATGCGCCACCGCCGCCAAAACCGCCACCACCTCCCCTGAAACCACCGCCGCCAAAGCCGCCCCTACCTCGACCGAGCCCACCCCCCGGCCAACCGCTGCGACCACCCCTGGAAATGCCTCCGCCCGAACTTCCAAACAAGCTTATCAATAGGACGAGAACAGCGATAACCATGGCGATGATTATTGAAGAAAAGATGAGCCAGCCCATGAGCCCGGCCGTAACGCTCATCACTGTGGCGCCGATGAGGCGTCCAAACAGAGATTGCAATATTTTGCCGAGTACGATGAGCCCGATAAAAATCGGAATAATACTGTCGAGAACGATACCCGCCCCGGCCGCCCCGTTGCCGCGATTGGATCGAGGTGGCGGCAATGGTTCTCCTTCGATTACGCCCATTAACCGCCCGATGGCGGCAGCAATGCCGCCCGCAAAATCTCCCTGCCTGAATTCAGGAATCATTATTTCATCAACGATGCGCTTTGCCACCGCGTCCGGTAGCACGCCTTCCAACCCATAGCCGACTTCTATGCGTGACACCCTGTCTTGCTTTGCAATGACCAGCAGCACGCCATCATCCACGCCTTTTCGCCCCAGCTTCCACGCCTCGGCAACACGGATCGAATATTGTTCGACGGTTTCCGGTTGAGTAGTGGGAACAAGCAATACCGCAATCTGGCTGCCTTTTTTCGCCTCGAATGCCGCCAGTTTTTGCTCGAGTTGCGCGATTTCACCCTGTGAAAGCGTCCCGGTCAGATCGGTAATGGGAGACTTGAGAGGCGGAACCGCTACTTCCGCCCCCGATAAAGAAGCGGAGAGAAGCAGTGCGATGAGCGCGAGGACTTTTCCTCCAGCTTGACTCATAATCAACTGATACGCGATATTTTTACTGCCTTGCCGGCGATGGCGCGCTGAAATCCACCTTGGGCGCGGTGGAAATTTCTTTTTCGTTTTCCACCGTGAGACTGGGTTTGACCTGGAAACCGAATACCATCGCGGTAAGATTGCTGGGGAATGAGCGCACCACCACGTTGTATTCCTGGACCGCCTTTATATAACGGTTGCGGGCGACGGTTATACGGTTTTCGGTTCCTTCCAGCTGTGCCTGCAAGTCACGGAAATTAGCGTCCGATTTAAGCTGCGGGTAATTCTCGGCCACAACCAGCAAACGCGACAGGGCGCTCGTCAATTCCCCCTGCGCACTCTGAAACTTCGCGAATGCCTCCGGATCATTGATCAGCTCCGGGGTGGCCTGGACGCTGCCGACTCGGGAGCGGGCATTGGTGACACCCAGCAAGACGTCTTTCTCCTGCGCGGCGAAACCCTTCACCACATTTACCAGGTTGGGAACCAGATCCGCGCGCCGCTGATACTGGTTCAGAACTTCCGCCCAGGTCGCCTTGATTTGCTCGTCCGTGGATTGCAAGGTATTGTAGCCGCAGCCACTCAAGGTAATCGTGAAAAGCAACGTCAGGGACAACAGCAAGTTATGCATGGAATTCTTCCTGAAAAATTTTGCTCTAGCGATCATAAGTGGGGATTAAATCGCCCGATTGCAAGCTCTGCATCGTGCTTCTGGCAAAACACAAGTCCTCCCAGGCCTTCGCTTTGTCAGCAAGCGTGCGCAGCAGATAGGCTGGGTGGTAAGTGACGATAACAGGGATGCCGGAGTGCTCGTGCAGCCTCCCGCGCAAGGCGGCGAGCGTGGCATCGGTATTCAGCAGGTTCTGTGCGGCGACTTTCCCCAAAGCAATGATAAGTTTCGGCTGGATCAACGCAATTTGCCGTGCAAGATACGGTTCGCACTGCTGCGCCTCATGCGAATTAGGGTTTCTGTTGCCAGGTGGGCGGCATTTTACGATATTGGCGATATAAACATTTCGGCCGCGCTTAAGATTGATTGCCGCCAGCATATTGTCCAGCAGTTTGCCGGCCGGGCCAACAAAGGGCTCCCCTGTAGCATCCTCCTGAACCCCTGGTCCTTCGCCCACGTACAGCCAATCGGCATTCCTGTCGCCTATGCCAAATACCGTACGCGAGCGAGACTGGCATAGCGGACAGGCGATGCAACCCTCCACGCTCATCTTAAGTTGATCCCAGTCCATTCGCAGGATTGTCGAACGCCGGTCTTCAGCCCCCGCGTTAACCTGGGCCTGGCTAATGGAAACATGCTCCCCAGTCACCGCAGGAGAAGCATGATTGGGCGTATCCGGCACTCTGGCACGCCACAATGGCGTCAGACCGAGCTCTTTAAGTATTTCTTTACGCCTGGCGTGCTTGACGTTACCGGATACGGT
The DNA here is from genome assembly GCF_900102495.1 of Nitrosospira sp. Nl5. GTDB lineage: Bacteria > Pseudomonadota > Gammaproteobacteria > Burkholderiales > Nitrosomonadaceae > Nitrosospira. The sequence continues at coordinate 22,881 of NZ_FMVQ01000011.1, read as the reverse complement.
CACAACATTAACTCCATGACTAACGAATCCTCGCGTCCGCCCATCGCAGGGTAATAATCCTTGCGCCTGGCAACCTGCCTGAAGCCGATCCGTTTATACAGCCGGGCGGCTGCATGGTTGGACTCGCGTACGTCCAGAAACATCGATCGTGCACGCTGTTCCTTGGCCACCTGAATAAAATGCCGCAACAATCCCTCGCCCCAGCCCTTCCGTTGCAATCCCGCGGCAATACTAAGTGTCAGCAAGTGAGCTTCTTCCGCTCCAATTATCATTACACCGTAACCAAAAAGTTGCCCGCCGTGCTCCAATACCAGGCAATGATAGCCGGAGTCGATTGAATCACTGAAATTGCCTCGTGTCCAGGGAAAGAGAAAAACCTCCCGTTCGATAGCGACTACCTCGTCCAAGTCTGTCAGATACATCCGCCTGATCTGCGGCATCTCCTGCAGTTGAGCGCTCATCGTTCCTTTTCCTTCAGAGCCACTTTGTTACGGATATAGAACGGCGCGGCGGCGGCGGGATCGAGACCTGATCCTTTTTCAAATCTCGGCGCAGCCAACTGAGCGATGGCGCGCGCATGAGGCCTGAGTCCTCTGACGATGTGACTGACGCAACCGTTGTAGCGCGTGCGCAATACTTCCTCATACACCGAAAAACCGCTCCCGCAACCGATCCAGTCGCGTCCCGGCAGCAGTGGCGCGTGCTGCGGCAGGCATAAAGCCGGTTCGCTCACGGATTGCCACCCATCCCCTTTTGTATAAGCGGCATGGTAGATCTCACCCATGCGCGCGTCGAGCGCGGCAATGACATTACCGCTACCTGCTTCTTGTGCCAACGCCTCCAGCGTGCATATGCCCATCACCGGCAGGTCTGCGCCAAAAGCCAGTCCTTGCGCCACTCCGCAAGCAATTCGCAGGCCGGTAAAGGAGCCTGGTCCGGCCCCGAACGCAATACCGTCCATTTGTGCCAGGGTCATCCCGGTTTCCTCCAACGCTCGCTGCAGCATCGGCAAGATCAGCTCAGAATGCCGCTGCTCGGCAAGAACCTCCCGGCTCAATAACTCGCTATCCAGCAATAGTGCAATCGAACAGTACTCGGTAGAAGTATCGAAAGCGATAATTTTCAAGAGATGGTTTGAATGAATGTGATGAAGACTGTAACGTTGTACTGGCATCTTCCAACGAAAACTTATGCCGGCGTTTGTTGCCCGCTTACCTGTGTACCAATGGACAGCACCAACAATTCAAGGTTCTAAGTGAGTTCACTTTTCAGTTTATCCGCCAACTCAATCTGTAGGTAGGCAGGATGCTTCACGAGATCATGGCAAAGGCCAGTGCCCAATTGGGTTATAAACCGGCCCATTGCCGGTTCGTGTTGATTTAACCAGCACCCATTCGCGTGCCTTCCAGGTTATCGGCTCCTCCAAGTGGGGCATGGCCTGGCAGGAAGCTTTTCTCATCAATGTAATATGCGGCCTATAAGTACGCCGTTCTATTGAGAATCCGGCAGCGGATAGGGCATCCCGCAACGCATCTACCAAATCTCCAAGTTGCCGGGGGATCTTGCCTGTTGTCGCGTAAGCAATCCCCTTGTGTTTCCAGTAGCGAATTTCTTCAATGACAATATCAAAAGCAGGTGTGTTGCGACCGCGAACCTCGTCAGCTGCCAAACGTAGCGCCTCCAGCCCGCCGGTATCCACCTCCCCCACGAATACCAGCGTGAGATGAATATTTTCCGGCTCGGTTTTACGTCCACTGCAGAGCGGATCTGCCTGCAATTGTTCTGTCACGGCAGCCAATTGCTTTTGAGCGGCACCGTCTGGCCATATCGCAAAAAAAACCCTGACAGTTTCCCGCTTGGCATCCGGTTTTACTTCAGTTATCCGCATCGTTTATCGGGAAGTTCTGATCGCGTCTTTCGGATTTGCCACAGCTCACTCCGTAAAGGATCTACTCAGACTTCAGCATTTCCGGTTATCAGACATACTGCTTCCGCCTCTATCCCCTCGCCCCTGCCAACAGGCCCCAAGCGCTCCGCGGTCTTGGCTTTGACATTGACATCCCCTGTCCGCATGCCCAGATCCTGTGCAATATTGGTAATCATGGCGGGAATATGTGGCGACATTTTCGGCGCCTGGGCGATGATAGTGGCATCGATATTGATCACTTTGTAGCCATGCCCTTCCAGCAAACGGGAGACATTTTGCAATAACACGCGACTGTCGATGTTCTTGTATCTTGGATCGGCGTCCGAAAAATGTTTACCGATATCGCCCAGCGCCGCAGCGCCGAGGAGCGCATCGCAGATCGCGTGCAGCAAGACGTCGGCATCGGAATGCCCGAGCAAACCTTTTTCGTACGGAATGACCACGCCACCCACGATAAGTTTGCGGCCTTCGACCAACTGATGCACATCAAAACCTTGCCCAATTCTAACCGTACTCATCTTTTCCTCTCTCGTTTCATTTCTTATTGATCCAGCGGGCAAACAGTAATAAAGCTATACAGGCACAGGCGAAAGCAGCGGCATTCGAAGCACGCACGCCGGTTTGGGAAATGACAACCTTCATGGGTATTTTATCGCCAGATCAATAGTGAATACCTTGGTCAGGAATTTCTCAGTATCAGCTCCGCCAGGGCGAGATCCTGAGGATAAGTCACCTTTAGGTTGCGTGCATCACTCAGCACCAGCTTGGGTTGCAAGCCCAGCGCCTCAACCGCTCCCGCATCGTCCGTCATGGTCGCGCCGCCGGTCATGCTCAAGGCTTCCACCAGCAATCTATAACGAAACATCTGTGGCGTTTGCGCCTGCCATAAATTTTCCCTGGATTCGGTGCATGCAACGCGGCTGCTGGTGTCACTGCGCTTTAATGTATCCGCCACCGGAACAGCGAGTAATCCGCCTACCTCGTCACCAGCCAGTTCATCCATCAGTTTGTCGAGTTGCGTTTCGCCTAAGCAGGGCCGTGCCGCATCGTGTACCAAGATCCAGTCGCCATCTCCGATGGCCGAGATGTCTCGTGCCCCTTGCAAGCCGTTAAGCACGCTTTGGGCACGCGTCGCACCGCCGCATTGGAGCACAACCAGTTTGCCCGAGAATTCCGACCAGTCATGCCGCAACCATTCGTCATCTCCTGGCGCAAGCACCACGAACACACGCACGATCCGCAGCGAACTGCAAATCGTTCTTAAAGCGTGGTAAATCATTGGCTTGCCGGCCAATGGCAAGTACTGCTTGGGAAGCTCATCCCGCATGCGTGAACCAGCGCCCGCTGCGGGAATTAGCGCAAAAAAGTTTGCCATTGCAAGTGAATTAACAAGGAGTGGACTTCACGAAACTGATGAAAGATAAATATCGTCTAGCCCGGCCACTGCCAAAGCCGGGGTACATACCTAACAGGCTGGGCTCATAGATTGCAAAAAGTCAGTTCAAACTCTACATCGTCTTCATATATTCTGGTTTTCTGCCTCGAACCCGAGATGACGAAGCGAATGTTAAGCGCATATTTATTGGCGCTGATCTCCGGCACACACGGCAGGCTTTCTTTTACCTTCAGGCACAGCATGTGCGCGACACGCCCGGATCCCATCTGCTGATATACGCCGCGATGAGCGGTATGCCGGAGGGTTTTTCCGCTGTTCCGCAGCAGGTGCAAAACAATACTGAAACCATCCTGTAGCGGCAGCAGTGGCGCGAGCCATTCGTTGAGGTCGTTGCGGCGTAGCGCAGGGTCAAGATGCAACCAATAGTGATATGAGGGCAGGTCGAACTCACATACGCCGCCAGGTATGCCGATGCGCTGTTTAATGCTCATCAGCCACTCATTCTCACGCACATGTTCTCCAATTTTGCCAGTCATATTCAGCATGTTATGGGAAGCGGCCTGCATGTTATCCAGCACCTGATTCAGCGCGCCTTCTGAAACATCCGGGTTCCTGCGAAGAATTTCCAATGCTTGTTTCTGCCGTTCCAGTTCCTGCAGCAAATCCGATTTCATGTCGGCACGACCCGTTACATCAAGGATTTCAAATAACGTAACAAGCGCGCAGTGGTGCTCGGTAGCTTCATCCTTGGCGGAAAAAAAAGCCATCTTGTCAAACAGGTCCTCAAGCCGCAACAAGGTACGAATGCGTTCGCTCAGAGGGTGTTCGTAGCAAATCATGATTGAGGGTTCGAGGGCCGGAATACGGCCTATGATATTGCCCTATGAAACAGAAATTGACAATCAAAATTGCCATGTAATGACTGTAAAGTTCTGGCGGGAAATCAACTTTTGTTCGCCAAGTCGAGATATTTCCGGTGCAGAGTATCGACTTGTTGCCGCAGATGCGCCATATCCGCATCATTGGTAATCACATCGTCCGCTTGTTGCAGCCGTTCATTGCGGGAAAGCTGCGTTGCCATGATCGCACGCACCGTTTGTTCATCCAGTCCGGCACGCGCAACAGTGCGTGCAATCTGGTCATGCTCATTGCAATCCACCACCAGGACGCGATGGATCATCCCCCGATAGCCGCCGGTTTCAAGCAACAGCGGTACAACTATCATTCCGTAGGAGGCGGTAAAAAGCGCGGCACGGCGGGCCACTTCAACCCGGATAAGGGGGTGCAGAATCGCTTCGAGTTTCCGACGGGATTGGCTGTCGGAGAATACCAGGCTACGCATTTCTTTTCGATTCAGCGCGCCATCTTCAGTGAGGAATTTTTCGGTAAAAATTTTCCGTATGGCGGCAATTGCCGCACCCTGCGGCTGGGTGATTTCATGCGCAATCGCATCGGTATCGATAAGCTCTGCGCCCAAGGCGGCAAAGAATTTCGCGGCGCTGGTTTTGCCGCTGCCGATTCCTCCGGTTAAACCGATTATCAAGGGCATGTATTAACCTGTATTCTGGCCCTACTGAAATGGCGTGGGACCAGGAAAGATTCGCACTACCTTGACTACCCGGTCCTGGGTCTGGACGACTTCCATTGGATAATCGGCAATCTTCAGGCCGGTGCCGGCCTCGGGAATATCCTGGAAGTGTTCCAGAATAAGGCCGTTGAGAGTTTTTGGGCCTCCAAGCGGGAACCGCATGCCAAGCTTGCGGTTGAGATCACGCAGCAGGCTGCTGCCTTCCACGATTACACTGCCATCGGCCTGTTTCACGAAGGTGCCCGCTTGTGTCGGCGCGTGCGTGGTAAATTCGCCGATAATTTCTTCAATGATATCCTCCAGCGCAACCAGTCCCATCCATTCGCCGTATTCGTCGACGATGAGGCCCACGCGCTCGCGGTTTTCCTGGAATAATTGCAGCTGCGAAAACAGAGGTGTGCCGGATGGGATGAAGTACGGCTCGCGCATGATTTTCTCGAGTATCGTGGCGGTGACTTCTCCGCTTCTCATCTGGTTCAGCACTTTGCGCACATGAATGATACCGATCACGTTATCAAGCGTTCCCCGGTAGACCGGCAGGCGCGTGTGATGGCATGTAAGCAGTTGGTTATGGATAACTTCATCGTCGTCCTGAAGGTCGATGGCCTCAATCTGTCCACGCGGCACCATGACGTCGTCAACAGTAACGGTCTCGAGGTCGAACAGATTGAGTAACATGCTCTGGTGCTTTTTACGGATGAAGTGTCCCGCTTCCAGCACCAGGGTTTTGAGTTCTTCCAGGCTGATTTTTTGTGTCGCATTACTCTCCCTGGGCCTCAAGCGCAGGATGGTGAGCAGCGCCTGGACGAACAGGTTGACAAACCATACCACCGGGTAGAAAAGCTTGAGCAACGGCGTCAGCACGTAGCTGGAAGCCAGCGCGATACGCTCCGGGTAAGCAGCGGCAACCACCTTGGGCGTGATTTCGCTAAACACCAGAATGGCGAAGGTCACGCATACCGTTCCGATAAGCAACGCCAGGTCGTTATGGCCGAAAAAGTTGGAAATAATAACCGCCACCAGTGTCGCGGCGGCGGCGTTCAGCAAATTATTGCCGAGCAGAATCACCCCGAGAAGTCTGTCAGTACTCAACAGCAGCTGGGTAGTCAGGCGGGCGCCACGATGCCCTTCTTTTGCGAGATGCTTCAACCGATAACGGTTGATCGCCATCATGCTGGTTTCGGAAAGGGAAAAAAATGCGGATAGGATCAATAAAACAGCCAGCGCTATCAGCAGCACATACAACGGCATGTCTTCCAAAAGAAACGCCTCTATGCAAATAGAAAGAATTCGGAATTGGAAGGGGCGGCTATCCTGAAGCCCGGTGGTTTAAAAAAGTGGACGCGGTGTGCCCTTGCGCCGCCGTTCCCCCAAGGTTCTCAGCGCCGCAGTATCACTTCCAATACAAATTTACTGCCGAGATAGGCCAGCAGCAGAATGATAAATCCAGCCAGCGTCCAACGAATGGCAATGCGGCCCCGCCAGCCATAGAGTTCCCTGCCCGTTAGCAGCGCGGCGAAAACACCCCATGAAATGATGCCGAATAGCGTCTTGTGCGTGAATTTGAGCGGTTGCCCAAACACTTCCTCCGAGAAAACGATGCCACTGATAAGCGTCAGTGTGAGCAGTATGAATCCCGCCCAGATGACGCGAAACAACACCTTCTCCATGGCCAGAAGCGGAGGCAGATTGCTCATTACCGAAGGCATGGACGGATGATGCAGACGGCGCTCCACCACCGCCATCAGCAATGCATGCAGCGCAGCGATGGTAAGCAGGCTGTAAGCCAGCATGGCGATCGAGATATGCGCTTTGAAAGCTGGTAGTTCGGTATTGGCCAGAGGCCGCAGCGAAGGAAAGGCTAACGGTAGCAGCACAGCCACGGCCGCCACCGGCGCAACCAGGGTTTGCAATCCTTCCAGCCGGTAGAAAAAGCCGGACAGCCAGTAAATCGTGGCGGTAAGCCAAACGATGGAAGAAACTGCACTGCCCACGCCAAAATTTAATCCAGCACCCGAAAATACGGATTGATAAAGCGTATAACCGTGCAGCGCCAGCGGTGCGAGAATGGCGTACCGCTCCCACCCTGGGGATATAATGGCGTCGCTCGCGGATACTGGGGGCGCATTCCATCTGGTGCGCCAGAAATGCCAGCCGATCAGTCCATAAAGCAGGCAGGCGACAAGATAGGCTAAAATACCGGACATTGATATTGCAGATTAAAGCGGAGTTCCGGCTAGTCTACACCAATTTTTCTTGAGGGGCATTTAGCATGTTCGACAATCTTACCAGCCGGCTTTCCGGCGTCATCAAAACCCTGCGGGGGGAAGCGCGGCTGACCGAAACCAATATACAAGAGGCATTGCGTGAGGTTCGCATGGCCCTGCTGGAAGCCGATGTAGCCTTGCCGGTGGTTAAGGAATTTATCGCGCGCATCAGGGAAAAAGCTGTCGGCCAGGAAGTGATGGGCAGTCTTTCACCGGGGCAGGCGCTGGTGGGCGTGGTGCATCAGGAACTGATCGCCATCATGGGAGGAGAAAAGGCTGATATCAATCTGGCTACTGTTCCGCCGGCAGTCATTCTCATGGCTGGGTTACAGGGTGTCGGCAAAACGACCAGTAGCGGTAAGCTGGCCAAGTGGCTGATGGAACAAAAGAAGAAAAAAGTGCTCCTGGTATCCTGCGACACGTATCGTCCCGCCGCTATTCAACAGTTGGAATTACTTGCCAAACAAACCGGCGCAGACTTCTTCCCGGTGCAACCAGGGCAGCGGCCGAAAGAAATTGCCATTGCCGCATTGGATTTTGCCCGCAGGCACTTCCATGACGTAATGATTGTGGATACCGCGGGGCGCCTGGCTATCGACGAAGCAATGATGGAGGAAATCAGAGAGCTGGAAACGCTGCTGAAACCTATCGAAACCTTGTTCGTGGTAGATGCGATGCAGGGACAGGACGCGGTTAATACCGCCAAAGCGTTCGCTGAAGCATTGCCCTTGACCGGCGTGATTCTCACCAAGCTTGATGGCGATGCCCGTGGCGGTGCGGCGTTATCGGTGCTTCAAGTCACCGGCAGGCCGATAAAATTTGCCGGTGTAGCCGAAAAGTTGACTGGACTGGAAGCATTTTATCCTGATCGTATGGCATCACGTATTCTCGGCATGGGAGACGTGCTCGGATTAATTGAAGAAGCTCAGCGCGGCGTGGATCAACACGAAGCAGAAAAACTGGCAAAAAAAATAAAATCGGGAAAAAACTTCGATCTGAACGATTTCAAAATGCAGTTTCAACAAATGAGAAACATGGGTGGCATGAGCGCCATGATGGACAAGTTACCTGCACAATTCACTCAGGCCGCCCAGAACGTAAAAATGGACGACAAAGTCATGGCCCGCACCGAGGGAATCATCAACGCCATGACACCAAGAGAACGCGTCAAGCCGGAAATTCTGAAAGCATCACGCAAACGCCGCATCGCGGCGGGAGCAGGTGTCTCCGTGCAGGAAGTAAACCGTTTGCTGGCACAATTCGAACAAACGCAGAAAATGATGAAAATGATGAATAAAGGAGGAATGGCGAAAATGATGCGGGGCATGAAAGGAATGATTCCGGGAATGCGTTGAAGCGACGGTAAGGAAACTATGCTGCTTTTCGGCCCGGTTATTCTGCGAGCGGCACTTTTTCAAGCCCGATAACCCGCTCGCCCGCTTTTATATTTTTCGCCGCAAACCAGCCGAGGTTCATTTCAAGCGCATATTTCGCCGCACCAGCGGAGCGATGCGCATTGCTCGTGTTGGGCATCATATCGGCGATGTTAAGGATCACCCCCTGCTCATCCAGAAAGGCGACGCTCAACGGAATGTCAGTATTCATCATCCACATACCGTGACGTCCAGCTTCGGGAAATACAAATAGCATCCCGCTATCTTTCTCCATTGACTGTCGATACATCAACCCCTGTGAGCGGGCAGTCCGCGTGTGCGCGACTTCGGCAAGAAGGGTATGACCGGAGATCTTAAGCTGGCTCACCGGCATTCCCGCGTTAACCGGCGCAGATAGAAGAAAAACAAAAACAATCGCAAGAATGCGCATTAGCGTAAATCCGCAGGTTGTAGCGGATGCCCCCGGAAAGTGATGATCAAGTGGCACGGGTAATCTTTGCGGGCCATAGCGTGCAGCTGAAGAGTGGAACAGTAGTCAATTGCTGATTTCAAGTTTAATGTTTTCCGGTACTGCCAAAGCCATTCGCGCCCCGGCGACTCTGCTCAAAGTCTTGCACCACGTTGAAACCCACCTGTACCACCGGCACCACTACCAGTTGTGCGATCCGCTCCAGCGGATTCAGCGGGAAAGGAACATGTCCGCGATTCCAGCACGAGACGAATATCTGGCCCTGGTAGTCGGAATCGATAAGTCCGACCAGGTTACCTAAAACGATCCCGTGCTTGTGGCCTAATCCGGAGCGCGGCAGCACCATCGCGGCAAGTCCCGGATCGGCAAGATGAACAGCGATGCCGGTAGGGATAAGGTTGGCTTCTCCAGGTTCAATCGTCATCACGTGGTCGATGCAGGCCCGCAAGTCGAGACCGGCCGAGCCGGAAGTCGCATAAGCCGGCAACTGGTCTTTCAGGCGCGGGTCGAGAACTTTAATGTCGATTTTTATCATGTCAGATTTCTTGTTTCTCGCAGAGCGATGCAATATGCTTAATCAAACGTCGCGCCTGCTCGATCTTCGATGCTTTCAGTAGAGGATGTTTGCCTTCGTTGTCGAATAAGGTCAACGTACTTTCATCGAAACCGATAACATCCTGGGCCAGGTTCGCCACAAGCAGCGGCAATTTCTTCTTGCGGCGCTTGGCATCCGCGTTCTTCTCCAGATTTTCCGTTTCCGCGGCGAAACCCACGCAAAAAGGCGGCTTGGGCAAACTCGCCACATACTCCAGAATATCCGGATTGGGGATAAATTCCAGCATGATGCTACCGCCGGTCTTTTTTATTTTCTGTTTGTTGGGTTTGATGGCGCGGTAATCCGCCACCGCCGCGACGCTCACAAACATGTCCGCGCTGGAAATCTCGTTTTTTACCGCTGCCAGCATTTCCTGTGCGCTCACCACATTGACGCGCTTGGCACCCGCAGGGGCATCCAGGCAAACCGGACCGGAGATGAGAATGACTTCCGCCCCTGCTTCGAGAGCTGCGCGCGCAACGGCGTACCCCATTTTTCCGGAACTTAAATTGGTGATTCCCCGGACTGCATCAATGGCCTCGTAGGTGGGTCCCGCGGTAATTAGCATACGCTTGCCCTGTAGCAGCTTGGGCTGAAAAAAAGCGCTCACCGTTTCAGCGAGCTCATGTGCTTCCAGCATGCGGCCCATACCGGTCTCCCCGCAGGCCTGAAGGCCGCTAACGGGACCGAGTATCGTCACGCCGTCACGCCCGAGCGTAAAAAGGTTGCGTCGCGTAGCGGGATTTTCCCACATTTGGCGATTCATGGCGGGGGCGATCAGCAATGGGCAGTCCCGCGCGAGGCACAGCGTCGAGAGCAAATCATCGGCCATTCCGTTAGCGAGTTTCGCAATAAAATCCGCGCTGGCAGGAGCAATAAGAATGGCATCCATATTGCGCGAAAGATCAATATGAGCCATGCTGTCGGGGACGCTGGCATCCCATAAGTCCATGAATACCGGTTTACCGGTTAATGCCTGCAATGTCGCTGTCCCAATGAAGCGACAGGCGGATTCCGTCATTACCCCCTGGACTTCGATACCATCACGGATCAAAATGCGCGCCAGTTCCGCTGCCTTGTAAGCGGCCACTCCGCCGGTCAGCCCCAGCAGCAGGCGCTTGGTATTGGATAAGGACGTGCCAGTCATGATCGATAGTCAGGTAATCATTTGTCAGAGAAACAGGAGTTTAACCTAAAAAAGGCGCTTCCATTACAGCGCGATGGGACTCTCTTCAGTTCGAACCGAGCAGTTTGCCGGACTTGAAGAATCGCGAACTTGAAGAATCGGAGGGACACCAAGCATTATTTATGGCAATTCCAGACTGGCCCGAATCCGAACGTCCGCGGGAAAAACTCCTGAAGAATGGAGCGGCAAATCTTTCTGATGCTGAACTCCTGGCGATATTCCTGCGTACTGGGATGGCGGGAAAAAGCGCAGTGGATCTGGCGCGAGAGTTGCTTAAACGTTTCGACGGCTTGACAGGTTTGTTTGGCGCAAATGAAGGAACATTTTGCCAAGTGCCTGGAATGGGCGCGGCAAAATACGCCCAGCTACAGGCGGTACTGGAAATGGCGCGGCGAGCCCTGGAAGAAAAACTGAAAACCGGCGATGCCATGAGTTCGCCAAAATCAGTCCGCGACTATTTGCGCCTCAGCCTCGGCGACAAGAAACACGAGATCTTCGTCGCTATTTTTCTTGACTCCCAGAATCGCGCTATCGCAACAGAGGAATTGTTCAACGGCACTCTCACCCAGACTAGCGTTTACCCACGCGAAGTGGTGAAACGGGCATTGCATCATAATGCGGCGGCGATAATTTTTGCCCATAATCACCCATCCGGCGTAGCGGAGCCAAGTCACGCCGACGAAATCCTGACCCAATCCCTGAAGCAGGCGCTCGGGCTGGTGGATGTGAAGGTCCTGGACCATTTTATTGTTGGCGGCGGGTCGGCCATGTCCTTTGCGGAACGAGGACTGATTTGATTTGAGAAAATCCTCGAAACCGGGGTATAATATGCGTTTCTCGAATCTTGGAGTGTATCCGTCATGGCACGAGTATGTGAAGTCACCGGCAAGAAACCTATGACCGGCCACCATGTTTCTCATGCTAACAACAAAACCAAGCGGCGTTTTTTACCTAATTTGCAGCATCGCCGATTCTGGGTTGAGAGCGAAAATCGCTGGGTTAGCCTGCGCTTGTCAAACGTGGCGCTGCGTACAATAGATAAGAACGGCATAGACGCAACGCTGGCCAAAATCCGCGCTCGTGGCGGCAGCATCTAAAAAATATGAAGCCACATTCGGACTTCGGAATCTAAGGACATTACCATGCGGGAAAAAATAAAACTCGAGTCATCGGCTGGAACCGGTCATTTCTATACCACTACCAAGAATAAACGCATCACTCCGGAGAAATTGGAGATGCTTAAATTCGATCCGGTAGCGCGCAAGCACGTCAAATATAAGGAAATCAAACTTAAATAGGATTTGGCGGCCGGAAGAAAGTGAGGAAGTGTTGCAGGGCCGGTTCCATGAAAACACGCAACATTAATAAAAAACCCGCCATTGGCGGGTTTTAAATTTTCACTTACATCTGTTTATTCTTAATTCTTCAAGCGTAGCAGCGTAGCCTGCGGGAGAAATTTTGCAGCACGTCAATGCCACTTTCTTCGGCGCGGTGGCACCAATCCTCTAACTGCTTGACCAATTCGTCTTTGGATGTCGCGGAGCGTTGCCATACTGCCATAAGCTCTTCGCGCATCGTATAGACTTTGTCCAGGGTGGTGGTTTTGCTCAATACCAGGCTCAACTTCGCGCGCTCGTCTTCTTGAAGGGTTTTGGAGTCTGCAAGTACCCAGCGTTTAAGCGTGGAGCGATCTACGCCAAGGTGCGTAGCCGCTTCTTTCAAGTGATCGATTTCCTTGGCAAGCGTTTGCTTGAGAGATTGGGCATATTTTGCCAGCACTTCATAGCGGTGAGAAATAACAGCCTGCAGCGTATCAAGGTCACACTTCGTCTTGGCTGCATCGAGCCGCAGCTTGGGAGCGACTTTCTTCACCTGGGCCAGCCCCATCGATTCTAGAATACATATGTACATCCAGCCGATATCGAACTCATACCATTTATTGGACAGCCGGGCGGAAGTCGCATAAGCGTGATGATTATTATGCAATTCCTCTCCGCCAATGAGGATACCCCAAGGAACAATATTGCGGCTCGCATCTTCCGCCTGGAAATTCCGATAACCCCAGAAATGCCCAATACCGTTGATGACACCGGCAGCCATGATCGGTGCCCAGGCCATCTGTATCGCCCAGATCGTAAGCCCGATGGGACCGAAGAGAATAAGGTTAATGATCAGCATCAGCGCAATACCCTTGGCACTATGCTTGGCGTAGACATTGCGCTCCAGCCAGTCGTCCGGAGTACCATGGCCATATCTCTCAAGAGTTTCCAGGTTCTTGGCTTCTTTCCGGTAGAGTTCCGATCCTTCTCTCAGAACTTTATTGATGCCGAGTACTTGCGGGCTATGGGGGTCGTCAGAGGTCTCGCACTTGGCGTGATGCTTACGGTGGATCGCCGTCCATTCCTTGGTGACCATGCCGGTGGTAAGCCACAGCCAGAGACGAAAAAAATGGCTGGGCAGGGGATGCAACTCAAGAGAGCGGTGAGCCTGATGGCGGTGCAGATATATGGTGATGCTGGCAATAGTTATATGGGTCAGACCTAGGATAACTACAATATAACCCCACCAAGGCAAGTCAATAAGACCTAAAGTCATATAGCAGTGATCCTTTTAGAGAAACTTACGGAGAGATACGGCAATTTAAAGGGAAACGGGCGCGTAGTCAAGAAATTATGCTTAAAAATAAGTATAAGGACAACAAGAGCGACGATCCTTGAACGCTTCTGCCATCACGCCTTGGTAACCATGCCCCACCTCGCCTTGAGGGCTGGTTTGTCCAGCCAAAATCAGACAGGAGATTTTCCCGTAAGTTCCAGGTCGACTGCATTGCATTGAGTTTGTTTGCGGGATCGAATACTACCCTTTCGGATAGTCATATCTTTACCTGGATCACTGCAATAGAAATGGCTATGGACCCTGACACGCTTATCAAGCTCAAGCTGCGCCTCATGTAATCAGAACGTCATGCTTTATAATCGGGAACGTGGTTTTTTTGCAACAACCGCTCAAAGTCGATCTGCGTCGACACCACCGTATTCGCCTTCAGCGTCCTGCGCATCTGTCCAAGAGCATCTGTATGCCTGCTCTTGGCCAAGGCGGCACAGCAATCGGCGGGAACAAAAATTTCCAGGCCTCGCAGATATCCGTCATTGGCGGTAAACAAGACGCAGGAATCGGTAGTGAGACCGCAGAGAATCAACTTTGTGGCATGCAAACTTTGAAGCAGAAGATCCAGCGGCGTTTGGAAAAAACCGGAATGCCTCGGTTTGAGTACAAAATAATCATCACGTTGAGGAGCAAGTTCACGAGCGATGGGAGCTCCGCGCGCTCCCCCCTTTACGCAACGCGCCACAAGGTGCTTGAAATCCGACTGCCATTGCCCAAAATTATCGTTCACATACAAACAGGGAACGCCACGTTTTTTTGCCTCAAGTTTAAGCCGCGCGATGTTCTGCGCCATAGGTAAGGCGTACTCAACAAGGTTCTGTCCTTCCTCGAATTCCAGATCATTAATTACATCGATCAAAAGGAGGGCAACAGGACAGTCATGAAGTACACACTTGCGGTTCATGATCGAAATACCTCTTTCTTTACTTTCCGAAAGTGCGGCGATCAAGCAGAAAACGTCGCGCGATTTGCATGGACTCTGATCCCTAAGGAGGAGCAGTGGAAAACTTGTTCAGAGTGCCTTCATTTATACCGGCTTTGCGACCATTAGGTAAAATATGATAACGAGCGCAATAAACGCAGGAATACCCAGCGCGATCCAGAATCGGAAGTAACGCCAATATAAGTCAGGTAAATCACTTTTCTTCTCGCTAGCGTCAGCCGCCAGACGTTGCAGCCGTATTTGCAGCCATACTACCGGGAGCCAGCAAGCTCCCGCAAGCAGATATAAACCAATCGACCAGATTATCCAGCGGCTTGTCAGTGGAATATCAGCCAAATAAACAAGGTAGAATCCGGTAAGGGGTTGGATGACAATGGTCGTTGCAGTAAACATCCAGTCGGCGGTGATAACATTCCTGCCGACAGCCGCTACGATCGAAGGATTTCTTGTCCGCGTGGCGCAATAAAGATAATAGGCCGTGCCTATGCCAGTGCCGAAGAGCAACGTTGAAGAAAGTATATGGAGCCACTTCGCCGTAATGTAATCCATTATCCTGAATCCGGCAGTTGGACAGGTGAGCCCGCTATAAAGGTGAAGGTAAAGCGACGCAAAGAGTCTGCATGAATCACACTGCTAAATCGAAAAAAAGTGGTAACTGCCGGAGTTAGGCTCATCGCTTCTCCAACTCGTATAGCAACCAGATGGCTGCAAGAATGGGAAGATTTTTTATCAATGGCCCGAAGGGATGCAGCCAGAATTCCGGAAGGAAGAAAGTGATAGTGACCGTATAAAGACCGATAAGGGCCGCCTGCGCGATCCAGAGAAACTTGCGATGCTGCAGGAACAGCGTGCCGAGGCCAAAAGCGATATCGAGTGCGGCCGCGCCATAAAGGGCTATGGGAGCAAAGCTTCCGGTGATCCCCACCCGTGCAAGCAAAGCATAGCTTTCCTCGACCGGATAGATTCCCATCGACACAAAGCCGGCAACCAGCCACACTGCGGCGATCGCGCCGCGCAGTATAAGCTGTAGCCAGCCTAGAAGAGCTGAAAGCCTTAATTCCGCCACACCTCCGCGCGACCCAAATGCATTGACCGATCGAGGCTCGCGGCCTAGCAGTTCGCGAGTCGAGCTCGCGTCCGCCGTATTCCCGCGCTGGAGCATTTGCCAGGTTTCTATATCCATCAAGCCCCGTCCCAGCCATTGGCTGAGCTGCGCCGCAGCATCGATAAATAGCAACGGCACGTGCAAAAATGTGGCGGGACCAAGCCCCATCAGGGACCGCAGTTCTTTCAAATAACATTGCAAAGTCAGCGGCTTGGGACCAACCAGGGGAATACGGCAGCCTAAATAACGGTCTGTTTCGACTAATGCTACGATGGCATCGGTCAGGTCATCAATATGAATCGGTTGTATTTGCTGATCGCCAGGTCCAGGCACAGGAATAACCGGCAGGCTTGCCAGTAAATTAAACAGCCTTGCGCTCGCCCCACCCGGTCCGTAGACGAGCGATGGCTGCACCACCACGGATCTGTTCCATGAGCTGAGCAAGGCATCGTCCGCCGCCTTTTTGCTGAGATGATACCGGCTGCTCGCCTTCTCGTCCGCCCCCAAGGCGGATATCTGCACAACCTTGACTCCGCCTGCGGCACAGGCCTCAAAAAGCGCGCGCGGAGCACGCTCATGAAGTGCTGCGAATGTCTGATTCCCATGTTCGCGTAATATGCCGACCGCGTTAATTGCCACGTCGATATCCTTAAGCCGCGTCTTCCATACGTTGATATCGAAGTCGTGAGTATAATCGGCGGATATATAAGTAAATCGGGGCTCCAAATCTTCCCCGCCGGAGTTTTTTATGGCACATACGATTCGGTGTCCCGCATCCGCCAAGGCAGCAGCCAAATGGCTACCGATAAATCCGGTTGCGCCCGTAATTAATATGGTCGACATATCGGGTAGCTTGAGTTTTGAAGGGCTGTTGTCCGAAGGAACTCACTGAATACTTTTGAGTCGGATAATTATTATTCCAAATCCGGCAATTGATCACTCCTTCTCAGTTCGGTGCATGATTCACAAAACTTATGCCATTTGATCTTCAGCTCTTTGACGGGTTCGTTACAACTTTCCCGCTTGGGATTATGACTAACCGGACGAAACGATAGTTTCCGTCATGACGCACAGGCATAAAACCTGGGGTCAAGCGTTTCGCAACGGTTTGGTTTCGGGTACCGTGGCGAGCATTGTTTCAACCATTTCCCTTGCGATTCTTGGCAAAGCTGAATTAGACGAATCAGCCGCGCCGGTTAATGGACCAAGCCAGTGGATATGGGGAAGTCACGCCCCTTATGAAAATCGCTTCAGCCTCCGATATACGGTTGTAGGGTACGTGATACATCACGCAGCGTCTGTCTTCTGGGCGATTCTGCATGAAAAATTTCGCCCGCGCTTAAGTCCGGCTAGCAGCGCAACAGCCGTGATGGCGCCCGCTATCGTTACCAGCGCCGCAGCCTACGCGGTTGACTTTTACGTTACACCGAGACGGTTGACGCCCGGATTTGAACACCGCTTATCGAAGCGTTCCCTGCTGATGGTTTATGGAACTTTCGCGCTTGGATTGGCCACGGTGGCTTTAATGGATCGCTATTGCACGGCCTCCAACAGGCGGCTCAAGAATCGGCGCACCGCCGGTTAACGACGCCATTCCCGGTGCAGTGCAAAAATCATCCTATATGAATGGGAGCTTACGGAATGTGCGTTAGCGCACGGAACGTTTTCGTTCCCGCCCTCTATTATTCAGACGTAACGTAGGCGTACTTTTCCTGGCCTTCCCCCAACGTAGGGCTTAGTACAGCCAGGAATTTCCGCTGGTCAAATAATTCTTCCCTCACAAGTAAAAAAAGGGTCCAAAAATGGAAAGCCTGTCCAACGGGTCTAAATCAGTCTGGATGACCGCGGCGTTGCCGCAATTTCCCCCCTTACAGGAAAAGCTAAAAACCGAGGTTTGTGTAATCGGAGGAGGTATCGCAGGACTCACCGCGGCTTACTTATTATCCCGGGAAGGCAAGGCCGTGGTTCTAATCGACGCCAGGAAAATAGGCGAGGGAGAGACGGCGCGAACAACCGCTCATTTTTTCCCCCCGGATAACCGGTATTTTGAGATTGAAGATGCTTTCGGCTCGGACAAGGCGCGAGTGGTAGCGGAAAGTTTCCAACTGGCCACAGACCTCGTTGAATCGGTTGTCAGGAAAGAAAAAATAGATTGCGAATTCGAACGCTTGAACGGCTATCTATTCTCGTTAACCCTCGACGGCTACGCCGATCTCGATAAGGAATTTGATGCAGCGCGCAAGGCGGGTGTCGAGGTCCACAAGAAAGCGCGTGTTTCCGGCTTGAGTTTTAATACCGGATCCTGCCTGGAATTTCCCAATCAGGCACAGTTTCATCCACTCAAGTATCTGAACGGCCTTATCTCGGCCTTCCGGCGCAATGGTGGGGAAATTTATACTCAGACTAGGGCGCTGGACATTAAGCACCACGACCATACGTTGACGGTTACGACCGAAGGCGGAGCCATCACAGCCGGCGCGGTTATCGTAGCCACAAATACGCCATTCAATGACCGTGTAGTCATGCATACGAAACAAGCCGGCTATCGCACCTACGTTTTAGGAATGCGCGTGCCCAAAGGCTCGGTGCCCCGGATTCTGCTGTGGGATAACGGAGATCCCTACTACTACGTCCGGTTGACCACACCGGACGAAAAATCCGAACATGAAATCCTCGTGGTCGGTGGAGCAGACCATAAAGTGGGACAGGACGAGCATCCTGGGCATCGTTACGATGAAGTCGAAAAATGGGTACGCCAGCATTATCCAATGGCTGGTTCGGTCGATTTCAAGTGGTCAGGGCAGATTATGGAACCAGTGGATGGCGTCGGATATATGGGCCGGAATCCGATGGATGATAAAAATGTCTACATTATTACGGGAGATTCCGGCAACGGCATGACACACTGCACCGCAGGGGCGATGCTAGTCACAGACTTGGTCATGGGCAGGAATAATTCCTGGATTGATCTCTACGATCCGGCCCGGACAGCCATCCACGGCATGTCCGAATTTCTCAAGGAATTGGGCAATACGCTGGCCCAATATGGCGACTGGGTGAAAGCCGGAGATGTAGATTCACCTCGGAAAATTCCACCTGGAGAAGGCGCGGTATTGCGTAAAGGGGAAAAGAGAATAGCGATTTACCGCGATGGCGAAGGCAAGCTGCATCCCTTATCAGCCGCGTGCACACATTTGGGATGTGTGGTGTCGTGGAATGCCGTGGAAACGTCGTGGGACTGCCCTTGCCATGGATCGCGATTCAGTGTGAACGGCCAGGTTCTTCATGGACCGGCGGCAAAACCATTGGAGGCGATCCAACTGGACGAGGAAGCGGAGTCTCTCTAGTTCTGGCGTCCGCCGTTAAAGTTTAGCTTCCGGAACGCATATTCAAGGACGAGAGCGATTCCCGCTATGTATTATGCGCATGCACAAACTTGGCTGACGTCAACCAGATGATGACCCTCGCCCCAACAATGTTATGGCCGAAGTATACGAGCATTCGTAAGCGTACCATGGCACTGATTGCGCCTCTGTCGGTGGAGGATTGCTGCGTTCAGTCGATGCCGGAGACCAGCCCGGCCAAATGGCATGTAGCTCACACCGCCTGGTTCTTCGAAACTTTTGTGCTCGAGCCTTACGAAGTGCCGTTCAAGCCATTCCATGAGACGTTTCGGGCAATGTTCAGCTCCTACAATGCAAGCGGGGAAACACATCCCGATTCACGGCGGGGATTATTCACGCGCCCTTCCTTATCCGTCATTCAGGACTATCACCGCAATATCGATGAACGCATGCACCGGCTTTTGCGTTTGCCCCCCAAGGATGAAATGCTGCCCATGCTGACCATCCTGGGCCTTCATCACGAACAGCAGCACCAGGAACTCATCCTGGCGGATATCAAGCATCTGCTCTCGCAGAATCCTCTGACGCCATGCTATCAAATGCCAGGAGCCCTGCCATCCATACCGCCTGGTCCGCTAAAATGGCATGACTTCGAAGGGGGTATCCGGGAGATAGGTTACGCCGGCGAGGGATTCTGTTACGACAACGAGTCACCACGACATAAGGAATATCTCCAGCCGTATCAATTGGCTTCCCGTCTTGTCACGAACAGCGACTATCTCGAGTTCATAGAAGCGGGGGGCTATGAAAACTCGGCATTATGGCTATCGGAAGGATGGGACTGGCTCAAGAGCAACCAGCACAGTCACCCGATGTATTGGCTTCGCAAGGGCGTTGATTGGCAAGAGTTCACACTCAATGGCGTACTGCCGCTATCCCTCAATGCGCCAGTTGTTCATGTCTCATATTACGAGGCCGATGCCTACGCGCGATGGTTTGGCGCGCGACTGCCTACCGAAGCCGAATGGGAGAATGCGGCTTCCCAGCAGAGAATTGCCGGAAATTTTGGGGAAAATGGACACTTCCATCCTATCCCTTCCGATGCGGAGGGACTTGTTCAACTCTATGGCGATGCATGGGAGTGGACACAGTCAAGTTATTCCGCATATCCGGGCTACAGCCCGGCAAAGGCAAAAGCCGACGGACCGATATCGGCCGTTTGGGACAAAGCCGTGGGTGAATATAACAGCAGGTCGATGGTGGACCAGTATGTGCTCCGGGGTGGCTGCTGCGTCACCCCGCTAGAGCGTATCCGCCCAAGTTTTCGCAATTTTTTCCCTGCCAGGACACGGTGGCAGTTTTCCGGCATTCGATTGGCCCGGGATTTTGCCAAGCCTGGTTAAAGCGGGGCTAAGCGACTGCGGAAGCCGACTGAAGACCCGGGTTTAATTTCGATGGATTTTTGATATCTGTGGATTGAATCCAGGATAGAGCATGAATAAAGAATAAACCTAGAGAAATATGCGAAATATCTTACCCAATTTAAGCCAATCTAAACCAACCTAGCGCATGATTGATTGGCCGCATCTTTTTGGCTTTTCTGTCAACCCAGTCGAGATCTTTATACGGGGAACGGTCATCTATTGGTTCATATTCCTGCTGTTCAGATTCTTGCTTCGCCGCGATATTGGGGCTATTGCCATCGCGGACGTGATGCTGCTTGTCCTCATCGCGGATGCTGCCAGCAACGCCATGTCGGGAGGTTACGATTCGATCACGGATGGCTGTATTCTTGTTGCCACCATCGCGGGATGGAATTATGTTCTGGATTGGATGAGCTTTCATTTCCAAAGCGTTCGCCGTGTGATCCAACCGCCTCCGGAAGCTCTTGTACTGAATGGCAAAATGCAGCGTAAGACCATGCGACGTGAACTGATCACCACGGAAGAATTGCAATCGAAGTTACGTGAACAAGGTATCGAGCATCTCCATGAAATAAAGATAGCTTATCTTGAAGAAGATGGTGAAATCAGCGTGTTACGGCACGACGGCAAAGAGCCGGAGCAATCTCCCGAGCATCCCATGAAAAAGAAAGTGTCTTAGTATCATCCACCGTCAAAGCAAGCGGTATGGGACGTGGATTTACGGTTTCAAAAAGAGGTGGAAAATTCAGGAAATGTGAAGGAGCATCGTATGAGGCCTCCTACTTCCTGTCGTCGAGAACCAGGCCAAGGCTACATCATTATCGACACACCGAGGAGCAGCCTGAAGGGTAGCCGCAAATTCAAATATGACAAGAAAAACGTTAATCTCTGCCGAGCGGCGCTATAGCGTCAGCAAAGATGATGAGACGAACTGCTCGAACCGTCGCGGCTGATACGGTTGGCACACCGGTTAATCCGGCGTACACGCTGCTGCATACAGGGATCGACGAAGCAATGAAGCAGGTAAGCGTACCGCAACCTATCCCGGATGAAGCGATTCATGATGCGCGAAAAGCTTTGAAGAAAGCGCGAGCCGCACTACGGTTGTTACAAGATGGGATGAGCAAGGCAACTTACCAGTTAGAAAACTCGGAACTGCGGGATGCGGGCCGTTTCCTGTCGCCCTTCCGTGATGCCAAATCATTGATTGACGCTTTCGATGCGCTGCATGATCGATACCGGGACAGGTTGCAGGATACTGAATTGGCTCCCCTCCGGAAGA
This sequence comes from Nitrosospira sp. Nl5, assembly GCF_900102495.1. Lineage (GTDB taxonomy): Bacteria > Pseudomonadota > Gammaproteobacteria > Burkholderiales > Nitrosomonadaceae > Nitrosospira. The sequence continues at coordinate 1,294 of NZ_FMVQ01000011.1, read as the reverse complement.
TATTGCATGCAAATCTAACCAAAGCGCGACGCCATTTTTCACGCACGCCAATTGAATTGGAAAATTATATCCGTTTGCTCAGGGGCTGCATCGCCCGGGCGGCACGGAAGGACTTTGGGTCGATTAATTCTAAAGCCGTCACTACAGGGTTGCGACGGATCTACCGGAAGGGCTGCAACGCACGCGCCGAGGCCAAGGCGGTACGAACCCCGGAAGCGTTTCATGAATGGCGAAAGCAGGTGAAATATTTGCTTAATGCAACCGATGCGCTTCACCTTTCCAGGAAAGGCAACGCATCAAAGCGCCTGAAATGGACCGATCATCTGGCCGATTGCCTCGGATACGACCACGACCTTGCCATGCTTTCACAGGAAACTGCGCGGGGAGCTTATGCGCCTGTCGATGCCGATGTGATAAAAGCGCTGCATGCGTTAATTGCCCGTCGCCGGGCAAAACTGCAGAAACGCGCGTTTGGTTTGGGAGAAAAAGTCTATGATAGGAAACCCGGAAAATTTGTGGGCATGATACTGAAGCATGCCCGTTTGCCCCCGACCACGTCCTCAACCAGAAAACTTCACCCCGGAGCCACCCTGCAATCGTCACTACCGGTTAAACCGGCTTCCTAGCTGATGCGATGAAAAGCATGGCAACTGACTCTCCCCCATTGGTGGGGTTCCGCACCGAAAACTTCGATATATTCAGTTAGCCTGTGCTTGGCAATTTCGCTATGCTGATCAGGAGCGGTCATGAAATTCTCTTCAAGTTTAATGGCTCAATCGCTGGCATTCGCTAGCGTACTGATTTTCGCTGGAACGGGTGCATTGCATGCCCAGCCTATTCAGGGACGGCCGGCGCAGGGGAGCACTGGCGCCATTATCGGTAACCCTCCCCCAAAACAAGGGGATGCAAGACCAACGCAGCCCAATTATCCCAACACCGACCCAATGCTTCGGCGTGACCCGATAAGGGAAGGATTAAACCGCACGAATAGAGAAGCCGCTGATATCGATCGTGACGGCATAATAAGTCCGGCAGAGGCATCCAGAATTCCACCCGGGCCTCCAAGATAGATGACCATTCGTTGCGCACATACTTTCAAATTATTATTTTGCATATTTTCAATGACAAAAAGGAGTGAACCATGGCAACTGATACCACCAACAAAACGGGTGAGGCACAAGCTGAGGCAAGAAACGCGATGAATCATGCAGGCAGGGCGACACGCAAGGCAGGCGAAGCCGCCAGCGACGAGCTCTCCAACCTGAAAGCCGATCTGGACGACCTGATCTCCCGT
>NZ_FMVQ01000027.1 GCF_900102495.1 Nitrosospira sp. Nl5 | reverse complement strand
TGCGCGCTTTCTCCTTCTCACCGGCTTTAACCAGGCCGAGAATAAAATGATAGCGGATTTGGCCTACTTTCGGGGCCATGGAGACGGCTTCCGCCAGGAGCGGCAGGCCACGCGTGGTATTGCCCTGCTCCACCAGGATCCACCCCAGGGTATCCGCTATCATGGGACTGCCCGGGGCCAGCTGATAGGCTTTCTCGGCATACTCCAGCGCCTGCGGGTCCTTCTCCTGCTGATAAGCCGTCGCCAGATTATTCAGGGCCGGCACATACTGCGGATTTTGCTTCAGCACAACGCGATATTGCTCGATGGCGGACTTGTACTGACGGTCCTCGAGAAAGACCTCGGCCAGATACATGCGCAAAGGGACATCCTCCGGGCGCTCCTTCACCCACTGGAGCAAGCGCGAATCCGCCTCCTTGCCGCGTCCGGCCTGACTGAGCGCTGCATGCAGCTTCACCATTAATGGCGGGCTCTTGCCAAGAGCCAATGCCCGCTCATACGCCTTTGCGGCAAGCGCGGAATTTTTTTGCTTCATCAGCACATCCCCCTCGGCGATATAGCCGACGGGTAACTTCTCATGTTGCTTCTGAATCTGCCGGGAAATGGCGATAGCGCCCGCATAATTCTCCTTGCTTGTCTCCAGCGCAGCCTGTGCCAATTGCGCATCCAGATAATCCGGCCTGATCGCCAGCACCCTCCTGAGCGCATCCGAAGCAGCCGGCAAGTTCTGCATGGCAATATGGATCGAAGCGATGCGAAATTGCGCGAGCGCGGAGGCCGACGGCGTTGCGGCCAGTTTCGTGTAGCTCTCCAGCGCCCCGGCCTTGTCACCATTGGCGAATTGGGCCTGCCCCAGCAAATCCAGAACACCCGGGTCCCCAGGATGCGCCCCCTGCAGCTTCTTGACCAGGGCCAGCGCCTTCTGCTTTTCTCCGGCGCGCAGATAATGTGCCCCCAGCAATACGGCAGGCTGGAGCGTGTCCGGATTCTCTTGATGCGCGCGTTCCAGCCAGGCCGTGGCCTCCTTGTTCTGGCCCTGGTTCAGGGCAAGACCGGATAGCGCGGCCATGGCCTGGACATTCTTCCTGTCTTTTTCCAGAATGGCCTCAAAGCGCTTCCTGGCGGCCTCCGGTTTTTTTTCCTGCAGGTCAAGCTGTGCAAGATTCGTCACCGCCGGGAAATAGGTCGCATCGAGCACCAGCGCCGCTTCGAAACTCGCGCGTGCACGCGACGCATCCTTCTTGCCTAAATAGATCCCCCCTTTCAGATTCTGAACCAGGGGATTATCCGGATGCTCCTTCTCCAGCGCCTTCGCCGCGGCCAGCGCCTTGTCGTACTCCTTGAGGCGAAGATGCGTCATGACCAGCAGGATGCCCGCCTGGGACGACTTGGGGTCCAGCCTGGTCGCCCTTTCCAGCTCCGCCACGGCGCGCTCGCTATCGCCTTGTCCCAGTTTGCTCATGCTCAAGGCGGTATGCAACATGGCATTTTTAGGCGCCATGTCGCTGGCCTTCTCGAAATATTCCGTGGCTTTGGCAAAATCCTTGGCCTGCATGGAGGCTTCACCCGCCAGGGTGAATAGCTGGGGATCGTGGTGCGCCTCTTTGAGGGCGGGGTTCAGGACAGCGATGGCACGCTGCGGCTGGCGGCTTTTCAGCAGAACCGAGGCCATGAGTTTGCGCGCGTAAGGATTTTTTGGATCCTTCTCCAGGTAGTGTTTCAGATGCTGTTCCGCTTGTGGCGCCGAGCCCAAGGCGAGTTGCACGGCTCCCGCGAGTAATACACTGGGCATGTGTTCCGGTGCTTTGCTGAGTATCTGCTGCAGGGATTCCAGCGCGGCGGCGTGCTCGCCTTGCGTATAATCAAGCAGCGCCTGGGCATAAAAGACGATCAGGCTGCCGGGCGCCACTTTGCGCGCCGCTGCGATATCCGCCTTGGCGGCTTCGAGTCGTCCGGTATCAATGGCGATGAAGGCTTTGTTGGTATGGGCAGTAGAGCTGTTCGGCCTTAGTTTCACAACTTCGTCATAAGCGGCCAACGCCGGCCCAACTTTGCCCTGGAGGCGCAGCAGGTCGCCTTGGAAGAGCCAGGCGTCGGCATGTTCGGGATTGCGGCTGACCGCCTGTTCTACGAGGCGGGTGGCAGCCTCGAGGTCTCTTTGCGAGAGCGAATATTTGGCCAGCCCGATCAAGGCGTCCGGAGAATCCGGCTGGGCGGCAAGCGCCTGCTGGAACAGGTCATGGGCTTCCTGGGTCTTGCCCAGTCCCAGGGAAGCATTTCCGCGCAATGCGAGAAACGCGGCGGTGTTTTTATCCTCCGCGGGAAGCTTGGCCGTCTCCTCCAGTACCTGCTGAAATTGGCCCAGGTTAAGCAGGGTTTGTCCCAGGTCGGGCAGTACCCTGGCAGGGCTCATTCCCAGGCTCAAGGCTTTGCGCAGTTCTTTCTCGGCTGATGCCAGGTCGCCGGTCCTGTTATAGATGGTGCCCAGGAGATAGCGCGCTTCGGGGTCATCGGGGTCTTTCTGCAGGGCATTTTTGAGCTGGATGATGGCCGCTTTGTGGTCTCCCTTTTGCTGATACTGCCTGGCGTCCGAAATGAGCGCTTGCGCATCTTTGCCTTGGCCGCAGCCACTCAGGCTTCCTCCAATCAGCGCGACGGCGAGCAGCAGCGCCAAGACGGTCTCGTTTGCTCCGCCATGCCTTAAATTACACATCTGTTCCTTCCTCTCCAGTAGCGGCTCCCATCGTGGCCGCTCAACCACGAGGCTTCTCGG
>NZ_FMVQ01000020.1 GCF_900102495.1 Nitrosospira sp. Nl5 | reverse complement strand
GGAGATATGGTCACTCTACCAGAGCGGCAAGCTGCATCCGGAGAGCAAGTTGAGCGGGCACTTCGAGCACAACGAGAAACCGGCCAATGTGGGCAATGTCATGCGAATAGTTGCCAACGTGCTCAAAAAGGAGGCGGCGTTGCAACGGTACAAGCAGGCGATGAGGCGATAGATTTATCCTGAATTTATTTTATGTATACCCTTGATCACATGATATCAGCCGGCTGAGTTCCCGTAAAAAAACGATCAGGATGCGACAATTTGCCACATTCCCATGCTTCCCGAAATAGATTATTCTCGCACCCGATATTGTTATTGGGGGAAATATGCGGCAGATTCTTCGTATTACAGCCATATTATTGCTGGGTGCTTCAGCCGTCGCCTTGGCGGATCATCCCGATCCCGCTATAGAAAGCATGGACAGCGCGAAACCTCGTCCCCCCAAGACGACGCTGGCAGTCGGCGCCACGCTGGACGGCAATGGACGGTTATGGTTGGCAAAAGTTGAGAATCAGCGGCTGCTGGTTTCCCGCTCGGACGATGAGGGAAACGTTTTTTCCAACCCGGTTGTCGTTACACCGCAGCCGGAAAACATATCGGCTGACGGCGAAAATCGTCCCAAGATTTCCGTTGCGCGCGATGGCACCGTACTTTTAACCTGGATAGAAGTGCTGCCGAAGAAGTATTCGGGTAATGTACGTTTCGCCCGTTCGACTGATTCGGGCCGGACTTTTTCCAAACCCATCACCCTGAACGACGATGGGCGTGTCACTAGTCATCGTTTTGATTCGCTGGCAATCGATGGTACCGGTAAGGTAGCGGTGGCATGGCTGGACGCGCGTGATCGGGACGCGGCAAAGGAAAAGGGCGACGAGTTCTCCGGGGTATCCGTATATACCGCGCGATCCAATGATAATGGCGCCAGCTTCGGTGCCAACCGCAAATTTCAGGAGCATACCTGCGAATGTTGCCGGATTGCGCTCTCTTGGACAAAGCAAGGTCCGGTAGCCTTCTGGCGGAATATTTTTGGTGCCAACACGCGTGATTTCGCCATCGCAAATCTGGATAAAGGGGGAATACGGCGCGGCACTGTTGATGAATGGCAAATTGATGCATGTCCGCATAACGGAGGAGACATAGCGTCCGATCGCCGGGGCCAACTGCATCTGGTCTGGTTTACCAATGGCAACAACCGTCAAGGATTATTCTACAAACGCCTCGATAGCGGCTGGGAATCACAACCGCTGCCCATCGGAGATTCCGCGGCCCAGGCAAACCATGCGTCGGTGGCTGCGGAGGGTAAAACAGTTATTCTCACCTGGCGCGAATTTGATGGACATTCCTATTCCGCACAAATGATGCACTCGAATGATAGTGGCGTGTCCTGGAGTGAACCACAGCGATTGATGGATTCCGCCGGAGCGACCGACTATCCCATACCGCTGATAGACGGCAAAAAAATATTGGTAGTGTGGAATACCGCGCTGGAAGGCTTGCGGGTGCTTCCTTTTGAACGAATCGCCGCAAGGTGATTGCTGCGTCCCGATTCGGGTAACTTGCCCCGCGGTTGGGAAAGTTGAGATGTTGATAATGCAGCCATCTGAAGTGCGTACTAAAACAGCGTCCATAAGCTGGTCGGTTGTTCAATAAAAAGCAGGCGAGAAAGCATCATAAATATGAAATTCATCCCTCTTGCCTTGGCGAGTCTGCTTTGCACGTCTTCTGCCTGGGCCGAAGATTCGGGGCACCAAAAGAACGTTCTGCCGGAAAAGGCTTTAACGGGTTCTCGTGAAGGCAAGCGGCTTGTCAAAACATCCCGATCAATTGGTGGCATCGACGAACTCATCATGCAGCCGGAAAAAATCTCTTCACCGGTACACGGGAACCAGGTCGCACAGGCGGCAACTCCAGTTCCCGGTGTTGCCGGAAAAGAAGCGCCAAGTGAAGCAATTGGCAAGGATGAGGGAAAGGATAAAGACAAAGATAAAGGCAAGGATAAAGGCAAGGATCAGTCGGCTCCGAATAATCAAAAGGAAACGGTATTCAAGGAGATGGTTATTACGGGCGATGTCGAGCGTGACTCGCATTACACCTCGCCTTCCACCCGCGTTACACGAAAGCAGATCGAGCTTCAGAATGCTCAAACCACGGAAGAAGTGCTCAAGTATCAGCCCAGTTTACAGATTCGTCAGCGTTATGTCGGCGATCCCAATGGTGTTCTGGGCATTCGTGGCGCCGACATGTTCTCGACCGCCCGCAATATGGTCTATGCCGACGGTTTGCCACTGCATAACTTTTTACAGGCATCCTTTAATGGGGCGCCACGATGGTCAATGGTCGGCCCCAATGAAATTGACGCTGTTGACATTGTTTATGGTCCCTTCTCGGCGGAATACAGTGGTAACTCCATCGGGGGGGTAGTCAATATAAGAACCCGCATGCCGCGCAAGCAGGAGTTCTATGTCGAGACCAGCCTCTTTATTCAGCCGTATAAGCTTTATGGACCGGATAAAGGAACGTTTATAGGCGACCGGCAATTCGTATCTTATGGCAACCGGATTAAAGATGTCCTGACGGTATTTGCGTCCTACAATCGTCTGGAAGCCCAGAGCCACCCGCAGTCCTACTTTATCGACAATACCGGTCTTGGAATTCCAGGCGGGGGCCAAACTGTTGTTACCGGCGGCATCCGTACACCTGACACACGAGGCGTCCCTAGCGTTATATATGGCGATACCGGGCCGGAAAAAGTGAATACCGAGTTATTCAAATTCAAGCTGGGCTATGACCTTACCCCGGAGCTCCAAGCCATTTTTACCGCGGCGTATGAAGATCGTACACGCAATCAGAATCACCCCCGCAACTATTTGCATGACACCTCAGGACAGCGGTTCTTCGGCGGACCTCAGCCCCCCGCTCTGCCTAATGCCGTTCTTGGAGATACGGCGTTCGACGTTCTAAACAGAGGTTTTGGTTTCAGTTCGGATAAGCGCGAGACGTTGAATCTCGGCCTGCAGCTTCGCGGTGCACTGACTCCGAACTGGAATATTGATACCACGATCAGTCATTTTGACGTTCTTAAAGACCTTCGTGCATCCTCCTTCTTCAATCCAAGCGATCCCAATGGTAATGCCACAGGCCAGCTTCAGGATTTCAAAAAATTCAGCTGGCTGAATTATGACCTCAAGCTAAGCACTCCGGCACTACTTGGCAATCAAAAATTGTCGTTCCTGACCGGGTATCATTTTGATCAATACAATTTGAGTTTTCGGCAGTATTCCTTGACGGACTATGCTTCGCTTACCCGGGGCGCCTTGCAGGCCAACCGGAACAATGATGGCCAAACCTCGACCAATGCAATCTTCGCACAATCCGCGTATCGTTTTTATCCTGATTGGGACCTCACAGTCGGGGCGCGCCAGGAATGGTGGTCGGCTACCAATGGCGTTGTCGGAAGCGCTGCCGGAAGTACTTCGGTACCGGATCGCGCCGAATCTGCCCTTTCTCCCAAGGTTTCGCTAGGTTATGAACCCGGAGCCTGGAAATACCGTTACTCTTTTGGCCGGGCTCATCGGTTCCCGGTGATTGCCGAGCTTTTTCAGTCGCTTGGGAGCCCAACTCAGATTATTACCGCTAATGCGTTGCTCAGGCCCGAGAACGGCGTGCACCACAACTTCATGGTTGAATACGGACTGCCTAAAGGCTACGTTCGCCTGAATGTTTTCCGCGACGACATCAAGGATGCCATCCAACAGGTGCTGAGCGCTTCAGGCGTACTAACACAGAGTTCGTTTCAGAATATCGATCAGACCAGCACGACCGGGGTTGAGCTTATCTTTGATCAACGGCGTATCCTGGGTTCGAGATTTGACTTCATGTTCAACGGCACCTGGATGAATGCGAAGGTAGACAAGGGTCCAATCATCAGTTCCACGGATTCAACCGGCGCGAATGCCGATTTTGATCTCACGGGAAAGCAGCGCATCCGTTTACCCCATTGGCGAGCGAATTTCTTTAGCACTTACCACGCTACGGATGCCTGGGATATCTCGCTCTCCGGCCGCTATACCAGTGATTCGTTCAATGATCTTGATAATCGGGATCGTGTCAACAACGTGTTTGGGGCCCAGAGTGATTTCTTCTTCATGGACTTCAAGACCAGCTACCGGTTTAAATTGCAAAATGGCTTGAAAAGCAGGGTGTCGTTTGGCATCACCAACCTGAATAATGATAAGGCCTTTGTTTTTCATCCCTATCCGCAACGCACTTATATTGTGGAAGCCGCGTTCAGTTATTAGCCTGGATACCAATGATCGGTTGTACCCATTATCGGAACAAATTGACGACGCCGTCCAAACCAACATGACTGATCGTGTAGGTGGCCTTTTTCTGCACGATGGGCTTGGCATGATAGGCGATACTGACGCCGGCTTCTTCCAGCATTTTAAGGTCGTTGGCGCCATCGCCAATTGCAATGACTTGCTCTCGTTTCAATCCCAACTCCTCGCGCACGCGTTTTAACATATCGGCTTTTCCCTGTGCACCGATGATTTCTCCAAGCACCTTGCCGGAAAGTTTGCCATCAACAATTTCGAGCGTGTTGGCGGCGGCGTAATCAAATTCCAGTTTTGTTTTTATTCTATCGGTAAAAAACGTGAATCCTCCTGAAATTACCATTGTTCTAAGGCCTGCTGATTTCATCCGCTGCAACATCTTTTCTGCACCGGGACTTAATCGTACCCGCTCATCGTAAACGTGTTGCAGCGCATCCTGATCCAGGCCTTCCAGCAATGCCGTACGCTGCCTCAAACTTTCGGCAAAAACGATTTCTCCGCGCATGGTCCGAAGCGTAATTTCGGATACTTGCGGTTTCACGCCATGCATATCAGCGATTTCGTCGATGGATTCGATCGCGAGCAGGGTCGAATCCATATCCATTGCCACCAGGCCAAAATCGGAAAGCCGCGCCGTTTGCTCGACAAAAGCGTAATCCAGCTCGGCATCGGCGCAATACTCCGGTACGTTTTCCCGCCGCTGCGCGTTTTCCAGCCGGAAAGCCTGACCGGTAATTCGTTCGATATGATTGGCGCCAGCGAGTTTTGCCAGCTCTCTTAGATCGTGGTTCTGGATATCCAATCCCTGGATGATAAGGTTCATAGCTTTCCGATTTTATTAAGGGGCTGTCCAGCGGCATAATCCGTAAAAACGGCTTGTTTGACCGCTAGCTGCGAGATTCTGGGAGGAACAGCTAAAGTCACTTGGTATCGACCGCAAAGCTGATTTTTTGCAGCAGCCTGCATTTTGCCAGCATTCGCTGCTCACTTCTATAAAAAACCGCCGGAACCATCCAGCAACCCCTGCATAATCTCGAGTTGATCAGTAACAGCTCTGCGGATGATTTGAATGAAAGAGCGCGCTCCCAAATATAATCATCATGCCATAGGAATGTATAATTATTGGGGAGACCTTTCCCCGGGAACTGTTAAAGCAAGGGATTATGAAAAAATCGCTTATTATCGGTACGCCACTCAGTCCCTCCGCTATTAAAGTCATGCTGCTGGGTAGCGGCGAACTCGGCAAGGAGGTCATCATTGCATTGCAACGCCTGGGCATAGAGACCATTGCCGTGGATCGCTATCCTCATGCGCCGGGTCATCAGGTGGCGCACCGCGCGCATGTCATCAACATGGCGGACGGCGCCGCATTGCGTGAATTGGTCGAAAGTGAGCAGCCGCAATTCATCGTACCGGAGATCGAAGCGATTGATACCGCTATGCTGGCGGAGATCGAACATATGGGAATGGCGCGCGTCATTCCCACTGCGCGCGCGGTGCAACTCACCATGCATCGCGAAGGGATCCGATGCCTTGCGGCGGAAACACTGGGTTTGCCGACTTCACCGTATGCCTTCGCCAGTAGCCTGGAAGAACTGCGCATGGCAATCGAAGATAGCATCGGCTATCCTTGTCTCGTGAAGCCGGTAATGTCTTCTTCCGGCAAAGGCCAATCGAAAATTAACGGTGCGGAAGAAGTAGAGGCGGCGTGGAACTATGCCGCAAGCGGTAGCAGAGTGAATCAGGGGCGAGTTATCGTCGAGGGTTTCATTGATTTCGATTATGAAATAACACAGCTTACCGTGCGTGCGATGAGTGCGAACGGTGAAGTGGAAACGCATTTTTGCGAACCTATCGGTCATATTCAGATTAACGGCGATTACGTGGAAAGCTGGCAGCCCCAGGTAATGCCGGCACTGGCGTTGCAGCGCGCACGTCACATTGCCAGGGAAATCACTGGCAATCTCGGCGGCTTGGGTATTTTCGGCGTGGAACTTTTCGTCAGAGGTGAAGAAGTATGGTTTAGCGAGGTCAGCCCGCGTCCGCATGATACAGGCTTGGTAACGATGTGCAGCCAGGTTCAGAACGAATTCGAGCTTCATGCACGCGCCATACTGGGCCTGGCGGTAAATATCGCCTTGCGCGCGCCGGGCGCGAGTGCCGTAATTTATGGACAGCTGGAAGAGCAGGGTATCGCATTTGCCGGAGTGGACGAAGCGCTACGTGTTCCGCAAAGCGACTTGCGTCTATTTGGCAAGCCGGAATCTTTTGCCAATCGTCGCATGGGGGTAGCACTGGCGAACGGTGAGGATACCGCCGAAGCGAGGATACGCGCAAAACTTGCGGCAAGTTGCATAGTGCCCATAAAAATGTCCGTCAAAAGCGAGCAATGCAAGTAGAGACCCTTGCCGTTACACCAGCGGAATACCCAAGCGGGATTGGTGGAGTCAATCTGGCACCCCTTTGTTCTTCGGGTCACTACATGTCCGTGCGTGCGCTACAGTTTGGGCGGAAATTACCGTTGAATAACACAATGGAAATAATGATTTGCATTACACCTAACTGAACTGCGAAACCTTAACTGCGGGATAATATTAATTGTTGTGGAACGCTGGCGCGACAGGATCTGGAGATACGGAGTGATGGGAATATTCATGCAGTCAGCTAAGCTACATAGTCTGCAAGAGGCTCGAGCGGGACGAGTGCCATGGGTTGTCCTCTTGGCGCTGCTCGGCTTGAACATGACGGCATGCAATACTCTCCCGAAATCATCCCCGCCTGAGATTCCGGTGGATTGCTGTGTAAAGGAACAGCATGAAATCGAACGCCTGCAAAAACTGCTTTCAGAAAAGGATGCGCAGCAAGATGAAATTGCGCGCCTGCAGAAGTTGGTGGCGGAGAAGGAGGCGCAGCTCCGCACGCATCAGGTGCGGCAGCAGGAAGAGGCCAGGACGTTGCAAAGGACAATCAGCCAAGCCGCCCACGCGCAAGTGAAGCTTCGGCGGTTGGCTACCCGTCCTGCTGCCGCCTCGACTATCGCGGAAGTTGAGGTTGCAATGGAAAACCTGAATTCATCCCCGTCCGCAGAGTCCGAACAGGTCATGCAAGCCCAAGCACAGCGCCTGGTTGATGCCGCCTCCGCATCCTATGAAAAAGGTAACTATGTTGCAGCCATGGATTACGCGGCACATGCGCGGGGACTGATCGATATGATCAAGCATAATCGCAACTTTAAACTGTCAGGTGCCCGCCGTGCGACGACGGCGTTCGAAGTACCCATCCCGCTACGCATGACGGCCAATAGCAATCTGCGCCAGAAGCCAGTTATCAGCGCAGCGGTAATCGACGTGCTAAAGAAGAATTCCAAAGTGATAGCGGAGGCCTACCGGGGTGACTGGTTGCACGTTCACACAGCGGACGAGCAGTCGGGATGGGTGCTGAACACACTGGTGGAGACGCAAGCAGGCAGACCCTGATTGCTCGCCGGGTTAAAAGGAAACCCTGCTGAAAGCACTGGGCGGCCCGTCTGGCCAGCACGTTTCTACGCTTTCGGTTTCTCGAGACCGAAGAAGGGAGTGGGCCTTAAAAATCATCAAAAACGGTTCTCTTCATCCAGTCGCTTTTTGCTTCGATGCCCGGCGGGGCTGCTAGTGGTGTGCTTCGCAATTAATTGAACCTAAAAACGCGGCATTTCGCGTCATGCGTCGTTGCAAAGCCTCGCGATAGATTTGACTATCGCTGTGGCTTGCGCCTGGCCTGACACAAGAATCCATCGCTTTTATTAGTCCAACCAATTGCGAAGTACACCCCTAATATGCGGGGTGCGCCCGATTGCGGCCGTCATGTTTCGCCTGGTATAGCGCATTGTCGGCACGGGCGAATACTGCTGTTGGCGTCGTATCGTCGGGCTGACACTGCACAATACCGATACTCACCGTTACCGTAATTGTCGAACCGTTGGTGCTGTAACGCATATTTTCCACCTGGGATCGGATGCGCTCAGCCGTTTTCAACGCCGCTTTCGTCGAGGTTTCCACCAAAATGATAATAAACTCGTCGCCACCGTAGCGCGCCGCATAGTCGATACTGCGAATTGACTGAACGAGTATTCGGCCCACGGCCGCCAGAACTTCATCACCTGTGATGTGGCCATAGCTGTCATTAAGCGTTTTAAAGTGATCAATATCCATCATCAGCAATGTAAATTCCCGTTGTGTGCGTTTGAATCGCGCGAGCTGATCACGCAAAATCGCATCAAGTTTGCTTCGATTGTACAGGCCGGTAAGGCTATCGGTGACGGAGAGCATTTCCAGGACTTCGTTTTGTTGCTGCATGGCTTGATTGGTAGCCATAATTTCGGCGCGACTGTGACGCAGCTTGTCTACCATCTGGTTGAATACCAAAGTGAGATGACCAAGTTCGTCATTCCGCGTTGCGGCCAGCCGCACCTCAAGATCGCCGCCAGCAATGCGATCTGCTGCGCCGATCAGCCCCTGCAAGGGGTTAACAATCGAACGGCCCATTTGAAAAGCTACCGCGGCCACCCCCACCAATAACGCCCCAACCAGCGCCAGAAACATATTGCGCAATTCTACCCAGGTAGCGTAGACCTCGGCGCGGTCCCGTTCCGCCACGATAGTGACCGGCAGTTCCGCCGATACGTTGGCCATGCCGATAACCTCCCCATGCGTCATTCCCTTGAAGACCACGGACTCGCCCGGCTGTGCCTGCAGACGTTGCAACACCGATAAATCTAATTGCATCAATTTGTTCCCATCAGTCTGACTGCTCACAAGAATTCTGCCATCCGGGTCCAGCAGGAGTACCTCCCCCGATGGCGATTTTGTCGCGCTTTTCAGATGAGGTTGCAACGTGCTCAAGTCAAGCACGGCCACCAGTGCTCCCATTATGAGATTATCGTAGGAAAGTACCGGAACCGCGATAGCAAGTGTCGCGGTGGCATATTGCTCGTCCCAGCGGGGGGGTAAGATGACGAGGCCTTCCGTGAGCGAATCCAGCGGCCATTCATCTGGGAGTGTAACCCTAGTGGGGGTTTGCGCACTGCTGGCTACAACTTGCCCGGCGGCGTTCACTACGGTCATTTCCAATATAGCACCAAGTCTCTCCTGCACTGAACGCAGATAATGTGCCAAGGCCTGCGGATTTTTACCGGCTGAACTTGCTCGCGGCCGGGCGACTGCCGATAACCCGTCTATGATTGCGCTGGAGGTGGATGACACCCGTACCTCGTGAACACGCTTGTCGATCCAGAGTTCTATTTCTCGGCTTGCATAACTCGTCAAGGCGCGGAGCTCACGTGTTACATTATCGCCGATCTGCGCCTCATTCTGCCGGAATGACAGCATCCCCAGCCCCAGTGACGGGATGAGCGTGGCCGCAATTGCAAAGACCATGATTTTGCTCTTAATACTCTTCAGCCATGCCATCTGGATCGATTTTCCAAATAAAAACGACACAAATTATCGGACACGTCATGCCCGCCGAATCCTAGATTATTATCCTGGAAGTGGCGGTTGAACGTGGAATTCTTTACTGAAAGCAGGAATCGCCGAGATCTTTATACGAGTATATTACAACTGCGCTGCGCCAACTCGCGAGTCCGGGTCCATCTTACTGGATTTTCTATCCGGTCAATTCGATGAGCAATTTTTTTATTCGCGCTACGCGTTCCGCCACGCTCGCAATTCGAACCTGTATTTTCAATCGGTCAGGGCCAGAAAGCGTATATTCTCGATTGCGCTGAATGAGCGCGACGATGTTCGCAGCGTTCACCGGCGGGTTGGGGATAAATTGTAACTGGATGTAGTCGGTGCTGGCCTCTATGCGAGTAATGCCCAGAGGTTTGGCGGCAATGCGCAGGCGATGGCAGTCCAGCAATGTTCTGACGGAATCCGGCAAGAGGCCAAAGCGGTCTATCAACTCGCCCTGCATGTCGTCCAATTGGTCGTCGCTTGTGCAATTGGCCATGCGCTTGTACAGTACCAGGCGCTCATGCACGTCGTTGCAGTAGTTGTCCGGCAGGAGAGCAGGTGTATGCAGGTTAATTTCGGTGGCAACTCCCAAAGGATGCTGTAAATCGGGCTCCCTGCCTTCTTTCAATGATTGAACGGCGGCATCCAGCATGGACGTGTAGAGACTGAAGCCGATTTCCTGCATCTCGCCACTTTGAGATTCGCCCAGCACTTCGCCGGCGCCGCGGATTTCCAGATCCTGCATGGCAAGGTAAAAGCCGGCGCCTAATTCCTCCATTGCCTGGATGGCTTCGAGACGCTTTCTGGCTTGCGTGCCAAGCGCTTCTTCCTCCGGCACCAATAGGTACGCATATGCCTGATGGTGCGAACGGCCCACTCGTCCACGCAACTGATGCAATTGGGCCAGGCCGAATCTGTCCGCGCGGTTGATGATGATGGTATTGGCGGTGGGAACATCAATACCGGTCTCGATGATCGTAGTGCAAAGCAGCAGGTTAAAACGCTGCTGATAAAAATCCTTCATCACGTGTTCCAATTCGCGTTCGCGCATTTGTCCATGGGCAACGTATATGCGCGCTTCCGGTAACAACCGGGCGAGCTTGTCATGCATTGGCTGAATTGTGCCCACTTCGTTGTGCAGAAAATATATCTGCCCGCCACGCTTTAATTCGCGCAAACATGCCTCGCGTATGATTCCCTCGGAAAAGCGGCTGACGAAAGTTTTGATCGCAAGCCGCCGTTGCGGGGCCGTCGCGATGACAGAGAAGTCGCGCAAACCTTCCAGCGACATGGCAAGCGTGCGGGGAATGGGTGTCGCGGTAAGCGTCAGTACATCCACCTCTGAGCGTAAATTCTTCAACTGTTCCTTCTGGCGCACGCCGAAACGATGCTCCTCGTCAATAATGACCAGGCCCAGACTTTTGAATTTCACACCTTTCTGAATCAGTTTATGGGTGCCGATGACGATGTCGACTTGCCCATTGGTCAAACCGGCCAGGGCCTGGGTTTGCTCCTTGACTGAACGGAAGCGTGACAGCTCCGCTATTTTTATTGGCCACTCGTCTGCGATCAGACTGAAGCGATCGGAAAAATTCTGGAAATGCTGCTCCGCCAATAGCGTCGTAGGCACGAGTACCGCCACCTGTTTACCATCCGCAACGGCGACGAAGGCTGCGCGTAACGCCACCTCGGTCTTGCCGAAACCCACATCGCCGCAGATCAATCGGTCCATCGGCTTACCAGAGGTCAGATCCTCGATGACAGCGCCGATAGCCGCGGCCTGATCTGGCGTTTCCTCGAAGCCGAAACCTTCGACGAATGCTTCATAATCATGCTCCCTGAAGCCAAAGGCATGGCCCACGCGGGCGGTACGTTGAGCATAAAGATTGAGCAACTCCGCAGCGGTATCGCGTACTTGCTGCATTGCTTTGCGTTTGGCTTTGTCCCACTGCCCGCTGCCGAGTTTATGCAGGGGCGCCGCTTCGGGCGCTGCTCCGCTATATCGACCAATAAGATGCAGTTGCGAGACCGGTACGTAAAGTTTGTCTCCGCCATCGTACTCAAGCGACAAAAACTCTGTTGGGCCTTCGCCCAAGTCCATGCTTACCAGCCCCAGGTAACGGCCGATACCGTGTTGTTCATGCACCACCGGATCACCGGATTTGATTTCGGACAGATCACGCAGCATCGCGTCGCCCACCGCTGTCGCTTTGCGCGAATCGCGTTCACGGCGGCCATGCAGGTGCCTGGCATAAAGCTCGCTCTCGGTGATGAAGGCAATTCCTTCGCCGGAAATTATAAAGCCGTTGTGCAGCGGCGCTACGCCAAGCATGAAAGGGCTGGCGCTCGCAAGAAATTGCGCGTAGTCGGCGCAAATATCGGGATAGAGTCGGTATTGCTTCAGGTGGTCTGCAATCAGTTCTCGTCTGCCCAGGCTTTCTGCCAGCAGTAATGTCCTTCCGCCAGGCGGCTCGAATTCCGCGGTAAATTTCCCAATAAACGTGGAGAGTTTTTCTGCTGGATGATCAGCGCGGCGATCAATCTGAAGCGGGGGCAGCGCACGGGTCATATCCTGCAGCATGGAATCCAGATTTCTCGTTCCGGATTGAATTTCGACGCGCGCATAAGGCTTTAATGCGCCGAAAAAGGCGTCTGTCGTAACGAACAATTCTCCCGGGGGCAGCAACGGCCAATCCTGGTCGCCGCGGAGCAACTGGTAGCGTGATTGCGTTTCGCGCCAGAAATTTTCTACCGCCGGGTAGATATCGTGGTGCAGGCATAGCAGCATTGTCTGCGGTAAATAGTCGAACAACGTTGCGGTATTCTCAAAAAACAGCGGCAGGTAATATTCGATGCCTGCAGGGGTGGCGCCTTTGCTTATGTCTTTGTAAATGCGACTTCTCGAAGGGTCTCCCTCGAATTTCTCACGGAAATTCCCTCGAAAACGCGTGCGGCCTTCTTCATCAAAAGGAAATTCCCGCGCCGGTAATAACCGTATTTCGTTGACGGGATAGACGCTTCTCTGCGTATCCACGTCAAAAGTGCGGATGGTTTCAATCTCGTTATCCAGCAAATCGATGCGATAAGGCAGCGGACTGCCCATGGGATACAGGTCGACCAAGCCGCCGCGCAGACTGTATTCCCCCGGCGACAGGACCTGGGTCACGTGCGCGTAACCCGCCAAGGTCATCTGGCTGCGTAATGCATGCAGATCGAGTGTATCTCCACGTTTAAGAAAAAACGTATGCGCGGCAAGATATTCGCGCGGAGGCATGCGGTATAGTGCGGTGGTGACAGGCACAATCAATATATCGCAGGTGCCGTTCATGAGCTGGTAAAGTGTGGCGAGCCGCTCGGAAACCAAGTCCTGGTGGGGTGAGAAGGTGTCATAAGGCAGCGTCTCCCAATCCGGGAGAAGATGGATTTTTAGCCCGGTTGCGAAAAAAGGGATTTCCTCCAGCAGTCTTTGGGCGGCCAGTGCGCTCGCAGTAATAATCGTGACAGGTCTCGCTTTCTGCGCCAGCTCCGCAAGAGCGAGAGCGTCGCCAGAGCCGTCAAGATGGGGATAGCGAACTGTTGAGCCGGGTGGCGGGATAGTCAGCTTAAATGGCATCGGAGTGATACTTGATCGATGGAGCAGCAAACAAGAGTACAGTCAGCATTAAAGACGGCATTATATGTCAGTTATTACGTCGCATTCCTGCATCACCAGGGCATGCGGAGTGGCTGACTGCTCGCAAGACGATAGCAACTGCTACGATACCTCGGTGATTGAAGGTTCCCTGCGCAAAACAAGGTAGTGCCGGATCTAGGTCAGAGGCTGGCGGGGGAAAGAGCCGGATACGCGTTCCTCGTTACAGGAAGCCGGCGGTCAGGCCTCGCACGGAAGCCAATGATCCAGAATAAATTGCAAGGAGGAGTTGCCGTTGAACTCATTTACCTGCAACCGGTAAACTGCATCAATCGTTTTCGGAAGCGGAACATTATGGAAGAACAATATGGCGTCATAAAGGCGGCCAGATTTCTTCGATGTCTGCTCCGCGATTTGTGTTCCCTGTTTCCTCAGTTTTAATTTGAGGTGCTTGTCCCCGGCCGGGCGCTGATCCTCCACCTGAAAACGAGCACTGAACGTGGGCTGGGAAAAACCTTGGCCCCAGACCTGTTCCGCAAGAAGCCGCGCCAGCTCCAGGTTTATTTCGGATTCATCCAGATCACCGTCGGTTTCGAGGATATGCATAAGATCAGCGGGGGTAAGCAGCATCTGCGCGGCTTGCTCGAACGCATCGCTGAATTTTTTGAAATCGCTTGCGCGCACGGTCAGCCCCGCCGCGGCGGCGTGACCACCGAATTTGAGCAAGAGGCCGGGGTGGCGCTTTGACACCAGATCCAATGAATCCCGCAAGTGGAGTCCTGGAATGGATCTCCCCGAACCTTTTATCTCACCATTGCCGCCAGGCGCAAACGCGATGACGGGACGGCGAAATTTATCTTTCATGCGCGATGCGAGGATTCCGATCACGCCTTGATGCCACCCGGGATCGTATAGACTCAAGCTATGCGTATGCACAATTTCTGGAGTGGATATCTGCGACGGGTCCGTCGAATGGTGCGTGGAAAGGGCAGCCTCCAGCATAACCAGTGCGCTGTCCTGCATATTCGCTTCGATTTCTCTACGCTGGCGGTTAAGCGCATCGAGTTGCACGGCAA
Organism: Nitrosospira sp. Nl5; assembly: GCF_900102495.1. Taxonomy (GTDB): domain Bacteria; phylum Pseudomonadota; class Gammaproteobacteria; order Burkholderiales; family Nitrosomonadaceae; genus Nitrosospira. The sequence goes on along the minus strand of NZ_FMVQ01000020.1, from coordinate 18,476 downwards.
TTTGACCGGCGCGGGATTCGTCGTCCGTAATCAGACATTCAATCCCCAATGCCATGTCGTCGAGCCGTCCCGCCGCATTCAATCTCGGCCCCAGCATAAACCCCAGTTCGTAGGCGGACCCCTGCCGGAAATCACGCCGCGCAACGTGCAGCAAAGCATGAATACCTGCGCAGCCACGTCCGTTGCGGATGCGTCGCAAGCCTTGCTGCACCAGAATGCGATTGTTGTCATCGAGTTTTACGACATCGGCGACGGTGCCCAGGGCGACTAAATCAAGCAGACTGGCAAGATTGGGCTCCTTTTGAGGAGGGGAAAATGTCCCTTTGGCGCGCAACTCCGCCCGCAGCGCCAGCATCAGATAAAACATTACGCCTACCCCGGCAAGATGCTTACTGGGAAACGTACAGCCGGGCTGGTTGGGATTCACAATAACAGCGGCATCGGGTAGTTTGTCTCCCGGGAGGTGATGATCGGTAATAAATACCTGCATGCCGAGCCGGTTGGCTTCGGCGACGCCTTCCACGCTGGCGATGCCATTATCCACCGTGATGAGTATGTCGGGGGGGGTTGCGGCAGAAGCGGCAAGCCGCACGATTTCCGGCGTAAGGCCATAACCGTACTCGAAGCGCTTGGGAACAAGATAATCCACGATCGCACCGAACCTTCTCAGTGCACGTATGCCAACGGCGCAAGCGGTGGCGCCGTCTGAATCATAATCGGCTACGATCAGTAATCGCTTTCGTGCAAGGATTGCGTCCGCCAGATGCGCCGCCATGATGGAAACATTCTTCAGGCGCTCAAATGGAATCAGCCGAGATAATTCCGCTTCGAGTTGAGCAGGTTCTTCAATACCGCGTGCGGCGTAGACGCGAGCCAGCACCGGATGGAAGCCGTGTCGAACCAGAGTATCGAAAACACGTGGCGAATAATCGCGGACGGTAATGTTGGGCATGCGCTAAACATTGAAACCTGTTGGTTTGCAAGTATAACGTCTGCCGTCAATATTAACTCGTTCTCTTGCTTGCTTGGCAGCAGCAAGCTTGAAGAATTCCTGGTCGCCGCCGATCAGTGGAATGCTCAACTATTAGAACAACTACTGGCCCCAAACCTATCTTTGCTCAGTCATTTTTCGCTTCGATTCTTTTAAGTCGCGGACCGGTTGCTAGAAATGGTAATGTGCCCCGACCCCGATATATTCGACCCTCTCCCGATAAAATTGGCCAGTAGGCGAGTTGCCGTGAAAATATTCCCCCAGAAACTGAAGCTTCCGCCCAAATGCTGAAAAATTATCGAATTGAAATCCCGCCCTGGCGGATACATCGGCATTCCAGTTATTCTGTTGATGATTCTTGATATCCACTGCCAGAATCGGTCTCATTGCTGCAAATTCGATACGCCAGGGGCTTCTGAACTCGATACCATATTGTATTAACCAAGGCTTGATTGTCGATGGCTGCTTGTGAAAAATGCCGCCCCCTCCACCATATACGCGTATTCCATACGGAAGCTCATAAGAAAGTCTGAGATCGGCTCCCTCGTAACTGAGATTGACACGCTCCAATGTCGTTCGCAGCAGAAACTCATCACCAAGGTGCGAGCTTTGGTGGAAGACTCGGCCGAAAGCGGAGAATCGGCCCGCGCGAACGCTTGAGTAAACCGATGCAATAAAATCCGTGTTGATGAGATCATTGGAGCGTGCATCAAGATTGAAGTCGCTGAATACGCCGGCTTGAAGACCTGTTTCCCATTGCATCCCGGACTGCCCAAGATTGCCCCGGTAAAACGGTATCGTCTCACCGAAACTGACAGCCCCGTTGTTATTTCCATCTATATTCTCTCCGATATAATTGCGATAAGCGGCTGAGAAATGCGCCCACCGCGGATCGGCCAGTAGCGGTTTAAACAGGTGACCTGTAGGAAGAATGCCTGTGGGAAGTACCGGAGAGCGGGCTGTCGGCCAGCTTTCAGTTGTGCCTGGTTCATCGGGTGCTGAAGAGGCGGCCAAGATCTGCTGATTGGTGTTTTCCAGCGCAACCACCGCGGTAACGCCGGGAATCTCTGACAATATCTGCAAAATTCGCGTTCGATCCTGCGCTGCCAAATCGCCTACCGGTACTGTGATGACGCCGTCTCGCACAGTCAGGGAAGGGAGATCAAGCTTAAAATCGCGCTTGAGGACTCCTGCGGCATAGCCTGCAATATAGGAATCGTTGGGTATCGCGGCATTGATGGCGGGGGTATAAAATAAAGCGACCGTGATGATTGCCAGGAGCCGCGCTGCATTCGTCATTTTTTTTCCGGATAATCTGAATAACCAAGCTAGCGCGCGTAGATTCCCCCCCGGTATTTTTTGCAGCATGATCGATTCCGGGCTACCCATCTGCATCATTCTCCCTGGATGGCTATCGTTTAACCCAGACGTGGATACCAAGCCGGCGATCGATAGAATCTCTTTCCCAGGAACCATCTGTTCGCGGTTACTTATTGTTTTCACGGTTTTTCCCTCAGTTATTAATCGATTGGGTAGGAGACATTTTTCATAGGATAAAACCTTTTTAATCGCCCCGGTAAAAACTTTACCGCTCGCTCGCCTCCTGGTCCTAATGCCTGCCTCATTATCCTGATCGTGAGAAAATTCATGAAGTGAGAAGTGGCTGCTGGATATAAACATTGAGAATAGGGAATCCTTTTTAATTCTAGGGACCGGATCCCAAGTCCAAGTGGAAACAAAAAAACTACAGAAAAGATGGAATCTGGTCAGTACGCTGCCACACATAGTTACCAACGTCATCAATAATTGATATCGTTGGCTTCATCCTCCGATTCATCTGGCTGCTTACATCCATTACACGGGTGAAAGAGCTGCCTTTTAAGAGACCATTTGATCGTTCTTATTGCTTAGGGTGTCTGATTTACTTGCAAATTTCCGGTGTATCGCAGAAACTGGCGCCATAAAATCAACGCTATGTCGTGTATCTTGATACATACAAATCTAGACGTCATCCATTCAACAATATTGGTTTTATAAGCATTTTATTTGGCGGCAACCTGCCAGGAACCCGGCAATGAATCAGTGGCTTTTCCTTTCTGTCGCTATCATCAGCGAGGTTGTGGCGACCTCGGCCTTGAAGGCAAGTGACGGTTTTACCCAGCTATGGCCGTCACTAGTGGTAATAGCGGGTTATATCATGGCTTTCTTCTTTTTATCCCTGACATTGCGCACTATGCCGGTGGGCGTTGCGTACGCTATCTGGTCCGGTGTCGGTATTGTGCTCGTTACGCTTATTGCCTGGTACATTTTTGGGCAGTCGCTCGATATCCCCGCGGTCATTGGACTGACGCTTATTGTAACGGGCGTGGTTGTCTTGCAAGTATTTTCCAAGTCGTCCACACATTAGCCCACCCGCCACCGGACTTTTGGCTCGAAACCCCGATCAAATCCTTTGTCCAGGCGATTGCTGATTACCAAAGCGGCAGGATGAGACACCTATCATGAACGCGAAGCGGATTCGTTGGGTTTTTCCTGATCTTTTGTCGTAACTTCCACAACTCATCGCATTTTTCGGCCAAATTAGAACACTATTGGCCTTAATTCCTTCCCGCCGATCACCTTCTCCAGCCCGACGGCTGCCAAGGTGTACCAAGGTCCAATTGTCCCCGCTGCTGAAGTTGATACGATGCGAACACTGCTCAATGCAAGGTAATTAGCGAGCTTAAAGATTTTCCTGGCAGCTGCAAGGGATCATATTACCGTGATTTTGAATACCTGCATGATTGACGCCATTCACGGAACGTGCAGGGAAAAGTGATCTGTTTCAATAATTCTGAGTCGCATGGGCAAGACGTTTGATGTGGATCGGGATACATACACGATGAATACCAGAGAATTCTTTTTACGCTTAGCGATACTTCCAATACTTTTGTTCCCGGCAGGCGTCTACGCTGTTCCGATATTGCACCTTAATGCAACAGGTCCAGCGAGTGGCATCCATTTCCCCAGATATAATGATGTCGGCATTAACGGCCAAGAAGCTGACGAAATGCTCGCTCCTGCGAACCGTTTATGGAGTGGGGACGTTGGCGGGGATAATCTGCTGAGCGGCAATCATTCCGATGGATTCGGCTTGCCTTATGGTTTCGGTTCGTTCTTTGCGGCGCAATTACTGGGTTCGAAACTGGCGAGCCTTGCACTCCTGGATATCTTCACCGCCGATGTTACCCGGGGAAGTGGCGATAGCGAATCAAGCGGCGATGCGGACGAGATTGCAGACTTTCTGGCTACATTAGGCATTGCGATGGAAGATTGGCTGATAACAGAAGAAAATCCACATGCAAATAGCCAATCTGACCAACTAATTCCGGGGCCTTTTGTCCCTGCGATAACCCGGCACGGTCTGGGGGAATGCCTGCAACAACAAAGGCCCGGCTCGCGGGAAAACCTTTGTCCTCAGGGGGGTGGTTTAGCCGGTACTGGTGGCAGGGGTGGTGCCGGTACTGCCGCCGGTATTGGTGGCGGAAGCTTGGGCTTCGGTAGCCCCGGTAATGGGGTCAATCCTGGTATCGGCGGTATCGGTGGCAGTGGTAGCGGGGGTACCGGATCCGGTACCGGCAGTTCCGGGCCCGGTACCGGGAGTAATGGTCCCGATACCGGCAACGGTGGTCCCGATATCGGTGGTAATGGTCCCGGTACCGGGACCGGTGGTGGTGGAGGCGACGGTGGTAATGTTGTAACGGTGCCTGAACCGACGACGCTCGCTCTTATCGGCTTTGGAATTGCGGGCATGTGTACGGTTCGCAGACGCAGAAATTAAATTAGCCCAGACGTTGATGTGCGCATTCTGCAGAATGCGTGAGAGTATTTGAATTCCAATCAAGGAGCGAGAAATCTCTTTGCTCATGATTTTCGATTGCAGCGACGTCCTTTGGAAGCGACGGTAATATCACATTCGCTTCTTCGCCGGAATAGCGTGTTGTTCCGAAGACGTTAAGGGAAGTTTTTCAAATGAGGTATGTTTGAGTATGAGTTTCTGGCCGATAAGGAGCCGTTCAACGCCACCATTCCATGACTTAATCTGTGCTACGGTAACACCGTGACGCCTGGCGATGCCGGATAGCGCGTCGCCTTTCTTAACGGCATAGACGACATTGCGTTCGAGCATTCTTGGTTCAACGGGCTTGTCGTTCATAACGGAAATATCCGCACCGTCAGCGTGTCCGTTATGAGGTACCAGCAAAATCTGCCCTGGCGTTATCCTGTTGCGTCCGTGAATATCGTTGATTTCCCTCATGCGCTGCACGCTGATGCCGTACCGTGCTGAAATTTTTTCAGCTGTCTCCCCTTTTTTTGCCCGATAGGCGTGCCAGGACACGAGCGGCTTATCGTAATTTTTCAGATTCGCCGTAAAGGTCTCTACCTTATCGGCCGGGAACAGCAGGATACGGGACCCGCTGACATTGATGACTGGCCGATTATAGGCGGGATTGAGAGCATTAAACTCGTCCACGGAAATATCCGCGAGCTTCGCTGCCAGCTTTACATCGATATGGCGGGTCGTGGCGACCTTGTCAAAATAAGGCTGATTGGGCACCGGCTCAAGCTCAACCCCGAAAGCTGCCGGATTCGTGATGATATTTTTTATCGCGATTAATTTGGGAACATAATTTTGGGTTTCAGGCGGCAGGCTGATATTGCGAAAATCCGCCGGTAAGCCGTTGTTACGGTTTTTTATGAGTGAGCGCCCCACTGCTCCCTCGCCCCAGTTATATGAGGCCAGCGCTAATTCCCAATCGCCAAACATGCTGTAGAGGTTTTGTAAATAGTCCAGCGCGGCGCTGGTGGCAGCGACAATGTCCCTCCTGTCATCATGCCACCAGTTCTGTTTTAAGCCGTAGTTCTTGCCGGTAGAGGGGATGAATTGCCAAATACCGGAAGCATGGCTACGGGAGTAGGCCTTGGGATTGAATGCACTTTCAATAATAGGCAGTAGCGCGATTTCAGCGGGCATGCGGCGGCGCTCGACTTCTTCGACGATATGAAACAGGTAGCGTTTGCTGCGCTCAATAATGCGTTTTACATACTCCGGGCGATTGACGTAAAAGTCCTCACCGTTGCGCACCTCCTCGCTATCCATTTCAGCCATGGCGAAGCCATTGCGTATGCGTTCCCAAAGATCGGCTGGAGCGGCGGATATGGCAACAGCGGAACTGCCGGTTTCTTCGGGAGTCGTGACGGTTTCGCTTTCCATGTCGCGAATAATATCGAATATTTCACGTGCTCCCTCCCGCATGGGTATGGGTTGAAGAATTGCTACATGTGTGAGTTGAAAAATCGGCTGATGAGGAGGCTCAGCCGCACTGGCCGTGAAACTGCCGGTTGTCAGCATCAGGCTGATTGTCAGGATGGCTGTGGATCGTGATATTTGCATACTTCTGATTGGAGATGAGATGAAAGAAATAATGCGAGCGAACAGGTTTCCGGATTAAGACAATCTACGAAATGCTGTACCGGCATGGCAAAGTCAGCCGTGCATTGTAGACTGGTCCTCAAATCTTCCCAGTTCCACTGCCGGTAAGGGTTTCCATCCCGATTTGCGGTGCTCAGCAACAATATTTGTGAAAATTCCGCCGCGTACGAAAAATTTGGCGGTGAGGCGCAGATATCTCGGCTTCAAGATGCTGACCAGGTCATCGACAATGCGATTGGTAACGGCCTCATGGAAGGCCGCTTCGTTACGATAAGACCAGATATAGAGCTTGAGGCTCTTAAGCTCGACGCATTTCTTGTCCGGAATGTAGTCGAGGATCAAGGTCGCGAAATCCGGTTGCCCAGTTTTTGGACACAGGCAGGTAAATTCGGGGATTTGCATGTGAATCTGATAATCCCGCCCCGGTGCGGGATTGGGGAAGGTTTCCAGGTTTTTCGTGGGACTACTTGGCATTCTCTTATCTCGCTCAAATCGGTTAGAATGTTTTGCTCAAGTCTAATCTTTCGCTCATCTTCAGAAATGACTTAAGGTAATCTCTTCGGGCTGCACAATTATAACTGGTTGCGAACGATAAATTGCGTCTCTCCCACATCAAACTCGCCGGTTTCAAATCCTTTGTCGACCCCACCGAAATTCCTGTGCCGGGGGATTTGGTCGCAGTCGTAGGTCCCAACGGTTGCGGTAAATCCAATGTGATCGATGCTGTACGCTGGGTCTTGGGCGAATCCCGGGCGTCCGCGTTACGTGGCGAGTCCATGCAGGACGTGATTTTCAATGGTTCCGCCAATCGTAAGGCAGTGGGACGCGCAAGTGTCGAGCTGATGTTTGATAATGAGCTCGGCAAGGCGGCGGGGCAGTGGTCGAGCTATGCCCAAATTTGCATCAAGCGGGTATTGCGGAGGGATGGCGAATCGACTTATCACATCAATAACATTCATGTCCGCCGACGGGACGTCGCTGATATTTTTCTTGGGACCGGAATAGGGGGTCGTGGCTACGCCATCATCGAGCAAGGGATGATCTCCCGCATCATTGAGGCCAAGCCGGAAGAATTGCGTGTATTTCTGGAGGAAGCCGCGGGGATTTCCAAATACCGCGAGCGCCGCCGCGAGACCGAATCGCGTCTGGCCGATACGCGCGAAAACCTTTTGCGGGTAAACGACATTTGCCAGGAACTGGAAAAGCAGCTACTGCGGCTGGAAGAACAGGCCGAGGCGGCCCGCCGGTTCAAGAATATGAAAATCCAGCTGCACATGGCGCAGAATCTTTTGTGGTGGGCTCGCAAACAGGAGGCTACCGCGCAACGTATTCTTGCGGAAAAAGAGTTCCAGTCGCTGGAGACGGCTCTGGAAGCTGAAACTGCCAGGCTGCGGGACGCGGAAAAACGCCTGGAAGAAAAGCGTACTCAGCATTATGCCGTCGGCGATAGCCTGCACCAGGCGCAGGGTGAGCTTTACGCCGCCAACGGTGAAGTGGCGCATGTCGAACAGCAAATACAGCACCTGCGCGAGAGCCGCCAGCGTGTGGCGCAACAAATCATGATGGTGAGAAACCAGCTCGAACACTACGAAAAGCAGTTGGAAGATACTGCTGGCAACTTGAACCGCTGGCGCGGAGAACTCGAACGCGCAAAATCGGCCCGCGAGGCCGGCAAGCAAAAGGCCAAAACCGAGAATGAGAAATTACCGCTGGCGGACTCCGCTTTGCGTTTATGCCAGGAAAGATTAGCTGAAACACAGCGCAGTTTGCTGCTGCTTGAGCAGGCGGGGCAACTGGAAGAAAGCCACCGGGCTTATGCCGAAAAAATCTTTCAGCAACTTGAATCGCGTCGCATACGGTTACTCGGGGAACGGAGCGCCTTAATCCCGCCAAATATTGAAACGTTATCCCGCTTGCATCGAGAGACGGAAAGTACCGCGGCTGACCTGAAACAGAAGCAGGAAGTGCTTGCACAAACTGAAAGCCTGCGGTTGAATGCGGAGGAGGTCAAACGCGAGTTCGCATGTAAAGTGCAGCCGCTGGAGCAGCAGATTATTCAGGCGGAAGCTCGACTCGACGCCCTGCAGCGCTTGCAGCATCGGCTCGAAGGTAGCCAGGGATTGAGTGCGTGGCTTGCCAAGTATCAATTGGAAGCGTTACCACGTCTATGGCAAAGCATTCAGGTTGAAAAGGGATGGGAAGACGCGCTTGAAGCGGTGCTGCGCGAACGTCTGAACAGCGCCCAGCTTGAGCAGCTGGAAACCACGCGCGACTGGGAGGATGATTTGCCCCCCGGAAAATGGGCATTGTTTGAGCCTGGGGGACAATCAGCACGGAGCGAGCCAGTGACGGATATGCCGGATATGCCTCGGGACAAGGAAGGCTGGACGCCGCTATCTCAATATCTGGTTTGTGATAATGCAGGAATAAAAGCCGTGCTGGATGAATGGTTAAGCGGTGTATTTGTGGTCGAGGGCGTGCGGGACGGGCTCTTGCAACGAACGAAACTTTCTTCCCGCGAAGTGCTGGTAACGCGTGAAGGCCATATTCTTACGCACCACAGCCTGACTTATTATGCGCCTGATTCACAATTGCATGGGACGCTGGCACGGCAACGAGAGATAGTCCAGATTAAAATCGAAGCGGACGCATTGCGGGTCAGTCTGTCTGTTGAGAAATTCGCGCTGGAGACAGCGGAAGAAACCTGTCACGAACTGGAATCATCTTTATCTCGCTTGCGTTACGATACCGGGCAGCTCCAGCAACAGCACCATGACGCGCAAATGCAGGTGTTGAAGCTCACGCAATTAGGCGAGCGTGCTAGCCAGCGACACAGTCAGATTGACAATGAGCTGGCGGAAATTGGGCAGCAGGCGGCGGCGGAAACTTCCAGAAAGCAGGACGCCGAAACAAAATTGGCGGAATACGGGATTGAGATCGGGATTCTGCAGGAACAGGTGCAAAAGGAAAAGCTGGCCGCCGCGGCAGCGGAACAGTTTCTCCATACACAGCGTCAGCTTGCGCAGAACGCGGCGAGGGAAATGCAGGAAGCGGAGTTTTCGGAGAAAACCTGTCAGAATAAAATTGCCGAGCTGGAGAATTCTGTCCATATCATCGGCGAGAATATCGTTGCGCTCAGAACCAGCCTGGATAAATTCCAGACTGAGCAAGGAAGCTTTGATGAAGCGCGGTTGAACAGCCTCCTTCAGGAATGGCTGACGCTTCGTGAACATAGGGAACAGGAACTGGCAGCGATACGCCACGCCCTGGAAGATGCGGCCAATGATTTGCGCCGCATAGAGCACGAGCGCATGACTTCCGAGCAGAAGTTGCATCCGTTGCGAGAATCCATTAACCATGCGCGTCTCAAGGAGCAGGAGGCGCGAATTACCGAGAACCAATTCGACGAGCAATTAAAAGAGGCGGGAGCCGACGAGGAGGAATTAATACGATCTCATGGGAAAAAGCGGCCTTCCGCATTGCAGGTGGAGATTAATCGTCTCAACACCGAAATTGCCGCCCTAGGGGCGGTGAACCTTGTTGCGCTGGAGGAGTTGCAATCTTCTCAGACGCGCAAGGCTTATCTTGACTTACAATCGCAGGACTTGAAGGAAGCGGTTGAAACCCTGGAAAATGCAATTCGACGGATAGACCGTGAAACCCGTGAACGTCTGCTGGAGACCGTCGATAAGGTAAACGCTCACCTGGCTGAGGTATTTCCTACTATATTCGGCGGCGGGCAAGCAAAGCTGATATTAAGGGGCGAAGAAATTCTTGATTCAGGCATCCAGATTTTTGCGCAGCCGCCGGGTAAGAAGAACAGCTCTATCCATTTGCTCTCCGGCGGTGAAAAAGCCTTGACAGCGCTGGCCCTCGTGTTTTCACTGTTCCAGCTTAATCCGGCGCCATTTTGCCTGCTGGATGAGGTGGATGCCCCTCTCGATGACAGCAATACCGAGCGTTTCTGCAATCTGGTGAAGCAGATGTCGCGCCATACTCAGTTTGTATTCATCAGCCACAATAAAATCACCATGGAAATGGCACAGCAATTGATAGGTGTCACCATGCAGGAACAGGGTGTCTCACGCGTGGTCGCAGTAGAAATCGAAGAAGCTGTCAGACTGAGCGATGCTGCGATGGTGACCTGACTGACATGGAGAATATGAGCGAGTTGCAAATTAGCCTGATCGCCATTGGTCTTATTGTGGTTATGGGTGTCGTTTTCTTTAACTGGATCCAGCAATGGCGCTTCCGGCGTGGCGCGGAGGAAGCATTTGGGCGCAAGCATGAAGATGTGCTGTTGAGAACAGACACATCTGTCGTGGAAGGTGGGCGGGTCGAGCCACAACTCGGCAAAGAAGTACTGCAGGACTTTCAGGTGGAGCCGCAGGTGGAACCAGCTGAGGCGATGGAAATCGTTCAGTCAGATCTGGATTCACCCACCTTCGATGCCATGCCGCCCGCGCCGGCCACATCGGTTGAGCAGGCGTCAAACGTGAGCGAGGGCGTTATAGACGCGGTAGACTATGTGGTTAGCATTAATGGTGAGACGCTAATCGCGGATTCGCATCTGACAGAGGTATTGCAGCGGAAATTCGACTTCAACAAACCGGTGCGATGGCTAGGGCAAAGAGATGCCGCCGCATTCTGGGAAGAAATTACAATGGAGACCAGCGGTAAGGGCGGCTATGTTAACGTGAAGGGCTGTCTGCAGCTTGCTGATCGTGCCGGCCCCCTGAGCGAAGTCACCTTGTCGGAATTTCGCGACATGATGCAAAATTTTGCCGCAAATGTGAATGCAGCCGCAGATTGCCCGGATGTCCGGGAAGCATACGCGAGGGCATTATCGATCGATCAGTTTTGTGCGAAGGTGGACGTCATGATAGGCATCAACATTATCAGCAAGGACGCTAGCCCGTTTACCGGCGCCAAGATCCGTGTTTTGGCGGAGACGTCGGGCTTCAAATTGGGGCCCGAAGGCGCGTTTCATTACCGTGATGAAAGCAATGCTGTTTTATTTTCCCTCAATAACCATGAACCACCCCCGTTTCTTTCCGATAGCATACGAACGCTCACCACACATGGTATAACCTTTCTGCTTGATGTTCCCAGAGTCGCAAACGGGGAACAAGTTTTTGATCAAATGATGCATCTCGCCGGAATTTTTTCCGACGCCCTAGGTGGTATTATGGTGGATGATAATCGTGTTCTCCTAAGTGATAGCGGCATCGGCAAAATCAAACAGCAATTAATCGCCATTCAATCTGTGATGCTGGCCCGCAATATACCCGCAGGCGGCGAGATTGCGTTGCGGCTGTTTGCATGAATGCGCATTGCGGATGACATCTGGCACCGCGTGCGGAAATTGCGCGAGGCGATCGAACAGCATAATTACAACTATTACGCACTGGATGCACCAACTATTCCGGATGCCGAGTACGACAAGCTGTTCCAAGAATTGCAGGAACTTGAGCAACATTATCCTCAGCTCATTACGCCTGATTCTCCTACCCAGCGTATAGGCGCCGCCCCGCTCAAAGCATTTTCACAAATTGTTCATCGTATGCCAATGCTCTCCCTCGGAAACGCATTCAAGGCAGCTGAGGTGGACGCATTCGACCGGAGGGTTCGCCAGACGCTGGGGGTGGACAGCGTGGAATATGCGGTGGAGCCCAAATTTGATGGTCTTGCCGTTAGTCTCTGTTATGAAGGAGGCATATTCATCACGGGCGCAACGCGTGGTGACGGCTATATCGGCGAGGACGTCACGTTGAATTTGCGTACCATTAGATCGATTCCCTTACAGTTGCAAGCCGATGGTTATAGCGCACGGAGCCCCGTCTTTATGGAGGTGCGAGGCGAAGTGCTGATGCTGAAAGCGGACTTTGAGAAGCTTAACCGGCAACAGCGGGAGAAAAACGAAAAGGAGTTCATCAATCCGCGCAATGCCGCAGCCGGTTCGCTGCGGCAGCTTGATCCCGGCAATACCGCTACCCGCAGGCTTACGTTCCTCGCGTACGGCATCGGCGCTTGTGAGGGTGGAAATGTGCCGCGTGATAAGCATAGCCGCGTGATGGATTATCTTGCATCGCTACGTTTTCCGGTGGCACGCGAGCGCAATGTGGTGAGCGGTGCAACAGCACTGCTGGAATATCACCGCGAGATAGAGGAATTGCGTGAACGCTTGCCTTACGACATAGATGGCACCGTGTATAAGGTCAATGATCTGGCGCAGCAGGAGAAGCTCGGATTTGTTTCCCGCGCTCCCCGATTTGCCGTGGCACACAAATTTCCAGCGCAGGAAGCTGTAACCGAATTGCTGGGAATCGATGTGCAGGTGGGAAGAACCGGCACATTGACTCCGGTTGCGCGGCTGAAACCAGTATTCGTGGGCGGGGTTACGGTGACGAATGCGACACTGCACAACGAAGATGAAATCAGGCGCAAGGACGTAATGATCGGGGACACCGTGGCAGTGCGACGGGCGGGTGACGTGATTCCCGAAGTGGTGGCTGTACAGAAGGAGAAACGGCCGCCGCACGCCAAGTTCTTCATCATGCCTGAGCATTGTCCGGTGTGTGGGGCCAAAGCAGTGCGCTTGCCCGGCGAGGCGGTGACACGCTGTACTGGCGGGCTTTTCTGTCCGGCGCAGCGGAAGCAGGCAATCCTGCATTTTGCCTCGCGCCGTGCGATGAATATCGATGGCGTGGGACATAAACTGGTGGAACAACTGGTGGATAATGCCATTATCAGAACACCTGCGGACCTGTACAAGCTTGGCATCACCGCGCTTGCCACCCTGGGAAGAATGGCGGAAAAATCCGCAGGTAACGTCATAGGTGCTATCCAGAAAAGCAAAAACACCACGCTGGCACGCTTCATTTATGCGCTAGGTATCCGCAACGTGGGCGAGACGACTGCCAAAGATCTGGCGCGGTATTTTGGCGCACTTGATCGATTGATGGAGGCGGATGCAGAAGACTTGCAGCAGGTGCCCGATATCGGCCCGGTAGTAGCCCAGAGTATCGCCAGCTTTTTTGCCGAGGGACATAATCGCGAAGTCATCGAGCAATTGCGTGCTGGTGGAGTGCGATGGGAAGAGGGCGCAGGCACGCAGCAGGCAAAAGCCGACTCAAGTGCCGGTCTCAGTAGGCTCAGTGGTAAAACTTTTGTGCTGACAGGAACCTTGATGAATCTGACCCGGGAAGACGCCAGGGAGAAGATTGAAGCCCTGGGAGGAAAAGTGGCGGGAAGCGTTTCAAAAAGGACGGACTACGTGGTGGCCGGCACTGATGCCGGTAGCAAATATCACAGGGCCGTTGAACTGGGGATAGCCATCCTTGATGAGGCAGGACTGTTACAATTATTGCAAGATTCGCAAGGTGGTTTACACTCCACTTCCCGGAATCTTTAAACAGAGTGTGCTTATGCCAAAGATAACCAAAGCTGTTTTTCCCGTCGCAGGGATGGGTACCCGTTTTCTGCCCGCTACCAAGGCCAGCCCCAAGGAAATGATGCCTATCGTGGATAAGCCGCTGATCCAGTATGCCGTGGAAGAAGCTATCGCAGCGGGCATCACTGAAATGATTTTCATTACGGGGCGCAACAAGCGCGCCATCGAAGACCATTTTGATAAGGCTTACGAAATGGAAAGGGAGTTGGAGGCACGCGGTAAGAACGATATCCTTGAAATGTTGCGAAGTATTCTGCCAAAAAACATTCCCTGTATCTATATCCGGCAGTCTGAAGCGTTGGGCCTGGGTCACGCCGTATTATGCGCACGTCCAGCGGTAGGCAATGAACCGTTCGCGGTGCTTCTGGCGGACGATTTGCTGGCAGGCGATGAGCCGATCATGCAGCAGATGACGAAGGTATATGAACAAAACGGCTGTTCGATACTGGCAGTACAGAATGTCGAGCCGGCGGAGACGGTAAATTACGGCATTGTAAAATGCGGACCGGGAATGAATGGGCTGCATCCCATCACAGGCATGGTGGAAAAACCCGAGCCCAAAAATGCGCCATCGACCCTGGGAGTGGTAGGCCGCTACATTCTTACCCCGAAAATTTTTGAGCATCTGGAGAATGTCAAGCCGGGTGCGGGCGGAGAAATTCAATTGACCGACGGCATCGCCTCGCTGTTGCAGGAAGAGCGGGCGCTCGCTTACGAATTTTCTGGAACCCGGTACGATTGTGGAACCAAGATAGGCTATCTCAAGGCGACTATCGCGCTGGCGCTTGGACATCCTGAAGTGGGTCAGGAATTTGCCGACTACCTCGGTGCTCAAGGTTATCGGACTCCGTCAAGATTATCGCGCTCTTCCTGATTAGCCATTCATTGGGTTTCCTCTGTGACTATTGCCTGAATTTTATTGATGCTTTCGTCCGAAGAGGCAAAGAGAATACTCGGCACAGCAGAGCAGATATTCTCTCCTGCCGCCGTATCACACACCGTCAAACGCATGGCGGTGGATATTACGACGGAGCTATCCGACCAGTATCCCCTGGTACTAAGCGTAATGGGCGGGGCCGTGGTATTTACAGGACAGTTGCTCCCGCTACTCGAATTTCCGCTTAATTTCGATTATCTCCACGTCAGCCGCTACAATAATGAAATCCGGGGTGGCAAAATTAATTGGAAGGTCGCGCCTCATGAAGACGTCAGGGACAGGGTGGTCCTGGTGCTGGATGATGTTCTTGACGAGGGGATTACGCTTGCGGCAATTCGGGACTGGGTCGTGAAACAAGGTGCGGCCGCCTTTTACAGTGCGGTTTTTGCCGAAAAGGATATCGGCAGGCCGAAGCCGATTAGCGCGAATTTTGTTGGCGTCGTGTTACCGGATCGCTATGCGTTTGGTTTCGGGATGGATATACACGGCGCATGGCGTAATTTACCGGCGATTTACGCAGTGAAAGATTAAGCCTGTATTTTCTCTATACCCAATTTTTTGACTGAATAATATGCTTGCAATCATCGGCGGCACCGGTATGACGCAGCTCGCATGCCTTGAAATATCGCATCGGCAACTTATGAGAACGCCCTACGGAGAGCCATCTGGTCCGCTGACTTTTGGCAAAATCAATGACAATGAAGTTGTGTTCCTTGCGCGCCACGGATACGGCCATACTATTCCGCCACATACGGTAAATTATCGCGCCAACTTGTGGGCCCTGCAGTCACTGGACCCTACACGGGTCATATCGGTCGCGTCCGTGGGTGGGATTCGTGCCGATTTCACCCCCGGCATGATTGCTATTCCTGACCAGATCATTGATTACACCCATGGCCGCAAGTATACTTATTACGAAGGCATAGACAGTCCGGTTACCCATACTGATTTTACAGAACCATATTGCCAGATAACGCGAAAATGCCTGCTGGAAGCGGCAAAACAGGTGGGTGAGAACGTCATAAACGGCGGTGTCTATGGCGCGACGCAGGGGCCGCGCCTGGAAACCGCAGCGGAGATCAACCGGCTGGAGCGGGACGGCACAGACATGGTGGGGATGACCGGTATGCCGGAAGCGGCACTGGCTAAAGAATTGGGCCTATGCTACGCCGCCGTCGCGGTAGTGGCAAACTACGCAGCTGGTCGTGAAACAAGCGCTCATGCCATCCACCTGGAAGATGCCCATGCTGTACTGGAAAAAGCGATGGTTAGAGTGAGGAATATTCTCGAACGTGTGGTACAGCTAAATGGCGATTAGGCCGGTATTGAAAATGGGCGATCCCCGCTTGCTGGAATTGGCCCAGAAGGTGAAGAAATTCGGTACGCCCGAGCTCGACACCTTGATTCAGGATATGCATGAAACGATGGAAGCGCTGGACGGTGCCGGCCTGGCCGCCCCCCAGATAGGAGCCGGCCTTCAGGTTGTGATATTCGGTGTGAAACGCAATCCACGTTATCCCGATGCGGAGGAGGTGCCTTATACGGTGCTGGTGAATCCGGAGCTAACTCCTCTTACACAGGAAACGGAGCAGGACTGGGAGGGTTGTCTCAGCGTTCCGGGCATGCGTGGCATGGTGCCGCGTTTTGCCAAGCTGCGTTATCGGGGTTCGGATCAGTACGGTAGACCTATAGATCGTACCGTGGAAGGGTTTCATTCCCGCGTGGTCCAACACGAGTGCGATCACTTGCAAGGAATTCTCTACCCTATGCGGATCACGGATTTCCGTACTTTCGGTTTTACCGACGTGCTGTTTCCAGGTCAGGCGCCAATGGACGAGTAAGGGGGAAAGTGTGCCTAAATACCTCTAAACCTCTAAATTTGGCCTCATCCGCGCACTTTTCCGCTTTGGTTCCTTAAACCTGAATCCGGCAGGCTGCCGGACAGCTTTTCATTTTATTCTCAAATCAGAGCAAACCAATTGTTGAGCTAACAATTGTGCTAAATAACGTGCGCTCCGTTTCCCGCTCTCGACCACAATATGCGCCGTTTCAAGATAAAGTGGATCACGCTGATTATAGAGCTCAGTCAGTTTTCTGCGCGGATCCGAGGTTTGAAGCAATGGACGGTTTTTGTCCTGCCGGGTGCGCCGCCATAAATCATCAACTGTTGCGCGGAGATATACCACGGTGCCACTGTGCTTCAATAGCTTACGGTTCTCGGTGCTTATCACTGCGCCGCCTCCCGTGGCAAGTACGATATTTTTGCTTTTCACAAGTTCCAATAACATTTCTGTTTCACGCTTGCGAAAACCTGCTTCTCCTTCAATTTCAAAAATTACCGGTATGCTGACCCCGGTCCGTTTTTGAATTTCGCGATCCGAGTCTAAAAATGTTTTATTCAGAAAGTTGGCGAGAAGTTTGCCGATAGTCGTTTTCCCCGCGCCCATCATGCCCACCAGGAAAATGCTACCGCTGCTTACCTCCCTTGCGTCATTTGTGGCGTCATTTAACGCCACTGTTACATTAGTGGAATTCATGCGCGTAATTGTAGCGGAAATGCCATCACGCGCGTATATACAAAATCGTGCTGGTTACTCGTACCGCCAGTATCTTTTGATCTACCCTCTCCCCTCCCGTCAGGCCATTGCTAGCGTCCAGTCCCGGTGACTGGGGGTGCTTTGCTGAACTCGTCCTTGTTTAATCTACCGTCCCGATCAATGTCCAGGGCTTCAAAAGTTTCAGATGGCATTTTCTGCGCCGCGGCTTCCTCGGTGCTTATGTAGTCATCCTTATCGGTGTCATATAATTCCCAAGGAGGTGCTATTGCTTGTGACTTGGATTCCGTAGGGGTTTCAGCATGAACCGGATACGAAATCCCGAAAATTTGCGCGGTTGATATGAGAACTAATTGCACCGTTTTGTTTTTCAATATTGAGACGCAGTTCACGATGTTTTCCTTTTCTTGTTGCTATGCTCCAGAAAGAATTTGTTCCGGTTTTACCAGGCATTTTTTCCTTTCCACTTCAGTTTTTCCTTCTCGCGGTTTCGCTTTGTTCTCTGCCCTGCTAATGAGCATATGGATCGGAATCACTTAATTCATTAAAAGATAGATGATTATTAAAACAGTTGCGGGTACGCCTAAAATCCAAGCTAGAAAATATTTACCCATGATAATCTCCCGGAGAAAAGTCTGAAAGACAAATATATTCCTGGAATCATTCTTCATTTTCCTGACGCGTTTGTTTAAATGCCAATTTTCGTTTCGGATAGCGGCGTCATGAAGGCGGCTTGCGTGACCGCAGACGATGCGACCGCAATAAATACCCCATGGAGGGTAGCACTTGCCGCATGATTAACGCCTTGGTCTTGCTGCCCAGCACGCCCGCCGTGAGAGCGATACCGCCTTTCGCCGCTTTGCTCAATGACCCGCGCGGCACCACTGCCAACGCGGCCACCAATCCGATGGCGATCGAGTAGGGATGGCGCGTTAAAAACCTAAACGTATGACTGCGCGGGAACGGATGGGCATGGGCATGGGCATCATGGGCAACATCGGCATCATGATCCTCATCCGCATGCCCGAAGCGGGATCGATAAGCACTGCGGCTGGCATGCATCCGTT
>NZ_FMVQ01000001.1 GCF_900102495.1 Nitrosospira sp. Nl5 | reverse complement strand
TGCCCTGCTGGAAGCGCTGCGGGCGCTGGCGGCGCAGTATCCGGATGACGCGGCGGTGCGGGAACAACTGGCCAAGGGCCTCTTCAACACCCTCAACCACGCCAAGGCGGAGGACGACCTGCCGCGGCGCGATGCCCTGCTGGAAGCGCTGCGGGCGCTGGCGGCGCAATATCCGGATGACGCGGCGGTGCGGGAACCACTGGCCATGGGCCTCTTCAACACCCTCAGCGACGCCAAGGCGGAGGAAGACCTGCCGCGGCGCGATGCCCTGCTGGAAGCGCTGCGGGCGCTGGCGGCGCAGTATCCGGATGAGGCGGCGGTCCGGGAACAACTGGCTATGGGCCTCTTCAACACCCTCAGCGACGCCAAGGCGGAGGACGACCTGCCGCGGCGCGATGCCCTGCTGGAAGCGCTGCGGGCGCTGGCGGCGCAGTATCCGGATGACGCGGCGGTGCGGGAACAACTGGCCAAGGGCCTCTTCAACACCCTCAACCACGCCAAGGCGGAGGACGACCTGCCGCGGCGAGATGCTCTGCTGAGCGAATTGAATGAGCTTATCGCCCGCTTTCCCGATGAACCAATATCGAAGGAAATTATTCGCCGGCTTTTGTAGAAACTTGCCTGTGGGCCGATATTCTGGAACCAATAGGGTTGGAACCAATAGGGTCAGACTCGATTGGATCTTGAATCACCTTTCCGGGCTGTGCAGAACCAATAGGGTCAGACTCGATTGAATCTTGAATCAACTTTCCGGGCTGCGAGGACGATGTGCCTCAGCCGGCGAGTACAGCTATCCCTATCATGAGCCTGTTACCGTCGGGTTGTATAAGGAAAATGCTGCCGGCGCCCCGCCGACGAAATGGGAGACTTTGGGCGCACTGACGCCAATGTGGAAGCGTTCCACGTTCTCCTGAACGCGCTGATCTTCCCGCGTGACGCGAGTATGCTGGCGCAGGTGATCGAGCCATGAGTCATGCTGGAATAACTCGATATATCGGCCCGGTGCCGAGATGTCCTCGAAGATGCCCCAGGCAAATGCCCCATCTCGCCGGCGTACAGTACCGAGCAACCGTATCGCATTCAGAAATGCTTCGCGTTGATCCAGCGCAATCTCGTACTCTATTGTCACCAGCACGGGCCCCCGATCCTTTTCCAATTCTTCCACTGAGGAGGGATGGGGCCAGTGATTGGATGGGGAGAGATCGGGCGCTTCGTACTTCCCGAGGCTGAAGCCGCGAACAGCCAATGCGGCCAATATGGCCGCTACGGCTGAGATAGCCAGCGCGGCGGGAGTTCCGGCCTGGGCAGCAATCCACCCCCACAGCAGGCTGCCGAAAGTCATGCCGGCAGCGAATACCATGAGATAAAGGGACAACGCGCGCCCGCGAACCCAGGCGGGGACCGAGATCTGGGCAGCCAGCTGAAGCGTCGATAGAACGCTGATCCAGGCTGCACCGCAAATAGTCATCACCCCATATGCCATGATTTCGCTATTTAGCGCTGCAAGACATAAAGTCGTGGCCGCGTAGATGATGGTCGCCCCGAGTACCAGGCTATCCGGCGTGGTGTAAGCCCGTAACCGCGGCAAAAGAACCGCGGCGGCCACGGCGCCGATACCGACAAAAGTCAGCAGAAGCCCGTAAGTACCCGAATTGCCCGCAAGCTCATGTCGTGCGATCAAGGGGAGAAGCGCCCAGGTAGACATTGCGAACAGGATGAAAGCGGTCGCCCGAATCAGCACCGCGCGAAACTGCGATGCCAGCCGCGCGTAGCGCAGCCCGGCGCGCAATGCCTGCATGAAGCGCTCAGGCGGCAATACATTCTCGCTTGGTTGCCGCTGCCAGTACCATAGCATCAGGAACATGCCGAGAAACGAGACCGCATTCAGGGTATAGGCAACCCAGGCGCCAAATTGCGCCAGCAGCAGCCCGCCGAGCGCGGGACCGATCGAGCGTGCCAGGTTCATCGATAGCGAACCGAGCGAAACGGCCTGAGGCAACAACTTTCCGGGCACCAGCTCGGCAATCACCGCGCTTAGTGCCGGCATCGCCATTGCGGCACCTGAACCCAGCGCGAACGTGAGAATAAGGAGATTCCAGGCATCAAGCCTGTCGGTTGCCGCAAGGAAAGCCAACGCCGCAGCTGACAGCAGGAGCCATATTTGCGTAGCCATGAGGTAGCGGCGGCGATCAATAATATCCGCGAACGCGCCCGCCCCTAAAGCGAACAGAACAAGCGGCAACGATGCCGCTGCCTGTACCAGGGACACCATTACCGGCGAGGGGGACAGTTCGGTCATTACCCAGCCGGAGGCCGTCCCGTTGATCCAGGTACCGATGTTGGAACCAAGCGACGCAAGCCAGAAGAGCCGGAAAACCGGCAACCTGAGCGGCGCCCACGCGCCCGAGGCCGAGGCTGAGGTTTTCCCCGCGTCAGTGTCGGTAGGCGTGCTCACCGACGATCATTGGAGGCACAAGACGGACGAATGGGCGTCCCCTTCAGCATACCCGCTATCCTCCGTACCTCAGTGATATCAGAAGCATAATTCTTCCCCGACAGCCTTTGGACTATTGCCAAAACGGCTTTCCAAAGAGATGCTGCAACTGTCTCAAACCTATTCCTCAAGCCCATGCCAAGGATGACTTGACTTGCAGTGTAGTACATTTCGGTCATGTAAATATGTTTCCAATAGCACATTGAGTTTGCCGCCTACTCTATCAAATACTTGCTCACAACCAGGCAATGCGCCCCCGCGGTTTCGTTCGGATCTCCAGGAGACATCACGTCGGCAGCTTCATTCGCCGAATGGTGCAGTCCCGCTGCCCCAAGCATATCCCATGAGATCACTTTGAATGAAGCCTCTCCGGGGTCGGGCATATATAGCTACACCAACGAATTGGCTCAATGGGGTCAGACTCGATTGATATCCGATTGATATCAGATGATAGGGTGCTTTTTGAGAGCTTGAGATGGCAGAGATAGCCCAAACAACTCGCATCAATCGAGTCTGACCCCATTGATCCACTGTTTGACCCCATTGATCCACTGTTTTTGCGGTTTCCTCTGCAACCTCTATAGGCGCGGAATTGCAAGTTGAATTGAAGGCTAGTGCGCTAGTTTGAGCGTCACGACGCCCGCGATTATCAACGCGATACCCATGTATCTGGCAAAGGACGCCGGGTCGCCGTAATGCAGCACCCCAACCAGGAACGTTCCTGCAGCGCCAATACCTGTCCAGACCGCATAAGCGGTTCCAATGGGGATGTTACGCTGTGCAAGCCATAGCAAGAAACCGCTGATACACATGAACCCGATAGCTACCGCGAGTCCAGACCAGCGCGTCTCCGGCTCTTGGGCCATCTTCAGCCCCACCGGCCAGCCAATCTCGAACAGCCCGGCGAGAATGAGGTAAACCCAACTCATCTGCTTCTCCTACTGCAATAGAACCAAAACCAATAGGGTCAAACTCGATTGATCCTCGAATCAACCTTTTAACCTTGCAAAAGCGGCAGCCATCGCATTTTCTGGCTCAGCTTCCCGTTTTTGTTTTTGCTGCAGCTGGGTCCGAAGTGAAGGTTCCTTTCCCCTCGATTCGCCACGCTGCTCAGGCTTGTTCTCCCGCTGCCGCTGCTCTCGCTGTCCTGCCGCATCCGCCAACCGCATGGTGAGCGCAATACGCTTTCGCTTCTCATCAACCTCCACCACCTTGACCTTCACTACCTGCCCTACCTTGACTACGGTATGCGGGTCTTTCACGAACTTGTCGGCGAGCGCGGAGATATGCACCAGCCCATCCTGGTGAACGCCGATATCGACGAAGGCGCCGAATGCGGCGACGTTAGTCACTACCCCTTCGAGGATCATATCCGGGCGCAGGTCCTTCATCTCGTTCACGCCCTCCTTGAAGGTCGCGGTGGTGAATTCGGGGCGCGGGTCGCGCCCCGGCTTCTCCAGTTCGCCCAGGATATCGCTGATGGTGGGTATGCCGTATTTGTCGTCCGCGTACTTTGCCGGATCGAGCGACTTCAATAGCTGGCTGTTGCCGATAACCGACTTGATATCCTGCTTGAGGTCGGCGATGATTTTCTCCACGAGCGGATATGACTCGGGATGCACTGCGGAAGCATCCAGCGGATTGTCCCCGTTCATGATGCGCAGGAACCCCGCCGCCTGCTCGAATGTTTTGTCACCCAGGCGCGGCACCTGGCGCAAGGCAGCGCGGGAGGTGAATATGCCCTTCGCGTCGCGATAGGCGACGATGCTTTGCGCTACTGTGCTGTTGAGCCCGGAAACCCGCTCCAGCAAGAGCGGCGAGGCCATGTTGACATCCACGCCGACGGCGTTGACGCAATCCTCCACCACGGCATCGAGCGAGCGCGCGAGCTGGGTCTGCGCAACGTCGTGCTGGTATTGGCCGACGCCGATGGACTTGGGATCGACCTTCACCAATTCCGCCAGCGGGTCTTGCAATCGCCGTGCGATGGATACCGCACCGCGCAGCGACACGTCCATATCGGGCAATTCGCGCGAGGCGAACTCGGAGGCGGAATAGACCGAGGCACCCGCTTCCGACACCACGATCGACGTCAGCTTGAGGTCGGGGCGCGACTTGATCAAGTCTCTTGCCAGCTTGTCGGTTTCGCGCGAGGCGGTGCCGTTGCCGATGGAAATCAGCGACACACCGTGTTTCTCCGCCAGTTTTTCCAGAATACGAAGTGAACCGCTCCAATCGTTCCTGGGCTGGTGAGGATAAATAACGGCGGTTTCCATCACCTTGCCGGTCGCGTCCACCACCGCAACCTTCACACCCGTACGGAGGCCGGGATCAAGGCCCATCGTGACACGTGGACCGGCGGGAGCAGCCAGCAGCAGCGCTTTCAGGTTGCGCGCAAAAACCTTGATGGCCTCGGTTTCGGCGCGCTTGCGCAGTTCGGTCATCAATTCATTCTCCAGGTGCGGGAAACTTTTTACCCGCCAGGTCCAGCGCACAGTATCGCTGAGCCAGGCGTCAGCCGGCCTGCCCTGATCCTTGATCCGAAAGTGGGCGGCAATACGTGTCTCGCAGGGGTTGAGCGGCGCGTCCCATTTGGGTTTTTCCGCTTCGGAATCGAGCCGCAAGCCGACATGCAGGATTTCTTCGCGGCGGCCGCGCAGCATCGCCAGGGCGCGGTGCGAGGGAACAGTGCTAATCGTTTCGGCATAGTCGAAATAATCGGCAAACTTTGCCCCCGTCTCTTCCTTGCCCTTGATGATCCTTGACTCCACCGCGCCATGTGCCAGCAGGTATTCACGCAGCCACTGAAGCAGCGTCGCGTCTTCGGCAAAATGCTCCATCAGGATTTGCCGCGCGCCCTCAAGCGCGGCCTTGGCGTCTTCCACACCGGGGTTGTCGCCCTGATCGGTAGTGAAAGCAGGCCTGAGATACTTGACGGCCTCCTCCTCGGGTTGCAGCATCGGGTTGGCCAGCAGCGCATCCGCCAGGGGCTGCAACCCCGCTTCCAGCGCGACCTGCGCCTTGGTGCGGCGCTTTTTCCTGAAGGGCAGGTACAGGTCTTCCAGCCGCGTCTTGTCTTCCGCCTGCGTGATCGAAGCCAGCAGGGCTGGTGTCATT
The DNA here is from genome assembly GCF_900102495.1 of Nitrosospira sp. Nl5. Classification (GTDB taxonomy): domain Bacteria; phylum Pseudomonadota; class Gammaproteobacteria; order Burkholderiales; family Nitrosomonadaceae; genus Nitrosospira. The sequence continues at coordinate 433,359 of NZ_FMVQ01000001.1, read as the reverse complement.
TTGCCCTGCTCTTCGATGGAGGCAATGATTGCCGCGCGCCTGTCCTCCAATTCGCGCAGATAGGTCAGCCGTTCTTCCAGTAAGCGCAGCTGAATGTCGTCCAGCCCGCCCGTCGCCTCCTTGCGGTAACGGGCGATAAACGGCACCGTCGCACCTTCATCGAGCAGGGCAATGGCGGCGGCGACCTGTGCAGGCTGGGCAGCGAGTTCAAGGGCAAGGCGTTGCGTAATGGATAGTAGTGCGTTTGATGGCAGCATAGCGGTCAGGGTATAAGGCCGGTAATATTTCGGTGGGCCGGGGTTGGAGGTGTTTAACCAGGTTAGCTCGGCATGACTTCACAACACATGCAAAGCTCAGGGACCGGATTCCTAGGCGTTTTCCTCCGGCCGGGGCATCGCTTTCTTGTCGCCATCCGCGCGCCTGCGGTATATTCCAGCCCGCATCAGCAGCATCGCTGTCACGGGAGACGTTGCCACCACAAACAGCGCGATCAGCAGCTCCTGAAACACAAGGCGGTCGGCCGCTACAGAAGCAATCACTATCGACGCCAGCAGCACGCAACCCAGGCCGAGCGTATTGCCCATCGTCGGCCCATGTAGTCGCGCAAACAAATCAGGCAGCCGCAGCAAGCCGGACGAACCGATCAGCGCCAATATGCTACCCAGCACCAGCAGCAATGACGCCAGCAGATCTGCCCAGAAGGGAATATCGACCAATGTCATGGCTCGATCACCTCTCCACGCAACAGGAATTTCGCCATTGCGGCCGAACCGACGAAACCGAACAATGCAATCAGCAGGGCAATGTCAAAATAGACTCTGGAGCCATACTGGATGCCCAGCGTCAGCGTCACTATCATGCAATTGACATATAGCGTGTCAAGTGCCAACACGCGATCTTCCGCTGCCGGTCCACGCAACAACCGGAGTGCCGCGCATAGCATGGCGATTGCGAGGGCGATCAGCGCAAAGGACACCGCCCAGGGTAACAGTGTAGTCATTCGAAAATCTCTATCAACGGATGTTCGTAGCGGTCCTTGATGGTGCGGACCCAGGTTTCCTCGTCCTGCAGATCCAGCACATGGATAGTCAGCGTGCTTCCATCAGGCGTAAGCCCGGCCCAGACCGTTCCCGGCGTCGAAGTGATTATACAGGCCAGCGCCGCGAGCCCGTACGGATCACGCAAATCAATGGGAATTTTCATGAAGCCCGAATTGAAGCGCCGTTTTGCAGGCCCCAGGATAACGTCCGCCACGGCGATATTGGAGCGGGCGATATCAAGCAGCACAACGAAAAACAGCCTGATCGCCACCGGCAGATGGTGGGGACGGGCGCGTAATGGCCGTATCGCGGCGGTGGCAAGTGCGGCCGCGACCGTCAGCACCAGGCCCAGCAGCAACTGCCCAGGCGCCAGCGTATTGTTGAGCAGGAGCCATAAGACAAACAAGGTAACGGTAAACAGCGTTACGGATGGCCAGCGCTTCATCGCTCAATTCCCCCAATTTCCCTCAATTCCGGTTGACGGAGGCGGCGAAAGCGCACTCCCCAATACCGCCTCGATGTATGTTTGTGGCGAAGACAGCGAATGCCCCGCGAGAACCAGATAATCCGCAGCCGGGCCAGCCCCTACCGCCAGCGCCACGCTCAGCAGCAGCAATACGGCGACCGGCGCCGCCTCGATAAGATGCAGCCGCGGTGTCACGATGTCCTCCGAGCTCCAGAATAATCGTCCTCCCATTTTACCCAGGGCGATGACGGCGGTCAGGCTTGATCCCAGTATCGCCGCCCACAGCATCCATACCGATATGGGCAGCGTCTCAAGCGGCGCGGTACCGAGCGATGCCGAAAGAATCATGAATTTGGCGACGAAGCCCGATAGCGGCGGCAAACCCGTCACCAGGAGGGCGCAAGCGATGAAACTCAGGCCCAGAAATGCCATGGCCGCGGGGATGACAGTTCCCACGACGTCGTCAGGAAGGCTGGGATCGAGCGGGTCTTCGAGACCAAATGATTCAAACGTGATCGCCAGCACGTTTTCGCCGAACCGCTCCGTACGCTCAATCATTTCGCTCAGCATGAAAAAAGCGCCGGTAGCCAGAACCGAGCTGACCAGGTAAAACAACGCCGCGCTCTTCATCCCGGCGCCGCCCAGCCCGAGCGCCGCCAGCAACGTACCGGATGATGCAATGACACAATACGCGGCCAGCCGTTGCGGTTGCTGCGCGCTCAGCATGCCGGCGGCACCCAGCGCAAGCGTGGCCAGGCCGATGCCGAACAGCCACCCGTCATTGAATGGAGCCGGCGCACCCGCTGCGGATGAGTCGGACAGCAGCGACCCCAGCCGCAACAGCGCATAAATTCCGACCTTGGTCATGATCGAGAATACGGCCGCCACAGGTGGAGCCGCGGCGCTATAAGCGGAGGACAACCAGAAGTTCAATGGCCACGCTCCCGCCTTGAGCAGAAACGCCACGCCCAGGATCGCGGCTCCCGTTTCGAACAGAATACGGTCGCCGTCATCCAGCGCTGGCACCCGAGCGGCGAGATCAGCCATGTTCAGCGTACCGCTCACGCCATAAATCAATGAAACTCCGATCAGGAAAACAAACGATCCCGCCAGATTGACGGCAATGTAGTGCAGCCCCGCCTTGACCCGGGGTTCGCCAAGCCCATGCAGCACGAGCCCATAGGATGCCGCGAGCAACACTTCGACAAATACGAACAGATTGAATAGATCGCCGGTCAGGAATGCGCCATTTATTCCCATGACCAGGAACTGGAATAGCGATTGAAAATGCGGCCCCATCCGTTTCCAGCGTGCCAGCGCATACACCAGCGATGTCAACGCCAGCACCGCGTTCAGCATCAGCATCACCGCCGCCAACCGGTCCACCACCAGCACGATGCCGAATGGCGCCTGCCAGCCACCCAGCAGGTAGACCGCAATCCCGCCCGGCCAGACCTCCGGCATCCCTTCGCTTGCCATATAGACCAGCGCAGCCGCTGCCGCCAGATTTGCCAGCGTGGCAAAAAGGGCAATAACGGTACGTTCCGTGCGCCGGGCGTCGGCGAACAGCAACATCGCCGCGCCCGCCACCAAAGGGATGACGACCGGGAATATGGGAAGATGTTGCAACCAGTTGCTCATGGTTCGGAATCTTCACCGTCGACATGATCGGTACCTGTCAAGCCGCGAGAAGCCAGCAGCACGACCAGAAACAGCGCGGTGGTGGCGAAGCCGATCACGATTGCCGTCAGCACCAGCGCCTGCGGTACAGGATCGTCGTAAAGAGATGGATCGGTTTGCTTGATAGCGTCGATAATGGGTGCGCTTCCAACCGTCAATCGTCCCATCCCGAAAATGAACAGATTGACCGCGTACGATAGCAGAGAGAGGCCCATGATGACCTGAAAGGTGCGTGGCCGCAGCAGCAGCCACACACCCGATCCGGTCAACACTCCAATAGCCAGTGCGTAGACAACTTCCATCAATCCCCCTTGTTGGGCTGAACCAGAGCGTAGGCCGTGGCCGGTGTGGATGGCATTTCGCCTGGCGCCACCTCGTATTTTGGTTCTACGTGGGTAGGAGCTGCCTTGCGATGTCCGCGTCGTGATTGGTGCGCCAGCGCCACCAGGATCAGCACCGCTGCGCCGACCACTAAAAGAAATACGCCCAGATCGAACAGCAGCACGGTGGAAAGGTGCAACTCGCCGATCACCGGCAGCGTCGTGTGCCACGTCAGGGCCGACAGAAACTGCCGTGGCGCCAGCCATGCCGACACGCCTGCCCCCGCCGCGCATAACAGCCCCAGGGCGATCCAGTACTGTGGATGAATGCGGGTGCGCGATTCCGCCCAGGCCGTACCGCCTACCAGGTATTGCAGGATAACCGCCGTCGTCACGATCAGCCCGGCGACAAATCCGCCTCCGGGTTCATTGTGCCCGCGCAGCAGAAAAAAGACCGCTACCATGCCCGCAACCGGCAGCAGCAGTTGCACGATCACCGCCGGCAGCATCATCGGTCCAACTGGCAGCAACGCGTGCGGGTCGGGCGGCGAGCGGCCGGTTTGCGCATCCTGCTCTTGCTGCTGGGGCGTCAATCCCATGCTCTCGGGCGCGGGGCGGAACCGTCGCAAAAGCGCGAACACGGTCAGCGCCACGATGCCCAGCACAGTAATCTCGCCCAGCGTATCGAAACCGCGAAAATCGACCAGGATCACATTGATCACATTGGCGCCGCCGGCCAACAGCAGGGAATTCTCGATGAAGAACGGCGAAATGCCCTCCCCGGCCTGCCGCGTCAGCACCGCAAAGCTGAGTATGGTCATTCCGGCGCCGGCAACAATCGCCAGCCCCAGGTCTCGCAGCCGCCGGCTTCTGGCGCGGATACGCGCCCCAAGCGAACGCGCATCGTCGTCGATAGATTTATAACGCGGTGGAAGCCAACGCAACCCAAGCAGGATCAACACGAGCGTCACCACCTCCACCACGAGTTGCGTCAGCGCAAGATCGGGCGCTGAAAACCAGACGAACGTCATGCAGGTAGCCAGTCCCGCCGCGCCCGACAGGCTCAATGCCGCCAGACGGTGATACTTGGCCTGGGCTGCGGCGGCGATCGCGCAAACCGCGCCAACCAGCCACATCATGGCGAAGGCCGGATCGATTGCCGCCACGGACATGTCGCCCTCAGGAAGCCCTCCATGCGATAACGGTATCAGCGCGCTCGCGAATGCCGCACAAATCAGAAGCAGCAACTGCACTTGCAGGCGCTCTGTCGACAGCCACTGCGTCAGCCCTCTGGCCGATACGTCAAGCTTTTCGAGAAGGAATTCAAAAATGCGCTTGCCGTCCAGATGGAACCGGTCGACCAGTGGCACCACTGCGGTGCCCTGCTGATATTTTCCAAGCGCCCGGTACAGCAGGACGCCGCCAGCCATCGCCAGCAGGCTCATGATCAGCGGCAAACTTACGCCATGCCATACCGCCAGGCTGTGGAGGGGCATGTCTGCCCCCAGCACGGACAGCGATGCCACGTCCAGATATGGCTCTATGGTTTTCGCGGGAACCATGCCAACCACCAGGCAGGCCGCCACCAGCAGCGCGCTGGGCAGCAGCATCCACCGTGGCGGCTCATGCGGATTTCTCGGCAAATCCCGGGCTGACGGCCCAAAAAATACTTGCAGGATAAAACGCAGCGAATACGCAACGCTGAATATCCCCCAGATCACAGCCATGGCGGGCAAACCGAGGCGCGTGATCAAGTTGCCGCTGATGAATATCGTCTCGGTGAAAAACATCTCTTTCGAGATGAAGCCATTGAGCAACGGCACCCCAGCCATCGCCGCGGCCCCCACGGTGGCAAGCGTGGCGGTCAGAGGCATCGCACGGTACAGGCCGCTCAGCCGCGACAGATCGCGCGTGCCGGTTTCGTGGTCGACCATGCCCGCCGCCATGAACAGCGACGCCTTGAACGTGGCGTGGTTCACAATATGAAAAATGGCGGCGATCAACGCAAGCGCGCTGTTCAGGCCAAGCAGCAGCGTAATCAGGCCCAGATGGCTGATGGTCGAGTACGCCAGCACGCCCTTCATGTCCCGCTGAAAGATTGCCATGTATGCGCCCAGGACCAGCGAGGAAAGGCCCGCGCTGCCGATGATCCAGAACCAGGCGTCGGTGCCGGCAAGCACGGGCCAGAGCCGCACCAGCAGGAACACCCCCGCCTTGACCATGGTTGCGGAATGCAGATAGACCGATACCGGCGTTGGCGCCGCCATCGCGTGCGGCAGCCAGAAATGAAATGGGAATTGGGCGCTCTTGGTCAGCGCTCCCAATGCAATCAGAATCAGCGCCGGCAGATACCAGGAATGCGCGCGGACCAGCTCACCCGACGCCAGCACGGCATCCAGGTCGTAACTGCCCACGATGCGCCCCAATATCAGCACGCCCGCGAGCAGGCATAAGCCGCCCCCGGCCGTGACTGTCAGCGCCATGCGAGCCCCGCGGCGCGCGTCGGCACGGTGATACCAGTATGCGATAAGCATGAATGAGGTCAGGCTGGTCAACTCCCAGAACACCACCAGCTGAATCAGGTTGCCCGACAGCACCACGCCGAGCATGGCGCCCATGAAGGCCAGGAAAAAAGAGAAAAAACGTGGCACCGGATCTTGCGGCGCCATGTAATACCGCGCGTACAGGATCACCAGCGCGCCCATCACGGTCACCAGCATGGCAAACAGCCATGCGAAACCATCCATGCGAAACGTGAAGTCGAGGCCCAGCGACGGCGCCCACTGGACCACGTCACGCACCACGGCGCCGCCCATCATCTGCGGGTAAAACTGGAACGTCAGGGCGACGCAGGCGAGTGCAACTCCGCCTGCCAGCCAGGCTGCGGTATTGCGCGCGTGGGATGGCAGGAATGCGGCACAGAGACTGCCCGCAAACGGCAGAATGACAATCCAGGTTAGCGACATGGTGTGCTGATATTATTCTCCTGGGCGGGCGGACGATGGCAAGCATCGCCCAGCCTTTGAATCAAAGCGCGGAAACATCAATAAATGGGATGGATAGCGTGTGGTACGTGCAGATAAAGGCGGATACAGGCAAATAGTAAAACCGTTTATTTACCCATCGAGGCGAGAAGTGTTTGCGAATACCGGTAAATGCAGGGCCTTCGTTTATCGCAAATGCCGCGCCGCAATCTTGCACGCCTCTCCCAAGTCTTGATGAGGCAGAGTTTCACGCGTGGCTAGACTTTCCCTGCATAATATCATCTGATAATATTTTTTGACCATTTATTGACGTGCGAAATGAGCTGCTCCCATGGTCGCAAAAAGCAAGTAACATAGACACATAGATTAGCGCTCTCGCCCGAATCCACGATCGGCGGGATTGATTTGTAGACGCCCTGAAATGTGCCGCGCTATCGCGCAAGGAGCATACGCAATGGAGAAAACCGTGGCAAAGAGTCAGAAAACAGATTTTATCGTCCTGGGCATGGGCTGCTTCTGGGGTGCTGAAAAACGCATGGGTGAAATTCCTGGAGTGATCGAGGTGGAAAGCGGCTATGCGGGCGGCGATCTCCCGGGCGTTGGCTACCAGGAAATCCTGAATCATGAAAGAGCGCTTCGCATCGGCAGAACCGGCGTCCGCAACCATGCGGAAGTGGTGAAGGTCACTTTCAATCCGGACCAGGTAACGCTGCAGGAGATTTTAAGCAACTTCTGGGAAAGCCATAATCCCACCCAGGGCGATCGCCAGGGTAACGATATCGGCAGCAATTACCGCAGCGCCATTTATTATCATGACCCGGCACAAAAAAGCACGGCGCTGGCAACCCAGGCAGCATACCAGGGAGCGCTTGATGCTGCCGGCTTTGGCAGGATTACCACCGAAATTTTACCGTTGAAAAATTACATCACCGCCGAGGACTATCATCAGAACTACCTGAAGAAGAATCCCGGCGGTTACTGCGGGCTTGGCGGCACCGGAGTGAAATATCCCGAATCAAGCCGGGAGGTTGCGCAGGATAGCGCTTCCGCCGATATTGCGGCCAAACCCATTAACTCCCTCGATCCCCTCAAAACCCTGGATGACAGCGAGCTCAATTTCGCTCAACAATTAATCGTGTTCGAAGTTGAGAATTGCGAATTTTGCAAACTATTCGAAAAAGACATACTGAGTCATTGGCAAGCCGAAATTCCCGTCGCCGCGACAATAAGCGCCAACCCCCCCGCTGGCTGGGAATTGGAAAAGCCCTTGGTTGCGGCGCCTACCGTAGTGCTGTTCAAGTATGGCAAAGAGGTTACCCGTTACACCGGCTATAACGGCGAGAAGTCGAATTTCTGGAAATGGCTGGGCTTCCAATTGCTGTCGCCCGAACAGCAAAAAATTGCCTTCCAGCAAGGCACCGAGCCTCCCTTCACCGCGCCCAATCTTGACGAAAAGCGCCCGGGGAGATTTGTCGACCCCATCACGGGTGCGACGCTTTTTCTCAGCAATACCAAATTCGAGAGCGGAACAGGCTGGCCCAGTTTTTTCGAATCGCCTGAAGGCGCCACGACCCTGCATCAGGACGGTTCCCATGGAATGGCGCGTGTCGAAGTGCGCAGCGCAAGCTCCGGCATTCACCTCGGGCACGTATTCAATGACGGCCCGGCTCCCGGCTTCAAGCGCTATTGCATCAACGGCAATGTCCTGAAGTTTATCCCGGACCGGTAAATCATGTCCCTCGATTTGATTTCCATAAGATAGGTAGAGCGAGCGCAGCCCATCATTGTGTTTCACTAAATTGCAGTCGCGCCAGCGGTTTTGATGGGTTACCCTGCGCTTTACCCATCTACAAAGCTTCGTCATTCCCGCGAAAGCGGGAATCCAGGCACTGACTGCAACAGTCCGTCATCTCGCGGGAGTAGGTGAATTCGTGCAACCGAAAACCCATGGATTCCCGCTTTCGCGGGAATGACAGGGTAAAGGGAAGCAGGTGTAAGGTAATGTGCCTGCATAAAGAAAAAAATATCGTTGGCAGCGAACAGAGTATCCACGTAAAGGCTTTACATGTAAGCCGATATCATGAAATTTTCTGAATAAGGAGCGCACCCATGGACCCACTCATACGCAAGATCATCCTGGCTACCGATTTCTCAGAAGCCTCCCAGGACGCGGTTCGCTATGCCGTATGGATGGCTCAGTCACTCAAAGTGGAACTCAAGCTCCTGCATGTGTTTGAACCGAGCGGGTGGATGGTTCCCTCGCCCTACTATTACACGCCCGGCTTCGAAGAATGGGTGGACGCCAGCCTCGAAAAGACCCGCCAGAGAGGAAAAGAATCGCTTGATGAGCTGGCAGAGTCGCTGGGCATGCAGGTCGAGACGATTTTCGTCGAAGGCCGCACCGGGAAAGTCATTGTCAGCGTCGCCGCCGAACACAACGCCGATCTGCTCATTCTCGGCACGCATGGCTATACCGGGTGGAATCATTTAACGTTGGGGAGCATCGCGGAATATGTCGTCAGGCACGCTTCCTGCCCGGTCCTTACCGTCAAACCCCGCCAACCCTCCTGACCCAAGCAAGAAATAATCGACCGCCCCCCGACAAACGCATCCGGAGACGAGTCAGCCTACCGCTGTTTTGCGTCCCTATCTTTCGCGTCTTTCGCGTTGCCTTTAAGAACAAGCACCATTGCTTCTGTTCTTGCGTTTTCCACTATCGTGTCCACATATGACCTTGCGAAAAGAGGGTCTGTTTTATCGACAACCAATGCCAGCTGTAATCGCTGAACGCCCTTTTTGCATGAACTCACCGCGGTATCCACAACCAGGCGGGAATCAGCCGAACCCGCCCTCATCTTTTCGGCGTTCGACCAGACGCAGGCCGAGTACTCCTTCGCCGTCTTTTTGGTGATTTCTCCCACCTCCGTTTTTAATGGAGCCGCGAAAGTTTGCGGTACCGGTATGGAGGTGGGGGTGCCCTGGCATCCTGCCAGCATAAAAAGAGTCATTCCGACTATGTTAATGACATGTTGCGTCCGCATTACTTGTGATTCTCCCCCAGAGTCAGATAACCAAGCTGTACATTGTATCAAGCAACTTGTATGCCATTCACTAAGAATCTTATTTGTTACGCCAAAACAACTCCTTATCCGAGTCTGGCAAAACGGGTAATGCAAAAGTGTAATAATTCCCGGCAGGCCGCGGAAATAGCGCATCGAGCATATTTGCAAGATCAATTGGGAAGTGTTAACAAGCGTGGCATACCTGGAGCATCCAGCCAGCTATCAGGATAAAGCGGCAGGGGGCGTCATTTACGAAGGCACATCGACTTCCAGTCTTTTTGCCTTCCAATACGCGGACTTCCAGTAGTTCTCGTCCAATCCGGAAATCATGACGCCCTGGCTGGTGGACGCATGCAGGAACTTGCCGTCCTCCAGATAAACCCCAACATGCCGCCCAGATCCCCCAGTCTTGAAAAAAACGAGGTCGCCCGCCCGTAACTGGCTTTTGCCGATGCTCTCGCCCAGCTCCGCCTGGAACTCCGTCGATCTTGGCAGCACCACGCCCAGCTTCGATTTGAATGTCACGTAAACAAAACCGGAGCAATCAATGCCGTTCCTGCTTAAGCCGCCCATCCGGTACCTGGTATTTTTCCAGTCACTGTATTGCGCATACAGGTTTTCCTTCACCAGCGCGGTATTGCCAAGGTCTACCTTCGCGCCGGGGACGGATGTGATCCTTGGCGCCCCCCTTTCCGGCACGCTGCTGCAGCCGGCAAGCGCAACAATGCCGAGCAAGCCCGCAATCCACAGGCTATTTTTCATAAAGATTTCCAATCGGAACACATTGTTTTCCTGAAACGCGGCAATACATCCAGGTATTCCACACACCGTATCGTGCGCGCAGCGACACGGGTGTCATGGCGCAATACACCCCCGCACTCTTCCCGTATTGGTTCGAGATTCTCGGATTTGCTGGAGATGAACCTTATACGAAAGCGAACTCCCTGTCGAGATTACTGCTGGATGAGATGGAATAAGATTGGATGAGGCATAAATCCAGATAATCCATTAGTCGGCTCTGCGAGCCTACCCGCCCTAATGGATTATCTGGTTAAAAAAAAGCGCCCATGCACCGGATGGCGGATGCAAGGGCGCACTGCCACAAAACCGGTTATTGAATTGCCACGAATATGAATGACTGCGTCACTCTGTTAGCACTCCGGTATGTTGTGCATCGGTATGCTGTGATCCGGTATGCTGCGCATTTTTTTCATGCGCCGATTTCGGGGGGCACTCCCCACTCGGCATTGCCGCCGAATTGCCGCCCGTATGACTCTTATCGATTTTACCTTTAGAGTGCTCATTTCCAAAAACTGCGACATTAGGCTCTCCGGCTCCCGCGGGGGAAGAGAAACTGGCAGCAATCAGTAAGGAAAGAAGCACTGGATGTATGGCTTTCATATGAACCTCCTCGGTCATGCGCAAAGTGGAATACGCGCAACCAGCGTCGTCCGTAGCTCGGCAGCCTTGCATTATGCTTTACAGCCCCGGCTGCCGCAGATATGCAAACTTTCGCGGGCTGACACGATTATTTCTAGCACGAAAACCACTTTTTGTAAATGGTTATAGGCTCACGAAGTAACAGCGGATTTATGAAATGAAGCAAGGACGAAGGGCAGATTGCACTTGGCGCCACTCATCGTACTGCCGCTACTGTATGAGTACTAACTGTTGTCCGAACGTCAGCTGATATATCGTTCAGGGCATCTTATAGTCAACGGTCAGCATTTCCAGGAGATGGCCGCCGGGATCGCGGAAATAGACGCCCCGCCCGCCGTCGTTATGATTGATACGCATATTCTCCGGTTCGAAGGGACCGCTGCCATACTTGATATTCTCCGCTTTCAAGCGCTCGAAAATCTCATCGAACTCCTGTTCCGGCACTTTAAACGCGTAGTGATGGGTCTCGTATTTGTCGTTGGTATCGAAATCCAGAGAAAGCGTATCGTTTACTTTCACTACAATAAATCGGGAAAACTCGCCGACATATTTGAAACCGAATATCCTTGAATAAAACCTGGCCGATTCGACCTTGTCGTGCGCAGGCACAATAGTATGATTAAGCGTGATCGTCATAAAATGTCTCCCTGGTTAAGCCGACCTGAAGAACTCTACCTTACCCAACCCAAGTGTAGGGCGACAATAAGCGAAGCGCATTGCGCCGCATGGCGTTATCAATCCCATCAGCCGATAAAAGTCGAATACAACCGCTCGCCCCTGCTTACGGCATCCCCGCGGTTACGGCGTTACACCCGGATCAATCTGGCCACATTATCATAGAGCCATGCGAGCAATGCCTGGGCGCTGGCACCATAATGTATTTCCCGATGGCAATTAGGGCACAGGGCAACCGCATTGGACACCGTGTCAGGCCCGCCCTCCGCCAATTGCCGGACATAATGCAATTCAAGATAAGGTGTGCCATCTGCGCCGTTAAAGGGTGCGGGCTTCTCGCAGCTTTCGCAAATTCCGGCGGCTTGCTGTAAAACCCATGCCTTTACTGCGGCGTTTCGTCGAAATTGCGTAACCGGCACACGCCTCGATTTGGGATAGGGATTCCCGCCCGGCACGGCAAGGTTTTCTTCCTTGGCTTTCTCACGCACCGCAATCTCGAAAGCGGCAATGGGCAACGTCCTTTGTCGCTCAATCTCCCCCACTAATTTCTCGATCCTGCCTGCAACACCGGCATCAATCGCTTTTTCCGGCTTGAGACCCGTCAGCCAGCTTCGCCCCATGAGCGAGAGCACATACGAAATATTCCGCATGCTATTTTCATATATCTTTTCGCTTCGGCCAAACGTCTGCGCCAGATTCTTGTAGTACGGATTTTTTGTGAAAATCTGGCCTGCCCGCTCGTTGCGTTGCATCTCGATATAAGCTTCGACCAAAGCTTTCAGCTCTTCGTCACTCCAGTCATCATTCATTCTGGTAATGCCCTTAACATAATAAGCCATGCGATCACACGAATATCTTACAAGACGCCCGCTGAAAATACCAGCCGGAATACCTGTCTGCGCATCATGGAACCAACCCTATAAAAATTATCGGTGCAGCCGTTGTTCAGCGGGCCGTAAACGCCAGATGTCCCAATTCTATTAGAACCCCGCGAGGTGTATCCCTGAAGCCTGTCCTCCCGATCCTCCCTGGCAAAATACATGACGTCTTCATATCAACGGGCTTGCGTGAGTGTTGGTCCCGACAATATAGTCAAACTCTTCATTAGTGTGACACCGCACAGACCACTAGTTCTCAGTCACTAAAATAAAATCATGCACGAAGAACAAGAGGGTGTTCGTGCAGAAGGATGAGATATCTAATCCCCTTTTCTTTCCTTATCCACTGGAGTTACATATGAAACCTTATTCGATTTTAGGGGCGGTTGCGCACTTTGCGGCGCTCTTTATCTTAACCGCTGGCTTGACAGCTGGCGTTCATGCCCAGACCACATACAAGTCAGACCGCCCCTGCGGCGGGCCCAATATGCTGACGTGTCCCGGCGGGACAATATGCGTGGATGATCCTTCAGACCAGTGTGATCCCACGAAGGATGGTGCCAAGTGCATGGGAGTTTGCGTAGCCGGCACGACAACGGGCGACGTCAAACAGCCCTGCGCCGGACCCAACGGGCTGCTATGTCCTGGCGGCATGAACTGTGTGGATGACACCTCGGACAAGTGCGATCCCACCAAGGATGGCGCCAAGTGCCCTGGATTTTGCGTAGCCGGAGCTGAAACAGGTGTCAAACGGCCGTGTGCCGGACCTAACGGTCTCACATGCCCCGGCGGCATGATTTGCGTGGATGACCCCAAGGACAAATGCGATCCCCAGGAAGAAGGCGCCAAGTGTCCGGGATTTTGCGAAGCCTCTACCAAATAAGGTAACGATTCTTGCTGGATTCAATGAGGAAAAGCGGGTTCAACGCCGACGCTTGCGTCCGCCCGCTGGAACCTGCGCGGGCAGACCTTCGCAGTTCCATGAAAAACTGGTGGCGGATGGCTGTGTTTCCGCCCAGTCGCTGGTTGAAGTCCGGCCGGAAGCAGGCTAAGGTAGCGCCTCCACATAAATTCGATCACAAGTGAGATCACCATGGCACTCGATTTTGATTCAGAGCCGCTCATGATCAGGTGTCCTTTTTGCGGCAACAAGTTTGAAGAGACGATTTCCAGGCTGAAGTATTGCCCGAAGCTCTCCTGCCCTTCGTGTGCCAGGCACGTCGGTGTAAATCTGCTTGAGCTGCATGCCATGCTGGAGTCCGCCCGGAAATCCATGGATGAACTTCTCGAAAAATTGCTCAAATTCGATAGGGGAATCGGACGCCATTCGGGTGCGTCACATCTGGTCGAGAGAAGGCAAATCAGACGTTTCGATCAACGGCCGAGCCGGGGCACCCCTAACCCTGACGAGGGCTAACGGGCCGCAGATTCGTGCTACATCGGGGAGCTAGGGAAGGAAAGAGCAATAATTCATCCTTTCGGCATCTTCCGGGCTTCACTCTGAAGCCGCTCATTTGCCCGTTAACCTCCGGCAGGTTATTGGTCCCGGTTTCCTAACCTCATTGCCGGTAGCAATGCTGCTCTTTGAGGCTGACACCGAAACAAGCGCTCCTCCGGCATCGCAATCCGAGAGTTGAAGAGGAAAGCCATGAAACGCTATTTGTCATTGATCTGCCTGCTATTGGGCGCTTGCTCCGGGTTGCCCGAGAGAGTCAAAGATGTGCCCGTGACAGACATTTCTTATACCCTGGCAAGCCGGAACCTGAACACTTACGAGGGAACGTCTGTTCGATGGGGCGGCGTCATTGTCGATGTAAAAAATGAAGAAAACTTCACTCTATTGCAGGTACTGTCCTATCCCCTCACCTTTTATCACCGTCCAGACCTGCGTGAGCGGAGCGAAGGGCGTTTTGTCATTAAAAGCCCTAAATTTCTTGATCCAGCCATTTATGTGGAAGGCAGGGAAATCACGGTTGCGGGAACAATCAAGGGCGATATCGAACGCACGATAGATGAGGATACGGTCCGGTTGCCTTTGCTTTTTTCCGAAACGATTTACTTATGGCCAGTCGCCGACGGCTACTATGGCAGTCCGTATCACTGGAGAAGGGGGTACCATATGCAGTATTGGTTTTGACGGGCATGCCTGGCGGGTCCGCCGGGCTTGAAGAGCGGGAGGGAAAAAGTGAACAGTGCCTTTGGCACCTACTGTCAGATTAAATCGCAACTGCTACATACTGTTTAACCGCCGCCCTCCAAAATAGAAGCCGAGTTTGACACAGATTTGGTAATCCACTTTCGGCGGGTTTTTGTTTTGTACCCCGCTCCAGCTAATTTCCCATCAGGAAAACTCCCAAAAAGCTGAATATGAGAGTCCAAATCAGTAATCTGATTGCAAGCATCCCGGGCCAATTCCCGCCTTCTGGCTGCTTTTTCTCTTCGTCTGTCATCTCTCAATCTCCTCAGGAGGTGAGTGTCGTACCCTCTTGAAGGTGTGACTTGCGGATCCTCACACAGTTCCTCCGCGTGGACGCTCCCCCTTCCCTACCCATACGCGGGCTACGGCATGCGGGCCACGCTCTTGAAAGCGTCGTTACTTAATCAGGGGATATCGGTAGCGCAGGTGGCGTTTGCCACTTCCAGGGTCGCATGCGCGATTCGACCTTCTCTTTTGCGGCTACTGCCAAGGGCAACCTCGCGCCGTCCTTCCAGCCCTTAATGCCCCAGCCGCCGCCGAAGCCAATAACCGCGGCGACGGCAATTCTATACCCAGGAACATTTAGTGCGCCACCGGGCCAATCAACGCTACGGCGAGCATCGTGGTGTATGCGAGAGCGAAAGCCAGAGCTAATACGAGCGCCCATAAAAAAGCCCACCGAAATTGGCAGGCCAGAAAAAGCAAAAACCCACCGGATAGGGTGGGTGGGGAATTGCAATGATCTCTTATCGAAATCGCTTATTCAAGGTCCGCTATATGAAGGGTTGGGCCACCCCAGTCTCTAGTAAGCCTTATCCCCTCTCGAGGGCATTTTTCCGAACTCAGCGCCTGTGCCAACCGATCCTGATCCTCCGGATCATAACGAGCGCACATATCTGCGAGCATTACCCGTAGCTTCGACGGATCAAGAGTGGCCCGCACGTCCTCGGCGCCACGGTCTTCATGAAACGATAGGATATAAACCTTCAATGCCTTCAGTGTCACCTTTAGCACGTTCATATCTTGAGCCAGCATCTGCAATATTTAGCGATTCAGACCACTTTCGATAATCCCTATCCGTTAAGCCCTCCATGCGGATTTCCTCTCCTCTTCCAATCGTTCCGCTATCCATAACGCATATATGTGCTCAATGTCCTCGTCCGATAACTGAGCATCCGAGTGGGTGATTGGATGAGCACGATGTCGTTGGAACTCTTGATCGAGCTTTACGGATTTAGCACGAGCTAGCCTGTCCGCTTCTTTCCGGTCCTTAGCTTCAAGGCTGAAAATCACCTGTCTTGAAGGGTAAAGGCTTAGGAGGTCTTTAGGGACGCCCTCATGGAAACAGTATGTTCCGTTGCGTTAAATACATAAATTTGTGAAGGCAAGTCCATGCTCCCAAGTGTAACAGTTAAGCGATACGCTTGAAAATTGAACCTATTGATTTGCCTGAATATATTTTCTTATCAAGCAGTTGAGTCTGAACTGGCGTCCCCAGGGGGATTCGAACCCCCGTACTCACCGTGAAAGGGTGATGTCCTAGGCCTCTAGACGATGGGGACTAAAGGACTTTTTTGAAACGGATTTACAGCTATTTGCGGCTTCATTGCAACGACTATTGCCGGAATCTGGTGGAGGTAAGCGGGATCGAACCGCTGACCTCTTGCATGCCATGCAAGCGCTCTCCCAGCTGAGCTATACCCCCGGCATACCCCGACAAAAAGAAGGCGAATTATACTGAGCCCCCCTGCTCCAGTCAACGTAAAGCGGTCGCGGCGGCCTTTGAAGGTCAACAAGGACCAACAAAGTTAACGATGAACCGGGTCAGGCGGGAAAACCGGCAAGCCGGTCATTCATGCGCTTGATCGTTTCTTCCCTGCCGAGCAACTCCAGCACCGCGTTTATCGCCGGCGTCTGTGCTTCGCCTGTCACCATCACCCGCAGCGGCATCGCCACTTTAGGCAGCTTCATGCCGTGAGCCTTAGCGGCGGTTTTAATGGCGTCATGGATGGCGTGACTCTCCCATTCGATAACGGCGAACCGTTCCACCAGATTGACCAGCACGGGTTTCGCCTCGGCATTGAAATACTGCCCCTTAAGCTCTTCGGAAGGTTCCAGCGTACGAAAAAAATATACCGCAGCATCAGCCAGCTCCGCCACTGTGTTAACCCGCTCCTTCAGGAGATTCACTACCGCCGGCAGATCCGGCAGACTTGGCCCGGCCGTCGTATTGCAGCCATCCGCTTCAAGAAAAGGTGCTGCCAGTTCCGCCAGTCGCGCGTTATCTGCGGTCTTGAGATACTGCTGGTTGATCCATTGCAGCTTCTCCGGGTTGAACTTCGCTGGCGAACAGTTAATAGAAGCCAAGTCAAACCACTCGACCAGCTGTTCACGACTGAATATTTCGTCGTCGCCATGCGACCAGCCAAGCCGCGCCAGGTAATTCACCAGCGCCTCGGGCAGATAGCCATCATCACGGTACTGCACCACGGAAACCGCGCCATGGCGCTTGGAAAGCCGCTCGCCATCCGCCCCAAGAATCATCGGCACATGGCCGTATTGCGGCAATGGAGCGCCGAGCGCCTTGAGGATATTGATTTGGCGCGGCGTGTTGTTGACGTGATCGTCACCCCGGATCACGTGGGTGATGTTCATATCCAGATCATCGATCACCACGCCGAAGTTGTAAGTTGGAACCCCATCGGCGCGCAGCAGCACCAGGTCGTCGAGTTCGCTGTTGGCGACGGTAATCTCGCCCTTGACCAGGTCATTGAACGTGACCGCTCCCTCCAGAGGATTCTTCAGGCGCACCACAGGTTTCACCCCGGTAGGCGGCGTTTGTTTGGAATCACGCCAGCGCCCGTCGTATCGTGGCTTCAGTCCCGCCGCGCGCTGCTGTTCGCGCATGGTATCCAGCTCGTCCCTGCTGGCGTAGCAATAATATGCGCGGCCCGCGCGCAACAACTGCTCCGCCGCCTCGTGATAACGCGCCAGCCGCTGCATCTGGTAAAACGGCCCCTCGTCATAATCCAGCCCCAGCCAGGCCATGCCGTCGAGTATCGCCTGCGTGGATTGTGCGGTGGAACGTTCAAGGTCAGTGTCCTCGATTCGCAGAATGAATTTGCCGCCATGCCTGCGGGCATAAGCCCAGGAAAACAGCGCGGTGCGTGCCCCGCCAATGTGGAGATAACCGGTGGGGCTGGGAGCAAAACGGGTGCGGATCATGAGCGATGCCGATGTTGGCGATTGCGAAAGCGTGCTATTTTACGCGAGCCAACGGGATAATGCTGAGTCATTGGCGACTTAACATTGCTATGTGCTTTCTAAGGATGCCCGCGCGTTGACCGAAAGCGCGGATTCATGCTCTAATTGCGCCTCCCCGAGCGTTACCCTCAACCAGCTCAGCGGGCGGTTAACTCAGCGGTAGAGTGCCACCTTCACACGGTGGAAGCCACTGGTTCGATCCCAGTACCGCCCACCATGCTTACAATGCCTAAACCCCGCATCGCGCCCAGTTTTTCCTTGGATTGGAGGTAGTCCTGTAGCAGAGATTAACAACTCTGAAATTTGATACTGCCTCCAGAGCCAGAAGCATGTTCGAACACCTTCGGTTTTCGGAAAATATCTCTTTGCGCTTGTATGCTCATGGACGGCTTCTGGAAAATAGTTTAATTTATCAAAATTGCTGCCGAGGTCATTAGATTTATATTGGTCCATTCTAGATCCAAAAACCGGGCGTCATAAGACACTTAAATCCTGTGACTATTTGCCGAAGATTTGATGCATACCGATAGCGTATATTTCTATACAAATTCGAACTTAACAAGGAGATACGTATGCTGCGCAATATCTTGCTCTTAGTCGTTATCTTTCTAACTTCTGTCGGCTCTGTAACTGCCTTTGCTCAGAAAAAGAGTTCAGCCCAAAAGGAGCGTTCGATACAGAAGGAGCGTTTGATACTGTGGAAATCGATCGAATGCGACGTTGCATGGAACGCCGGTTCCTGCACGGCAACAAAAGATCTCGACGCGCCGCCAGGTTGGCAGGCATGCAAGGTAGTGTACAACCTCGCGCATGAAGGAGGGTTTGCGACCAGCAAGAAATTCACGCCGGACAACTGGTACACAAATGATCCTGAGTCGCCTGACCGATATCGTCGCTATAAGGTTTACATCTCAGCAAGTGGAAGCGACTCCATCTTCAATCAGGTAGGGGCACGAATACGCTTGGAAAATGTCGGAATCGACATTATTCCCGCTACCGCTGATAATGCCGCCCGTTATGCTGCCGGCTGCGACATGCCCGATCACGATTAATGTCTGCCTAATTTAACGGCTTGCGTTTGAAACCGATTGTGCTCGCATTTCCACCCATTTTCGGGCTCAGAATAACTGCAACTCACAGAGCACGCTAGCTTACATTATCCGCAAATGGGGTTGCATTCGCTGTGGAAATACTATCACGTATCCGATGAGGCCGAAATGGATACGACTGGAAAAAGAGATTTCGCCGGAAAGGTCGCGTTCGTGACTGGTGCAGCGAACGGCATCGGCCGCGCGGCGGCGCTGGCATTTGCCCGCGAGGGCGCAAGCGTGGTCGTGGCCGACGTTTCCGAACAGAACAATCAAGACACAGCGCGCATGATCCAGGAACTCGGCGGGCATGCACTCGCCGTTACGTGCGACGTGAGGCGGAACGAGGACATACAGCGGGCGCTGAACGCAACCATCGAAACCTTCGGACGACTGGACTTCGCGTTCAACAATGCCGGTATCGAATACACCATCAAGCCCGCGGCGGACATCACCGAGGAGGAATGGGACCGAATCATCGATATCGACCTGCGTGGCGTGTTTCTGTGCATGAAGCACGAAATTCGGCTGATGCTCGAGCAAGGGGGTGGCGCAATCGTCAACACCTCTTCGGGCGCCGGGATTAGAGGTTTCAAAGGGGGCGCCGCCTACGTCGCTGCGAAGCACGGCGTGGTTGGTTTGACCAAGGCGGCGGCTCTCGACTACGCGCAGTCGAACATCCGTATCAACGCCGTGTGCCCGGGGATCATCGACACGCCGATGATGGATCGCTTCAGTGGGGCGACCCCTGAGGGGCGGCAGGCGGTAATTGCGCAGGAACCAGTCGGGAGAATGGGAAGGCCTGAGGAGATTGCCGCGACGGTTGTATGGTTGTGTTCGGATGCAGCCAGCTTCGTCGTCGGGAGCGCTATCGTTGTCGACGGTGGCCAGACAGTATAGCGACGGTCGAGCCAGAGGGCCTGCGCGGCGAAGCTGCAAGGCGCTGTTGTGCCCATGAGCATGTCGACCGCTGCCCGGCAGCACTACGCCGCGTGCTCAGCGTCTTCCGCCCGGATCACGTTTGTCGCCTCGGCCTGCTCGCCGGTGTTTGTCTTTGCAGCGGCGGCGCCCCGATTCCCGCTCTTCAACGTCTACTGGGTCGAGTAGCCCAAAGGAATCCCATCTTCAGCTCTCGCAACGGTAGATAAATGGCTGTTTGGATTATCAGCGCATGTCGCCATGTCTTGTGACCGGCAAGGAATCCTTACACACTTCCGTACCTCTGGATTGAATCGTATGGGTATAGTTTGGATACTATGAATACTCCTCACACTCGCGAAATCCCGAGAATCGCAGCCGCATCCCGGACGCTTGGCGCCTTGGCGGTGGGTGCAGTCGCCATCGGCGCATTGGCTATCGGTGCGATAGCCGTCGGCAAGCTGGCAATCCGGCGCGCCCGGATCAGACGGCTGGAGATTGACGAGCTTGTTGTTCGGCGCTTGCGCGTGACGCAAAACCTTCAGGTCCCGCCAATATCCAGTCCCGAAAACTAGAAATCGGCGTGCTGGGGACCAAAGTCACCCTGCCATGCAATTTCAGGAAATTACAGGGACCGATGGCACGAGCGATAACATTACCGTCTTCCTGACTCGTATCAAATGCTATCCGGCAAACGCCCGCTTTAGCCCGGCAATGTCGATTTTCTTCATTTGAAGCATTGCGCTCATGGCCCTTTGAGATTTCTCGGAATCGGGGTTATCAACCATCTCAGGCAAGACCGTTGGAACTACTTGCCATGAAACGCCATACTTGTCCTTCAGCCAGCCGCACTGCTGCGCCTTTTCATCTCCGCCCTCGGATAATTTCTCCCAGTAATAGTCCACTTCTTCCTGGGTCTCGCAATTGATCTGCAACGAGATGGCCTCGTTGAATTTGAACGTCGGGCCGCCGTTGAGCGCGGTAAATGACTGGCCATCAAGTTCAAACGCCACGACCATTATCGATCCCGCCGGTTTTCCATGGACCTCACGTCCCGCTTCTCCGTAACGCGCGATGCTCGTGATCTTTGAATTCTTAAAGACCGCGGTATAAAACTTGGCTGCCTCTTCGGCTTGGTCATCGAACCACAAACACGGGGTGATCTTTTGAACAATTTGCATGATGTTTTCTCCGAGTAGAATCTGATAATGGATAGGGGATGAATATCATCATCCTGATAGCGATCTGAGCCGTGCCCGGACGCAATACCAAAAGTGGAAAATTACTGCCCCACAAGCCTGCCAGGACAAGCCTTTTTCCTTGCCTGGCTGTGCCAGTTCCGCGTGTTGCTCAACGGAGAGCGGGACGAATTTCGTTATAGTACTGCCACACGTCAATCTTGCATCTGGCGTCCTCTGAAGACAAGAACCAGTGTGCGTTGAAACACTTTGCTTGCTCCCACCCATTGAAGCTTTCCACGTTGGTGTTGTCGGCGGTTTGCCCGGATGACTGAAGTCCAGTTTGATGCCGCGCTCATAACCCATTTGTTATCCAGGTTTGCGAGTGCGTCGCGAAGCGACAATCCGCTACTCAAGCAGCGCCACCACACCGCTCATGCCGTCAACCTCCACCACGTCCCCATCCTTGATTCTCGCCAGTATCCCCGGCACGTTAACTACCGCCGGAATAGCAAATTCACGGGCAACGATCGCGCCGTGCGACATATAACCCCCGGTCTCTACAACCAATCCGCCCGCCCTGAGGAAAAGCGGTGTCCAGCCGGGATCGGTGGAGGGGGCGATGAGAATATCGCCTGGCTGCAACTTGTATCCATCGGACGGGTGGCGCAAAAGACACGCTTTGCCCGTGGCGCGGCCTGTACCGGTTGGGATACCTTGATAGCGTCGCGAATTATCCATTGGCGCAACCATATCGAGCGCGTGCCAGTCCACTGTTGAATGCTGGGAGGCCTCAACCAGGACATCCGGTGGTATTTCCCTCGACCATTGCTCGAATAGCCTGTTCCGGTCGGCCACGCGCGCTCTTACGCCAGCCGCCGGAATGTCGCCGTCAAGCGCACGCAATATTTCAGAGAGCATGAGCTGAAAGATATCCGTTTCCTGGGCCAGCGCTCCCCGTGCGACGAGGTAGCGCCCGGCTGCCAGCAAAATCCGGCGCCCTGGTTCCACGTGGGCAATCAGTGCGCTGCGTGCGGCTTCGCGCTGGTTGCATTCCAGGTGCGCCGCTTTTGCCAATCGCCGGATAAATACGTGTTTCCAGAACGGGGCGCCAGCCTTGATGCGCGCCAGCGCATCAGCCACCGCCGCCTGTTGGCGAGCCCGCAAAGCCGCTTCATCGACCTCGGCCAGTTGGGCCAATGTTGACAGCAAGTATTCCGGCGCCTCCCGCCACCGGGGATTCCGGAAATAGCTTTCGTACAATCCACGGTGGCCGTAATGATCGAGAAACGCATCGAACGCATGCTGGAATTTTGGATTTTCCGGATACTGACCGCAACCGGACCCGCCATCGCTTTCCCCCTGGACGCTTTCTTGCAACAAGCGCCCCAGCGCCATCAAATCATAACTTTGACGGGCCGTAATGCTCGGTTCACCGCCGGCGAGCAAGGCCGTGGCCAGCGCATACCCTTCACCCGGAAAACATTTGTTCAACTGCTCAACGAGCATTGCCAGGCTTCCACCGCCAGACCCCTGCAAGAAAAATAAATCGACCGCACCCCGTACCACATGAAACTGGCGAAGAATTTCCGTGCGCAGTCCTGATGCGTCCTCGGGGAGCGTTTGTTTCCGCCACTCGCTTGCCTCGGTCATCGCCTGCGTAATGGCACGCATGCCCCGGCGGCGGCGGGCTGGGGCCCGCAGCATATAACGCACCGCTCTTTGCAAACGCGCAAGGTGGCCGACAAAGCTGGTTGGAGGCACCGCGATTTCCGGCTGGCGGCCGCCGATGAGCGCATTCGTTGCGCTGGGAATCATGCCAAAAGCATCAAAAACCTCCCACTGCAATAAAGAAAGCTCGAGATAAAGCCGGCCGTGGAAGAGTGCGACGCGTTGCGCCCCTGGCAGCAGGGGATAGCCAGCCAGGAGGTAGCTCTGCACGAGTAGTGCATTAACCATCTTGCGTGCACTGCTCCAGTCGATGGGCGACATCGGCTCGGGCACTACCTCGCAGGTATTACCGCGCGTCCAGTAGGTAGCCTGGGTTTGCAATGCGCTATAGGTGTAATGGGGCCTTGCGGTAACCGGCCGAGCCTGAGTCACCCAAAACCAGTTGCCGTCCCACACCCATTCCAGATCATGAAAGGAATGGGTGAAATCCAACGCCACAGCCGCGTCGTGCAGCAATTCCGCGAGTTGCGATGCTTGATCGGAAGAAAGCACGAATGCTCCGGCTTGCGCCGCCGGTGTAGGCACCATGTCTGTTCCGCCGCCCGGCCGGACGACCGCTTTGGCTGTTTTGCTGCCCAACTGCTGGTGAAGCAGTGTCCAGTGATCATCGAGCGGATCTTCGGCAAAAATGTATTCATCGCCATTTGCCTTCCCACCGACCAGCGATTCGCCAAAGCCCCATTGTGCGTGAATGACCAGCCGGTCATCACGGCCGCTGATGGGGTCGCAGGTAAAAGCGATGCCGGAGGCGACGGCGGGCAGCAAGGGCATGACGATCACTGCCATGGCTGGAACCGTATCGCCCGCCGTACCGCCTTCCGCCAGTCCCAGCTTTTGACGATAAGCGATAGCAGCCGGGGACCACAACGAGGCCCAGACCTCGCGAAGCGCCGACTGTACCTGTTCGATGCCGCGCACGTTCAGGCAGGAGCGGTAAATGCCGGCAAAGGAGGCCTTGGCCGAATCCTCCCCGGCGGCCGAAGAGCGTATAGCCAGTGGCCTATTCAACCAATCATGAGCGGCCAGGGCCTCCTGCAGCGCGCCTGACAATTCAGGGGAAAGCACCGCCGCCCCGTCTTGCAGGGCACACCACCCAGCGGGAATCACCAGGCCATCCGGCACCGGCAGGCCAAATTGCTTTAGCCGCGCCAATTGCCAGGCTTTGCCTCCTACCGTCGCCCTATCAGCGGCCAGAACGCTTTGCCAGTCGAGGATTGCCAATTGCGTTGTCATCCCGTGACCTCTCTTTCCGCGCAGGCCAATCCTTTGTGACAACCCTTCATCGGCTTCGTTACCCATAAAATGGCACGCAATATGAGAAACCGCGGAATACGATATCGATAGCAACCCTCGGTTGTTGCGCTACTTCAATCTAGCGCTTTCGACGCGGTTTAACCGGCGATTCAATACGTGGACGCGGATCAGACCGCCAGGACGAGGAAGATTTTTCATATCCATTGTTTTTGTTCGTCTTTGTTTTAATGATAGTGGATTAAACCGGAATTGCTTGCGGTATTTGCCGTGATGGTACTTAAATCAAGTTCTGGCCTCGGGTGAAAGCAAGACAACTAGGGATGGTTCAGAAACGATATGCGTGACGCAGGGTATACTTTCACCGTCATATTGCCGGAAGAAGGAGAAATCCGTCGTGGGTATTTCCCTCCCAAGAACTCTACAATATCTATTGGTCATGTTCAGCGGCATTCTCGCCGGTGCTTTCCCGCTCGCGCCCGCATTTGCCCAAAATGATATCAACATAGAATTCAGAGGCGCGGGCGAAAGCATCAAGGTTCTCTCCCTGGACGAACTTCGCGCTATCACGCCGGCGGTCTCCCTGAAAGTTTTCGAAATACACGAAAACGTGGAACGTACCTATCGGGCTTTTCCGGCTCGCCCTGTACTTGATTACGTGTTCGGTAAAGATTGGAAAAAGGTGCGGGAGATCGTATTCACTTCCATCGACGGGTACCGGCCGAGCATCCCCGTCGCCAAGTTCCTCGCGCACGACGCCTACCTCGCCTTCGCGTATGAAGATGGCACGCCGTTTACGCTGACCAACACGCTCCAGAACAACGAAACCGTGCAGCTGGGGCCGCTCTACCTGGTCTGGGACAACATCGATTCAAAAGCGCTGCTAGCGGCCGGTGCATCGGACATGTCTTATCAGATCAAGCGCGTCGCGCTTGAATCCACGTCCGACCTTTCAAACATGTCGCCTCCGTCAGGCTCCTCGGCAGAGGCGCAAAGCGGATTTATGCATTTCCGCAAACACTGCATGGCATGCCATACGATCAACGGCGAAGGCGGGGGCAAAGCGCCGGAACTCAATTATCCGGCAAGCGTAGTGGAATACATCAAGCCCGAATACCTGAAGCGCTGGATCGAGAATCCCATAAGCATCCGGTACAACACCACAATGCCGGGACTTGCAAAAGAGATCCCCAACCGGCGGAAGATCACGGAAGAGCTGATCGCCTATCTCAAGGCGATCAGCTCGAGCAAGCGAGCGCCCCCCGAAACCAACTGAAGATAGCCCTGAGCGATTGGAATTGGGCCCCCATAACAAAAACCGCCAGAACCGCCAAAACCGACTTCCCTCGAATGACGTTCCCCAGCCGGTCGACTTCTATCCTCCTGCGAGATGCGTCATGATAGCCAGTGTAGTGAGTCAGGCTTTTCATTCGAAAGCATGCCTGACGCTTCCAAACACCATTCCACTATTTAGAGGATATGACTTATGGACGAACAGTTGCTCCCCTCGCGGGAAGATATCGCAAACCAACGCCAGGTGCTCCTCCGGCAACTCCAAGACTGGCTGGAGATGCCCATGCTGGTGCTGGCTTTCATTTGGCTCGCATTGCTGGTGGTCGAGATAGTATGGGGGTTGAGTCCTTTGCTGGAATCGACGGGCTACGTTATCTGGATAGTATTTATTCTTGATTTCGGCCTGGAATTATGGCTGGCTCCGCGCAAACTGGAATATCTTAGACAGAATTGGCTCAGCGGCATTTCGCTCCTGGCTCCCGCGCTGCGCGTTTTTAGGATCGTTAACCTCCTGCGCTTGACGCGCCTGTCGAGGATAGGCGGCCTGACGCGGGGCTTGCGCCTCCTGCGGGTGCTGAGCAGTGTCAACCGCGGCATGCACGCCCTTGGCGCGAGCATGAGCCGCCGGGGTTTCGGCTACGTCGTATTGTTGACGCTGATCGTCACCCTGGCTGGCGCGGCGGGGATGTACGGCTTCGAAAACAGCAATGCCGGGGGCCGCAGCCTGACCAGCTACAGCGACGCTCTGTGGTGGACCGCCATGATCATGACAACAATGGGCTCGGAGTATTGGCCGCAGACGGCTGAGGGCAGGGTGCTGGGCTTCTTCCTGGCGCTGTATAGTTTCGCGGTGTTCGGTTACGTGACCGCGACGCTGGCGACTTTCTTCATTGGCCGCGATGCGGAAAACGAAGAGGCCGAGTTGGCGGGAGCAGCATCGATCGCCGCGCTTCAGGCGGAGATTGCGGCGCTGCGCGATGACATCCGGGGGCTGAGAGGATGACCGACGTTCCCTTCCCCGTGCTGGCGGGTGCCGCTCCCGAATATCCTCACTTGCCGTAAGTAAAGCGCGCCTGTTTGGCGCGAAGCACGGCAGCGCCGTGCCGCGTTCTTCTTTTATCGACTACATCAGCCTCCGGCGCCACGCAATAACACCCTCCTCCGCTGGCGGATTTCTCCACGCCGGCGGCCGACGAATTCAATCATCTGCGCGTCCGGCCGCGGCAGTTGCTGAATTCCATCGCTGATCCTGCGCACGGCTTCAAGCGGCCGGCCATCGGCGTACGTCTCCAGTTCATCCAGGCCGGTTGTGGTCACGGTCACCGTGCTATCGCCGACATCAACTTTCATCGTGGTGCGCGAAATACCCGCAAGAAGTCCGCTGCAAAACCTGATCAGGTCCTGGTTTTCGTGGAGCAGATCGTCGAGGGTCATCTCGTACGGGATTCCCGGAATGCCCAAATCCTCTATCGGCAGACCATCGGCAGCGCCGCTGCGGAGTGCACGGCGAATCGCAATTGTATAGCCGGCGTCAGCGGGCAGTTCCCCAAGTGCAAAAGGCGTATCCACCAGGGCTTCGCGAAGATCGTAGTGCGTCCAGACGTTGGCCCCGCCCGCGCCGCTTGCCTCCCCCACGCATACCAGCGTGCCTATCTCGTTGTCGACAAAACCAGCGGCGAATAGATCCCCCGCCGAATAGGTATTGGGGTCGGTCACGCACACGACCGGCCCGCTATATCGCTGACCGGTATCGTTGCACCAGGCCGGGTCGGTCAACGGCAATGGTTGCGAATAAGGCTCGCCGGTGGCAATCGCAGCCTCAAGAGACGGCAACCAGGCTTCGAACTCCATCCGGTTGAAGGGGCTGCGGGCCATGGCGCGGGTCAGTGGAGTAGCGAGCAAGCTGAACCGTGCAGGGGTGATCGCATTCGGCGTGAACAGTTGCAGCAACCGTTCCGCCGCCCAGATCAATCCCCCCGGGTTGCCGCGCAGATCGAGGATCAAGCCGGTGTCCGGCAAAAGATCCAGCAGCCGGATCACCTCGGCGATAAAAGCATCATCGTCATCGACGTCGAAGCTCCAGATGCGCAGGTACGCCAGATCGCCCGCAGTATGGGTTTTGACCGTTCGGGCGGCGAGCGTGTCCTGAAACCGGGTCTCGATCCACCCTTTCTCGCGCGCAACAGCTGCGGCGCCACTGCGCTCGGCCTGCCACACGTTGCCTGAAAACATCAATTTCTTCCCGCGCCGCACCGCTTCCGCCGCCGGGTTCGCGGCGATGTAGCGCGAGGCACGCGATCCGGGACGCTGGCTGGTCTCCGCCTTGGCGGGACAGACGACACGCCAGGGAATGCGAACTTCCCGCAATGCGCTTCCGGGCGAGGTTCGGTAGCCGATATCCACCATCATCTCGTCGGGGGGCGGCCCGCACTCAAGCGCCCGGAACGTGAGGGACTCCAGTGCCCTGGCACGGCGCGCGTCGGGACGCCCGCCCGTTTCCCGGTCCGAGTACAAATCCACCGCCCGGGCAAAAGGGATGCTATTCCAGCTCTCAAGCACAACTCCCGCCACAAATTTAGTATCGCGTATCAGCGCCGGCGCCGACACTTTCGAAACGACGAAAGTGGGATTGCCATGTGGGCCATACTGCTCGACCAGGAACGGCAGGGTTGCCACCGCTCCTTGCCCCGCCCTTGGTCCGGTGTAGCGGGTATGCGCATCGCGCAGGCCCGCGACAATCGAAGTCAGCGCCAAGTGAAATTCCCCCTCTGACAATCCCGCCACGCGGCTGCGCAACAGCTGCAACGCCTGCACCGGATCAAGCGCATAGGCGGCCCGCTTCTGGATGAGATGGCAATATGCGCCGCCGATAACGGTCATCAGGGCATCGATGATTTGCAAACGCTCGCCGCCATCCAGCACGTATGCGTGCTCGGCTAGGGCGGCAGCCGCGCCTTTGGCCGCAGTTTTCGCGCCGGCCTGTTTCGTCCGCCGCCCCGGTTGCGGCACGCGCAGCAGGAATTCGCTGAGAAGCTGCCCGGTCTGGGCTTCCAGGAGCTTGGCGCTGGCGCCCCTGGCGGTCATATCGGCCATCGGTAACGAGAATTTCTATGCATAAAAATCCGCCAATCCGTCAAGCAGCCCGCCGTGGAACCCCCGTCCGGGAATCGAGGAAAAAAAAGCGCGCTCGTGCATGAGTGGCTGGATCGGCGGGACAACAATCGTTCCCAGATTTTTTGGCAGGCCGCCCACCGGCACCCGGCCGGTAGGCATGTCCAGAGCCAAGCGCAGCGGTGGCGCGCCGCCGGCGCGAACCGCCGCAAATGCGCGGCGGCGTGAATTCTCGATTGCCGTCTTTGGGTCGTCCCGGACTTCTTCGAGCCGCTTGAGAATATCTTTAAAGGACCAGGGCTGCCTGGCGGCATCGAACCTGGTGAGGGCGAGCCGGCATGGCTGTCCACCAAGGCTGATCTCGCTGGTTCGCGTCGCGCCGGCCTGCTCCATGAGTTCTTTGGTCCCGTACAGCGGCCGCCCGTCCACCACCACCAGCCGCACGTCGGCTTCGGTAGCATGGAGAATTGTCTTGAAGGGGTCACCTCTGGCCCCGCCTTTTGCACCGGCCGCGATCACGGCGACATCCCCCAGCGCGCCGGGTTGCAGGCGGCCGGCTTGGCGCTGCCACGCCCGGGCAAGTACATCGCCCGGATTGGCGGTAATCATTTTAACGAGATCGAGGGGCGCAAGTCCCCATCCCTTCGCTTCACTCACCAGGGAAGCAACCTTCAGTTCGCCGAGCACGTTTCGCGTTCCGGACGGCCCCCAGTCGGAGCCCACGCACAGCGTGATCCCACGCGCCAGCGCCGCTGGGACATCGGTCGTTGTGCCGTACAGCCACAGGTTCGAAAAAGGCGACCAGACAATCGCGCCCGGTTCCTGCCACGTACCATAGGCTGCGGGATCGACGGCATTGGTGTGAATTGCGACCAGCTCGCGCTGCAAGCATCCGGCGGTACGGGTCGCGAGATACTCCCGCTGAGCGATCGAGCCCGGACGGCCCTCGGCACAATGGTAAATGAACGTCGCACCCTGGCGCATGCGGGTTGCCCGCTCGCCGAGCTGCTCCGATTTGAGCGTGAGTGTCGACGCCAGTATCTGGTGGCGTCCGACCTCACCCCGCAAGGTTTCATCCTCTATATTGCGCACCAGCCAGCCATCAAGCGGACGATTGCTGGGCGGCGAGCCCTGGATGCTGGTGGTGCCGCCAATCAGCGCACGGATCTCGGCATAAGCCAGCAGTTCCGCCGGCGCCGCCTCGATAAATGCGTACGCGGGCCACGTTATGCTTTCGGGATAGGTCGGGCGCGTGGGCCAGGTATTGTGATGGAGGAATGGCTCAGTGCGGCCGGGCTCGACCCAGAGGGGAAGCGTCGCATAGGCGAGATGGCTATGCAAATCGATAAATCCGGGAACGACAAGATCGTTGCCGGCATCAACCACCGGTGCGGTTTCGAACCCGGCAGGATCTTGCCTGGAACCCCTTGTACCTTTCGTCACGGCGGCAATGCGCCCGTCATCGCCAATCCATACCTTGCCCTGGAAACTCGCAGTCTCGCTGCGCGCCACTTTCGTGTCACGGCTTAGCGGAACAATTCGACCGGCAAGGACCAGGCTCATAGGCCAACCAATATACGCTCTATACGTTTTTCGTGGATACTCTGTTCACTGTCAACAATATTTTTGATTTTTTTCTTTATGCAGGCACATTCCCTACACCTACTTCCCCCCTTTACCCTGTCATTCCCGCGAAAGCGGGAATCATGGGTTTCGGTTGCCCGAATTCACCCACTGCAGGATGCCGGCCTGTTCCCGTCAGCGGCTAGATTCCTGCTTTCGCGGGAATGACGAAGCTTTGTAGGATGGTGTGGGGCAAAGCGCAACCCATCGCAAAAACGCTGCGTTGATGCTGCCGGCGACCAGCAATGAATATTGCGCGCTTGATGGGTTACGCTATGCTTTACCCATCCTACATAATCCTCGAACCGGGAATGATTCATGGATATACAAGAATGAAATATATGCTAACGCGTTAATCTGGAAGCACGCCCTTGGGCACACGCACGACGATGGTTCTGCGTTTCTCCAGTAACGTTTCGCCTTTTCGGTCCGCCCAGCCTTCCTCGGTGCGCATCCATGCCGGCAGGCCTGGCGGCAAATCATCCGGAAGGATGTCCGGCAGATCGCCGGGGACAAAAGCTGTTCCATACAATTCAAGCGCACCTGCCACATCCGGCTGCTGAATGACGGGTTTGAGCGCTCGCAGTCCATCGTTCCAGTTCTCAAGCAGTTTCGTCACCGCTGCCTGCCGCTCCGCATTGGTGCGGGCGGAACTTTCCGGCCAGGTCGGGTGCGTCAGGTGACGGAATGGCAATGGAGCATGCCCCGCAGCGGCGGAAGATGCTAGCCAATCCTGCCACGCCGTATTGGCGAGTCCGCCGAAGGCCACTACCGCTTCGATGGAGCCGCGCTTCAGAATCGCCGCAATCCAGCGGTTGCGGTAGGCCGCAATCGCAGCGTTTGCAATATGCCTGTTCCCGCCGCCCTGGCCATACACGCTGTAGAGGAACGTGTTGATGAAAACGTAGCTTCGCGTAATACTCAGGCGCTTCAGGAGACCTTGGGCGCGTTTGCCCGCCGTGCCGACGAGAACTCGCCGTGCGATGGCCTCGTGCTGCGCGGGGTCCTGGCCAATGATGAGAACACGGGCGCTTCCATCCAACCGCCCACGATGAAAAACCGGCCCCCATTCCACCCGAAAGTCAGCGCTGGGATACACGTCTTCCGCCGGGTACTCGGCGACCAGCCTGGCGAACGGCTGCTTGTAATAACCGCGATCAAACGCAATAGCCATGAATTGCCTCGAAGTTAACCCGCAACGCCGTATTGCTGCGCCCGGAATACATATTGCTGTGCTCTTAATACTTCCATCAGCGGCACGGTAGCATTTTAACGAACAGACCTTGCAGGCCTCATTGCATGCGGCAGTTCTCGCCAAAAATTTACGCTCACCATATTAATGTGTCAACACGATACTCTCGCGGCACTGGCTCCTCGACTCACGAATACTGATAAGTGAGCGAAGCGGCCCCGGCAATTCCGTTCCCAGCATCGCCGTGATACCCTTACCTTGCGATGCTCCATTGTTTCACTTGAGCTCCCTTCGGCATTCTGAGACCTTCTCTCTACAACAGCATATGCGAACACATCATGTCTGAAGATAATTCCGATATAGAGCGGGAAGCGCGGCCGCCATTTGTGCAGCCGCCTCTGAAAGCGCAAAAAGGGCGGGGCGCGGTGTCAAATCTGCAAGGCCGCTATGAAGTGCTGGCACGAGAGGATATCGACGATGGCTGGTCGCACAATAGCGGAGAAGCAGATACCGAGGCGGATGCCAATGCGGATGAAAATATGGAAGCGGATAATGCCCCCGCCTTGAAAACGCAGGTAATCGAAGAGCGCGCCAAATCCATTTTAAGCCGCAATCAATCTCCCGATGTGCCGTTCAGCGTGTCGCTCAATCCCTATCGTGGCTGCGAGCACGGCTGTATCTATTGCTTCGCCCGCCCCACTCACAGTTATCTTGGCCTGTCGCCGGGGCTGGATTTCGAGAGCAAAATCTTTGCCAAGGTGAATGCGCCGGAATTACTGCGGCATGAACTGGCGAAAAAATCCCATGTGCCGGAGCCGATTGCGCTCGGCGTCAACACCGATGCCTACCAGCCGTGCGAGCGCGGATTGCGGTTGACGCGCCGCGTGCTGGAAGTGCTGCATGCGTGCGAGCACCCGGTGGTACTGATTACCAAGTCTTCCCTGATCGAGCGCGACATCGATCTGCTGGCGGAGATGGCGTCCAAGCGGCAGACCGCGGTTGCCGTAACGCTCACCACGCTCGACCACACAGTAGCACGCACCTTGGAGCCGCGCGCAGCAGCCCCGGCGCGCCGCTTGCGCACGATCCGCACTTTGACTGACGCCGGCATTCCGGTCGGAGTCAGCATAGCGCCGGTGATTCCTTTCGTTACCGAGCCCGATCTGGAGCGGGTGATGGCGGCAGCGGCGGAAGCCGGGGCCATCAATGCGAGCTATGTGGTGCTGCGCCTGCCCTGGGAAGTGAGCCCGC
Source organism: Nitrosospira sp. Nl5 (assembly GCF_900102495.1). Lineage (GTDB taxonomy): Bacteria > Pseudomonadota > Gammaproteobacteria > Burkholderiales > Nitrosomonadaceae > Nitrosospira. Next base: position 400,717 of record NZ_FMVQ01000001.1, on the reverse strand, counting down.
TGTTCCGGCAGTGGCTGGAAGCGCACTTCCCTGATCGGGCACAGCGCGTCATGAACCGGGTGCGAGATATGCGCGGCGGCAAGGACTATGACGCTACCTTCGGCAAGCGCATGCATGGCGAAGGGGTATGGGCCGATATGATCCGCCAGCGCTTTGAAAAAGCAGTCGCGCGTCTCGGCATGGAAGTGCGCTCGGGCCGCTTCAGGGCGCTGGATACGTCGCGTTTCCGTCCGCCTTCAGTTGCCCCGAGGATAACGCCTTCAGCGATAACACCGGCGGCAATATCGACGTCTGCCCCTACGGGGAGGCGAAAAAAAACCGGCAAGGTAGGGAATCCGGACGGACAGTTCGAGCTGTTTTAGCGGCCTGCGCTCGCGCTTGTCGGCCCGCCCAACGCTTCACCGGGCTGCCGTACCGGCTCATCAATTGTGATCTTGGCGTTCTCCACGAACTCCACGATCACGGCGCCGTCCATAACCGCCTCTGCCATTGTTTCCGCTTCCAGCCGCTTCCATAAGCACTTGCCCTTGCTTTCGCGTTCGATCATTTCCAGCTGCTGCGTGTGGGCTGCAAGTTCATCATCGCTGGCAGGCAATACGACCAGTTGCAAGTCACCCAGGCTGGCCACCGTATCCAGCGCGGGCCAGGCTTCCAGTTCAATCAGGAGGCTGTCCTGGCCCCGCGTCATGGCGAGATAGACTTCCGCCAGCAGTTCCGCGTCCAGTAACGCGCCGTGCAAGGTACGCCTGGAGTTATCCACCTCATAACGTTCACACAGGGTGTCCAGATTATTCCTTTTGCCGGGATGCAAATCCTTGGCCATTTTTAAGGTATCGGTGACCGAGTGGCAATATTCGCTCAATGGCTGCAACTCGGCCAATCCCAACTCATGATCGAGAAACGCCACGTCAAAAGCGGCGTTGTGCATGATGAGCTCCGCCCCCTCAACAAAGTCCAGTAATTCAGTCACGACGTCGCGGAATTTCGGCTTATCCTGGAGAAATTCCGTGGTCAACCCGTGAACCTGCAACGCGCCATCCTCGCTCTCCCGCTCCGGATTCAGATAGCGATGAAAGCGGCGGCCCGTCAGCCTTCGGCTCAGCATTTCCACCGCTGCAATTTCAATAATGCGATGGCCGAGCCTGGGTTCCAGACCCGTAGTTTCTGTGTCAATAAAAATCTGGCGCATGGATTGATATCCTATTCGTTTCACAACATGCTTCTGTCGCTAAAGCGATCCAATTTCGCCTATGTTCTTCTAATTTCTCGCTTTCTATCCCTTCGCCAGCACGGAAGCCTCCAACACGGATTGCACGCCGCGATTTGCCAACTTATCTGCCTGTTCGTTGCCGTCGTGGCCGGAATGACCGCGCACCCAGAACCATTCTATCCGGTGGCGTTGTGTCAACAGATCGAGTTCCTTCCATAGATCATCATTTTTTACGGGTTTCTTACCGGCGGTGCGCCAATCGCGTTTTTTCCAGGAATGAATCCATTCGCTGATGCCCTTTTGCACATATTGGGAGTCGGTGTGCAGCCGCACGTCGCATGGCTTTGTCAGTGCTTCCAGCGCGCGGATCACCGCAAGCAGCTCCATGCGGTTATTGGTCGTCAGTTTCTCGCCGCCCCACAATTCCCGCGTATGCCCGTTGTATTGCAGCAGCGCGCCCCAGCCGCCAATGCCCGGATTACCCTTGCATGCTCCATCGGTAAATATTTCCACAGGCCCACGCTTTGCTTTCACCTTTACTTTCGGCCCTGCGCTACGGTTTTCACGGTGGTCTCGCTGCGCGCTGCCTGCCGCTGTTCTTTCCCCGACGCGTTGCCGCCGAGCTTTTGCGCAACCGGCGCCATGCCTTTCCTGGCTGCGCGCACCTTTTTCCATTCGGGCTTGATGACACGCATTCCATGCACGCGCTTGACAGCCGTCAGGAAATAGATGCCGCCGGAAAACGGCCACCACCGATCACCGGCAGCTTCCATGAAGTTAAACCGCTTCAGCCATTTTTCCTGACTGAATGGGGGCGCGTAGCAGCATAACTGGTCTTTGGTAATTTCGAAGTCCAGCAACGTCAGCCAATCCTTGAGCCGCGGCAGCGAAATGAAATTACCTCGCCAGGGAAATTTGTCCTCCGTCGAACCGAAAAATCCCCGCACGCCCCAAAGGCTGCGGGGATTAAAGCCGCAGACAATGACGTGGCCCTCGGGCATCAGCACCCGCTGCACCTCGCGCAGAATCTGATGTGGATTGGTACTGAATTCGAGGACGTGAGGCAGCAGCACCAGGTCGATACTGTTCGTTTCAATCGGCAGAAAGTCAGGGGCCGCTCGCACCGCCGCCCCTTCCTCGATTGCCGCGCAAAACTGCAACGGCATGCGATTGGCACGCAAAAAATCATATTGGGGAAACCCGACCTGCATGGCATTGTAGCCGAACACATCGCCCACGGCTTGATCGAAATGGCTTTGCTCCCGCTCCAGCAAATACTGGCCCAGGCAAGTATCAAACCATTCCGGCTTATTTTTTGTTGGCATGTATCACGTCAAAACGACAAAAAGGACTCAATTATCCTAAATCCGGCATTTGGACAGGGTGGAGTGTGCGGTTTTTGGAGTACAGGACAAGGCGCAACGACGCGGAATGGCCATTCCATTCCAAGGAGTTGCAACGCAGCCATGTGCCGCAAAAACCGTGCAATCCGCCCTGTAGCGAACTCACCTTATTTGTGAACGTCAAGTGACATAAAAAATCTTTGTGAATCACTACAACTAAATTAAAAAACGAGCGGTCAACTGACGGATTTAGGATTATGGACTAATATGAATACTTATTTGTTCCTCCAGCCCACCTCATCACCTTCCTCACTACAACATATTCGGCAACTGCCATGACTATTCCGCATATCGTTGCGATTCGCGCTTTCACCGACAATTACATCTGGATGATCCGTGATCACTATCACGCCGCCGTGATCGATCCAGGCGAAGCCTCGCCCGTGCTGGACTACCTGCAACAGGAAGAACTGAAACTCGTCGCCATTCTCAACACCCATCACCACAATGACCACGTAGGAGGCAACGCCGCGCTGCTGCGGGAATTTACAGTACCGGTTTACGGCCCCGCAAGCGAATCCATTCCCACCGTCACGCGCCCTCTGAAGGAATGCCCCGACCATGAGAACGAGGAGGGCAACGCCTATCTCCCGGACTTCTCGCTTACCCTCAGGGCGCTGGATATTCCAGGGCATACCGCCGGGCATATTGCGTATTATGGCGCAAACCTGCTGTTTTGTGGTGATACCCTGTTTGCTTGCGGCTGCGGACGGCTATTCGAGGGCACCGCCCAACAAATGGTTGATTCGCTGCGGAAACTGGCGGATTTGCCCAAGGAAACCGAGGTTTATTGCGGTCACGAATACACGCTGAACAATATCCGCTTTGCCAGGGTGGTCGAGCCCGGCAACCAGGCATTGATCGAACGCGAAATAGCCGTCGAAGCATTGCGCAAACAGAATATTCCCACCCTGCCCTCAACAATCGGGATGGAAAAAGCCATCAATCCGTTCCTGCGTTGCGATCAGCCCGAAATCATCCGGAATGCCGGCGTTTATACGGGCAAGCCATTATCCGATCCTGTCAGCGTGTTTGCGGCGCTTCGGGACTGGAAAAATCATTTTTAGCACGCTCCCGCTATTTCAAGATTTCGCCATCATTCCTTCCGAAATACCTGCTTCCCCTTTACCCTGTCATTCCCGCGAAAGCGGGAATCCAGACGCTGGCTGGAACAGCCGTCATTCTGCAGTAGGTGAATTCGGGCGACCGAGAATCCGTAGATTCCCGCTTTCGCGGGAATGACGAAACTTTGTAGATGGGTGAAGCGAAGCGCAACCCATCAATCAATCGGCTTCCGCACCCCTCCGCGGTCGCTTGTCCCGCCGTGCTCCCCCCATTTCCGTGGTTGGCATGTCTTTTTTATATGGTTTCGATGGATTATGCCCTTGCTCCATCATTTCGGCATAAGCCCTAAACCGCGAATGCGTATAAAGCCCTTATCAAACAATGTGAATGATCGCGCGCTTGCATTGTCATAAGAGTGTGCTTTACTTCGTTAAGCGCGGCAGCGCACCGCCAGGTGCGAATGCAGTCACTCAATCCGGCCACTCGTTGCGTCACGGCGTAAAGGCGGAAATGCCTTTTTCCGCCTGGATTGTTTATCCATAACGACAAACATGGGAGATTAAACTACATGAATCCATTACAACAGGTCCTGCGGTGCGGCCAATCCATCTGGCTGGATTCGATCAGCCGCGATCTCATCAATAGCGGAGAATTGCAACGGCTGGTAAACGAAGACAAGTTGCGCGGCGTGACCAGCAATCCAACCATTTTCGAACAAGCAATCGCTCACGGCAATAGCTACGACAATGCGCTGCGCCAAGTGCTGCGAGCCGACGAGCGGCAAACCGACAAGGCCCTGTTCGAAGCACTGGCGGTCGCCGATATTCGCATGGCTACCGACGTCCTGCGGCCCGTCTACGACGAAACAGACGGTGGCGATGGCTACGTCAGCCTCGAAGTCTCCCCACATCTTGCCTACGATACGGCCGGTACTATCGCCGAAGCGAAGCGGCTATGGGATGCGGTGCAGCGCCCCAACCTGATGATAAAAATACCCGCCACCCCGCCCGGTATTCCCGCAATTACGCAGTCGATCGCCGCAGGCATCAATATCAACGTGACCTTGATGTTTTCGCTCCAGCACTATGCGGACGTGGCGCAGGCTTATATTGGCGGGCTGCGGGCCATAGCGGAGTCACGAGGCAAAGGAACCCGGTGGCCGGTTTCGGTGGCGTCATTTTTTGTCAGCCGCATCGATGGAGTGGTCGATCCCCTGCTGGAAAAAATCAGTTCGCCCGCAGCGCTCGGCCTGCGCGGCAAGATCGCAATCGCCAACGCCAAACTGGCTTACCAGCGCTTTCGGGAAACATTCTACGGCGAGCCGTTTGCAGCGTTGCGCAGCAAAGGCGCACGCATACAGCGCCCACTGTGGGGCAGCACCGGCACCAAGAATCCCGCTTATTCAGACGTGCTCTACGTGGAGCAATTGATCGGGCCTGATACCATCAATACCTTGCCGCCAAAAACCCTCGCCGCATTTCGCGATCACGGCCACGTCCATGAAACACTGACTGAAAATATTGCGCAAGCGGAAGCGGATATCGCGCGGCTGCAGGAACTCGGCATCGATCTGGATGCCATCACCCGAAAACTACAGGATGACGGCGTGGCTGCTTTCGCGGCATCTTACGACAAACTGCTTGCCGCACTGAAACCCAAGCGGCAGGAGATCCTCGCCAACCACGTCGCTTGAGCGTTGCGTAGCGTTATATAGGATGGGTGAAGCAAAGCAAACAACCGCCCCGCCGCCTGCGATATGCAACAAAGCAAAGCGCAGTCATCCATCAAAACCGGGGCATCGCTGCCTCAGGTGCGCTTTTTAACAACATGGGAGGAAATAAATGGAACTCGGAATGATCGGCCTCGGACGCATGGGCGGCAACATGGCACAACGGCTGATACGCGGTGGCCATCGCGTCGCCGGCTTCGTCCGCAACGCGGCAGCGCTCCAGGAAGCAGAAGAAAAAGGCATCGCGCCTGTGACAACCCTGGAAGCGCTAACCAATGAACTGAAAGCACCGCGCGTGATCTGGCTGATGATCCCCGCGGGCGCCGCCGTGGATGAAACGATCGCGGCCCTATTACCATTGCTCTCGGCGGATGACATCATCATCGACGGCGGCAATTCGAATTACAAGGATACCCAACGCCGCGCGCAAATGCTGAAAGCGAACCGGATTCACTATGTCGATACAGGCACAAGCGGCGGCGTATGGGGGCTTGAAAACGGCTATAGCATCATGGTGGGCGGCGACGAACAGGTGGTCGAAAAGCTGCACCCTATTTTCGAAACCCTCGCGCCCGCGCCGGACAAGGGATGGGGGCGCGTCGGCCCGAGTGGCGCCGGCCATTTCACCAAAATGATCCACAATGGCATTGAGTACGGCATGATGCAGGCTTATGGCGAGGGGTTTGCGATCCTGCGCCACAAGAAGGAATTCGACCTGGATTTGCACCAGGTCGCCGAGATCTGGCGCGACGGCAGCGTGGTGCAGTCATGGCTGCTCGATTTGACCGCTGCCGCATTGGCGGAAAATCCCGGCCTTGAAGGGATCGCTCCTTACGTGCCCGATTCCGGCGAGGGACGCTGGACGGTCGCCGAGGCAATCGACCTCGACGTTGCCGCACCGGTCATTACCCTGGCGCTATTGCAACGGTTGCAGTCGCGGGATTCCGAAGCATTCTCGAATAAGCTGCTGTCGGCGTTGCGCAACCAGTTCGGCGGCCACGCAATGAAGAAGGTATAACCACATAAACCGGAAAAGCGGACCAGCAGATCCGCTTTTCGGGTAACCCACCTACTTAAAGGAAATCGGCTGCAAAAGCCTCGGCTCGTTCCTATTTCGCCGCTTTCTCGGCCAATCGAATGACCATTAGCCCTTAAACGTCAAGACCTACTCTCACACCATCACTTTTTAGCTTCGATTCTTCAAGTTCGACAGGTGCTACGGATTAACCACCTGTGCCCTGAATTCAGCGGCCTGCTGAGAGACGAATTTTTCCGCCTGGTTTTTAGGTTTTCCCGTTTTCGAAAAGTTTTCACCGGTTTTGTATCCATTCTTCCAGGCGGCGTTGCATATGGGGTCGCCAAAAATATTCCGCTTTTGTGCGATATTTTTCGCTAATTCGCTCAAAAACTTGTCGCCCGATCCGGAAAAGTAACCGCCTACGGTGCACAAAGGATAGTCCTTCTCAGCGGCCGCGCCTGAACTGGGAAACGCAATACCTAACGCCAGTGAAAAGAATACGGGTAAAGCCGCAAAGCTATTTTTCGTTCCCATCATGATACGTCCTTTCGCATTTTGGTTAACGAGAATCAACATGCCCAATGATCGTATCCTACCGGGGGAAAAATACTTTGTCAACTTATTTATGTTTAAAGTGTATTAAGTGTGAATTGCAACGGCGCCGGGCCGGTTGTAGGGCGTCAATAAGCGAAGCGCATCGCGCCATATAAAAACCCCACCTCCTTTGAAATATGCCGGTTAAAAGGTATCGCAACCCCCCTGTAAGATGTTACAGCTATCCAGGAACAGCTCTCCGTTATCTAATGGTTGATCAGAGCAGGCGGATTTAGGTCTGGCGACGGGGCGGGCGAAGCATCTACCAGGCCTGCCATCAGCCAGATCCGCTTGAGCACGGCTTACCACAGCCATACCTTTACGGGTAAGGCCTGCAAAGCCTTTACATCTTCGTAAATAAAGAATATGAGCCACCGCAGACCCAAACAATACGTACTCGCGCCAGCCGCATTGGCCCAAATCCAAAGCACAGTAGCGAATAATGCTCCGTTTGGCGCAGCGACGGGAGCAAATATCGTTCGTCCTGGAGCTTTCGGCGCAGTGCGGCGCGTGCCGCCGGAGAGATCGTGACAATCCGGAGGTTAAGTAACATCTTTTATCTCGTGACCGGAGTGCTTCTCTCCCTGCTTGTTCTTTTCAGCGTGCTCCGCTTCTTGGGGCAGCGGGAATTGAATCACGTCCAGGACGTCCGCTTTGCGTCGTTCCTCGTTGCCGACGAGCTGCGCCAGTCTTCCGATGATCTGACGCGCATGGCGCGTACTTATGTTGCCACCGGGGACCCGAAGTTCGAGCGTTTTTATTGGGAAATACTTGCAATCCGTAACGGCGAAAAGGAGCGACCGCTGCACTATGAGCGCAGTTACTGGGATCTCATGGCCGGCGATACGGATTTCCAGCCAAGATCAAGCGGACAGAAGATTTCTTTACAGGAGCAAATGAAGGGACTCGGATTCACTGCGGCGGAATTTGCAAAACTTCAGGAAGCCGAAAATAATTCCAACCGCCTGGTCCAGTCCGAATACAAGGCGTTTAATGCGATGAAAGGGCTGCGTCCGGACTCGACAGGCCAATTCGGCGTGAAAGATACCCCCGACCCAGAACTGGCGCACCGCATTATGTATGACGAGAGCTATCACCTCGCGAAAGCCGAGATCATGCAACAGGTAAACAAATTCCACGAATTGTTCGACGCGCGCACGTTCGAGGCAGTTGCGGCCGCACAACACCGCACTCAGCTCTATATTTTCGGTGTCTTCCTCACGCTTGCCCTTCTCGTAGCCTGGCTCGTTCTTTCGTCCCATATCGTGTGGCGAAAGGTACAAAAACTGGTGCAACTCGAAGATGCGACCCGGAACAGCGGAACAACCGATCGTGCCTTTCAATTCGAGATCGATTCGGACGACGAGATAAGTAATCTTGCCCGTGCCTTTACTGCCGCCCAGACGGAACGCGACCGCTACTTTAACGAGTCTCTCAATTTTCTTGCCATCTCGGATTTCGGCGGCTGCTTCAAGCGCTTGAACCCGGCATGGAAAACCGTTTTCGGCTTCACGCAAGAGGAGTTGCTGTCTCGACCGTTCCTGGACTTCGTGATGTCCGGGTCCCGCGCGGAGACCGCGGCGGAATTGGACAAGCTGATCATGGGCATTCCCGTTTCCTTTGAAACCCCGATGTGCTGCAAGGACGGCTCTTCCCGCTGGATTTTATGGAATATAACTGCCGTGCAGGAAGTGCGTGAATTCTATTTTTCCGGCCAGGATATTACGGCAAGGAAGAGTATCGAAACGGAACTGCACAAGGCGCGTAAATCGGCCGAGGCTGCCAGTAGGGCCAAGAGCGAGTTTCTGGCAAATATGAGCCATGAGATTCGCACCCCCATGAATGGCGTGCTCGGCACTGTCGGCCTGCTTTTGAATACTCCGTTAACTGCTTCTCAGCGCGAATTGGCAGGATTGGCGCGCGCAAGCGGGGAGACACTGCTCACCATCATTAACGACATCCTTGATTTCTCTAAAATCGAGGCTGGTAAGCTGGTTATTGCGCCTATTCCATTTGACCTGCTCCAGGCTGTTGAAGATGTAGCCGGCATGATCGCCATGCAGCCAACGAGGAAGAAAGACGTGAATGTCATCGTACGCTACCTTCCCGACGTGCCACGCAATGTAATCGGTGACTTGGGGCGTATTCGTCAAATACTGACGAATTTGACGAACAATGCCATCAAGTTCACTGATAAGGGCCATGTGCTTATCAATGTCGAATCTGATTCTGTCTCCGAAGACGAGGTCACGGTTCGCATCAGTGTCGAGGATAGCGGCCTGGGGATCGCGGAAGCTAAATTGGGAGATCTCTTCAATAAGTTCACGCAGGCCGATACCTCCACCACCCGCCGCTACGGAGGCACCGGCTTGGGCTTGGCCATCAGCAAGCAATTGGTGAAATTGATGGGGGGGACCATCGCTGCGAAAAGCCGTGTAGGGGCCGGATCGACGTTCTGGTTTACCCTCCGCTTGCCGCTGCAGGGGAAACAGCCGGTTGAGGTGAGGTCGCACACGGAACTGGCACGTGTTCGCGTGCTGATCGTGGACGATAACGCAGTTAACCGCCTGGTATTGCAAGAGCAGATCCGCGTCTGGAAGATGCGCATCGGAACTTCCATATCAGCAGCCGAAGCGCTCCGGGCGTTACGTGCTGCTCAGGCCGCCGGCGACCCGTATCAGATTGCGATCCTCGATTATCAAATGCCTGACATGGATGGAGAAATGCTGGGCCAGGCCATCAAAACGGATCCTTTGCTTCACGATATCCAGTTAGTGATGTTAAGTTCGCTGGGACAACAGGGCGATATCAGGGACCGGCTAAAGAGTATCGGTTTTGCCGCCTATCTGGTCAAACCGGCGCGCCAATCGGAACTGTTGTCGACCCTGGTACATGTGTGGGAAGCCTACTGCAATCGCCGGCCCATCGATCTTATCAGCGATCATCAACTCCTTCCAGGAGCCCATGGGGCACATACAAGTGACCTTACAGGTCCGCCGTTTTCCGGTATACGCGTGCTGCTTGCGGAGGATAACATGACCAATCAAATTGTCGGGGCGACAATGCTGCGAAATCTGGGCTGCGACGTTGATGTCGCCACCAACGGCCGGGAAGCCGTGCAAAGGACCGAAACGGCCTCCTACGATATCGTGTTCATGGATTGCGAGATGCCCGAAATGGACGGCTTCGAGGCCACTGCTGCAATTCGCCGCCGGACTGGCAACAAATCCCCGCTTCCAATCGTTGCGGTAACGGCGCAAGCGATGCAAGGAGATAAGGAGTACTGCCTGCTTGCCGGAATGGATGATTACATCAGCAAGCCGGTTAAACAGGAAGACTTTGCGGCCACCCTGAAAAAATGGACGCCTGCAGTACGAGGGGAGCGGAAGAGCGAGGCACAACAGTATCGCACCAGGAATGAGAACGACGCTGCCGTTGAGAGCCTGGTCGCCCCTTTAACTCCGATCTCTTCATTTCTTCCCAAAGTTTCATCTTCGCTAAACGCCGAAGTCGTTGCACGTTTACGAACACTGGGAAAAGAGACCGCAGAACCGACCTTGATGAGCCGGATATTTGCGACTTTCCTGAAGGAGGGCGCCGAACGCATTGTTGTTTTGCGGAATGCTGCGAGTGAGGGGGATGCCGGGCTCCTGGGCAAGACAGCCCACGCCTTCAGAGGAGCTTGTGGCAGCGTGGGCGCGCAGCATTTGGCCGATATTGCCCAGCAACTGGAGGCTCTCGATAAAACTCGCAGCGTGACGGAAGCTGCTGCGCTGATAAAACAGATTGAAGGCGAATTTGAACGGGTGAAGGTCGAAATTGCCGCGCTCGATATGCAGCCCGAACCGTTATCAGGCAAGGCCCTGTGATGAAGATACTGATCGCGGAAGATGATACCACCTCGCGCCTTCTGTTCGGCGCAACCCTCAGGAAACTCGGATACGCGGTAACGGCGGTGGAGAACGGGCAGAAGGCTTGGGATGCATGGAAACAAGACGGGCACTCCCTGCTTATCTCTGACTGGATGATGCCGGATATCGATGGACTGGAGTTATGCAGGATGATCCGTGCCGAACCCAGCCTGCAATATACGTATATCATTCTTCTTACCGCACTGGACAGCAAGGGCAGCTATCTCGAAGGCATGGACGCGGGTGCCGACGATTTCATCACCAAGCCTTTCGATGAAGAGCAGCTGGCAGCCCGGCTACGGGTCGCCGAACGAATACTTGCCCTGCACAAGAAGCTGCATGTGCAGGCGACGCACGACCGCCTCACCGGCGTATGGAATCGTGCCGCAATCATGGACTGCCTGGAAAGGGAGCTGGGACGGGCGGCGCGCGAAAGCAGCCGCGTTGGCGTTGTACTGGCCGACCTCGATCACTTCAAGCGGGTCAATGATACGCATGGACATCCCACGGGCGACGCGGTATTGCAAGAGGCAGCGCGCCGCATGCGCCTGGCGCTGCGTCCTTACGACCGGATCGGGCGTTACGGCGGCGAGGAATTCCTCGTCACGGCGCCGGGGTGCACGTTAAGTGAAGCGATGGCCCTGGCCGAACGAATTCGTGATTCCATCAGCGCAGGGCCTGTCGACTGCCAGTCAGGAGTGATTCCCATGACCGCCAGCCTGGGTGTCGCGGTCGGTGGCAACCGGACTGGCGAGGACGCCGGCATGCTCATCGCCGCCGCTGATGAGGCGCTTTACCGGGCAAAAAGAGCAGGCCGCAACCGGGTTGAATTCTCAAAACGGGAGGTGTAACTCCTGGTAGCAGAATGTTAAAAAGCTGATTCATTGCGGCGCACGTGAGCCCAATGCGCTCCTTCCACTTGATGCAGAGCCTCAAGCCATCCTCCGGATGTAGAGACTACCTCGCTCCTCATAGCGGCTAGTAATTTAATGAAGTTCTGCACGTCCGACCCTATCTCATCCTTGTTATACTTGCGTGCAATCCCTTAAAAAGCGGCATTTTCAATGGCTGGATTCAGGCGAAGAGTTCTTATCCCTTCTCATCTCTATTACTTTCAGCGAGGAGACTAAGAATATGTTGCCAGCACGCATTGTAACCATAGGTGCATCAGCCGGCGGAGTGGAAAGCCTGTCTGCCCTGGTTGCATCATTGCCTGCCGATTTGGATGCGGCAATTTTTGTGGTCTTGCACATTCCTGCAAATTTCGTGAGTACCTTGCCGGAGATCCTGTGTAAAAAGGGGCCGCTAAAGGCAGTACATCCGGCGGATGGGGATGAGATCGAGCGGGGGCGAATCTATGTCGCCGCGCCCGATCACCACTTGCTGATCGAGGCCAACCGTGTTCTCGTAACCAGGGGCCCCAAGGAAAATCGCAACCGGCCATCTGTCGACGCACTATTTCGCTCCGCCGCCTATTCTCATGGCTCTCGAGTCATTGGTATCGTTCTTTCCGGGGCACTGGATGATGGTACCTCCGGTTTGTGGAGTATCAAGCGCATGAACGGAATCACGATTACCCAAGACCCTACTGAAGCCTCCTTTGATTCAATGCCGTCAAGTGCGCTCAGCCAGGTTGAAATCGACCACTGCGTGTCGGTCCATCAAATGGGCGCGCTGTTGAAACATCTTACGCAGCAAGCGTTGAAAGAGCCAACATATGACGTGGCGAACGACAGGCGAAAAATGGGGATCGAAGTCAGCGTCGCTGTGGATGGCGACGCGTTTGAGAAAGGCATCATGGATGTCGGACCTCTCACTCCTTTTACCTGCCCGGAGTGCCAGGGCGTATTGGTAAAGCTAAACGAAGGGAGGCTTAACCGGTTCCGCTGTCACACCGGGCACGCCTATTCCACCAGCGCGCTGCTTTCCGGCGTAATGGAAAAAATAGATGAAAGTTACTGGGCGGCGATGCGCAGCCTGGAAGAAGCCGCCATGCTGCTTGAGCAGACAGGCAAGGATTTCGCCAAGGAAGGAGAGAATAAGGCCGCGGCGGTATTTCTTGAGCATGCGCGTGTCGCGACCGAGCAATCGCGCCTGCTGCGTAACACCGTGCTGTCGAGCGAACGTTTTAGCGGTGATAGCTTGCTCAATAAGGCGGGACAAAAATAGAACAGCGTTTTCCCGAACTGCTAATGAATACCGTGGAGTTACGCTGTCACACTTTCTCTCCTCTACTTTAAACATAATAACGTTGACAATGTCTCGGAGTTTCGGTATTGTTCATCTACGTGTAATTCCCACGCTTGAGAACGTATAGCTCCATTAAGAATACCAGTGAATAAAAAAGTCCGATGATGAAAGCGCGAAATACAATTGTCAGCTTGCCGTTGTTCTGCTTGCTTGCAGGGTGGAGTGCGTTCTCGATCGCGGCCGGGACCGCTGAAGCCCCCGATACTCGTCCCGCTTCCGGGAATGCTGCGCCGCAAAGCGATCCCAAGGCCGTGGTCAAATCCTATGAAGATGAGTCGAGCAAGATGCATGAGGCCGTGGCCAAACACTACGAAGATGTAGCCAAGGAATTACAGGCAAAGATTCAGGAACAAAAACAGCTATTGGCGCATTACGAAGATAAAAGCTATCTTTATGGCAGACGGGCCCAGGATCTGCAAGCCCACGCCGACGCCCTGGTCCGCAAGTACGAGGAAGCCGCAAAGGCAAACCTGAAAGAAGCCGCTTTGCATCGGCAGATGGCTTCGAAGATTAAAGAGAATAGCGGCAAGTCGAGCTGAAGAAAGTAGTTCGACGGCAATGATTCGTTACCTGATCGTTACGTCCTGTTGCGCATATCCGCCCTTCTCCCCCTGGCGGACTCATTCTAAGCACCCTGTCAGAAGCGCTTTCAGTTTCAAATCCGATGCAGCCAGCTTTTTGGCATTGTTTTGCGCCTGCCTAGTGTATACAAGCGGCCAATTCACCAGCCCGGTTCCTCCATGAATGCATCCACGGGGGTGTCCAGGTCGTCCCGAATCGACTCACGTATACCGGGGACTGACAGGAGAGACAACGTTTCCTGTATCGCAGCCCACTCCTCTTCAGCAATAAGAACAGCTCGATTTCACCTGCCCGAGATAGCCAGCGGCTGATGTGAGGACGCAGCAGCATCAATCGGCCGATACAGATTGGCGCGGGCTTCACTTGCTGTCATGCCAGACAGTCATGATTACCTCCAGGCAAGTCTCATCACCGTCATGATAGTACGCTATTCCGTACGTTCGTCGAGAGCCCGGCACAAAGCCCACACGCAGCTGCTGGCGGAAGAGGTCATTTAAAACGCAAAATTCTTTCCTTTTCTGTTTTTTGAACTATAAATGGAAGGAACCAGGCGATTCCAGTGACCAATTTCCACAGCCCCACAGCGATAGGGAGAACAAAACATGGTGAGCCGCAAGATCACATTCCCTTGTCCCGTCCGCCGCATCAGCGTCGTCTGGCGGGAGGGCGCGTGGATTATCGAGAATGATATCCGCGTCAGGAGCATGACCCTTCCCAAATCCGACGAGCTGCCCGAAGCCGCGCGTGGCCGTGGCGTGACAGGCTTCTGGTACGAAGCCGTCGATAGACAGGGCCGCACCATCTACCGGCAAGTGATGGAAGACCCATTTCTCGGTATGGAGGTCTTCGGTGGCAATGGCGGCAATGGTGGCAATCGCGGCAACGGCGGCAATAGCGACAATGGCAGGATCAGAAGAATTAAAACGCTACACCGCCAGGTTAGCCTGGAAATCCTGGTACCGGATGTGCCGGACCTCGACGCGCTTCATATCTACTCAAGCAACAAGCCTTCGCCCCATGAAGTGGAAGCGCAGGAAATGCCCAGGGAACGCAAGGCCGAGCGCATTGCCGTGATACACCTGCACGGCGAGAAAGGAGGCGAACATGGGCATCAATGACGGCATGGTCCTCGGTTCGTCAAAGATCCTCGATAACGGGCCTGACGACCAGCGCATGAATATCGTGCTGGTAGCGGAGGGTTTTCAGGCTGGCCCGCAGCAAACCGAGTTCGATAATTTGTGCGATGAATTCGTCGCCGCACTGGAGGCTGAGCCGTGGTATCCGGCTGTCGGCGGAGCAATCAATGTCTGGAAGCTCAACGTCACATCAACCGATGTGGGCGCAGATGATCCGGCTGACTGTCCCGACCAGGCCGGGGACGGGACCGTCGCCGACACTTACTTCGACGCCACTTTCTGCACCAGCGATATCCACCGGTGCCTCGCACCCGATTTTTTGCTGGTGAAAACAACGCTTACTGCCAATGTCCCGGTGTGGTATGCCGGCGCAGTCATTGTCAATACGCCCAAGCGCGGCGGCTGCGCGTCTTCCGGAGACCGGATTTTTGCCACTGGTTTGGGCGCCAGTTCCGGCGAAAGCTGGACCGACATCGCCCTGCACGAATTTGGTCACGCGGCTTTCAGCCTGGCCGATGAATATCCTTATGGCGAGGGAAACAACGCGCCGGCAGGCGAACCGTTCAAGCCAAACATAACAGCGGCCACCACCCTCGCCGACCTCGCCGCTACCGGCCATCCGGTCAAGCTGCTCTGGACGGAAATGGTGGCACCCGAGGTGCCGATCCCCACCATGCAAAATCCGGACTGTACGGCGGAAGACGAGAGCCCAAACGTCCTGGACAGCGATTTCCAGATCGGCTTATTCGAGGGGGCCGGCTATTACCATTGCGGGCTTTACCGGCCCGCTTATCTTTGCCGGATGCGCGTGTCGAAAGAACCCTTCTGCGGAGTCTGCATTCAGGGAATCGCGGACAGGCTCGCCGAATTTATCTCGCCCACTCCGCGCATGGAAGTTGTTACCGGCAACGGATCGCTGCTGCTGGATTTCGGCCAGGTCGTCCACGGCCTGACGATGCATCGCTTTTTCGAAGTGCGCAATAATCGCGTCGGTTTTCCTGGCACCCTGCGTGTCAACCTCTCGGCCATCACCGGACAGTTCAATTATATTCCCGACACGGACCTGAGTTTCACACTCCCCGCGCCCGTCAACGAGCCCTACACCGCGCGGCGAATCTTCATCGCCTTCACTTCGACCGATGTGGGCGGGCCAAGCTTCCCCGGCAGCCTTCAGGTCACAACGCCTGACGACCCCGCAAATCCCCTGGAGACAGTGGATCTGCTGGCGCAAGCGATACCACCGATGCCCATCGATACCG
Source organism: Nitrosospira sp. Nl5 (assembly GCF_900102495.1). Lineage (GTDB taxonomy): Bacteria > Pseudomonadota > Gammaproteobacteria > Burkholderiales > Nitrosomonadaceae > Nitrosospira. The sequence continues at coordinate 384,560 of NZ_FMVQ01000001.1, read as the reverse complement.
TACTGGTCTTTGACAGGTCGGGCAGCATGGGCGAACCGACCGGCGTTCCGGGCCAGCGAAAAGTCGACCTCGCCATCGAGGCGGGCAAGCTTTATGCCGCGCTTATCAAGGATAACGATCGTATAGGCGTGGTGCGCTTTAATAACGTTGCCAATGATCCGGGAGACATCCTGCTGGATATGGAAGTCGCCGGCGCGCAGGGTGATGGGATGGGGCGCGATAACGCTACCAATATCCTGACTCCGGCCAATCTTAATCCATCCGGCAATACCTCGATCGGCGCGGGCATTCTACTGGGCAGCGATGTACTGGATGGAGCGGTCGCCGACAGCCGTGCCCTGATTGTCTTGACCGACGGTATTCAGAACACGCCGCCGGATATTCCCGAAGCAACGGCTACAGTCTCAACCAAGATGCCGAAACAACGCGTGTTCGCGGTGGGGCTGGGGCTGAATCAGCTCGAAGACAAACTCGTGCAGATCGCAAGCGTGACCAATGGCGTTGCCCACATCACCGGTGAGCTGGTTGGTTACAAGGAGTTTTTGTTGCAGAAACTCTATGTCCAGATTCTCAGCGATGTCAGCGACGAGGCTTTTGTCAAAGACCCGCTGGGCATCGTGCTTCCTGGCCAGAAACGGGCAACAAAAGTGTACCTGGGCGAAGTCGACGTGGCAGCGGATTTCATCGTCGTCTTCCGGCGGACGTTCGTGTATCCCAAGTACATACGCGTCTGGCTGGAAGCGCCGGACGGCACAATTGTCACCCCGAACGATGCGGGAGCGCTACCCAATGTCGATTTCGTCGCCGGGAAGTCCCACATGTTCTTCCGCTGGGTATTTCCCGCCTTCCCTGACCGGCCGACAGCGCATATCGGACGCTGGCGGGTGTGGGTGGAAAATTTCGCCAGGCAACGGCCGACAGTTGGGACGGCGGCCGGTTCGGCAAGCGGTGGCGAACCTTTTTACTACTCGGTGATGTGCAAGTCGCGCAGCGATCTGCACTTGGGAGGGTACCTCGTTCAATCCAGCTACGCGCCCGGCTCTACCATGACAGTGGTTTTGGAGCCAACCGTATACGGCCAGCCGATCAAGCTCAACACGCCGCCGGAGGTCCAGGTCATCAGGCCCGACAATGTCCTGCGCACGCTGGTGCTCGATCCCGGCGCAAATGGAGAATACCGTGGAAACTTTACCGATACGCCTCTCGTAGGCCCCTATACATTCTCCACCGAAGTGTCGGCGACCTCTCCAGGCGGAAATCGCGTGACGCGCTTCCGGCAGTTCACAGGGCTCATCTTCTATCCCGGCAGGCCGGACGGCCAGGATGGAACCGGCGGCCACGACGATTGCAAAGAGGCACGCGAATTAGTTCGTCGGCTGAACAGGATCATCGAACGCTGCTGTTGCAAAAATCCGCGAATCCCGCAAGCGTCGACAGCGGGGTCTCTGGTGGAACCTGAACCAGGAGCGCAAAAGCCGTCCAGGCCAGCCTGAAAAACCGCCGCTTGCGGTAAAACCTGGCTCACTTCCTCGAAGCCTTCTATTACATCTCCTGTTACCACAATTGATGCGTCTTTATATCTTCCAGGGCACGGTAGAGTGCATCGGTCTAGCTCTGCCGCCACTACAGTCCAACGCTGCCGCTATTTTTGCAAAAAAACCTCAACTTCCGCAATATAAAATAGTTTAAACATAATTAAGTTGACAAAGTATTTTGAATTGGGTAAGATTCGAATCAGGAAAGCTGGAAATGAAAAGAAACGATCTGCCCCTGGGTAAAGACATCCGGGTTAAAGAATAACCTCACGAGATAAATGATGAAGACTAAGAATATTTTTGGAGTCTTATCCGTAATCGGCTTACTGGCAAGCCCGCTCGCAACTGCGACCGAAAATCCGGAAATCCTTAGCGCTGCCAAGAATGCCGTAACCCGCAGCGATCACGAAGCTGTCGCAAAATTCTATGAAGACGAGGCCAGGCAGATACAGGCAAAAGTAGAAGAGCAGAAAGGATTGCTTGAGCAGTATGAGAACAAAAGCTATCTCTATGGCAGGCAAGCACAGGATCTGCAATCGCATACCGTAGCGTTATTGCGCAAGTACGAACAAATCGTGAATGAAGACATAAAGGAAGCCGCCGCCCACCGGCAAATGGCTTCAAGGCTCGGACAAAGCGACCACGCCGCATCTGACTCGCAACAACTTGTTACCGTTGGCGCGTCCCGCTCGGAATAATATCCGTGATAATATCGGAAGTATCGGCAAGCCGGTTATGCTTTGCTAACCCGGCTTGCATTGCGTATTGATCCCGATTTCCTGATTCCTATCAATCCAAGACGTCTGATCCAGCGCCCTTCCTTTTTTTGTTTGACATTCGAGACGACCGGTCATATTATTGCCTTATGCTCACGCCAACCAAAAAAGAGATTAATAGAGAAAGCCTGTTAAGCCAGGGTGTTACGATGTTGATGGAGCAGGGTTATCATGGCACCGGGTTGCAGCAAGTTCTAGCTGCCGTGAATATTCCCAAAGGTTCTTTTTATAATTACTTTGGCAGCAAGGAAAATTTTGGCGCGGAAGTCATTCAACACTACATTGATCCATTTATTACCCAATTAACCGCCCATTTGCAACAATCCGATAAGGATGCGCTGGGTGGAATACAGCGTTACTTCGATGAGCTCATTGCGGAGCTCGAGAAGAACAGGTTTAAAGGTGGTTGCCTGCTGGGGAATTTGATGGGAGAAATAGGAGATACCAGTGATGTCTGCCAAAAATCTCTCCAATCGGCCGTTAATCGCTATCGGGATTTATTAAAATCCGGCTTGGCCAAGGCGCAACAACAAGGCACGGTAAGACTGGATAAATCAGCTGAAGAAATGGCTGACCTGCTATTGAACACCTGGCAGGGGGCTTTATTAAGGATGAAAATAGAAAAATCATCCGCGCCGGTTAAACAGTGTTGCCAGGATTTACTGGGTGATTTTTTCAAGCCTTGATTTTTTTTCATCTATTATAAGACGACCGGTCATATACTAAAATTTTACCAGGAGACAGACAATGCCAAAATATCTTATTGAACGTGAAATTCCCGGGGCCGGCTCACTGACTCCCCAGGATCTACAGGCTATTTCCCGGAAATCATGCGGTGTCCTGAGCGGCATGGGCTCGCAAGTCCAGTGGCTGGAAAGCTACGTGACGGAGGATAAAGTCTACTGTATCTATATCGCGCCTGATGAAGCCGCTGTCAGGGCACATGCCGAACAAGGCGGCTTTCCCGCCAACCGCATTTCTCGCATTAAATCCGTAATCGACCCGACCACCGCCGAAAATTAATTACCACGCCAATAAGAGGACCGCCATGCAAATAACCTGGGATCAGAATATATGTTGCCATGCCGGCGTTTGCGTTAGTTCGCTACCGGAGGTTTTTAAGGTACAGGATGGCAAATTTATTATTAACCCATCCGCAGCAACCGAGGAGGAGATTATGTCCGTTGTTGGCCGGTGCCCGTCAGGGGCGTTGCAAATAGAACATTGCCAGCGATAAAGCCGGAAAACGGAGTATAAGGAACCCTCGTGAATCTCCAACTTCTGCTGGCGCTCCGATGATCTACGCGAACATTCATCGCGCACTGGGATATGAAAATTCATCCATGAATTAAAATCTGAAAAAAATGGAACCGACAGACGTTTGTCCGGGACTAAATATAAAGCCTTTAAACGTTTGCCGGGATCCAATACTTTGATTGTCGTCTTCTTCGTGGAGGCGATAAGCTATCTAAGCAGTTTGTCGCGCTTTTCACCCTATATCTTGAATTCGATCGTTAAACTTTAGAAGGAACGCGCGATGCGCAATCCATTGCAAAATGATGCCTTGGGCAAGTTGATCCTGCGCCTTACGGTAGGCTTCCTGATACTGTTCCACGGAATATTCAAGATACTCAATCCCGGTTCTCTCGATTTCATCAAAGTACAACTTGCGAACATTAATTTGCCCACTGCGCTGGCTTACGGAGTCTACGTGGGCGAAGTCATTGCACCGCTCATGATTATCCTGGGAATTTTTTCACGCCTTGGCGGTTTGCTCGTTTTTGGCAACATGATATTCGCATTGGTGCTGGCACACCGCAGCCAGTTATTTTCGTTAACCGGCACTGGCGGCTGGGCACTCGAATTGCAAGGTTTTTATTTATTTTCCGGCCTTGCGATATTATTCCTTGGTAGCGGTAGAATGGCGATTAGACCAGACTAGTATAGTGAGTCAGAGATATCGTTACTTCCCGGTTTATTCATTTGAATCGGTTATGTAAACGTTCTCTGACTCACTACACTAGCGGCCTGCCGGACTTGAACCTGAATGCGGCAGCCCACTAGGCCATTTTATGGACAAATTGCTAATGGATGTAGGCTCTTCAAAACTCATGAATTCCATCAACGCGAATTCCCCCAAAGCCGATCAGTGCCGGTGGCGTTCCGTCGCCAATCCGGCTGAGCTGAACGATATCGCGTTGAGCATGATTCTCGCCAGCGCCGCTGCGGCAATCCAGAAACGCGGAGAGTTTCACCTGGTACTCGCCGGTGGCGATACACCGCGCGCAATCTATAAAAAACTGCGGGCGGTACAGACCGACTGGTCGGCCTGGCATATCTATTTCGGCGATGAACGATGTGTGCCGCCAACCGATCCGCGGCGCAACTCCCTCATGGCCGGAGAGGCCTGGCTCGATTATGTCCAGATCCCCGCGGACCAGCTGTATACGATTCCAGGTGAACTCGGCGCGGATCTGGCGGCTTGCGAATACGCACAGACCTTGAATAACGTCGGCATCTTCGATTTGACCCTGCTTGGGCTCGGAGACGACGGACATACCGCAAGTCTGTTTCCCGGCCACGAATGGGGAACCGAATCCGACTCACCCGACACGCTGGCGATACTGGATTCGCCCAAGCCACCGCCGCAGCGCGTCTCATTGAGTGCTGCCCGGCTCAGCCGTTCACGGCAGGTAATATTTCTGGTTAGCGGAGAATCCAAGCGGGATGCGGTGGCGCAGTGGCGTGCCGGCGAAAATATTCCTGCAAGCGCAATAGCCTCGGAGACAGGCGTCGATGTGCTGCTGGAATCCGCCCTGCTATCGCCGCAAAAGTAGCCAAGGTAGGATGGTTGAAGCGAAGGGCAACTTATCGTCTCCCAAAAACCTCATCGCTTCACCGCCGCCAACCCGTTCCTGACTGATGTGTGAGTGCGAATAGGCGAACCGGGAATGCGCCTTCGATTCCCTGCCTATAACACTTCGGATGTGAGCCTAGGCCAAGATGGGTAAAACAAACGTAAATCCGCCGGTTAGCGTAACCAGCGGATTTAGTGGATTTGACGGATTAGCGGCTTTCGTCTTTTGGCTCGTCTTGTTCCTTGAATCTGAACCTGCACACATCGCCGCCACGGGCCATGCATTCATGGTGTTCAACCTTGCTGTCGGTAAAGGTTTCCATCAGCCCCATGTCCAGATGGCAAATTTCCACGTCTTTTACCGCCATCCTGTGAAACACGCAGTTATCGGCTTCGATTACCGGCTCGCCCCCCGGCAAGGTGGTATTTTTAGCGTTGTAACCTAGCTGGTCCATTACCTCGGCCAGCTTTTCCACCTTCTCCTTGTGCGTCCTCAAACCGGGATACTCGCTGCGTATCTGCCGTGCAACGCCAGCCCCGATTTCATTCAGGCGCTTGCCCATATTTTCAGCACCTTCTTCATGCTGGATCGATGACACCATTAACTGCGCAAGCCACGAGTATTGGCGCGGAAAAGTTTCTTCGCCACGCTCGGTTATGACGTAAAGCTGTTGGGGGCGTCCTCCCCCTGAAGGCCGCATGGCCCCGCCTTGCACAAATCCCGACCCTTCCAGTGCGGCAAGATGTTGCCGCACTGCGTTTCGCGTAATTTCAAGTCCTTTCGAAAGCTCATCCACACTCAGGCCCGGCTTGCTCCTACGCAACAGCTTAAGCAGCTGTCTTTGCCGCTCTCCCATTGTATTAAGCATTTGGCTTTCCCTCCGTTCTCCCTATTGGTTTAGTTATATGAAATTGTTATGGAACACCTCGTTACTAATGCCACTATATACCATATGGACACTTTAAACATAAAAAAGTTGACAAAATAGCGTCGATCTCTTATAGTTCCCCCAAAGATCGGGATAATATAACTGTTTTTTGCTTTGTCAATGGATCGGATTTTAAAGGAGATACCATTATGAAAACAAGGACATTATTGGCAGCCATGTCTCTCGGTTTGTTGGCTTCCTGTGCTCAGATCACGCCCCTCGAGGCGGTTCAGAACACAAATGTTCGCAAAGCTTCCCAGAACGCCAGAACGCGGGGCGATCACGACGCGTTGGCAAAGTATTTTGAAGATACAGCCAGGGAATTGCATGCAAAGGCTGAGGAACAAAAGAAATTGCTGGAGCATTACGAGGAAAAAAGCTACCTCTATGGCCGGCAAGCCCAGGATTTGAAATCGCATACGTTCGCTTTACTGCGCAAATACCAGGAAACCGAAGAAGCAAGCATAAAAGAAGCGGCCCTTCACCGGCAAATGGCGCAAGAAGCAGCGCAGCGTCACGCAGGCAAAGAGGGCCCGATCGTAAGCGACGCAGCGAAACCACGTGTAGATCACAATTGAAATAGACGAAGCTGGGCTTTCGTTACCTTACCCCTTGCCGGTTGCGCTCGCATGGCGCACCGGACAAGGGGTTTTACGTTTTAAGTTGTTAAAATCGTAAAACCCGCCTACCCATGCGTCATGGACACCAGTTTTCCGCTTGGCCGTTTCCTGCGTTTCATCGAACAAACCTTTCAGTTTCACTAATCTCTCCACGCCGGAAAACCGGGTAAACCCCGGAAGAAATCAATGTCATGGTTGGGCCAGAGCTGGGCGTCTTCCGTTCGTGCCAGCGCTTTCAGTTTACGAATGCTGGCAAGAGCCAGCGCTTCGTTATCTTGCCAGCAGAATCCCGGAGCAATCTCCTCGACCAGATTCTCGCTCAGGTCGGCTGCATCACCACAAAGAATGACCGGTCCGTGCCTCGGCAATTCAATAAATAGCGACATATGACCAGCCGTATGACCCGGACTGGCGATCGTCTGTACACCCGGCGCCACGGCATATTCACCCGTTTTTATCCGCCACTGATCCGCGTTGGCCAGTTCATCCGCAAACACAGCGCCATCCAGGCCGGTACGCGCCGCAGCCAATTCATCGCCCTGGATATGCACGTCGCAGCCCGGCAAATCGCAAAGCCCGCCCGCGTGATCAAAATGCAAATGGCCGATAAACACGAGGTCGATATCGGATGCCGTGAGTCCCAACTGAGCAAGGTAGCTTGGAATGCGTTGTCCTTCCTGCATTTTGGGCGGCTCCACTTGCGGACGCATGGGGTCGAAATACGTGGCACGCAGGGCTGGATCTGCCACCTTACGATAGTCGCATCCCACGTCGTAGAGGATGCGTCCGTGGGATGTCTCAATCAGATAGGCGAGGATCGGCGCGTCGATGAACTCACCATGGCCGCAGTTGCGCGTCGAGATGGTTTTCTCATAGCGAATCGAGCCTGTGAGCAGTGGCCAGACCTTCAGGGCGCGAGGCATGATGAAACTCCTGGAGAAAGTAGTGCGGACTAATGCAAACTCTGGCACAAATACGTTAATCTTCGATACGCTATCGCAAAGCTCTCCGACCTGCAAAACAGTACTCACGAGGGTACTCATGAATATACTACGCCAGTTGAAAGAACACGGGCAGTCTGTCTGGCTTGATCACACCGATCGTCACCTTATCCGCAGCGGTGAATTGAAAGAAATGGTGGATAAAGGAGAAATATGTGGCGTGACCACCAATCCCGCCATCCTTGCAAAAGCGGTTGGTTCTGATGCCGGATATGCTGAGGATATACGCATCCTGTCCAGCCAGGGGCAAACGCCTGCGGCCGCGCTGGAGAAACTTGTCATCGCGGATATTCGCGCAACCGCCGATATTCTGCGCCCGATCCATGAAGCAACGTGCCGGCGCGACGGTTACGTCTCGCTGCAAATCGCGCCAGCCCTGGCCGACGATGCGGGGAAGACAATAGCCGAAACGCGGCGCTTATGGCGGGAAGTCGCCCGCGAAAATCTTTTGATCAAGATCCCGGCTACCGAAGCCGGATTCCCTGCCATTACACAGTTGACTGCCGATGGCATTAACGTCAACGTTACCCTGCTCTTTTCCCAAGCCCAATACGAACGCGCCGCTCAGGCTTATCTGGACGGATTGGAGCAACGCATTGCAGGCGGCGGAAACCCGGCCAACGTCACCGGCATAGCCAGCTTCTTCGTCAGCCGCATCGATACCACGGTCGATGCCATCATCACCTCTCATCTGAATCAGTGCGGCTGGATCAAGATATATGACGCCCTGGAACGGGAATCGCTCAGAAACCTGCTGGGAAAGGTGGGCATCGCCAACGCCAAAGTCGCTAACGAGCGCTATCAAGCTATTTTTTCCGGTCCCCGCTGGGACGTCCTAGCTGCGCAGGGAGCACGGAAGCAGCGGCTTCTCTGGGCCAGTACCGGCATAAAAAATCCCGCTTACCGGGACGTAAAGTACATCGAGGAACTGATCGGTCCCGACACCATAACCACAATTGGTCCCGCGACCCTGGCAGCCTTCCGCGAGCGCGGAAGAGTGCGTGATACCTTGCAGGAAAACATGGCAAACGCAGCTATCCAGCTTAGCACGCTCAAAACGCTGCGCATTTCACTCGACGATATCGCCGGCAAATTGTTATCCGAGGGAGTCAAACAATTTAACGCCGCGCACGAAAAACTCCTCAGTTCGATTCAACAGCCTCTTCCGTAACGTCTGACGGGTGGTGCATTTTCTGATAGAGAAAATGTGCTGAAAGATTCATCGCGAAAGGCACGAGCAGGATAACCACGAGCAGCGCCAACAACACCGTGCTGGCGCTGACCCCGCTTTCACCTTGCATGACCTTCCTGAAAATCCACACGCCCAGGCAAACGAGACCAACCAGGAGTGTCAGGCCACTGATTACAAAACCGGTATCCACATTGTTTCCCTAATTCGATCCGAGAATATTACCGCAATCAGTTTATATTCTACAAAATCATCAGGGTGACCAAACAGCTGGATCGACGTGGTCAACGGAGTGAGCGGTAGCGTTGTGCGCAATTACTCTAAAGAACGACTGCAGTATTCAAAAATTGAAATTCATTCCAGACGTAACAGTTTGAGTATGACGATAGGACCGGACGTAATGCAAATACTCCCCGTAAACCGGGCATTCCGGGCTTATTTAATTGACCGGGGGACCTCAAACAATTAGTATATGCACCTCTTCCAATTCCCCGATAGCTCAGTCGGTAGAGCGACGGACTGTTAATCCGCAGGTCCCAGGTTCGAGCCCTGGTCGGGGAGCCAATAACAGCAAGCCTTTCAGCGATTTCTAAGTAAAAATTCTGCTCCGCAAAATAGGGTTTGCTCCGCAATTATTCTCATTATTCAGTTGTACGAAAAAACCGTACGACTGTAATTCGGTGTAATTCCACCATTTTAAAACCATCGATTTCGAGGGAATTGGGATCATGTTGGTGACGTCAACGAAATGATCCGATATGGGAATTCCCATATCGCTACTCCACTGCCTGCTGATCCCTGACCCACCCTTGCAACCCAATTAGTTGCTCTGTGTTGGCAAGACAGATTTCGGTTTCCCGCTCTTTCTGGCGCTCAACGTCTGTGAGTGTAACTCCTGAGGGGCTTTCATCAATTCCGCGGGAGGCGTCGGGAACTGTCCCTTGATTGGCGCTATTCCACAGGCCGACAAAGTAATTAGGAATGACGCAGCCAGAATCAGTGCGTAGGGTGACTTCATATGGAACCTCTCTGTCTCGATAAACAATACGATCTCTGAAAACTGTCCTGATCTTCTCCTGCACGATTACCGCTTGCGTTCCAGCGTCGGCAGTTACTTCATCCTGGGCCTGATCGATCCTGATCTCTTCTTTCTGAGCCGTGATGGTCTCAGCCTTGTGAGATGCGCTATCCCACTTGACGCCAGCATACATTCCTATGCCAAATGAGACTACGGCGATAATCCCGAAAATAGCGAAAATTGGCATGGTTACCTTACCCTATCCGGCTGTATTTAAATCGATTGTAGGGCTTTATAATCGCCCGATTTTTAGGCAATTGGAGCGCCATTACTGACGCCCCTTTCTTTGCTTTAGCCTGCTGTCGCAGCGGCCTTTTTCGCGGCTCCGGCTTTGCCCAGATTCAGCAATCCGCCTACCAGGCCGACGACTTCGCCTTCCACCGCCAGGGTGGTTTCGTCATCCATGTCAAAACAACGGACGCGAAGATCAGCTTTGACTTTCGCGTTCTCGCTGTCGTCTGCTTTCAGTTCACTTGTGATTACGATTTGAGCCATCTTTACTTCTCCTTTAGGTTGCCATTTGTGTAAGTAACCCTCACGGTCGGCGGGTTGCGGGCAAGACGCCCCATTTGCTACATCAAACCGGAAATACCTGATACAGCCAAACCTTTTTCGGCGCGCATCCGTTTTTGTAGCGCCACCAGTAAACCTCGACATATCCGCGCATCCGGCAAAACTCGGCGATCGCTTTCCGGTCAGCGGTCGTCGGGCCGCGCCTTCCACCCCATGCCTTGATCTCGCATTCGTATTCGTCAACCTCGGCCACCACGCAGGCAGAAAGGACGTCCCCGGGGATCTGGCTCGCGTCAACGTGGAAGCGGAACAGGAAGGACTTTTGTCCCTCTGGCAAGACTTCCACGGTTGTCGCTCCATTGCGCCAGCAGAAGGTAACTGCATGGCTCATGCCTCGCCCCTGCACAACTTGCTTTCCTCCGCCCGCCGTTTCACCAGCCCAGGCAATACTTTCCTACCCGGCCCATACTTGAATGCATTGATGCGCTCGCAGGCTTCCGAATATTTCCCGGCATTGATCAGGTCAATCAGATTAGGCGGTTTGCCGGGCTTTGCCTTGCGGCAGAAGGCCGCAACCCCAATGTTATAAACCAGGCTCACATATGCTTCATATTCGTGCTGGTATAGCGGCACAGTGACGCACTTTTTCACTCCGGCGGCATAGACGCCCTCGACTTCATCGAGCAGTCTTACAAGCGCACGTGGAGGAGTAATGCGGTCGCCCATACGAACGCCATCGGTGCTACCAAAACCGATAGTAGGAACATCACCCACAACAGGAATGTATGCCTCATCTTTATAGCCCTCGTGTACGGCGATCCCGACAAGCGTCGACGCCGCCAGAACCATGACAGCAACCGCGGACCGGGCTTGCCGGATTTGTGTTGGAGATGGCTTGATCACTCGATCACCTCCACAGGAGCGTCCCTCATCGACCGTATTAGCTCTATCGCGCGCTCAGCGCCTTCACGTTCGTTGTACAGTTGCCGCGGATCGATCTTTTCATTATTCGCGGCGACGATTGCGAAGCGCCATTGCCCCGCGTACCGCCCCACTTTCAATTGCTTCAGAACGAATTTCATTTCACGGCCTCCGTAGTCTTAAGCCGCAGGAGCCAGTTGATAGCGTTATTCGCCGCGCATACCAGGAGCAGCGCGACATACACCCAGCCGGGTACAAATTCTTTCAAGAAGCCGGTGAAGAATTCCAGCCCGGCGAGCCCGGTAGATAAAGCGCCAAGCAGACCATTAAACCAGAGCGTCTTACTCTTCCGCTTCTGCTTCAATGTCCGCGCTCCAGCATGCGATCGATTCGCGTATGCGCCTCGACCAGAGATTTTTCGGCGTGTTCAATGCGTTGATGGATGCTGCGTATGTCGGCGCGTATCCCGCCGTAAATCGCAGCTGCCACAATTAACTGTCCGGCAACCCACATCACGACATTCGCATCCACGATTAATAGGCTGCCAGCAGGACAATCAGCGCAATAGCGATCAGGGCGACCCCGCCCAGAATCAGGCCGGTATAGCGCGACTCTTTTACCTTCTGCAGCTGCTCGTCGGCCTTGTCATCCAAAACATCATTGAATTTCTCGGCCTCGGTTTTCACTTTTTCCCACACGGCTCTCGGCATTTCGATCTCCTAAAGTAAAAAGGCCGCAGATGCGGCCCCTATTGCGAAAAATGATAAGTCCAGCGTTCCGACCCTTCGCCAATCCCAATCATGTTGATTCAATTCGCGCATGAACGCGCCGAGCATGACGAGAAGCGCAGCTTCCCACCACGGCAGAGGCCACATGAAAGCGCACATAAAAGCGAACGCAACAGTGAAATGCGCTGTCTGGTCGATGATTTCTTTGTTCACGTTGTCCGCCTGATGGTCGCGGCTTCGAGTGCGGAATGACCGGTTACCTCAAGGTAAGACGATGTGCTGTCGCCAATCACCACGCCTTTGCTGTAACGGACGCGCGTTATCGGCGAGAGCGGACCGTAGTATTTGTAAAATCCCGTCTTGAAGAACGGCCCGGCCGTATCGTTATATGTATTCGGCGCGCCGGTCTCGCTGTAGACCAGCCGGCGATCCTTATAGAGATGAAAGAATCCGTTGGAGCTCGCGGCCCAATTGACGTGCAATACCCACTCGATCCACACCATTTTGACTAAAGGCCACGAACCATGAACGGTTAAGTTCGGTGCGACGAGCGTTGTAGTGGCAGCGGTATCATAGGTGCGCAGGAATTTAATCCGCTGTCCCTGCACGTACATTGCAAATTGCGGGTAATGCCCCGAGTCTGCGACATCGTCATAAGCATGCCCCTGCGCAATGATGTCCTTCGTGCCGCTCAGAAGGCTACTCTCTGCATTGGCGGGTCCGGGTATCTCATCCACCCAATCCGCAGGGAATAAATCCCACCAGGCATACCATAGCTCGCCGAAATCAGGACCGCCGGACACGATATCCTTTTGAAACGGGCGCATTTCCGTGCGCGCTAGTGTGGAGGAAATTGCAGTGAGTTTCGCGACAGGATCGGTCCCAACCGGATCGGTCACGATCTCGTATTGCCCAAGCACCCCGCCGGCATAGGGCGGCTGGTCGTCACCTGACGGCGATAACTCTATGCGGTTGTAAGCGCTGAAATCAGGCGTCGTGGTGAAACGCCCATCGAAAAGAAGCGTCATAAGTCGCTAGCCGATAGGCGGTGATAGCGCGTCGCAGCGATCCGCCGCATCAGCGTGTCAATATTCGAAGGTAGCGAACCAGTCCAAGCGAGCACGTGATAATCGCAGAATCCGGCCGCGTGCGAGTTGGTGGAGTTCACCCCGCCGAGCCGCAGGTCAGTCGTGAAATTCAAAGCTGCTACGGTCGAAAGACTCAGCGAACCGATATTCAGATCCCGCTCGCCATCGATCCACACCGTTGCCCTACCCGTCGGGCCTTCAAGCGCCAGGGCAATGTGATGCTCGGTTGTTATTGAGCAGGCCTCGGCGGCTGACGTGGCGCTGATTACCGTGCCGGCATGCGCGACCTGCAAGTTAAGTTTGCTGGTATCCGCCGAGCCGATGTTAAAGCGCGGGCCGTGGCTCGCACCGCTGACGCCATTCCCGAAGAATGATCGCCCGGCGACGAGCGTGCCGAACTTCGCACGGAAAAAGCAAAGGAATGTATCGGTTGGCCAGACGAATTGCGCGGATAGAGCCGCCACCGGCAGACGACCAACGGAACCATCCACGCTGCCGCTTGAAATCGTGCTCATGTAAGGGAATGTCGCGAACACTTGCGTATCGAAGATGTCGCCGTAAAGCAGGTCATTCCCCTGCCCGCTCCAGTCCTTCACGAACGCCGGATAAATGGTAACGTCACCGGTCCCCTGTGATGTGATATCCACTATGCCAGTTCCGGCGAGGGCTGCCGCTTCCGTCAGGTGCAGAGTTAACCGGTCGGCAGTTGGCTTTCCGGCATAGTAGACGATGGTGGACGAAAGCCCGGCGGGAAAGGTGGCAGTAGCCCTGACTTTTACAGGTGTTCCAGCCACTGCCCAGGCCGACGATGTGAATCCGGTGATCCAGTTATTTGTCGTGTCGATGGCAGCCGTGCCGACCTGAGTGAGAAAATCCCAAGTGGTTGGCGATAGCCACATCGACATCGGCCAATAACCGATGTACTTGGCGCTCGGTACCGCATCGGCCGAGCCTGACGACACGATCAGGTTTGAAACGCGCTCATTGATCATACCGGCACTTTCCCGCCAATCGCTATTTTGCTGGCGCCCGTTTCGGCCGTGTGAGACTTGATATCAACCCGGTAACAGGGCGTCTCCGCGCTGAATTGGAACGTGCGGCGCTCGTCGAGGAACACCGTTTCCCGGCTGGTTGCCACCCCTAGCTTGGTGGCCGCGTCGGCTGTGTCCAGCGCATCGAACACGACATAGATAGCCTTCCCCGCAGCGCTGCCCATATCGAAATAGGCAAGCGTCAGGGAGAGTAGACCAGACGCGAATGTTTTGGATGCCGGTGTTGTGGACTGGTTGTCGATCTCGTCGGACGTGCCGATGCCTTCGACTTCAGCCCGAATGACGACTGGATAACCGCTCATATGACCTCCGCTGTGCAAGTACCGGTGAGCGTGACGCGGATTTCTATTGCGTCAGCGCCCAGGTATGGATATTCGATTTGATTTGTGGCTGCCGCGGCTGTATAGATGTACAGGCCTGCTGTGATCGTCCCTGCCGTATTACGCGCATCGACTGTGCAAGTGCCTGTGCCTTTCAGGAGCAATCGGAAAAGGGATGGAACCTGTTTCCACTCCCCGGTGGGCAGCGTGCGCAGTATGTTTACTGCGTCCAGGTTCGCGTCGTACTCTTCAAGAGTGAGCGCTGACCCCTTGGTTATGCGTTTCGTCACCGCGCCCATTATTTGCGTGTCGCCCGTAGGGCCGCCTGAGCCGCTTTGTGTTCTTCAATTCTTGCTGTATCGCCCTCGGTAATTGCGCGAATTATCTTGAGGTCTGCCGCATCTAACTGAGCATCCACAATTGCATTGAACTCGGCATTTGAAAGAACCGGCGCTCTCAACGCGTCAGCCTTTGCCTTGGTTATGGGCGTTAGCTCAGGCCGTATAAATTTGTCTTGCGAGCCGTCGGATTCGAACTCATAGACGTTATTTTGCGCATCTTTGAAATATTTCATACTCACCTCAGTTCAGTCCAGCCGACTATTGATCCGGTCCCCGCGTTAACCGTGGCCTTATAGGTTTCTCCAGCAGGGACCACCCATGCAACGGCTGAGCCACCTGCTCCGCTAATCGATGATCCTTGGACAACCACTCCTGAACCGAGAGTCAACTGGGCTGTATGGCCAGCAGTCGAGGACAGTTGCACGTTTACTAAAATCGGCCTGCCCGTTGAATTGGTGTAGACGGTGTTATAAGCACGGCTGGCGACTAATTGCTGACTTGTTTGCCCGATGCCAATAACCGTGGCGCCCAAGTTATCTGGCGTGACCACTCGGGCTGCGTCCGTCCCTGCCTGCGCTTCGGCATCCGTGGCGAGTTCCGCCACCCCAGTCGCCGAGGTGGTGGCGGCTTGTTTTATCGCCGTGAAAGCCGCCGCTGCGGTGGCGGCACCGGTCCCGCCTTGAGTGATCGGAGCAATCCTGTCAAGAGCGACAAGCTGCCAACCGTCGAGCGTGCCGCTGACAGAGGCGATAGGCCACGCCATCAATACATCATTCGCCGCCGTGGTGACGCTTGCTCCACCTGGGCAGCGCAGAGTCGTCGCGTTGTGCGTGATCGTCACTATTCCTGCGAACCGAAGCTGAATCGGCCCTCGGTAGGTCGCCCCCAGCGATGTTATGGGCCCGGTCGTGCCGGTGATCCTGAGCTTTGTCGATAACTGAGCGCCAATGTCGAGCGTTGCGGCAGACGCCAGATCGAGTTCAGACTTCTGGAAAAATTCATTGATGGCAGTCCATAACCTGGAAAAACCGAGCCGCGCTGTGGCGTTGCTCGGCAATGGGTAGGTATCGGATACCTCTGTTACTGCTGGCAGTAGTGACATTTAATAGCCCTGAATAAAGAGATCGGCTGTTGCGCCTGAAACTGCGATGTGTGATGCGTTGTAAGCCTTGATCGTTGGCGCTAGTGGAGATGTCTTATCAATCTCGACCGTCACCGCGCCCGAGCCGTTAGCCTGTAGCTGGGCGTTTACAGTTTTGATGCTGGTGAAATCTTTCGTGTAAGGGATGGCCGTCCCGCTAGAACTGATGGCAAGGTCTGCAATGCTCTCGACAATATCCGGCGCATCAATCGTCACCGTCAGGCCCGAAATCTTGCCCTGCGCGTCCCCCGAGCCGACGGTGATCCGGAACTGGTAATCGGCATTCTTCGCGCTAATCTGCCCTGGCCAAGGCAGATACACCGCCGTGCCTGTCCCGTAGAAAGAACCGGTGGAAGAAAACTCCGCCAGATCGACGGCAACGAAACTATCCGGGCTTGCCGGGTTGAAGTTCGCTACATCAACCGCATAAAACGAGTCCGGGTTATTTGCATCGAAGCCTGTCGATGTAATAGCGTCGAACGCCTCCGGTCCCGGGACATAGAAGCCGTCACTGTCAGCGCCATAAAACGATTCGCTGTCCGGTCCGTAGAACGATCCTTCGCCTGAAATCCGATACTCGACAACGACATCCACGCCCTCTGTGACAAGGGCAAGCGTCATTTTCGATCCGGTCAGCACGGATGCGACCGTCATTAGCTCCGTTTCGTAGACCATCTTTCCAAAGCCAGCGGCTGGCTTATAGAAAGAGTTGGCATCCAGGCCAAAGAACGACTGCGCATCGTCTCCATAGAATGAATCGGCAGCGTTCGCAATGACGACGCCATCGGATACGGTGCAGTTATCCAGCGTGCCGGGGAATGTCGGCCCGAACTCGTTTGTCGCTAAAACGTTGGCAACGGGCGCATCACCAAGATTGGCGAACACCGTGGCAACGTTGACCGACTCGTTGCCGCTCGTATCAACTGCTTTCCCCATGATCGTCACGGAGCCGTAGGGCAGCGCGATCAGGTTAAAGGGCGAGTCGGTTACTATGCCGCTGTGAAGCGCAACAGCGGTTCCCCAATCCAGATTTGTACCGAAGTGGTAGCGGAAAACGTACCCGGCCAGATCAAGATCAGTGACTTCCGTCCATGTCAGGATCGCGCCGTCGATGGATAAATCCGTGATATCTGCCGGCGGCTCGCTCTTGCCGAGTACTTCGTGTAAATCCGCATAAACCCAATCGGATTTAACGTTGAAGTACGGATTGACCGTACGCGCTCGCACCACATACCAGACTGCATCTTCCACCGGAGACAGGTAAGCCTCGGTTTCGTCGCCAGTGACTGTCGTTTTACGCCATGCTGTTTCCGAGTCGCGCTTCCACTCGATCTCGATTAAGCCGGACGCCAGCGCAGTCGTGCCGAGGGTGACATGGATCCGCGAAACAACCGTGCCGTCTTGCTGAATCAGCAGCGCGTCAGTGCCTGAATCGCAGGTGACGAAACTCAGCGGAGCCGAGACGAACGGATCGGGTAGATCGGAATTCGGCGTATCGTCAATTGTGACGGTATCGGCCAGGTCCCAGATGCTTGCCGCGTCCTCTTTCATCGTCAGCTCGATTGACGAATCCGGAGAATATTTCTTGTCGGTTACGCGATAGACCTTGAGCGTCTGACCGAAGAAAGCGCCTGTAAATGTAACCCGATCACCTACGTGAATATCCCATGCTTTATACGAGAACTGTGCTTTAAAGGTGAAACCGTTACGTTGGTCTTCTACCTCTATCCGAGCGAGGTTATGCACCCGCTGCGCAGTGTCGGTGAAAGGGTAATTTATGTCAGCGTACTTGTCCTTTCCATCCGAAGCGAGATACGTCGCATTTTGGTAAGGCGGATAGTCCGTGGCGACGTAGAGATTCTCTGCCGTTACATTCTGCCCACGCACCCCGTTCATCAAATCCGCATGAGAAATTCCAGGGGTAACGGCTAAAGAGCCCACAATATCTTGTTGCGTCAGCGCTACTGTTGGTGCGACATACTTGCCGGCAAATATCTCCCATGTGGTAGAGGTGATGCCGCCCGCCATCGAATCAGCCATTGCTTCCAGCACATTGGCTTGATCCTGATCAGCCGTGACCGTGCCGTTGCACGTGTACAGGTTGCCGAATGATTGCGATTCCTCGCAGACGTTCGCCGCGGTGATAAAGTGTGCCGCCGGCAGATCGTCCGCATCGACTCCGCAGAAATCCGACGTCAAATAATCGTAAATGACCAGCGCCGGGTTATCGCTCCATGCGGTCAGGCCGGTGCGCAGGTCATACAGTTTCTTGCCGCGCAGCAATACTTCGACACCCGGCAGCCCGCCTTGGAATGCCGCTTGCCGCAGATCGAGCCGAACAACCGTGTAGCAGAATCCGCGTAGCACCGCGGTCGACGCCCATTTCGCCGGGACTTCAGCCAGCAGCGAAGCGTCCGCCGTATCATCCGCCGTACCGAGATGCCTCTTCACCCTGACTTGCGACGTGTTTTTCTGGTACTGGTAGGTGACCCGGTAATCGATAACCTGCACGCCAACTATCGCCGGGTTTGCCGGGGGCCGTACGGAAACCGTACCGGTCACGGTAATCGTATTTCCTGACCGCGTGTAGGCTGCCTCTCTATGTTCTATCCAGGAGACGCCGGGCCTTAACAAATCCGTGAAGCGTGCCTGGGCGATAACCTTGACCGCGCTGCTCGGCGCATGCGCCAGAGTGAACGGGGATGTAGCGAAGGTCTCGGTTTTATTCTCCGTGGTGGTGGAGTAATACTCCCCGCTGGTGACAAAGCCATCCGCATCCAGCGTGCCAAGCGCCTTGCCCTCGATGTAGATTTCCTCGATTGCATCGCACTCATGCGCGGCATGGATGCAAACAAGGTGTTTAAATTCTTCGTTCTCTCCGCTTGAAAACACGGCGACGACTGCCGATCCTACGCGAGACCGGCCATAAACAAGAACGTGCGGCGCTTCAGTCGCGATGCGTGTGAGCGTGCGCTCTTGCAGCGAGTTGAGAAAATCTTCACGCGCGCGGGCTGCCTGACGTTTCGCTTTCTTGGCAGCTGCTTTTTGCTGGACCGCACCAAATACCGTCGTGCCGATTGTTAGGGCAATGGAGGCAATAGTGGCAACCGTCGACGCAATTGCCGCCTGCGCGGCTGTTAACCCTATCGCAACGAATAATGCGGGGGGCATCGCGTACACCGGCCATGGCAGCAGCAGTAACGCTAACAGCGCCAGGCGCATTCGGCTCTCGTTCTGTCTGCGTACTCCAATCCATTGAGACCGACAGAGACCACATGTCGGCCACTAAACAAGCTGGCGGTGCCGTCGATAATCGTCACGTCGCCGTCTTGAGCCATGTTTGGATTGATGCGTTTTAAGTTTTCGTTGAACAAAAAAAAGAGACCGCCGAGGTCTCTAAGTTTTCTTGCTGCTTGTTTAGCCGTTCGCCACGGCCTATGCTCCGTCAGGTAATCATGCCCTGTTTTAATTTCAATCCATCCCGCTGCAAACGTGCAGCAGTCATTGTCGCCCCACTTGAATTTCTTGGTGAGATGCGAGGTTATGTATTCGTGCAGCGTCATTTACTCTTTTGTAGCCCTTGTCTTTCATGCAAGCGAGCATCTTCTTCTCAAACAGATACAGAAACACATCATTTAATGTGGTGCCCACTTCTTCTTTTGCGTCAGCCCATGACGCATTATGGCAATGAGACTTATCCGCTCTGTATTCTTTGGGAATATCTCCGTCGCGCGTGAAGTTGTAGCCCCATGGGGTATGAGCACATCCCACCAGCACCGCCACCATAAGCACCGCAATCAACCTCATCATTCGCTCCTGTTGAATAACAGGATTAAATTATAACGAGTCGCTCAATTAATACTACGTTGAAATTTCTTTGAAAGCCACACGACCGGGTTTGCAATGATGTCCGTCAGGTAATCGAAACCAGTATCAGTCGGATACTTCTTTTTCTGTTGCGCCGCGTTCAGTCTCAATGCTGGCTGGCGCTTTAATCCGTAGGCCGAGGTCTCGCACTTCAGGCTAATCTGCCCTTCCTGTCCCTCGATGCCAATCGCCATCAGATCCATGATGCCGCGCCAGCATAGCTGCGGCGTGCCGACCATGAAAAACGATTCGTCAAGTGGGCAGAAATACAACTTTGCAGGCAAGCCCCGGTATTCCTCCACATCGCCCACAGCCAGCGCAAGATATGACGGCTGGGCGACATTCAGCGTAAATGTCAGTGACTTCGATTCAACGCCGTCTGATTCCTCAATCGGGCTGATGCCCCCTACCGAGCCTTGGCCGATCCAGTCATGACCGCCCCAGGTGATGGTCTGATTTGCCGAACAGATGTACTGTGTGCCGCTAAGAAGCTGTAGTTCCACAAAGTATACAGTGCGCGTCACCGGCTTCTCAAGCTCGGCCTGCTGCGATGCGGATAAAACGCTCACGTGCGCCAATCCTCGATCAGGTCAAGCACAAAACCATCCACCACCGCGCCGTAATTATTCCATCCGAATCTGCTATCAACGCGCCTGAATAGTGCTTTAGGCTGATCCCATGTAACTGATTCACCGGCCAGGAAAGCGTTGCGCAATGGCGGCTCAACCGTGACTGAGATGATGCCCGAACCGTCGCTAGTCGCATCCTCGACCACCATTACGACTTGCTGGGTCAAGAGGCTGCCTATGCCGAGATAATCGCCCTGCAGGAGCGTTTTGGACGCCTGTCCACTGGCGATAATGGATAGTGTCGTCGCGCCTTGTGCCGCAGCGGAATTCAGCGTCATTGTGCCGCGCATCGTGCCGAGCGGGATAGGCCTAGCCAAATCCCACATAGCAAGCTGATTTGTCTTGCCGCGCAACTGCATACCGAGTGCCTTGAACGGGCCGCCGTTTGATTCCAGACGAGGCGTGCCTTCCAGCGTGACAGCCCACAATGGCCCCGCCGCTTCTACCGCTTGAGAGCCGAACGCGGAACGGAACTCAATATCGTTCCTCACTTGCGCCCAAGTGCATCGGGCTACCTTCAAGGAAGATGAAAACGTGATGACGCTCATATCCTGCCTTGACGCTCAAGCAGGGAGATTAACTCTGCCTGACCTTGCTTATTCACTCTCTGCATGTCCTGCATTACCGATGCCCGGTCTGCCCTGCTATCAATGTGCGTGACCGGCGCATAAGTAACGTGAACTCCCCTGCCGCCGCCGCTCAGAATATCCTTCGTCTGATTGGCATTGAATATGCGTGATGGGCCGGTTGCTTCCAATTCAGGGCCCTGCTCGCCTACCAATCGCAAGCCGCCCATGAAGTCGCCACCAGAGGCGAATTTGGGCCAGAGGAATTGGCCGAAGTTGGACGAGCCGAGTTTTGTGCCGGATTTGCCGCCGCCGAAAAGAGACCCGAGGATGTTTAAACCGCCTTTTAACAATCCACCTTTTCCGTTTGCACCGAATACCGAGTCCGTAACTTTGGAAGCCAAACCGGCGGACACCATACGAAAAAGCAAATCCGTCCACAGGTCAAATATCCCGTCGAAATTTCCTTTCATGCCGTTATACAACCCTTGGCCAAGCGTGCTTTGCACATTCGTCTGAAAGCCGATAGCTGCTGCACTCATCTTGCCGAACTCATCCTTGACCACGCCCGTTGTCTTGCCGATACTTTTTTCCACAGCAAGATTGAAAGTGCGCTGATCGATCACGCCCTTGCTGAGCAGCTCCCGGTAACGCGCCAACTCCGCATTCATCTTCGCCAGCGGATCAACGGACAATTTCAGGCTCTGCCCTTCCCTGTTGAGCGCATCGAGCGCGTCCTGAGAGTCCTTTGCGGCCTTTTCCCTGTCCTTGTGGAATTTGCTGAATATCTCCAGTTCGGATTCCATTTCGTGCTGGAGTAACTTTTGCCGCTCGTCGGCAGCGGCTTTCGCGGCTTTCTCGGCTGCTTTTGCAGCACCACTGTTTACGCCACCGCCAAGCATGCTGCGCAGCCTTTTTGCTGCCGCTTCATCGACTACGGGCGGCTTGATCGCGAGCTTCTTGGGATTGAGTACTTGTTGCTCAAAGGCATCAAGCTCTTTGCGCGCGCGGTCAGCGTCGGCCCTCACAGCCTCGCTGATTGCTACAAAACCTTTTAAATCTCCTCGCCCGAGAGCCGCGAGTTGTCGCCCAATACCGGTTATTTCGTTGTAAACAGTTTTAAAGACGAAGGCGACGTTTGCGCCAAGGACAACGATGGTTTCCAGAGCGATCCGTCCCGCCTCGCCGATGAAATTAGCCGCTTTGCCGCTTGCGCCGGTCAGTTTGTCCAGTTCTCCAATGGTCAGGAGTAGTTTATTGCTCAGATCGGTTAAGGATGCGCCGATGGTATTCGGCAAGGTCTCGGCCTCTTTCAGCAATTGCGGCAGTTGAGAGCCGAGGGCTTCAACGAGTATGTCCCGGGTGATCTTTCCTTCCTGCGCGAGGTTACGCAGCTGCCCGATAGGAACGCCCAGCGCGTCGGCAAGTGCCTTCATTGCTCTTGGCGCCGCCTCGTTGACCGCGTTGAATTCTTCGCCACGCAATACACCAGAGCCGATAGCCTGGGAAAATTGCAGCATGGCAGACGCGGACTCAGCGGCATTCGCTCCGGACAGTCGCAAGGCAAGCGCGAGGGCTTGCGTGGTACTGGCGACCTGCGCTTGCGTGCCGCCTACGTCCAGCAATGACTGCGAGATGCGGGTGTAAAGTATTGCCGTCGATTCGAGTGGACTTTTGGAGCTTTCCGCGATGCGCTTTATATTCTCGTTTGCCTGCGCGAATTCCTCCGCGCCACGCGTAGCGAGTTTCAGCCGGGCCTGGATGTTCTGGAACGAATCGGCCATCGCGCCCAACTCACGTACGCCCAGCGCCGCAGTGAGTCCGCCGAATACATTTCGGATGTTTCCGCCGAGCCGAGCAAAAGACTGGTCAATGTTCCGAGAGGTTCGCTCCGCGTTCGTCTGGAACCTATTTAAATCGTTCGTGACCTTATCGACGGACGAAGTAAATCTGGCTACGTTCGCATTGAAATCAACGGTAACGCCGCGTCCTGCCATTTATAACCCCAATTTACGCGCCAGCAGATCAGCCGAGGCTGTCGCTGTACGCACGATTAAATCTACCGCTGCCGAGCGCTTCTGAACGAATGCGCGGTCTATGAATTTCTTGCCGGGAACGAGCCTTTTCCCTGCTCGCCAGCCATCCTCTTGGAATGGTGCATAGAACGCGCCGTTTTTACCCTTTCGGACGGAGATATAGACGCCGATCAGATCCTGCGAGGCACGGCCTCTGTGGATCTTCGATCTGGAAACGCGGATGCCGCGCCTAAGTTTTCCGGTCTTAACCGGAGCGTTGATCTGGGCCTGCTTTCTTACGAGGTTAGCGCCCTGACGCAACGCGCCGAGAACAACGCGATCCCCGAGCTGTTGCGAGTATGAATACAGCGCTCTCTGCGTCTCCCGTAACCCAGTTACCCTGATCGTTTCGGCCATTCGAAGTCCCTGATTGCGACAAGTTGAATCAGCAAAATTTCTATGTCTGTAACACCGTGAATCCCGCAGAGAACAGGCAGCGCGTCGTAGTCAATCTTCTTGCCCATCATGATCCAAATGATCTTTGCTGCCGCCAGCTCTAGCGGGACTCCGACTTGTAGCGTTTCGCCCGGCGGGACAGGAACCGTTAATTCGTCCAGCCAGGCTGCTATTTTTTTTTCGCTTCCTCGACCTTTGATTGATGCTCAGCAGATTGATCGTTTATCGCTTTGGCAAGTTTCTCCCAATGATCCTGGTGATCCTTGAGCCACCACGAGTAAATCTCTTTTTCGAAAGGAACTGGAGTCGCATCCCCGCCTGGGTAGAAATCTTGCTCCGTAAAGCCATCCCAGGATTCGGAGCAGTGCAGTATCAAGGAAATAAGCGTCTTCCCTATTTCCGGGGTCTCTACGAACTCGCCCAGCAGAGGCCTACGAACAGAAATATATTTACCGGGCGCGACTTCTACGCGCGTCTGTATGGACTGTCTGAACTTCTGAATTAGAGGATTCATTTAGGGTTTACCGTACGTTGGCGCGCCTTCCATCGACACCGCAGCTTGCGTCGTGGTCAGACCTTGGTTGTCGCCACCAGGCATACCTGAATAGCCTACGGTCCCGTAGAAAACGGCGTACTGACCGCCGGGCCATTTGATCTTGAAGGCGCGGGCCTCGCGCTGCTCAAATGCTTCACGCATCGCAATTTGTGCGGCTGCGGACGGGTCCCATTTCATCGTCATGTTGTAGCTCATGGCGGTAGCGCCGACGACAGTCTCTTTGTCGACCAAGTCTGACACTTCGGTCGAATCGACCTTTTTGATCTCGCCGCCGGAAGGCGTAAAGCCTGTGACGCCAGAGAGCGTAGTTCCGAATGTGATGAGCTTAACCGTGCCAGTAGAGAACACACCCCAATCTGTCGTGTCGATTCCGTTAGAACCGGTAGTCGTATCCTTGAATTGGAACGTGTTTACGTCCTTGTTCACGATCTCAAAAATCCGCATGTTTGCTTCCACCATGCCCTGATATTCCGCGAGCACGAAAGCGCCGTCTGAAAGGCCATGAGCGGTTGCGGTATGTATGCCCGGCGCGTCATTGGTTACGCCGGTGACCGTGATTGCTGCAGCTATTGCGCTTTGGAGCGCCAGTACGAGACCAGAATTTGTAAATGCCATAATTAATTGCTCCTAAATGAATGTTTCCGGTGAACCTTCTTCTGTTGAATAGGTGACACGCCATGACGTGACGACCTCGCCGTGATCTATGCCGCCCTCGAAATCCTCTATCACTACATCTATGTCTGTGTTGACCAACTCGAAAGACTCAATCTGTTGAACCTCATCTCTTAATGCTGATTGCGTGAGTTTTGTTTCGATCTCGGCTGCGCATTCATCCATCCGATCCTCAACAGTGTATGTATCGCCGGTACCGGGCAGTTTGAGTAACCCCTTCACTATCACCGTCAATTCCCGCCTGTAATCACAAGGATCGTTGACCGTGGATTGGGTTGGTTCCGACACAGCAAAGACCATGAGGTAGGGCCAGACTTGCCGAGTAGACGGAACGCGAGACTTGTGCACCAACTGCCAGGCAATAGGCTGCCGCGAGAGGATGGTTGCGACCGCCTCTCTGATAGTTTGACGAGCGTGCATTTATAGAAAGTCGAGTCTGAAGCCGTCCAGCATGTCGCGGACTGCGTAAGGTATTCTTGAAATGGTTATGCCGCCCTCATTCTGCGGCTGGTGATTCATCCAGTGTCCAACCAGCAAAATGATTGCCTCTTTGATGAGCGCCGGGACAAGTAAAGCTGTTGCGCCATAGCCAGCGGTAAACTGAATCCGAACGGCGTTTCTCTCCGCGCGCGTAGAAGGCCAGGAAACGCCATAGGCTGCGCGAACGTGCGGAATGAACGTGTACGTGTCCAGAACGTAATCAGATGAACCGAGCGCCGTTTCCGTGCCGTCGCTGTCGATGTATTTCACACTGATAATGGTCAAGGCAGATGGCAATGCATGCTCATCCAAGAAACAATCCCAGCGGATTTCTCTGGTCTGCGTGATAAATGCACGGCCGGTATAACTTTCCGCCCATGAGCGAGCCTCGACAATTCGGCGGGAAATTAGCGCATCGCTGACCGTATCGGTGTCCAGTATGCCGATCTGCTGCTTGACCTCTGCCAAGCTGACCGGCTCGATTGCTGGCTCGGCGATAATCTTCATAGATCGTCCCGAACCGTAACAGTGATCAAATGCACGTTCTTCAGAATGAAACCACCCGCATCGGTGATCTTGACCTCGAAGGCCATGGCTGGCGGATAAAGCTCGCCGGCCAGGAATTTATAGCTGCAAGTCCCAGCGGCAGCCGAGACGATCGTCATTGTCTTGTCAGCAATAGTCCCGGCGGCTTCCTGCCAGCGCAGTTTTATAGTGCAGCCAGTCAGATCAATGGCCGCTCCAGCATCATCAGCACAGGTGAGGAGCAGAGTCGAGCCGGTATCGCCTGAGACGAAATCTGCCATATCGAACCTAGTTAAATTTGACTGAGACGGATTTGCTGCGCTGGAACTTTGTGCTGCGTGCTACTGTTCTGCGGAATATTGCCGTTACCTCCACCGTGGAGAGAATCGGCGAACCGGCGAGACTTATTTCCGCTCCAGAAGATATATTGCCCTGCGTGCTACTCGCCGCCGCCAGAATATGTATCTGAACGATTGCAGATGCTGCCGCTACGTTATCCTGAACGCTTGGCGCATGAACCAAGACGTGCGCCTGAGTTATCCCAGCCGCGCTTGCAACATTGCCTTGTGTCGATGCTGCTGCCGTGAGATTAACCGCAACGCCTAGCGTTACCGCTCCCGTTCCAGCAAGATTCGACTGAGTCGACGCGGGACCGGTTAGAGCATGAGCTTGTGTGATGGCTGCTGTGCTGCTCGCATCGGCTTGAGTTGAGTTCGCGCCGGTTAAGTTATGTTCTGTGGCTAATACCCCACCATCCTGATCCACAACTTCTAACGATTTAAACCAGTTCTGCCCAATTTCCCCGAAGTACGTCTCCGTGCTGCCTGCCATCGATGGCATTTCGACGTTAATAAATACTTTAGCTGACAGGACTTCGCTGCCGAACCACAGGTCCGTGTTGTCGGTGTCGGTTAGAGACAGAGTAGGAGCGTGTCCCCATATCGTCTCACCAGCAGTCAAGATCGCCTGTATTGCCGGCCTGCGTGTTGCCGGGTCGTAATCCAGCGGTCTGAGCCATGTCAGGAAGTTATTGGTCGCGTATACGTCTCCGTGGAAAGAAAAGAACGCATCGCACGATCCGCTAACGTCATTGCTAATCACATGCTTGAGTGTCTGTATTTCCTCTAACGATGATGTGCTGGAAAGGATTGACCAGTTACGGTTCGGGTCATTTGTGTTTCTTGGAGTCGTTCTAGAGCAGCCACCCTCTATGCCGTTTGGGTTGACGTTAAAATATAAATATACATCCCAGTTCGCGCGGAGATTCGCCGCCGAGGTGTCGGCACTCGTTATCAGCCATTTGACAGCTTCAGAAAATGCCCACCATGACTGCGCCTCACCCGCCGCATGGATACCGTACATCGCAACCATCTTGCGCTTGCGCTGCCCATCCGTCGTGCTACCGCCGAAATCGAGTTTAATGGCGTAGCGCGGATGACCGCCGACCGCCTGACCCAGATCGCCATTCTCGACTGTCGAATTGGCATACACACCGCCGGTGTAGGCTGGGTCTGCGGGAGCCGCGATAGCTGCATTGTCCACCAGCAGCCACTGAGCCAGAGCCTCCGCTTCTTCCTGCCTTCCATATACATTATGCGCGATATAACTGCGCCCCGCCGGTAACGCGGCAGCAAATTGGAAGTCGAACGTGCCGCTCGTGCCACCTACAAGCGTAGGTGTGTCGGACTGCGTCCATGTGACAAAATCTGTCGTCTGAACCCCACGCCACTGCGCCAAGTCGTATGTGGTCGACGCGTCCCGATACTGCCGGCTTATCTTGAATACCGGCTTGCGGCCTTCCGCGTTTTCAATTGCTGATGTGAAGTGCCTCCAGTGCCCACTTGTGGCAGCGTTTGGGGCATACCTGCGCTGGTAAAATATCTCCGGCGCGTGGCCCATCGGGTCAACAATCGTGACCGCGGCTTCGTCGAAAGAGCCGTTGTCGATATGGCAAAATACTTGGACGTTCGTAGCGTCAGAGGAATCTGATACTCCGAATATGAGCTTGCTGTGCTCCGTGCTGGTATCAAAAAGATACACTTATGCACCTATATCAACGACGGGCACGCGCCCTGCGAAATGCAGATCATCAGCAGGAGTCGCTCCTGCCTTATACAGCGACAAATACCCGTAATCTCCGACCGACAACGATGTGACGCTATCTATGTCGAGTTCGATAACGCCTGAGCCATCCAGGGATGCCGTATCGGTCTTGAGCAGCGGAGCCCCTGCCGCCGTTGCGGAGTCCCAAAAGCGAGCAGTAATAGCAGTTACTGACACGACCGGCTCCAACGATGCGCGGCTATTAAGCGTTATCTGTATCCCTTTGGTGGACACGATAGCCGCCGCTATGTCGATGCTGAATGTATTTGAATCGGCTGTGCTTGTGGCTGTATCTGTGCCGCGTATGACAATGCCGGCCTGTGTTTCCACGCCTGTTGGAGTGCCGGATATGACGCTGCCAGATAACGACAATCCTGCTGGTAGAGTGCCTGCTTGCAGTGAATAGCTGAATGGCGTCTCACTACCTGAGAAATACGAGCTTACATCGAGGCTGAAAACTGAATCTACATTGCCATTTTGTGTTGCTATCGTGCCGGAAAATGCAATCGTCGTAGAGCCTGTGGTATACGGTAGCGGGTCTGTGCCATCCGTTCCGAAACCTGTTCCGACTCGGGTGAGAACGTGCCCACTACTACCTGTGATGGTCGCCGCGTTCGCGGCCATATCCCACAGCTCGACAATGTTGGCGCTAAAATCGTCCACCAGAACCTTGGTGCCGTTCGCCAATGCAACCAGATCAGCGTCTGACAGGCCAGTACTCAGCAGCGCGACCCAGGATATATGGCCTTGCGCCATCCTAGTGGAGCTCAGGTCAGAGCGGCATCCGATGTATAGATTGCCGCCGTCACAGACGCCAGATTCTGACCTGGCTACCGACTGATTGTGCGTAAAAGTTGAGAGGCTAATCTCTCCCGTACGTACTGACCCGGAAATCCTTCTGCCGTAGCACAAAGCAAACTGCCCAGTGGTCATCGATACTGACGTCTGGACATTCGGACCATTCATCGAATAACCGAGCGAGCTTGTTGAGCTGGCTACAAAAAGGTTAACTGCGTTGGCCGAGTCAATGGGCCCATTGCTCAGAAAATACTTGGGGTTAGTTGAGCTGGCGGTATAAGGCGCCATCACCATGATCCACGTATGATCACCAGAGAGAGTGAAATCAGCGTGATCCGGGCAGGAAAAGTACCTCCCCGTATTGTTTGTTCCGAAATTTACTGACATTTAGGTAGGCTGTTCGGCAGTGTAGGTAAGTGCGGGAAAGTTAACGGTATTCCCGCTTGTTACTGACTGATCGCTTGTTTCGTCCGTGACCCACAGCACTTTACTGTTCAAGGTATCCACGAATGCAATGTGCAAATCATCAACGCCGTTGACCGAATTGCCAGAAGCTACGCCGCTCTTGATCGCGGAGGTCATCACGCGGGCGGCATTATCTGCGCCGGACAACGCAAAATCGCCTGTAGCTACGGCAACCTCACAGATATTGTTCGTGACATTCACCGTCGCATAGGCGTCTGCATCAGCGTAAGCCTTCAGCAGAATCATCTTGTTGCAGTTCACCTTGAAGTAGGTAAAACCGCCATCGAGGAAATCTGCGTGAGCGTATTTAGCCATTCTTTATTCCCTCGCAATAAGCGACCGCGTCAGGATGCGGGTCGACTTGGCCGACCAGCGCATTAAGTAAATCGTCATCAGCCTCGATAATCTGATTCGGCTGGTATGCCACGCCGTTCACTGACAGAGCCAGAAGAACGCGGGCTTTCTTGGTAGCTTTTGCTACCTTTTCACTCTTTATCTTTGCCATTTCTTCCCCTCAGGAAGCGGCCCCGAAGGGCCGCGCCTTATTCTTAGGTGGCGGAGTTCACGTACAACTTCACGGCAGCGGTGTCGAGCAGGTTGCCGCCCGATCGTGTCCAGCCGCAGAATCCGACTTGGTTCGACAGGGCAAACGCGCTGTCGTCGAAGCGGCGCAGAACGGTCGTATTGGCTATGTCGCGGATGGTGTACTTAGAGAGGTCACCAAATGCGATCGACTTGGCGTTTGCGGCCATTACAGCCACGTCATCATTGATGGCAACCGGGAAGCCTAGAAGCGTATCGGGCGCGTCAACAACCACGCTAGGGACCCATATCGGGCGGCCTGTGGTGTCTTTGAGCTTCGACACGACGGCGACCGACAGATCGTTCATCATGAAGCGAGCGTTCTTGCGATACGCGCGGTTCACGGAATGTTTCAGATCAACCAGATCGTCGTAAATGACGGTCAGGGTCTGTCCCGTAGTTCCAGTCTTGCCGGTGCTCGACTTCGGAATCACGCCATCAGGGAGGGTTGTGCCGGCGCCGGTCGTAAAGTGTGTGTTCTGGATGCGCGCGATGCGGGTTGCTAGGCGGTCAACCACGTAGGCCACGACGTCGATGGCGCTGTCCTGGATTAGTTCCAAGGGCAGGGCAATCTTGTTCGAGGTGTAGTAGAACGGATTCAGTCCGATGGTTCCGAACGTGATGTCTGCGGCGTTAACTGCAGTGTTCTGCCCGACGATCGCGCCCACATCCGCAGTGCCGTCCGAGGTCGGCCAGTTCATGTTGACGCCTGTCTCTGTCGTCAGGATGCTCGCAACCTCGCGCATACCTCCGAATGCCTTTAGTTTGTCGATAACCATAGCCGCCACTTCCGACGGCACGGTGTAGCCGCCTTCGGTAGTCGTGGTTGTTGACATCGCGTTACGGATCGCTACAGCCTGCTCTGGGGTAACATCGCTGCCATGGCGCATATACAGGGCAACTGCGGTCAAGGCATCGATTTCATCTTCGCCGCGTTTGCCAATGTCCTTACTGGTGTTCTCGAAGAACTTGTCGGCATCCAGTTCGCGGAGGCGCTCTTCTGCCTTGATCTGACTTTTGGTAAGCTCGATCTCGTTAGCAAGATTGTCAAACTTGGCCTGATCTTCAGAGGTCCAAGTCTGATCGCCCTTTTCGGCAAGAATGTGCTTAGCTTGGGTAGCGAGGTTTGCAATCTTCTCGCGCAATGCTTGAATATTCATCTTTCATTCCTTCATAAAAAAAGCCCCAGAAGGGGCTTAATTGCAAGGGCATCCGGCCCTCTTCGGTGTTATGCGCGAGAAGCGCTAAACAATCTGTAGCAGCCGTAACTTGTTCGCGTTTGTTAGGGTCATGGTTGGTTTCTTATCTGACGGCTTTTCCTCCTGCGCTTTTTCAGGCCCAGGCATTAGTAGGGATGCAGGGGCATTGGCAAATGCCGCAAGATTCCACGTGTTTTTGGCCTTTGCAGTCGTAGCCAACCGGTCAACGAAACCATTGTCGATAGCTTCTTGAGCCGTGAACCAAGTCACCGCGTCCATCCATGCGACTACCTGCTCAGCGTCCTTTCCTGTCTTTGTCGTGTAGTCATTGATAATCGCGCCTTCGATCTTTTCCAGCAGATCGGCAGTTTCCCGCATATCCGTCTTGTCGCCCCAGACCAAGCCGGACGCGTTGTGAATCATGAAGAACGCACCATCCGACATCTCGACCTCATCGCAGGCCAACGCAACACTGGTCGCAGCGCTGGCGCACAGACTGTCGATGTGCGCGATAGTCTTGCCATCAAATCGGCTAATCGCTGCCATGATCGCGCGGCCTTCAAATACGTCACCGCCCGGACTGTTGATGTGAATATGCAGCACTTTCGCATCTCCGGCCTGAGCGATAGCATCGATTACGCTCAGCGCGCTCACACCCCAAAAAGGGTCTATCACGTCATAGATATAGATCGTCGCCTCGCTCTCACTGCGCTGGAGGTTGACGGGCAGCCTCTCGCGATCAGCGTTATCCCGCAGGAGTTGCAGTATTTTCATTTTTTTTCCCGTTCGTTGTGCGCGGATCAAAGATTTCTGCGCAAGCTCCACCAAGCGGCTTCAGACCCTTGGTCTTGCGTATTTCATCAACCATCATCCAGCCCATACCTGTACCAGGCCCACCAAGGGCAGCGCGGTTGTATTCGGCCTGCGCCTTGCTGTCTCCCTCGATCAGATCACCCAAATCGAAGCGGACGAAACGGCCGGTATCGCGAGGAAAAAGTTTACGGTTCAGCTCTTGCTCTAGTCGCTTAAGATGCAAGCGCAACGTGTGCATCACGAAGTCACGAGCTTGCTGCTCATAGCCAGCGCCGACAGCGGAGCTTCCCGTTGTCTCCCCGATCATATGGGGAGGAACGCCAAACGCACGAGCAATGTCCGTCACCTGGAATTTGCGCGCTTCAAGCAGTTGCGCATCTTCCGCTGACAAACTTATTTCTTTGGCGTCCAATCCCTCTGTAAGAATTAGAGGAATCTTATGGAAATTGTCTGGGCCTGAATATTTGCTGACAAAAGATTCGCGAAGCTGCGTTTTCTGATCCTCGCTCATCTTGTTGGGCGCTTTGATTACAATCGAAGGATGCGCGCCGTTGGCGAAAAACTTACCGCTGTATTCGTCCATAGCAAGGGCATTCCCGACTGCTGCCTTCGCCCCATAAGCGATCACGCTCATTGATCTCACGCCATCAAACCCGTGACCAGGGAAATGGAGTATTTCAGATGGGTGCAACCATGTCGTTATACCGTAATCAGGTAAAGAGACGTAATAACGCACGCTTCCATCCTGCTGACGCACCGGTGACACGCCCGACCACGGTAAAGGTAGCAACTCTCGGATGCTGTTATTAGGTGCGCGGCGAATCCACGTATAGCCATCGCCGCGCAGCAATTGAGCAGTGATCGAGTTTTCCCAATGACTCGTAGCCGTAAATTGCGCTGCTGGCTGTTCGTTTAGCTTGTACCAAAGGTCATCACGAGGGAGCCTGACCTCGTTCTCACCATCCTGCATCAGCACATCCAACCGAAGCGTTGAGATGGTGCCTGCGATCTTTTGCACGCAAGCGGAGACGGCAGACACGCGCATAGCAGAGATAGCGTTCACAACAAATCCCGACGAACCGGGCAGAACGCCGAACGCCTCCATCACAGCGTCACTATAAGTAACGTTTTGCGGACGCGAAGACCCCCGCCAGCCTTTAACCGCAGTGGTAATCGCTTGAAATAGGGTCATAGGTCAACAAATGCTTGCGTGTGAATCGATTCACCTTCCATCGACATCGCCATGCCCACCGCCATAGCGAGAGCCACCATGCCGTCAATACGGCCAGTCTGTTTCGCTTTGGTAAATTTGCGATTCTCTGCCGGGTCTTTAACCACCGTGGCATTCGCTGCGCACATCGTTAAAACAGGGTGATTGCCATGTTCTAACTTGCTGGCCAACAGAAGCGATTCCAATTCTCGAATAGCAGGAGACATCGAAACAAACCCCTGCCCGAACTCGATGAACCGCTCCAATTCTTCCTCGGTGAATCCAACGCGCTCAAGCCACGGCTTCAGAAACCGCATGTTGTAACGGTCGAAGGCGATGGCCTTCACGTTGCAATAGTCAAAGACACCGCGCAAGTATTCAGCAACGAACTCATATTCGATTGCGCGGCCGGGAGTAGTCTCAAGAAATCCTTGATTCGCCCAGACATCGTATGCAACGCGATCAGCGCGCGCCTTCTCAGCCAATCCTTCTGAAGGAAGCCAAAAGGTGGGTTTTATGTGCCACGTATCGGCTGGTCTGGCCAGCAGCACCAGGGCGGTTAAATCGGAAACGCTGGATAAGTCCAGGCCGCCGTAAACATCCATTCCGGAGAAGTCGTCAACCGGCTTGCCTGAGTTATCCAACCATACTTGTCGCGAGACGAAAGGTGATCGCGCCTCGACTCGTTGATTCAGTATCAGGTTTCTGTAACCTGCTTCAGACGACGGCATGCGCCTGGCGCTCGCCGCTGATTTCATGACCTCCTTCTTGTTCATGAAGGTGTCGAAATGCGGGTTTGCTTTGCGTATCGTCTCTACGTCGAAAGCGTCAGCATCAAGCGGAGCTGTGTAGAGCCGTACCTTTAATTCTGGATCCGCGCCAGTAATCGCGTCATCAATCAATACGCTCAACAGATCAGCGTCTGTGGGCGCTTGCGTCGATATGATGATCGAGAGAGGCTCTTCCTGTGCGCCGCATGCGGTCTCGATCGCTTCGTACAGCGGAGACTTCGGCCCCTTTACTTGTCCGAGTTCGTCATGCACGACGAATGCCGGCGACTTCCCCATGGAGGTCGCTACATCAGCCGACATTGCGCGGTAAAGCGTTCCTATTTCAGGACAGGCTAACTGTTTCGCCGTGTCCCGGATCAGCACATACTGGGTCAGGTCCGGAGAAAATCTGACGATTTTTGACGCCAGGTCAAAAAGTAACGCTGCTTGTTCTTTGCTTTGCGCTGCGCTGATTAGCTGTGAATTCTGCCGCGCTTCCGGCCCGCACAAGTGGAGCAGAAGCAAGAATGCGGCCGTTGCTGTCTTGGCGTTCTTCCGCGCCATCGACAGGATGAATGTTCTTGTCGGGCTGTCGTATATCGCCCTGATCCATTCTTTCTGATCCGCGGATAGCTTAACCGGCCTACCTACAAACTTGCCTTCCGGTATGTGGCAATACTGCTCGATCCATGCAATATTCCGCTCGGCGCGAGTCTCTACTTTTGCCACGGCCTGGCAATGCCAGCTTTCGCAGATGCTGTTGCGGCTGAGCCTGTCGTGTACCGCGCCTGCTGAGTAAGGCGCATCTTTGTGGCGAAAGACTGAACCAATCGAGCTTGCCGCTCTTGCATGGCATAAAGCTTGTCTTCGTCTTTCAGATCAAGACAATTAGCGAACACCCCAGCTTCTAAAGCGTCAACCCTTGCGGAAATTATCTCGTGTGAGGAAATGGCCTTGACGTACCCGACAAGGAGAGCTTGGGCATCAACAGTGAACCAGTCCGCGGGCTTAGCCGATACGATCTCAACCCACAATTCCTTTTGACGCGCTGTGAGCGACGCCGGCGGAATAAGACGAGAGTCTTTGCGCGGCAGTGTAGAAACCGACGCTAAACTAGCGGCAGATTTTTTAGCCATAAACTTGGATTTTGTTACGATTTATGAAAGGAAAGGATTGAGCGCGGTCTGAAGCCAGAAGCGGTAGACTTTTGATGCCCCCCCACTATATGTAGTGGCCAAAGGTATATAACTCCGCGATTCTCAGCACTCGATACTAGATGTTGTGTCTTCTTTGCGCTCTACCAGGTCAAACGTTCTTGATATAGTCTCAACGCTCACGCCTGGATTAATTAGGAACTCTACTGTGTGTACTGTCGTAGGTTCCCCTGCATTGCACCTGATAGTGAGTTCCTTAATCTGCCTGTCACCAAGCCCAAGCGCGTCGCACAACTCCTTCTCAAACTGTCTGTTCATTATTGAGTTATATCCGTATGATTAGCGAATCCGCTTACTACAGGAGAGAGCTATGCCGGATTGGAAAGTAACTTATCTACCCAGAAGTCCATCAAACGACCCTATTGGTCCATACACAGCTTCTGGTAATACCCGTGATGAGGCGATTGGGAAGGTCTGCACCATGATTCAACGGGAGTTCCCGGACATCGATCTTGCGCAAGATTACAATCCACAACCCGTTACTGAGCCACCCGCCTAACTCCTAACGATTCCAATGATGATTAGGATCAATCGGCCTACCTGACACGTCACATCCAGCTACACGTCCAGACTTCTCCAGCCGTTGCTTGTAGCTGTCATGGCATAGCTTGCACAGCGCTTGGTGATTCGACTTATCCCAGAATCTGGCTTGATCGCCACGATGGGGTGTGATGTGGTCTACTACTGACGCTATCTTGTTGCACTTAACGCAGTACGGATGACTGCGTAGGTAACCTATTCGGTACTTCTGCCACGCAGCGCCATAGCCCCGCTGTGCTGCGGTTGCGCGTGTCTGCTTGGGCATATAGCCGGGGGAATGGGCGTAAAAATACCCGCTCGGCGGCGGGCTACATTTAGGGAGGATTTATCTGTGCGCGGAATACTCACACGGTAACAGAAGCATATCCTATATTGGGGGGCTAATCAAGAGTTATTTTTTTAATGATTGTACGTATCGACGATAAATTTCATCTCGTAATTTAAGCAGTCTGCTTCCATGTTCCGGCAAGTAACCTGGATCGCGCAAATACTCAGAAAACAGATTGGTTATCCGTACCATATCTTCATTCTTAGCAGGATCAGCTTTAGCCATCAATTCTCGCATCGCTTCATCACATCTGAGCAACGCCCGATTCAGTTCCAAACTCGTCGTGTTG
Organism: Nitrosospira sp. Nl5; assembly: GCF_900102495.1. Lineage (GTDB taxonomy): Bacteria > Pseudomonadota > Gammaproteobacteria > Burkholderiales > Nitrosomonadaceae > Nitrosospira. Next base: position 348,394 of record NZ_FMVQ01000001.1, on the reverse strand, counting down.
TCATTCACGCCACTTCCTCCCGTTTCTTCTCATGCAGCCATTCGAGCGTATTGCCGATCTTAACATATGCCTCAGTCAAACATTCCCGGTAGACGCGCCGAGACCGGCCGAATAGATGCGCCTTGTGTGATTCGCTGATCGCCGTTGACAGGTACTCTGTCCACAGCACAGCTTTGCATAGTACGGGCAGCAACTCATAGGCCTTCTCCGTGATAACGCATTCTGCGTCAATGCCTGGATCCCGGAAATGAGTAGTAGTGGGCGCCAGGCGCACGAAACTGACCTGGGATGGATACCCCAGCGCTACCTGGGTTTGCATCTTCCATTTCGCCCACCTAAGCAAACGATTGACTACCAGCGCCTCGATCATAATCCTCCTTTCGCCTTCCTGACCAAAGCCTTCAGCCGGCGTGATTTATGCTTCCTATGAATTTCGGCCTTCCGCGCCGCTTCTTTCTTCTCCTGCGCTGATTTGGCTATGAGTCCATCTGCTATCTTGCTCGGATCTCCATACATCCAAGATGGAAGAGCTGTGGATTTCATCGGCCAGAAAACTCCAGTTTCTTCTCTGTCTCTTCTGTTTCGTTTAGGTCGCCAGGGCGGATGGGGAGAAGATATTTATCCTCGCAGCCGCACTTTTTCGAGAGATTCGCATGCTCAATAACCCAAACGTCTCTGCAAACCTCCCATTTTTCGGCAGATGTGTTTAGCAGCAGCGCCAAGCGGTGAAAATAAACAACATCGACTATCCACCCATAAGCACTGTGCTCCGGGTCGAGTACAATCGCCATATCGCCTTTCTTGCATCTCAGTGCCATCTCACCTTCCCTCCGCAATCGCACGATTCGTCATAGCCAGCAAATCAGTATCCGTCAGTCTCCACATAGCCTTGAAAGCGCGTCTATGGAGGCCGTGTACGCCTGTTGAGCCTTGGTGGTGCTCTGGGCATAGCGCCGCTACCGCAAAGTCATCTGCAGGCACTGTGTCGTGATGCACATGTACTGGCCGAGTTTCGACTCCGAGCTTATAAAGGCAGATCACGCACGGGAGTTGCGCTACCTTGTCCATGTGGTTTCTGGCGGCTTTACTCATGCGAATAACGCTCCTTGATGAATCGATTTGCGCTCTCGTATTCCCGCCCTGCGCATCACTGCATCATGCGAGTTGTGGCACTTCTGGCAGAGCGCAGCAAGGTTAAGCAGGCTCGATGCCTCTGGCCGATGGTCGTATACGTGCGCAGTGGTCAAAACAACAATGCTGCCAGTGACAGGATGTGGCTTGCCATTCTCAGCGCCGCACCACTCGCACTTACCTTTAGCCCTGAAGAACCGGACAAAGCGACTGCGTAACTTCCAGTCTTTCGGGTAGCGCGCTCGCATCTCAGGACGTATCGGCATTTACGCGTATCTCCTGTTCATCATTTCCTCGTCGCTCTCTCGTTTCGGCTCAGACCAAACCACGCCCTTATCCGCTCCGTAGGCGGCCACATACTCAATCACGCTTGCCATGCGGCTTATGGACATCTGGGCTGATGACTCGCGGATATTCGTAAACTCGCCCTCAAGGCCTGGCACAACATCCGCTCCGATTCCGGTAGCAACAGCGTGACCTGAAATAAACAACACCTTCCATTGATCCTTGGTCAGCCATCGACTCATGTACTTGCACTGCCGCGCTACGTCGCCACACATGGCATGAAACTTCTCGCTCTGCTCTTCCCTGCGAGTCGCTTTCTTTATCGTGCAGACGAAATCTCCGGGCGCCTGATCGATACACTGCTTTGCGAAATCCTTCTGAACTCTGCCGACGAGGAAGATTGGAGGGATACGGTCAGTCATAACGGACTCACCTTCACAAACTTCACCGAGTAATTGACTATGTCCAGTGGCGCGTAATGGTGGGCCGTGATTAGGACTTGATACTCTGGGATCGCGTCGGAGTCCGGCACATAGTCAAACACGTCTCCAAGAGCGACGTACTCAACTACTCGCTCATAAAAGGAATCCGTGGCCCGCACAACCACCACTCGTCCAAGAGCCAATGCAACGACCCCCGGATCCCTGTCTATCAGATCCCGATGAACCGAGAACTTACCTATTCTTCTGCTCACGCCTCCAACTCCTTAACAACCCGCAACACGTCATCCAGTGACTCAACGATGAAATACAGCCCTTTCCAAGAGTGCATGAAGCCCATCTCGCCCTCGGTTAACTGGCGCTTGCTTGGCGGGAGTCTGCCGTCCTTGACCTCAACTGCCGCTGTATGCCCACGTGCCACAATGAGGTCACAGCAATTCTTGAGTTGAGAGATGATGAGGACTGAGCAGCCGAGTTTTCGGAATGCCTCAACTATTTCCGATTGGTTCGCGTCCACCCTTGCTGCTCTACGCAGAACCGTCATGATTGCCCCGCCATGTAGCCGCGCACTTCCATTTCCGTGCGCAATCTGTCCATCGATTGAACATGGATGACATCAAGTGCGTCATAGGCTTGGTTGCGGTATGACGCCGCCTTGAGCATTCCGCAATTCATGGCTTTGCGTATCTCGCGCAGTCCGATTTTTTCCCCGCAGTAGGCCCGGATAATCTTTTCGATGCTCCTGCGGCTATGCAACCCTGTACCGAAGGTGTGCGCCAGATGATTCGAGAGCACCGGAAATCCAGAGGCTTCTCTGCCAAACTGGATGCGCACATAGGCCATATGCAACACCGGCAAGACCCTCTCGCAAAGGCCAATAATCAGCGCGGCCTCGCTGTGCCGGTCTACGTTGTCGCCAATAGGTCTGCTGTTAGTCTCATAAGCCCAACGTAGAGCCCGTTCTGGATTTGCAAACTTCACGCTACCCTCCCCTTCGCATATCCACGCTGCAGCCTGTCCCGGCATGGCGCACATACTCCCTCAACGAGCCGTCCTGACCATTCACCGCAATCCATGCAATCACCGGGCTTACCTACCGGAATATTTGCCGCGGCTTCGCGTACCTTTGCTATCGCTGAATCGGTAGTGGCGATTATTCGGTCATTGGTTAGGTCGATCTCATCGCCCATTTTCTGCCGCCTTCTTAGCCAGTTCCGCGCTATCAAAAAATCCCATAATCCTGTCCTTATCGCCCAGCAGCCAGAGCGTGTATTTCGGCTTGCCGTCTATGAATGCTTTGCTGATGTTGTGAGTACCGTTTGTCATGGCGTAGTCAGATAACCGTGTCCAGGTCATTCAGGGTCATGGTCGAATGCCCTGCGCCCCGCCCTATCCAGAAACTCCCGCCATACGCTATCTGGCAGCTGTCTGAACCCATGCTCGGCGTTCTTGAATTGCTCCGGATCGATACCGAGTTCCTTTGCCACCTCCGCATATGTCCATCTGGCCTGTTCGCGCACCAGAAAGATATTGCGCGGCGTCTGAGGCGTGTTTGTGTCTAGGTAGCTTTCAGCTAGGGTTGAGAAGCCCATTACGCGCTCACTTTGGCGAACAGTTTTTCAGATATATCCCTGACCTTCTTTAAGCCAGCCTCGCGCTCTTCCTTGGTCATCTTGTGGGTGAGCATCGGCGGGAAATCTCTGTGCATCAGTGGGACAACTGTGGTGCAGGCCTTTAGGAATTCAGTGAGCGACGGCGGCCAGTCGTAGAGCTTCCGGCATTGGGCAATCCCGGCTTTAACCTGATGTGGCAGGATCCGTTCATCATCGAACGCCTCTGCCCAGGTATCGCGCCAGTTCTGCACACTGGTTTCGTTTTTGTAGCAGGCTATCCATCGGCCCGGGTACATCGCATCCATCTTGTTGAACAGGTGATCCATCATCGTCACGCCGAGCGTCGGATGGACTTGCAGCCACAAGCTGACGTTGGCTTGCTGGTTAGTGCTCAATGACTTTTTCATCGTACTCACTCGGCTTTTTGGCAAATCGGTTAACGAAAGCAACGGGATCAAACTTTTCGGTTCTCTTCGGCGGTCCGTAATCGTTCTCAAGCCAACTCGCTTTGAATCCCGCCCATCCCTGCTCACAACATCGTCTTAAAACCGCTTCCAGGGAAAGGCCTGATTTCGCGACTTCGTTCACAAAGCCCTCAAGTCCGGTTTCTGTGACAGGCAGACGCTTTGCTTTACGGACTTTCAACCAGTCGTCAACCAGCTTCCTGTCCTGGATTTCTGGAAACACATCAGCGCCAACGGCGCGTGGTTTTGTTTGTTTCTTTTCTTTAATGGTTATTGGTTCTTGGTTATTGGTTGGGATCTGATTCGTTTCTGATATCAGATGTGATTTAAGAGCGAGATCAGATTTATCAGCCTTCCAACGGGATTTATTGGCTGATTTGGCGCGCTCTGCCTTGGCTTTGTAGAGGGAGATTTCTTCATCGCAGCGCTTATTTGTGTAACCTTCTTCTGATTTCAGAAAGAAATCAGATAAGACATCCGATACTTCCTGCATGTGATCTCGCATTCCGATCAGACGCGCCACCTTTTCATGTTCAAGTGGCAATGGCTTCTCGTTCGTGTAATAGAGGTCGAGCATGCGGCGATAAACCAAGTCCTCAATTAGGGTTAAATGCTTCGTATGAGCGGCGTAGTCGCCCAGATGGAACGAATAGAAGTTCATGCTGCGGCCTCTTCAAATGCGAAGAGCGAAGGCATAGAAATCTCTCTCTCAATCGCCTTGAGATACTGAATGCCGTCGAAGAAATACGATGTGTTTAGCTCGCTGGCGCGGCCTTTTCTGCCGAGCTTGATTGCCCGGTAAGGAACAGTCATTAAGCCGCCAAACGGGTCATAGACGACCTCATTAGTGTTGGAGTACCGTTCTATCAACCGATCAACAATATCGAATTGAAGCGGACAAACATGATTCTGTAAGCCGCGCTGAGTCTGCGCGCCATTCAACGTGATCATCCTGTTTACATCATGCCAAACGTCCTGATGATGACTGCCTGGGGCAAGGCTCATGAACGTGGAAGGCAAGGCAGACATTGCCTCAAGCTCTTCACCTATCCGCACGTGGAATTCGTGGTCATAGACGTTCTGCAGGCTGTAATCGGTGAACATCTTGGCAAGCTTGGCCGGACCGTAGCTGACCATCTCTTCCGCGGTGAGTTGCCTGTTGCCGCTGGAGCGCCAGAATGCGTGCGCATCAGTTTGCCACCGGGCCCGGGTGTAATCGCTCTTGCTCTTGGTTACCGGAACATCGGCATACCCTCGCGTACGATCGCTCTGAGGTTTGCGGAACAGCAACACGTACTCAGGTGACCCAACGCCCATCTTGGTGCCGTCCTTGCACTGCTCCGACCAGCCCAGGCGGTAGGTTTGATTGTTCTCGCGCACTACATCAGTAACTACCGTGATCATGCCCATGTAATCGAAGCCGTGTTTCCTGGCATGCATGATCGCTTCGCAGTGAAACGGGCTTACGGTCGGTACGCCGGCGCCGGTCACGTTTCCAAACAGGATCCTGTCCTTGACATGGCAGGCGTACATCCGTCCGGGCTGCAAGATGCGCAGTAACTCGGGCGTAAGGAAATCCATCTGCTCCCAGAAATGATCGTTGTTCTCTGTATGGCCGAAATCGTTGTAGGAAGGCGTGTACTCGTAGTGATTGCTGAAAGGGATGGAGGTTACGATCAGACCTACTGAATTCTCAGGCTGCCGACGCGCTTCTATCACGCAATCATTGTTTGCCACGGCAAAGTGCTCGCCGCTTACCTCGAGTCTTTCGACGCCTATGGTTCGGGTCAGCAGGTCAGCCATGGAAATATTGCTTAATCCATGGAGCTTTATAATTTCGGTCATTTTTTTGGTCATCTCCTCGTGCTGTGCCCACTTCGCCAGCAGCGTCCGCAGGATCTCGCGCTCGGCTTCGCTGTAAACAACGTCGATGCGAACGGGATATGGTTGCTGGAAGCGCTGCACGCGGTGAATTGCTTGAATGAAGTCTTTGAATTTGAAACCGATGCCGGCAAATATCTCGCGGTGGCAGTGGCGTTGAAAATTACAGCCACTGCCTGCAAGAATCGGCTTGGTGGAAAGAATGCGATGTATTCCATTGCTGAAATCTACGATGCGACGTTCGCGCTCATCCAGATCCTGACTTCCCCAAACGCTTACCGCCTCCGGGATGGCTTGCTGAATTGAGTGCCGCTCGGACTCAAGGTCATGCCACACGATGAAGTGATCCTCGGAAGCCTCTTGTATTAGCTCGAGCGTTTTCGCCACACGGGCAGACAGACTGTGGCGCTTTTCGGTGGCGGCTGCGGAAAGCCCTAAAGCAGGATCCGGGAACATCAGCCCCTGCCCTACTTTGTCAGCACCGGCCATTCCATAATCGCTAGGTACTTCGTGATAACGGATGTCCAGCGCGGGCAAGTCATAGCCTTCATCGCTATATCCAAGGTCGGATGGCTTTTGCAAGAAAATAGCCCAGCTGCTCACCCACAACCAGAACTCGGCTTCTTTGTGGGGATACAGCGTCAGGTTGTTGGCCTGGGTGCTATCGCGTTGGAAAAACCGTGTCAGGCATTGGCCTGTATCCATGATGCCGAGATACCCAGCATAGTGAATCAGTTCTTTGTAGCGGTTCGGTGAGGGCGTTGCGGTGGCAACGAATCTGAATTCGACGTCGGCAAATAAAGGCAAGAACTCTTGATAGGTTTTGCTCCCGTATGAGCGCAGCACATCGGCTTCATCCAGTGATGCGGCTCCAAACTTGCGCGGGTCCAATTTCCCTTCCCGCACGGATTCGTAATTTGTGAAGTACAGCGTGCGTTCGTCATCGATCTCGCTATCGGAGCGGATGAAACGCGCACTGATTTGATAGTCGTCCTGGAAGCGCAACTGTATGTCACGTTTGAATTCTTGGCGCACGCCGAGCGGCATAACTATCCCGCGTAAACATGGGCGATGAATCCCAATGAGCCGCATGATTTCAAGCTGCGTAGCGGTCTTGTGCAGGCCGAACTTCGCAAAGATGGCGCGCTGTCCGCCCTGCAGGGCCCACCGTACGATGTCTCGAGTGTGCGGCTTTAGGTTTGGATTGATCTCTTCTGGAGAAACGTCAAAGCCGCGTAGGTTTGCAAGCCGGACTTTCTTCCGCAGGAAATCGATGTAATCCTGATGCGACACAGGGCTCGGGTTCATTTCTCCCTCGCCACTTTCCGTCTTTCCTGAACCATTCCATCGATACGGCTTGTTAACTCGGCAATGATCGCTATGTGGTCACGTGATTCCTTCTTGATTCGGGCTGCCTCGCCCGGGTCGATCCTGCCGTCAGAGAGTGACTGTTGAATCGTCTTGAGCCAATCCGCCTTTTCGACTTCCATGTTTATAAAGAGGTCGAGCAACTCCATATCAGAGGCGCCCTGATGTTCGGTAATGTGGAAACAAGCCATGTTCCGACGAGCGCAGTACTCTTTGGCAAGATCGTCCGAATCCGCAAGATCAGCGATCTGAGCCGCCTCTTCCGCATACGTGTGATGCGTGTCGCAATTCGGATTAACTTTGTTTTGAAGAACCGCGGGGCTTTTATCCATCCTAGCGGCGAGAGCTTTAATCCCACCTGGATAGCCATGAGCGATGCGATAAATGACGTCGTTTATGCTCACGGTGAAACCGTCCTGTGATTAACGTGTTTTTCCGATCCGGAGAGGCGCATGATTCGATCATGCGATTTCACAGACATACCGCCGAGCAAAGAAAAACCCCGACCAAGGCGCGAACGATGGCCGGGGAAAGTGGAGGTATTTCCAGCACGTGTCACGTGCGTAGAAGGCTTACGAACCGAGCCAGCGCGGGTCATGCGGCTTCCTTTGATTTGGAGGGGGTGTCGAACGCGTCGGGACGCAGTAGCTTGAGATACATGAGGCGTGCCTTTGGTATTCCATCGGTTCGCCATTGAGACACGGCGCCGACAGTTACCTCGCAAAGCTCAGCAACAGCGGAGGAACCGCCAAGAGAATCTATAATTTGGTCATCTGTGATCATGGGAATTATCTTAGCAAACTAAGAATAATAATGCAAGCATACTAAGATAAATTTTCTTTACCATACTAAGAATGGAAACGCTCGCAGATCGCCTTAAGAAATCGCTCGCCAAATCGGGAAAGAAGAAGACCGATATTTGGAAGAAGTGCAAAGTCAGCTCTAGCGCGGTGACGCACTGGTTTAATGGCTCAACTCAGGAGTTACTAGGGGAGCATCTCTTGTGTGTTGCGCGAGTGCTAGAGGTCAATCCTGATTGGCTGGCAACAGGAGAGGGGGATGCATCGCTCTCCGCTACTGCAAAGTTTAAAAATCAGATAGTGGAGTCACTCGCGACGATGCGGGAAGATGACGTGCGGCATGTGGCCGAGTTGTGCGAGAAGCTCACTCGCAAGCAAGGATCCGCACGAGACGAGAGGAAGCATGTTTCGTCGCACGCTCCAGAGCGACGATTGGGGCCTAATATCCCCCCCGATACCTACGATACCAGCTTATTCGAACATGGCCGGACAGACGAGACCGACCGATTACAGGAGAGAAAAAAGAGATGACAAAACCATTTACTTTTGTTCGCGAGACCATCTCTCACGATACTGCCGAGGCCTTTGAAAACCTTGCGGCCAGAGCCAGGAGCGGAGAAATAACTGGGGGGGCGGCAACATTTACCACCAGAGACAAAGGGTTTGGTACAGTGGCAACCGGGCTTTTATACGAAAGCAAGACCTTTGCTGTTGGAACAGTTGTAATCCTTCTCTACCGTATGGTGATGAGAGCAGTCGGGCGAGACAAGTGATAGCATCCTGCTTTAAACCCAACCATAGGAAAGAAAATGGAAACCAAAACCCCGTTAATCGTTAATGCTATGTGGGATGAAGAAGCTGGTGTGTGGGTAGCCACAAGCGAAGATGTGCCTGGCCTGGTTGCCGAGATGCGCACTATGGAAGGTCTGGTGGAGGAGCTAAAGGGGATGATACCGGAACTTCTTAATCTAAATGACCGAAGCAGTGATGATGAGATTCCCTTTCAGGTAAATAGTCAACTTACCGCTGTTGCCCACCGCCATGCAGCATAAGCCGTGGCTGACTTTACAGCACCGCTAAAAAAGATTTTGCGCGAGCATAATTGCTACTACGAAAGGCCGGGGAAGGAAGACCATGAAATATGGTTTAGTCCGATAAGCGGGCTTCGGTTTCCTGTCGATAGCCGCATTAAATCCCGCCATACCGCCAATGCCGTGCTGAAGCAAGCTGGTCTACCTAAACAGTTTTGATGTCTCAACAGAATGATGAAATATGACGTAGAACTCGAATACCATGCGCTTGGTCCTGTTTCGGCAACCGCAAGCACAGATGGAGAGCTGGTTGTTATAGATTTTTTGAGCGTAGACGACCAAACAAAGGCATTGCGCCTGATCGTCCCTTCATCTCAGTTACAAAATTATATAGCCGCAATCTCTGCTGTTCAGAAAGCGGTGGATGACCCGGCAAGCGGAATACACTTGGTTCCAGAAATCTCACATTAGGCAAACGCTTCATTCATCACCCCCTGCCCTCACCAGAGGGCTTTTTTACGCCTGCGGCTTGTCTCTCGGTATAGGGTTATGCTGTCCCCTCTTCTCATACGGCCTCTCGTTCAATTTAACAATTAGCGCCAAGAGCGCGAACGCCGCGACAAACGATCCAACCAGTATCCCCATAAACACCAATACGCTTCCCATATCCCCTCCGAGTTAACCGCGTTGCGCTCATTGTAGCAGAATTTCTTAGTTTACTAATATTTCTCTTGACTACTATATCTTAGTTTGCTAAGATTCTCCCATGCCGTAACCATCGGCTACCCGAACAAAAATGATTGGCTAGACCGTAAATCGTAAGCGTTGGCCTGGCGAAACGAAATAGCTCCCTGGGCGCGGCCAGGTTAAAAGCCCGTAACTAGTGCGCAATGCCTTGAGCAAGCTGACTTTCCGGGGGAAAGAACCGGGCCGAATACAGGAGGGAACCATGGCGATTATCAAATCAACAATAGGGCAGAGACGGCAGCTTGCGCCTAGTCGCGTGGCGACTGGTTTCATCATTTGGAAATCATCTGAGACCACGACGACTGAATGCGAGTTTTACATCAAAGATGGCGCTCTCCATAACGCATACACGGGAAAGCGTCTGTCATTTGAGTATGGGAAAGAGGGTCTGATTAGGGCTGTTGAGAGTTAACAGGAGGGAATCATGTTCACAACCATCGACACAATCATCGCATTCTGGATCGTTCTATCACCGCTATTTTCGTTGCTTGCCGGGATGTTTATTGCAGCTGGTGATGTTGAGATAGTGGAGCAGTCATGAGCCATACGGAAGGGAAATTAGAAGTAGGTGACGGATCAGAACATCAGAGTGTGACGACGATTTACGCGAATGATGCACTCGGTAACGCTATCGCAGACTGCTATCGACCGCACAGCCTGTCAATGACACATGAAGAGATGAAAGCCAATGCCCGCCACCTAGTCGCTTGCTGGAATGCGTGTGAGGGAATCCCAACTGCGAAACTCGAATTGGATGGAGATGTGCTGATCTGGATTGATAAGGTGGCATTAAGCAATGCAGCTCTGACCAAAGACTGCTGCGAGTTGGTGGATGCCCTACGCATAGCAGCCGACTATCTCCCAGACCTAATAGGCGAATGGGCTTGGAAAGAGGGAGAGATTGCGGGTAATGCAAAGCAATACGATGATCTGGTGAATGCATCAAAAGCCGCCAATGCCATCCTCGCCAAATACCCGGAGCAGTCATGAGCGCCCGCGAAGCCTTGAAGTGGCACGAAAGAGAGTTTCGCAAACACTGGACAGAGCCGCGAGTCGAGCCGCTTGAAATGACCGGTGACGAGATAGTTTCGTTCCTGACCGACTACTGCCCGTTCTATCAGTGTGTCGATGCAACAAAAGACACGCCGGCAGTTTTCATCTTGGAATGCGAAGAGGTTGGAACTGTGCGGGCCGGGACGCTGCGGGAAGCGGTGTGCTTGGCTGCGGCCAAGCTGAACGAGGCGAACCAATGAAAATCGATTCCATAGAAATCATCAAAGCGATCTCCGCGATGCAGGCCGCAAAGGCATTCATGGAACGCGAGTGCGGCTTTGGAAGCGGCCGAATAGAGCATTACAAACGGCTTGACCATGCGTCCCACGCTCTATCGAAGGCTCTCGGCGGAATCGAAATCACGGTAAAGGAAGCTGAGCGCGATGAGTAACTTCGACTCCACCCTAGCCGCCCGTATCGACATTAAAGCCGCTCTAGCGCGTGCCGAGATACGCAAGATGGCGCAAGAGGCGACTATCGCTATCTACGCAATGACCGAGCATCACAACCGCAGCGCCGGACAGTCTCGGCGGTTTTGGAATGAGAGGAGCAAGCGAGGTAATTATGGATGACGGCGGGTTGCAGTACTGGCAACAAACCGGGCAACACGAACAAGAGCTATCCGAACTTAATGAACAGGAGCAAAAAGAAAATGAGCATCGCAACATTCATTCTAGGGGATTCTGGCACAGGAAAGTCTGCGTCACTCCGCAACCTGAATCCAGAGAAAACCCTATTGATTCAAATCAAGCCCAAGCCACTGCCATTTAAAGCGGCCGGGTGGAAGAAGCATTCAAAAGAGTCGCCCGGAAACATAGTTGTTGGCAGCACATCGGACCTGATTGTGGCCTATCTCCAGAAAACCCAGCGCGACATCATCATTATTGATGATTTTCAGTACCTCATGGCCGGGGAGTTCTTTGACCGAGCCTATGAAAAAGGCTACGAAAAATTCACCGAGATTGCGCGTCATTGTTATGACGTTTTGCAAGTGGCGACCACCCTGCCGGATCAAAAGCGTGTCTACATGCTGTGCCATACCGATACGGATATGAATGGCCGGATCAAGGCCAAGACCATCGGCAAGATGCTTGACGAAAAGCTCACCGTCGAAGGCCTCGTGACCATCGTCCTGCGCACAGCTGTAATCAATGGGCAGTACCTCTTCACCACCAAAAACAGCGGAAACGACACCACCAAATCCCCGATGGGAATGTTCGATGACGAACAGATTGGAAACGATCTGCAGGTGGTCGATCAGGCCATTTGCACTTACTACGATTTAACAACAATAGGAGCATGAGCATGAGAAGTTATGACTTGAATCCGGAAGCCGCAAAACAAGCCGAACAGGGGCGCATCAGCGAAACCGGCAAATACGCCGGCGCATTTACCAGAGCGGAGGCCGTGACAAGCAAAAAAAGCACAGAGGGCATTGAATTCACGTTTCGTTCCGCGGACGGAAGGGACGCTGATTTCTTGACACTCTGGACATATAACGCGGACGGGAAAGAGTTGTTCGGGCTGAAGGTACTAAATGCCTTGATGACCTGTATGCGTGTGAAGCAGATTAAGCCGGTCCATGCGCAAATCGAGAAATGGATGGACGGCGGCAAGCAAAAAACAGATGCCGATGTATTCCCTGAGTTAATGAATAAGCCGGTGGGAGTTCTGTTGCAGAAAGAGCATTACACGAAAAACGACGGATCGATGGGCTCAAAACTTAATTTGGTCGGATGTTTTGAAGCTTCTACCGAAATGACCGCAAGCGAGATTCTCAATAAGGCCACGAAAGCTGAGCGCCTGGGCAGCATAGTTAGCAGCTTGAGGGACAAGGCGTTGCCTGCCGCAACAACTCGCGCTGTAGCGCCCATGGGAGCCTCTGGGTTCGAAGATATGGATGACGATATACCCTTTTAAGGACGCCTGAGATATGAGCCATTGGTATGAAAAAGACGGGAGTCCGAAATATACCGTCATCGGGAAAAACGGTAACGAGCGCGATACGACCCTTAGGGATGCGCGTCAGCTTGGCCTCGCTCCAAGCGTGACAACAGTCTTGGATGTGCTTAACAAAGCGGCGCTGGTTGAGTGGAAGGTAAAGCAAGGCATCCTGGCTGCCCTCACTCTCCCGCGGGCTTCTGGCGAAAGCGATCAGGTTTTTCTTGCGCGTGTATTGGACGACTCTAAGCAGCAAGCCATCCAAGCGGCTGAAGAGGGTACACGCATTCATGATGCGATTGAGGCAAGTTTTAAGGGGCTGCAAGTACCCAACGATTACCGAGACCATGTTTCGGCAGTTCGTTCAAAACTCCATGAAACGTTTCCAGACGTGAATGATTGGGTTGCCGAAACCTCTTTTGCTTCGACGCTAGGTTACGGCGGAAAGGTTGATCTACACAGTCCGTCACACGGCATTGTGATTGACCACAAGAGCAAAGATATGGCGCCCGGCGATACAAAGAAACTCGCTTATGACCAGGATTGGCAATTGTCTGCTTACCACCGTGGCTTGCAACTCCCGGTTAACGTTTGCGCCAACATCTTTGTGTCACGCACGGTACCGGGCTACGTGGAAATCCATGTATGGAAATCTGACGAGATCGTAAAAGCTTGGGACGTTTTCTCGTGCGCCCTTGCAACATGGAAATGCATTAAAGGTTACGACCCAAGCTGGAATGAACTAGAAGAGTTGTGTGTGCCATGAACGAGCCACAAATCACTTGGCGTGGCTTTCTGGTCATCTTCGCCATCGCTGCGGTAATCGGAACGCTCGGTTTCATTGACAACAAAAACCGCGAACTTATCAAGGCACAACAGGAGATTGCGAAATGCAGAAGTTAGAAAAGGAATACGTTAGCTCTGGCTGGCATCCGGATTACTCGATGACAATCCGGGATTCTCGTTATGCGTTCGGAGTCCGTTATCAGCCGGCGAAGAAAAACCGCGACTGGCTGTGGTTCCTCGGTTCGCTGGCCATGATTATCTCAGTTGGCGCGGTATTGGTATGAGACGTCAATGGACGGAATCCGAGAAAAGGATTCTGCGTGAAATTTATCCTGACAGTCCGACACCACACGTAGTGACCATATTGGGCCGCCCTGAGCGAGCCGTCTACCACATGGCCACGATGCTCGGAATCAGGAAAAGCGATGCGTATTTAGCTAGTCCGGCCGCCTGCAGGTTGCGGCGTGGTGACAATGTAGGCTCTGCGTCCAGGTTCAAGAAAGGACAGAGCGCGTGGAACAAAGGTATTCATTTTGATAGCGGCGGACGTTCGGCAGAGACGCGCTTTCGCCCCGGCACTGTTCCGCCAAACCATAAGCCAGCCGGAACAACACGTATTAGCAAAGATGGGTATCTCGAGATAAAGATTGCCGAGGGCATGTATCAGTGGCGCCTACTACATCGCGAAATATGGAAAGAAGCGCATGGCGAGTACCCGGCTAGAGGAACGGCCCTCATATTCAAGGACGGCAACAAGCAGAACTGCAACATAGCGAATTTGGAAGTGTTAACAAGGAAAGAGTTAATGCTGCGAAACAGCGTTCACAACCTTCCTGAAGAGATCAAGGAAGTCATCCGATTAAACGGCGTTATCAGGAGAAAAATTCATGGCAAATAACATCACGGAACTGCGCTTACATTTATTCGAAACGATTGCGGCGCTGAAGGACAAAGATAAGCCCATGGACATTGATCGCGCAAAGGCTATTTCGGATGTGGCGCAGGTGATAATCAATAGCGCTAAAGCGGAGGTCGATTATATCAAGGCTACAGGTGGCGTAATCGAGAGTGATTTTCTCGGCGCACCGGTTAACGAAAGGCCGCGGCTTGGAGTTATCACGCACCGGCTCAAGGGTTAAGCATGATCTGTTCCATGGACGGCATGCCGCGTCAGATCGTGCGCAGATTAAACCAGAGATCAGAGTTGATCCCAAGCTACTCCACTGTGCAACTGTTAATGATGGACGTTCAGGAAGCAATGCTCGCCACGACTCCGAAGCGCACGCGATACGAGAATCAGACCAAAGAGTTTCAGGATCGCGTTCAGGAGGTCGTTCCGCAAATCTTGGAATGGATAGACGAAGGGCTGAGTAAGAAACAGGCCGCGTCGAGATTGGGCGTACACGTCACGACCGTTTATGCGTATTTGCACGAGTATGAGCGGATGAAAGGAGACCGAGATGACTGAGCAGAAACAGCGCGAGGAGTTTGAGAAGTGGTGGCAGGAGCCGTCGTGGTAACCGTCAGCGATCAAGAATTCGAGCAGTGGGCAAAGCCGCGAGGTTACAACTTGGCCCGCTGGCACGACGGTTACGCTTGCCTTGTGACGCAGCACACATGGCTAGGCTGGTCAGCGCGGGACAAGTTTGTTTCAGAACTGGAAGCGAAAATTAGGGAGCGGGAGAAATGAAGGTAGCAGAACTCAAAGGTGCATTACTGGATTACTGGGCGGGCAAGACCGATGGTAAAAAGGTTTTCATCCATGCGTGCGTAAACGGTGCCGCTTGCAGCGTCCATGACAGAACCCAATGGTCAGAATCAAGCAATTACTCTCCCTCCACGGACTGGTCGCAAGGTGGGCCGATCACAGAACGTGAAGGGATAGAAATGTTCTACATCACTAAGGGTGATGTGAAGCTCCCCTACGCGTGTTTCAAAGGACTGCAATACAGTGGCCCGGATCCCCTCATAGCCGCAATGCGCTGCTACGTCGCTTCGAAGTTTGGGGAGGAAGTGCCGGATGAGTAACTCAGCACTCGACGTCCAAGTATCCGGCGACCACTACAAGAAGCTGAAGATTCAGCCAGTCGAATACATTCACGCCAACGGTATCGGATTCTGTGAGGGTAGCGCCATCAAATATTTAACGCGCTGGCGGGACAAGGGCGGCATAGCCGATCTCGAGAAAGCGAAACACTTTATTGAACTGTTGATTGAATTGGAAACGAAAGATGTTCCTCACGCCTGACGAGATAGCCAAGTTGACGGGGCGAAAGGTTAGGCGCCTGCAGGTCGAACAACTGCGGACCATGGGCATCCCGTTTTATGTGAATGCTGTCGGCCGGCCGGTAGTGGTGCGCTCTATTCTTGAGAGTAAGAAAGAGCCCGCTCAACCTCGTGAACGTTGGCAGCCAAAGGTATTGCGAACTGCATAATGAACGATCAGAATAAGCGCATGGGGAGAAAGCCAAGCAAGAATCTGAATTTGCCGAAAGGCATGAGGGCGCGAGTGCAGCGCTCCGGCCGCGTGTTTTACTATCTGGATTCCGGTAGCAAGCCTCGGCATGAGATACCGCTTGGCAGCGATTACACGTCGGCCGTAATGAAATGGGCGGAGCTAACCGTCACAGAGCCGACTCCGGCCGTGACGTTTCAGGCTGTAGCGGAGCGGTATACGAGGGAGATTATTCCAACGAAAGCGCCGAGGACCAGTAAGGATAATCTGGTTGAGATTGCCAACCTTCTGAAGTTCTTTGACGAGAAGTGTTTGCTGGATGACATTGAACCGCTACACGTTCGGCAATATCTCGACTGGCGCGGAGCAAAGGCAAAGGTCAGGGCAAATCGCGAAAAGGCATTGCTATCCCACATCTGGAACTTCGCGAGAGAGCGCGGATTAACGGCACTTGCCAATCCATGCAAGGGGGTTCAGGGTTTTAAAGAAGACGGCCGCGACGTATTCATCAATGACGACGTATTCAACGCGGTCAGGGACTCTGCAAGTGCGGCCGTACGCGATGCGATGGACCTAGCTTACCTTACCGGCCAGCGACCGGCCGACACGCTTAAAATGCGCGAAACTGATATTCGGGATGGCGCTATTTTAGTAAAGCAGGGTAAAACTAAAAAATCAGTGCGGATTCGGCTAATGGATGACGCTGGCGTGCTGAATGGTCTTGGGTTGCTGATAGAGAATATCACCGCAAGAAAGAAGGGAAGCTCAGTCCACAACCTCGCGCTGATCATCTCGCAAGGTGGTTTTGCTCTGTCTACTTCTGGACTGGACAACGGATTCGAGAGAGCGAGGATTAAGGCGGCCGACAAAGCGGATAGAAGCGGCCAACCTGATCTGGCAGCGAGGATAAGAGGGTTCCAGTTTAGAGACCTTCGGGCGAAGGCTGGAACGGAAAAAGCAGACAGTCATGGACTGGTTGAAGCGCGTCGGCAGCTTGGCCATTCATCGGTTAAAATGACTGAGCATTACGTCCGTCTTGGGCAAATTGTAACGCCCACAAAATGACAAATGCGCTCCGCAAAGGCAACGCACATATAGCATCCATGCGGGTTGCAGACTAGCTGTTTTTCTGCTCTTGCGGTGCAGAAACGATTACAACACCCTGATTAGAAACGAGAACTTTAGCGGACTGTTAATCCGCAGGTCCCAGGTTCGAGCCCTGGTCGGGGAGCCATATAAAACAATGAGTTGAAATGATATTGCCGCAACTCATTTTTCTTTCTTTGCTAAATGTAACTGATTTGTAACCAATCCTATGAAAAGCTAACGGAGGAAATATGGCAAAAGATGAAAAGTCTTCGCAGAAAACGGCCAGTTTGGCCGGTAAGGTTTTGCAGCAAAAAACTGCAACCAGTGCAGCAAAGAGCCTTGCAGGATCAGTTTTAACTCAAGCGCCGGACAAAAGAAGCGGAAAAATAGGACAACCTACCCCTGTTCGCAGAACCCGGTCACCTAAATAGCCCAGGTTAATAGCGCTACTCCTGGCGTGAGGCACGCGAGTATTATGCAATTATTGAGCCATTCACTTTTTTCTGCATTGAATGTCCCGGCCCGCTCAATCCTTTCTTGCATGTTCAGAAGCTCTTTCTCACGCACTTCTTCGAAATCGTACAGCTTATTATTAAGATTCTTTGGCTCATTCCATACAGCGGGGAAAGTCGCAAACATTAAGCATTTAATGCTTAGCAGCAGAGCGATGGCGAAAAGCCAGATGCTCACGGCCATGGCCACAGCCATTAAATTTGTTTCTTTAGCTGCAAAATATAGAGCAGCACCGGCGCCAGAAAGTAGCAAGGTCAGTAACGTGACTGACTCTTTTCTCAAAAGACCACTGATTTGCGCATTCTCCTCAAGGTTTTCTATCGCCGCCCGCTCCACCCACTCCAATCTATCCATTGATTCCTCCCTGCCTCTGTAGGTCTTCATTGTCGAGGAATGCTATCTATTGCTGAGCTTTATATCAAGGATAGATGGGAATAAAAAACCCGCTGAAGCGGGTTAATTGGCGGGAGTAAAACTCTCAATAACCTTGTATTTAATTTGCTGGTTATTGGCCTCAATTACTTCTATCTTTGCACCCTTGTATCCAATAAGCATCGACTGTGAAAGGTCGTACTCGACGTTATTACTGAAGGCCGGCCGAGTCATATTTCCCGAGTACTCGCGATAGCCAATGTTAATTTTGTCGCCTAGTCGGCCGCCATAAATAAGCGTTTGCTCAAACGAGCCGGTGTGTGCAAGGGGTTTTTTGCGTCGCTCGAAATAATTCTGGTGCATGGTATTACAGGTCGCCACATTGAACATCGTGATAACGCATATGGCGGGAGGATCTTTCCTTGCCATAATACTTTTCCATGGATCGGCAAGCATGGCCTTGTCAACATGCCCCGGCTCGTCGCCGCCAGGATAGTAGTATACTCCAACGTCATCTTCTCCCTGCTTCAGATAATAGCCGGGCATGAGTGTATACGCCCAAATGACATCTATCTTATCTTTGACGTAGATCGAGTCATGCTCCTTATATTTCCCTTGACGCAGCATGATGTCTCCGACATGACTCGTATTTGAAGAACCTAATACGGGCTCGCGGACAGACGTTTCCAGAGCGGTATAGTTGTATTTCGGTGTGGCGCATCCAGTTATCGCTGAGGCAAAAAACAGGGCCATTAAAAGGCCCATGATGAGTTTCATTATTTCTCCTTATTGTTGAGCTGGCAGTATCATTTTATGTCACTTCTTCAGCGCAATAACCTGATCAACTCTGTCGTCTTTGTCATAGCTCACTTCGTAGGCCATCTCGTCACCGCTAAATGTGCCTTCAACTGGCGTTCCTACGATTTCCCATAATCCTAATGTTAATACATCGGCAGCGCCATGAAAGACAGCTCTGCCGGCTTTCGCCCCGGCGCTATAGCCTTGCACGAATTTGTATATTTCGTGCTTCTTGCCGTCTCGTAATTCGCTGACAGTTGGCATGCCGAATTCTGCCAGCAGCATGCTTCTAGGGGTCCGATTTGGAACAAATCCACATTCTTTTTATCTGGTTGTTTTGCGGCCATGAAGACAGCGCAGCCCGAGCTGAGAAGCATGAAACACATAAGCGTTAATACGGACAAGCTTTTCATTTGCATGCTCACTGAAAGAAGCTATTGATAGAAGCAGGCAACGAGGTTTCAGCGATCGCTCGCGAAGGGTTAGCTGAGCTGAGTGCAGAACAAACGGGTGAGCCAAGAAAAGTCAACCAAAACACAATCAATATTTTTTTCATTCTTCTTCTCCAGAAATGCGGCATCAAACGTTGTCGTGCACATTCTGGCATTGTCGCCGGGTATCAGTTTGATTCCCATTGGACTGAGGTACATCAGAGTATCAATGTGGGCATTCTCATCAATAACGGCTCGCTACGCCGCTTCTTTAACGTGTACTGTCAGTACTGAAACATCGATGTTGTTTGTGACGCTGCCAGTATGCGAAGGATCACAGCCTCTATATCCTCCAGCATGAAGCCCGACAGTTAAAGCGTGGGCTATGGACTGACAAGTCCCCTACTCCACCGTGGGAATGGCAAAAATCAAGGCGCCATACCGCAATTGAGCTAATACATTATGCATGAGCCGGTAGACCTCAAAGAGTGCATGGCGCTTGTCGACAAGTTAGTTCAGATTTCCGGCAAAGAGGATCTTGCCGAATGTGCCGCCTGTTAGCGATGAATGTTGCGCACTATGAAATTACGTATGGCGTGTTGCCACTGGAAGAGCACGTGGCGATGGGTTATTCAAATGAACTCAGTGATGAGCAGAAGAACATGCTGCTGATCCGAGGAATGGAAACCATGGCTGGTGTTTTAGGCAATGTCATCCAGGGGCTGGATGACAAGACCGAGCATTGATTATGTCCGACACCTTCTATAAGCTCGTCGCCAACTTGAATGCCATCGGGGCTATTGCAAACGACCTTCCCAATATAGGCAAGCGATCACAATTGAAGACGAAGGCGGAGCAGATATTTGTTTTGTTGGAATCAGCGCAACAACATGCGATTGCTTTGAATAATGAGGCGCTAGGGAAGGATGCAATATCCCCGGGAGTTCGATTTGCCAGACCGAAGGATGCTCGTAAATAAGCCATCCGTACAATAATGGGAGGCATTTGATAGCACCGGTGGATATGCTACCCGTTCCATCAGCGACAGAGAGGGCTTGACAAAGACCTGATTTAGCGCTTGCTAAAGGTTGCTTTATAGTAAACAATACGTGGACGTACAGTTGCGCAAACGCAACGTTTTTTATTAACAGCACGTCATTCAAAAATACTCTTGTGAAGCAGTTACTTGCAGATACCTGGGAAGATTAATAATTAATCCGTTCCCATCGCTTAGAACTTTGATGATGATTTTGCTCGTCCATAGAATTGGAGGGTAGTGCTAATGTATAGAATCGGATTCCCCTTTTGGAGAACTCTGGGAAGCGCCGGCGTTACGTTGAAGTTGCGTGTGGACGTTTTGCATGATAAAGAGGCCAATGTGTTTGTTGCTACAAGCAATGATCTGCGTGGCCTAGTCTGCGAAGCGGAAACCCTTGATGAGTTGGTGAAGGAAGTCACAAGTTCAGTAGGCGAGTTGCTTGACCACCAATTGCACAGCAGCCATGCCCCCCGACCGGTTACCGACCTGCGCCTATTGGGCGCATGAATGGGTATTACCCCAGAGTAATTGATCAACTAAAGAAGCATGGGTTTATCTTTATTCGTCAAGGTAAAGGATCCCATGAGTTATGGGGAAAAGGATCGCTAGCGGTAACCGTCCCTTTCAATTGCAATTCCAAGTTTACGGCAAACGGAATAATGAAGGACGCAGGAATCAGACATCGCTTCTAATACTCGTCAGTCAGAAGCCCACCTAATCAGTGGGCTTTTTTATTGCCCGCCCTTCCCTGCCCTCACCGAAGGGTATTGTTTCCTCAGTCCGAACCGCCTCAACAGCCATCCAGAACCTGTAGCGGTATTTACCCTGCTTTCCAGTCATGCGCTGGCATTTAAACCGCGTCGTTCCAGATACTGGCAACTCGATAATCGTTTCCTGAAAATCTTCCTTTGATGTCTCGACGTTCGGCGACGCCTGAAGAGCTGCCGCAATATACTGCCCGCCTATTTTCCGCAGGATGTCTTCACTCACCATCTACACTCTTTTACCAATTAACGGAAAAGAAAATATCTCAACCTGCTTCGACGGCTTCATTGCTGAAGAAATATAGAACGCTGTGCAGGAGGGACAATCTGATCGCTAGGTTTTATCTGTAGCGCAGACCTACGCCTGACACCATCAATACTAATCACTTCGATTTCCTTATGCTGGATCAGATGCTCCAACGCGCCCTTATAAATGCTCGCTGAAGCCGGCGAGTTGTTGCATGTAGTTGCAAAGAGAACGTCAAAATTAACGCCGTCATCATTGGCGTAAACCTTGCGCGGAATTTGATCTTGTAGCGCGACAATACTCGCCTTTCGTGCGATGTCATCAAACTCAAAACCAAGGCTGTCTTGGCCGAGACGGGCAAAGTCATGCGCCGGATCATAGCCAACCATTTGGAACATATCCAGCCCAGCTCCACCATAATGGATGAAGTAATTATTGTTATCCCAATGAACCTCGGTCATTACATCTCGAGCCTTGTAATGCTGGGACAAATGGATCAGCCAGTAATCACCATGACCTCTTCCATTTCTTATAAAAAAAGGGGTGTAGTAAGTCGCGCCGCAATTGCCTACTAAAGAGCGATAAAGCGTGCTCTGAATAAAAAGCCGCCAATCACGATCTGAATCTTTAAGGGCTGCAATTGATCGCCCTCGCAGCACATCCGGAATTCCGATCTGCTTTAGGAGATTTTGGGTGAACGTGCCATCATTGGCGTAGTTAATGAACGAGTCGATGCCAAAAGTTAGTATTACTTCGGCACTCGGCAGGTTTGTAAAAATGCTTTTGATTAGATGAGTGGGTACATCTTTATAACCGTACTGGTCTAACGCAAAAATGGAACGCCCGTTACGAGGATTCTTGCGCTTGATGAACGCAATGATATTATCAACCTCCTCCTGAAACGTAGATTTCCGTAGATGGACACTTTTACCTATTTGGTCACCATACCCGCCTTCGATTAGAACTTTCTCTAGATATTTACAAGCATGGCGATTCGGTTCGACAAAAAAGTAATCGACATCGAAACGAACTGGTTTTCTGCGCGCTTGATTAATTGAATATTCTGCCTCCTGAGTTGCTTCGAGAAATATAAAGGGAGATCCTTTAACTAACGTGCCCATCTCACTGTGAATATAGTGACCGCCGCCGGCAAACCCATCAATTAGCGTTAGACTTAGTACGTCCTGATTAGGATTGCTGACTAACGTCTTAAAATAGGCCGCTAGATAAGAACGTAATACGCGATGCTTCGCAATACTGTGCGGCTGAATGGCATCTGGGCCATCTTTCCAACTGTAGGGTTTGGCTGGCATGCGAATTAAGCATTGATCGATAACGCTGGCATGTTATCCCAAGTTCGTCCATTCAGCACCCTGCCATTTGTTTTTTTGTCGCGCTTTACTCCGTCTGAGCCCCATCCGCCCCACTGCTTAAAGAAGAACGCCACACCCACTTCTTCTGCCTGCCTTTTTATGCTTTCTACCCACTCAGGTTGCATGGGTCGCGCCTTGTGACCTGACTCGCCACCCACGATCACCCAATGTATGTCGGTTAGGTCAATCTCGCCCACATCCTCAAGCAACGGTTCGACGGATAAAAAGCGAACGCGCGCATTCACCTGGCGCAAGTGACCAATCCGCGGTACGCCATATTGTTTGTCTTCCACGGAAACACCCAACCAAACATTATCTGGACACGTCCTATGACGAAAGTATTCCGGTAACCGTTCGGCCCGCTTCGTCAATATTTGATACGTGTGTTGCGACGTCTTCTTGATAACGTCAAACACCCGATCCAGAAACTCATCAGAGACGTCATCGTGGAATAGATCGCTCATCGAGTTTACAAAATAAACCGTGGGCTTCTTACGCTTTATAGGTTGCTCCAGTCGTTGTGGGTGCAACGTCAATTTGAACTCGTTCTCGTAGCCCGCCGCACCCATGGCATGCAGACGGCGCGCCATGACTTCTGCGTAACAATTCTTGCAGCCTGGCGAGACCTTTGTGCAGCCCGTTGTTGGGTTCCACGTCTGTTCCGTCCATTCGATTGATGATTGCGTTGCCATAATCCTCCTGTTGAATTCAATTATATCCGTTACTGCGACAGCTCTTGTATCTCTCTCTAGTGAGTTACTGTAATCCGATCCGGTGCGTTCCTGTAATTCGATCTAGTGAGTTACCGTAAGTTCTCTATTCCGCGCGCTGCGCTGCTGTCGGCCTCACAATGTGCCTTGATGTTGCGATGGAATGCTGAATGACCACTCTGTATTGTGAATCAATGGGGTCAGGTTCGATTGATCTTAAATTGTTCTTGCCGTACGGTCTTACAATCAATCGAACCTGACCCCATTGATCTTCATCTGCTTATCGGCCGTTATTAGTAGATTGGGCACATGGCACTCAAACGGATGGATAACATAGGGATCGTCGTCGATGACCTCGGAGAGACGATTGATTTCTTTCGTGAGCTCGGCCTCGAACTCGAAGGTCGGACCACGATTGAAGGCGAATGGGCCGGGCGTGTCACTGGACTGGGCAATCAGCGCGTCGAGATTGCAATGATGCGCACGCCGGATGGCAACGGGCGGCTTGAGCTCTCCCGCTTCCTGACGCCACCTGCCGTTGCGGATCACCGCAACGCTCCTGTAAACGCCCTAGGCTACCTCCGCATCATGTTCGCCGTGGACGATATTGACGAGACGCTTGAAAGGCTCCGCAAGCGCGGCGCGCAGCTTGTAGGCGAAGTAGTCCAGTATAAAGACGCGTATCGACTTTGCTACATCCGAGGGCCTGAAGGTCTTCTCATCGGACTCGCCCAAGAACTCGGCTGAGCGAGCGCGTTGCAAAAAGGTAAATATTGCATGCAAGGAATCAATGAATCAATGGGGTCAGGTTCAATTGATCTTAAATTGTTCTTGCAGTACGGTCTTACAATCAATCGAACCTGACCCCATTTGATCATTCGGTAGATCTTCTCTCGGGACATGACATCAAAGAAACAACACATTTTCGTTTGTAAAGCTTGAGCTACTGAGAACTACAGCTACATCGTGCTATAGCGCCAAATCTTAATGCTGGTTAAGGTAGGGCATCTTCATGATGGAGGAACTTTAATGGGAGACCTGTCGACATTCGAACGTTACTATCAACTGGCTGATGGCTTAATTGAGCAGTCTTCGAAAGAAGAGCTCGCCCAGTGTGCGCGATTGCTCGCCTTAAATCTTGCTCACTACCAGACGTTACACGGAGAAATACCGCTGGATCAAATGATAGCCGCCTTTGGTGGAAGCGAGCCCGACGAAACGCAGCTCAAACTGTTAAGTTACGGGATGGAGAATTTTATTGGGATATTAGGCAATGTTATGAGTGGCCTAGGTGAACAAAAACACTAAGTGACGTAGAACAAGTTTTCATGTTAACAGGCTCAACCATTTGAGCGAACTTCGGAGTGGCGCCAGCGTCGAGTGGAGATGGCAGGCTTGGGAACCGAGACAGTCGAGACTTAACGTCCCATCGCGCATATATGCTCGGCGTTCCCCTGGCGTAGTTTCCCCGGCTGATGCACGCTAATTCGGACAACAGCAAAAATACGAACTATCGATTAACGGCATTCGTTGGGACAATCTTGACGAAGATGTCTCGATAGCGGGGCTCCTGGCCGGGCAGCGAGATTCTACGCGCGGCAAAAAGAGCGCGGTGGAGAAATAAAAAGATACTGCCACGAGCATAGGCCGGCAATGACTTGTAAAATGCCCGAGTACATTCGCCTGCGAGTCCCGCTTGATCCTCCCGCATGAGCAGAATGCACTTCTGAGTTCCATGGGGGCTCACCGGCAGCGATTTAGATGGTCTGTTTATAATTTACAGCAGACTCGAATTTCCCTCCCATTCCACGGGTAATTAACCCGCCCCCCCTCTCCTGTATGTGCCAATGAGAAACGCTTCCTTCCTGCTATTCATGTGGTCCATGCTATTTACGATGACGGCGCTGGCAGGTCCGATGGAGGTTAAGGATATTGATGTTCAGGTAAAAATGATTGAGGAAAACGTTATTGTTGATGTAATTTTTACCGTTCCAGCCACCCAACAGGAAGTCTGGGTCGTGCTAACCGACTTCGACCATATGGTCAACTTTGTCTCCAACTTGGAAGAGAGCAAGGTAGTCAGCGTTTCTGGAGAAACGTTGACGATTTTTCAGCGCGGCGTTGCGACTTACGGTCCCGTCAGCTATCCATTCGAGTCAACACGGGAAATAAGACTGATGCCTTTCCATAAGATCCGGACACACCTGATCAGTGGCAACATGCGCAAGATGGAAGGTACCACCCAGCTAATCACTGAAGGCGAGCAAACCCGTGTTATCCATCATACTGATACCATCCCGGAGATTTGGATTCCTTTGGCGGTGGGAAAGCTCTTCATCGAGCATGAAATGCGGGAGCAGTTCCATGAAATCCGAAATGAAATAATCAAGAGAAAGGGCAAGGCGAAGTCCCGGAAATGACCAGGCCGGATCGGATAATAAAACTGGGCTGCGCTCCCTTTACCCGATATACATAATCAATGGGGTCAGGTTCGATTGATTGTGAGATCGTACGGCCAGAACAATTTAAGATCAATCGAATCTGATCCCATTGATCCTTATGATAATCAATTGAGTTACCGCGAGTTTGGCTAATCTTATTGACGGTAGAAACAGCACCGAAGAAGCGGGGCTAATAAACAAAAACCCGCCGGAGCGGGTTAGAAGAGGAGTGTCGGAACGCAGAGCTTAAAGCTCGTCCGCTGCGTCCTTTGCGGCATCCTTGGCATCTCCATATTTCTTTTGGGCTTTGCCGGAAACTTGTTTGCCGACGCCTTTGGCTTCATGCTCTTTACTTCCTGCCGCCCTGCCGGCTTCTTCCTGAACTTTTCCTGCGACGTCTTTCGCGGTTCCTTTCACTTGGTCTTTATTCATGATCAATCTCCTGTTAAAAACTTACGTTTGATTACCGTAGTCAGTCGCACTGAAGTGCTGACACAAGTACTGAGACTGAAAACGACATGGGAACAGGTTAACGTCTTTTAACCGCTCATACTGTTCGGTAGGCCACAGTCGAGGCTACCGCAGCAGATTGTTGAAGTGGGCCCTGACGCTGAACCTGGCAATCATTGCCTTCATGTTCTACCGCCTGTTTCATATAGATCGCAAGAAGATAGCAAATGCGAGCTAATCGCTCGGTCAACGCCGACGGAAAAAAGCAGCCCACTGGATGCATCCATGGTGAAGAATTGGGGTACATCCGTTTTTACCCAAAATGAAGCAGGACTTGACTCATGGGGCCTGTTAGGACATTTAAGGATGAGATCCATCCCCGGCAGTTTCACCCCTGAGCTTTTTCCCGGTCAGCTTCTCATGCAACTCCTGAAGAAATCCTTGTTGACCGGGAACAATGCGGCGAGCGGCCTCTGCTATATTAAACCACTCAGCGCGGTCCACCTCAGGGTATTCCCGGATTTTACCGGACCCCTTTGGCCACTCTATGGTGAACGTATTTGAAACCAGGTTGGAAGGATCCCATTCGCTCTCGGCTGCCCATACCTCAATGCGTTTTCCACTCGGCTGCCTGCGCCGTGCAAGAGGTAAATATGGTGCCGCCGGCTGATGCCCCGTTTCCTCAAAGAATTCTCTCAACGCGGCCTGGAGAGGATGTTCGCCTTCTTCATACTCGCCTTTCGCTATTGACCACGCCCCGAAGTCCTTCTTCGACCAAAATGGTCCGCCCGGGTGAACAAGCAGCACCTCAATGCGATCGGGTTTTAATCGATAGGGAAGGATTCCGGCACTGGTTGAGGTCATATGTAACTCTCCGAATACCATCAAGTATTAATGAGACACTTATTCTGCATTTGCTCGTCGTGCCAACAATTGAGGCTAAATGGATCAATCACTAACGTGGCGTTCCAAAAGCTGGGTCCAGTAAATTACCGTGTCGCTTTTCGGGTTAACGGCATAAGCGGCGCCCATTTCGGTAAAATTCCCGTTCATAATATTGGCAATGGCCGGGACTTGATAGCCAGCCCTCGACCACCTGCTCGGGCTGGCCCTACCTGTCGCCACGTTCTCCCAATCCTCCCGTCGCAGATAGCCCTCGTCCCTTGTGTACAATCAATGTGTACAATCAATAGGGTCAGATTCGATTGATCTTAAATTGTTCTGGCCGTACGATCTCACGATCAATCGAATCTGACCCTTGATTTATTTCTATTGATTTATTTATAGACTCGAATATAAGAACTGACCGGCCCATGTTTTTGTAGCCAATCACGCGAGCAAATTCGACTGACGCGACTTGTCCAAGCGAGCGAGCTCAGCTTATCCATATGTCTCACGCCATGCTTTCTTGCGAGAGGCATAATAAGGATGCGCTTCGGCCTGCTTCCATTTTTGGTAAAAAATGGCCGCGCTTTGCGCTTTCAATGGATCGCCTGTGCCTTTCTCTTTCAAAGCGTAATCCTTGTTTTTATCATATTTGATCCCGCTTTTATAATTCGCATATCGCCGTGCCCGGGTATAGCCCATTTGCAGGAACTTCCTTGCGAGATCAGCGCCGACAAAATCCTCCGCCTCTAGGTATTTTTCAAACATTTGATAAAGGATTACGCTGCTGATTTTTGCCATTGCCGGCGTTTTAAAGCGCCAATGCGGCGTCAATTCGCTTTTATAGGGTTCACATATCAATACCCCCTGTTCGCCTTTACCTACCCGGTATTTTTGAGGCTCCTTCCGATAATCGATATCCGGTTTCCACGGATAGCTTTGCTTATCGAAATTTAAATAAGACGGGATATCATGATTTGTCACGACTTGTTTCCCCGTAAAACTACTGAGCCCAGTAGCTCTCTCCCTTAACCATATTATCGATCAGTACGTAAGCATGGATGTCGCACCCATGCTTCTTGCAGGCCAACCGCAATTTATTCAGATAAAACCGGTAATCCGCTTCCTCGGAGAAAACCGCTGTACGATTATTCCCCCGCAGAATGACATGCTGCGGTTGGCCGGGGATGATGAACCTGGGCAAGCGCGCCACTGCAATCTCTTATCTCTTATCTCTTATCTTGGAAAACGGCACTATATCCCGCTTTTGTCTTACAATCAATCGAGTCTGACCCCATTGATATTGCCCATTGATATTGCCTTTTGCTCGTCGTGCCAACAATTGAGGCTAAATGGATCAAACGCTAACGTGGCGTTCCAAAAACCTGGGTCCAGTAAATCACCGTGTCGCTTTTCGGGTTAACGGCATAAGCGGCGCCCATTTCGGTAAAACTCCCGTTCATAATGTTGAGGCAATGGCCGGGACTTGATAGCCAGCCCTCAACCACTTGCTCCGGCTTGGCCCTACCCGTCGCCACGTTCTCCCCAATCCTCCGCCACAGATAGCCCTCGTCCCTTGCGCGCACTGCCACGGTACTGCCGTTGCTGCCCTTATGCCCGAAGTAATTGTGTTGGGCCATGTCACGACTGTGTGAGAGCGCGGCGGCTCCCAGTTTTGCGCTCCAATGCAGCGGGAGTACCGCTTCATAGTACGCACTGCCGCAAGCGCGCCCTTTGGCACGTTCTGAATTCACCAGCTTCAATACCTGGCGTCCCGCTTCCTGCCAGTCCCCAATATCGGGACCCAGCAGCGGCTGCGCCAGCAGGATTTGCCATTCCCGGCCCTGCCGCGACACGCCGGCTACCGAGTAACGCCGGCTTAGTAGCAGACGACAGTTGAGCTGCGCGGCGAAGCGCATTGCCGCGCCCGCATCCGACGGCCCTGATAAGGTTATGACTTCGGCACGCGCTGCCAGAAAACCAGCAGCACGCAGTACCTCCTTCAGTTGTCTACCGGCTCCGAGTTCCATCCGGGCGAGAGCTGAATTGGACTCCAGCGGCGGTAGCGGTCCTTTCGGCACACCCTCGCAAGATGGAGGATCCGCACGGTAAGCGTTAATCAGATCGAGTAGCTCGCCGTCCGGCGCAGCCTGTACAGTCAGGGGCAGCGACGCGCCCGCAAATACGATAATAGGAAGAACGCAATTTGCGTTCATACGAGTTACCAGCCTAAAAAATGCGGCCTACACGGGAGGCTCACGTACTTCGAAAGTTCTAAACCCGGCCAAGGACAGGGAATCACCTGTGCCAATGTACCGGAGATAACTTCTATCCACGCTCCCTCAATACCTGTTTGATTCACGCGTAATAATCCCTACCCCGCTCCCGCCGTTTTTATTGCCAATAAAAAAGCCCGGTAGCAGTCGCACCGGGCCCATCGCCATCGATTCATCTCAACCTACTACCAGCACTCCCAAACTAGCGATAAGCACAAGAATATATGTACTCCAAAACATTAGAAAGTCGTTCATGGCGCACCTCCTTGCATTGGCTACAGTTTATTATTGTCCTTTTCCCTTATTCATTCTGTTCGAAAGGCCACATTGTGGCGTAGTCTTTGGCGCGGCTTTTTCCTCAGTTCACTTTAACCACCTCAGCAGCCATTCGGAACCTGTAGCCGTACTTACCCTGTCTTCCACCACGCTCTGGCTAGAGGAACTGGAGCCGGACTCCCATTTTTAGGAATATCAGCGGACCGCGCTGCTCTCCCAGAGGAAATCAATAGGGCCAGACTCGATTGATCTGCGTTTTTTGTTCGCCAACGAACAGAGAAGATTCCGATAAAGAGGCAATAATTCGAACAATGATAGGGGCGCAATTGCGTCTTTGCCCTGAATGTCAGACCGTCAGCTCATCCTGATGTAAAACTAAACGAGGAGAAGCCAAAATGACTATCGGAACTGTTCTTTTGATCTTGCTGGTGCTTGCGCTTGTGGGTGCGATTCCGACCTGGGGTTATAGCAGCGGCTGGGGTTATGGCCCGAGTGGTGGTATCGGCCTTGTGCTGTTAATCGTTCTGATTCTGGTTCTGTTGGGGCATATATAATTTACTCCCCTCTAGACACCGGCGCAGACCCCGCATTGGCTCCCAAACGCCTTGGCTTGCACGTGGAAATTTGTGCTGAATGGCGGATGTAGCCTGCAGTAGCCAATGGCGCTGGATAAGCTTTTACTGCCCTGCTTGGCGGCAACGTGGAACTTGATGAGGCTTCTACGAGGTAGCCCTTGGAAGCTCGGCGGATTTTGCGGATGACAAAGCTGCTGCTTCAGCGATAACGATCTACATCTCCGGAGGCTCCAGACTCAGGCCCGACATCACGACGATCTCCATTGGCGCGAGGTGGCTGAGGTTGGATGCTCTTGCTATCGCATCCTGTTCCTGCAAAAGCTGATACTGGAACACGTCCTCGTACATATCCTTGACCAGAAGGTTCACGGCTCTCTTCGGCCACCCGATCATCCACCGGTTTGCGATCTCGATCCCAATCTGTCCCGATTCCAGTATCGTTTCCCGAACTTGATCCGGATATATGTCCGGGTTATATAGTGATTGCATTATTGCTCTCCTGATTCGTTTCAGGCCTTTTAACATACTTTTGCTGGTTCTTGCTTAATTAAACCCTCGCCGCGCTCCGCCACGCAACTTCTACCGGCCAGACCTCGACGGATGATTCTCCCCCATTTCGTCCCATAATTCGTGTAATTCCACAAATTAAACCATGATTCACCGTATCCGTACCATGGGAAGTCGGAAACCGGGAAGCTCCCGGGCGAGGCAAACTGAAAAAGAAAGGGTAATAAAAAACCCGCCGAAGCGGGTTAAAGATGAGAGGAGTTAGCGCTTGATCCTGGCGCAAATTATTATTGAGCTGTTCATGATCAAAATATTGTGGATATGTATGATATGGACACTCGATTCAACGCTCTTTCCGGGTTGTGGTTGTGATTTTAACCGTTTATTACAACATTGGTAGATCCAGGTTATCTCCTCATTTCCGGGCTGTGGTATCATCATTTTGCAAATTATACGGTCTCCTCAGAACCACAACGCGCTCTTGGAGCCAGAAAACCGGAAAGACGATATCGAGCTCCTCTTTCTTACTTACCCCAATTTCTTCCAGTTTCCTCGCAGCCGCCTGAAGCGGACCGCACGGAAAATCGCCAGAAGTATCCCGTACATTTGTCCTCTGATATTCGGTGTTTTCATGCCCGCCGGTGACTTTGCACGCGTGGCGATTCCGCTACGGAGCTTGTTGCCCGCCCGGGTTTCCTGGATGCCGAGTCAATCACGTCGCGGAAGAAGCTGGCCAGTTCCGGCGCATGATGATCAAAGGTGAAAAGGTGCCGTTGTTGCCAAACCCGCTCACGGACGGTTTGCAACTGCTCGCGGTCTCGTAGCTGGGCGGCCAACTCATCCGTCTTATCAAAAAATATTCCCACGCCAAGCTGCTTCGTCAATGTTTGCGTGGCGACGATTGCGCCGTCATTTGCCTTTTGCAGCATCGGCAGGCCGGCTACCGCAAGGGTGCTTAGCCGGGCCGGGTAGTTCAGGTCGTCCCAGTTTGCCCTCCGGATTTCCCCTCCATTGCCGCTCTCAAAGAGGTGCAGCCAACCGGCATCGTATTGGGAAAACTCCTGGGTCCAGCGGCTTTGATCCACGTTGGGATGCAAATGCAGATACCCGGATGCCATCGCCTGAGTCTTTTCAATCCACTGGAGCCACTGTCCATGGGTGATCTCCCCGTAAAAATGCAAATGAATGCCGTAGGCGGCCAACTCCGCCACGTTATGTGGATGCAGGCCGATCGGGCGGCCTGGCGAGACTGTATGAATTTCGCTATCGGGAGTGGAACGCGGCGTGCGCGGCTGGTCAAACCAGTCGCGCTTGGGCAAATCGCCATCCAGTACATGAGTAGGTTTGCTCAGCGACAGGCCGGGGACGACGGTATCGAACCAGTCCCGCATTTCCGGACTCGAGAAGATCTGCCCATCCGAATACCGGTGCAGATCGACCAATTGCGGCCAGGTTCCCTTTTCGAGGCAAATGAATGGTCCCTCCTTGAAATGCCAGACGAATGGAACGCCGGGAGTCGCCATTAATACCTCATGCGCAAACGGCACCGCCTGCCAGTTGAGCAAGGCATAGATAACATCCGGCTGCACCTGCTTTATCGCTTCGCGCCAGTTGTCTCGCGGCAGATCCTTGACATGTCCGAAAGGTACCGGTCCCACGGTGTTGTACCAGTGCGGATTCTGCATCCACAACCCATACAGCCTGTGCCCCTGTTCTTCCAATGCAAGCACGCGGTCGGCGTTATACGCCAGTTCACCGACCAGGAGTATTTTCAGCCCATCGTCGGCTCGAGGCGTATCCGGCCGTTCGCGCATCATTCGATAGTGGTCCACCTCATCAATCGAATGGCCTACCGATGTGTGAAAGCGCATCGGTTCTTCGACCCGGTAATGCGAGCGAAACGGATTGATGCCACCTTCAGGTTCCTGCATGATCTTGTGCCGTTGCATCGGATGCGACACCCACTCGCAGGTGATGGTGTCAGTGCCGGCAAAAACGCCGAGGGGCCGTAGCAGCACCCAGTAGAGACGCTCCAGGTCATCCGACTCCAGTTCCGGGCGCTCCAGCCAACGCGCCGTGGTCTTTCGGTGCATGCACTGCACCAGTTGCAATGGAAATCCGGGAATCTGCCCGTGGGCGTGGCGGTTGTAATGGTGGCATGCCCCGGAATAAGCCAATACTGCTTCCGTCTGTCCCTCAAGGCATGCCTTCAGGCTGTGCAGGTGATCCCGATAATACACATCATCGCTCGGCAAGTAAGCAATAAGAGGCGCTTCCGCTTTGGCAATACCTTCATTCAAGCTACGGCCAAGCCCCTGGTTTTCTTCTGTCAGCCGGTAATAACGGATCCGCACGTCCCTCAAGTATGCGGATACCACTTCCGCTGTTGCGTCCCGCGAACCGTCGTCGATAACGATCGCTTCCCAATCGGTTACGGCTTGCGCCTGCAGGCTGTCAAGCGCGCGTCCGATGAATGGTGCTTGCTGGTAAGTCGGAATTACTACACTGACCGATGGAGAGTATGGCTGCGGCATTGTTGTTTCCTTCTTATCGTTGCGTGCCCGAAGCCGGGCTACCCTGCGGGAGAGATAAGTATAATCATAAGGCGACTATTCGGTGGCGGTTTCTGATACACCCCTCTAATCAGCCGAACATGGGATTTTTATTCGCAGGCAACGGTACGCGCGGGTTTCAGCTACGATGGGAACCTTTTCAAAGAAAACCGAGGCTCCTGTTCCACTGACAAGGAAGCACCAAACATTCCTTTAACCTGATGAAGGGCGACCATCGATTGCGTTTGCAGCTACCGGTGTGCCCTGAAAAAACAAGGAGGGTTAAACTTGCCTCCCGAAGGGGAGGATCGAGAAATCTGACAGAAGGGGAAGAACTAATGCGCTGTTCTTGACGGAGCACCGGGCGTCATCGAGCCTTTCACGATCAATGCCAGCTTAAGGCGATCAACAACGTCCAGCTTACGAAAAACCTCGGTCAAGTGTGCCTTCACGGTACGCTCAGTAATGTCCAATCGCCGTGCAATTTGCTTATTGGACTCGCCATTCCCGACAAGTGTGGCAATTTCCTGTTCTCGCCGGGTCAGATTTGTAAGCAAATCACTAACGGCTTGCTTGATTCTGTTCTTCTCCTGCGTGATCATGACGAGTTCATTCAGAAGGTGCCAGCTCAGCGCCCGCCGGATCCACAATTCCCCCCGCTGAACGCACTCGACGATATTCTTCAGTTGGTCGGGCTCAGTATCACTTCTGCAACAACCTCTTATTCCTGTCCTGAATAAAGCCCATTCGACTTCGTCGGAGATAAGCCGGGTCAAGACAATCACTCTCGTTTCCGGGTTCAATTTCATCAGACCCAGAACCCCGTCCGTTCCATCCAGTTTCGGCATATCGTGATCAAGCAAGAGAATTTGTGGCTTTATCCGTACCAGTTCACGCTTTACCGAATCGAGAGCAGTTGAACAGAAGATAGGAGCAAGGCTTTGCACCGCCTGCTCCCAGCGGGAGAGGTCTTCCTGGGAAGAGCTTGCAAGTAATATCAAGAATTTCTCCTTCTGATATTCATCATATCAATGCAATATTCTATCCATGATTTTACCGAGCATTCTTCGCGTCACCCAGACCTCGCCCCGGTCAACCATGCGGACCGCCTTTAAAAAATAGGAGGGGGCTGCTTCGTGGTCCAGGCAACCGCGTGCACCGTTGGCCAACGCCTCGATTATTTGCTCCTCTTCCGCCGATTTATCGGTCAACAGGACCAGGAGCGTTTCGGGATACTCGCGATGCAAAGCCTGCAATAGAGCGAAGCCGCCGGTAGACTGATCAAGATTGACAAAAAGGATACGAGGTTTGAGGCGGCCAATTCGTGCAATCACATCTTCAAATTCCGTAATGTCTGCACCGGAGTCGAGCTGATGATCGGTGGAACCCTCCCTTCCCTCCGATATGATGTTTGTGAGCACCTTGATGTCTTGCTCGCCCTGCAACGATTGTTCCAGTTTTGCGCGCCTTGCCAGGTCTGTGTCAGCTATGGCTACAGTAACCTTTTGCATAGTTCCTCCAATTCCTCAATCTTGCTGTCAGGGGTTGAACAGCAAGTATCCGGCACTTTTATTGTTCGCTTAGAACGCTCTTTTATTGCGATGCTTTTGCGCATTGCTTCAGGCATTCATAGGTCAAAACCTATGAGGAAACCTTCCTGGGCCCAAAAGCGTGTACCGCGGTGCAACCTTTGCTCTACGCTATTCGGCCTGCATGGAGTAGAACTCATCGGACTGATAACATGATTGGACCATGCCCCGCACTTAGTGGATAGCTGTAAAATGTTACAGGGTACGCAACCGGTAAAAGATGAGTTGTCACTTGACCCCGGCTACGCCATGATGGATTCCCAGCGGCAAGCACCCCAACTTGCTTTTGGCTTCGGACGTTCGCTCCGAAGGCTCCGATCCACGCCGATGCTTCGATAATCTAGACACACATAACTTAATCCTCAAATACTGATGTAGTTGAGTCAGAGATATCGCTACACTAGCTCCAACTCACTCCCATCACTCCCAGCCCCGCAAGAAGTATCAGAATAAAGGCACCCCAGGAGATCAAGTTGTTCATGGCGTACTCCTATAGAAGTTGATTAACGCCATATCATTCCCCCACTTCATGCGCCGCATCTGTGCGCTAAGACGCATAGCGTGCCGGCCATCTTTCTTCCCTCACCCGAATTCAACCTCGGGTCCCGCAAACAAGCCAATGTGTACTTCAGTCCAATTTCCAATACAGCCAAAACCCGGCATATTGCAGTTGCTTGCTAATTTTTCACCCAGTGGCATCAAATTCTCATTTCTGTAGCCGTTGTTAACCGGAACTTTGAGCAATCATGGCGCACTATCAAAACGCTAGCTTCCTTATTCAATCCCAACATATCAAGTTTGATAAAAAATATCCTGCCGGCGCCACCGCGCCGGATTCCGGAATTTACCGATGCAACGGCTGTGGTCATGAAATTGTCACAGCCAAAGGGCAGCCACTTCCCATTCAAAACCACCATCAACACGCCTTCGAGTTTGGCACTGTGAGCTGGCAACTTATTGTGTGCCCTGTTAGCGTGGATTGATGGAAAGTAACGGTGCCGGATATCTTTTTCTGTCTTTATGGCTGTTGCCTGTCGACACCCGACTTCGCCTTATCACGTGCAGGGCTGCGGATATGTGGGAGACCGCACAGAATTTATTATCGTGGAGTGAGAGCATTTACCAAGTGCGAGATCCCTGTTCCGCAGTGATCAAGCCTACGCTCCGCTCGGCTCCTTGAACCGTTCGAGGTGTAAAGCCGGTAAGGCCTCATAAGCTCCGCCGGTTTTTTTAAATCTACAGGGAGCAAACGATGAGAAATACCGAAAATACCGGATTAATAGATATATTCGGCTTAAGCGGCAATCCGGCAGATGATGACCGTCTGGATGACTTGCTTCTTCGCCTGGAATCAGAGACCCCAAGCGTACATCAGGAGAACTCAAAACGTACCGTTTACTATCCTTTATCAGCATATACATCTGAAACGAAGCTTTCTACTATTTCAAAATCGCAGCGTCCATCCTAGTGTAGTGAATCAGAGATATCGGTACATAACCGATTCGAATGAATAAACCGTGAAGGAATGTTAAAAATGACTGGGTTGTTGTCAGACAAGGCGCGAGGAGGCGCATAGTTATTCATATGCAACGACGCGCAACGCAGTATGGCGGCAATCCAGTCATTTTTAAGTAGCGATATCTCTGACTCGCTACACTAGCCCCCAGGTGATCTGTACTGGACTACTGCAAGGATGAAAGAACCGCATCCGTCCATGGTATATAGTCTTCGATAAGAAAGCTTACCACTGAAGAGTTCCGCATATCCTCCTGGTATGCTGTGTATGGCACCAAAACAACGTTTTTGGTGCAAGCGGACGCAGGGTCCAACGAACAATCCAGAGTCAGGGTAAAGGGAGCGGGCGCATGTTTTACCCTTTCCACTGCGACGGCGGGCACAGCGGTATGCAGTTTCTTCGTCTGGAGCATTCCCCATGCCTGAAGCACAGCAAAAGCCAGGAAGCCGTATACAAGAAAGGCAAGTACATAAACACCGGCTTTTGTTGTTCCCTGGGTTGAAGTGACAATTCTCTTGTAACCGTTGACCATGTTCCATCCGCAAAGAAAAAATGCTGTCAGGATGAGGAGGATGCCAACAGCGGCATTGATGGTTGCGCCAAAGGGCTCCAGCTCAGTGCGAAACTTGATGACCCCGGCCCCCGCAAGGGTCAGGGTTGCGCAAATTATTACATTTCTCAGGTTGTCGAAGACATGCTGGAATAACGCGTCCTGGTCGTTGGTTGCAGGCTGATCCTCTATTAAAATAAAGGTACGCATAACTGAATTTCCGGGCCGAAGCGTATTTTTTGAAAAGGATTGATCTCGATGAAAATGAATACTGTTCAGTTAACTATAGTTTTAGCTGGGATTTTTTCAACCTTAAGTTTCGCCGAGATAAGCTCTTCGCTTCCGCCCGTGAAATCGCAGGGCCAAACACAATTTATTTCGGGAGGCATAGGCAAGGATGAGTCGGAAGCGATGCTGAAGGCAAGAAGCGCATGGTCACTGGCGCTTGAGCTGACGCAGGCAACGGGCTCCGGAGCCGAATACATCAGTGACGTCCAAATAACAATTAAAGATAAACTGGGCAACACTGTTCTGGATACGATCGCCGAAGGCCCCTACTTGCTGGTAAACCTCTCGCCCGGAAAATACTCCCTCGACGCCACCTATCAATCAGCCACCCTTCATCGTAACCTGAACCTCCAGGAAGGGGCCGCTAAAAAAATGACTTTAATCTGGCCTGAACCAAAAAATACAAAAAATAATTAACCTGTTCCCGACCGAGTTGAAGAGATCGATTTCAACGAAATGGCATAAGGCGTACGAATCCTCTCTTTACTCTCTTTAATCCGGGACGCCAGCGAAACGCTGCCGGGCCAAGCTTGTCCAAGCAGGTAATTCGTCCTTAGCCATTGGCAAAATATCCGCAGTTACCATAAATACCAATAACAAGCCGCTGAATAACCCGCACGCGCAGGGACGGCCGGGAAGACAGGTAATCCAACCAAGGAGAAATTTTATGGAAAATATAATTGCAGGACGGTTTCAAACAGAAGATGAGGCCAGATCAGCTGCGGCCTCGTTGGGCGAGTTTGTGAGCAAGAATGATATTTACATTTTTTTTAACAACCAGCCCGGTGCTCACGACTCGGATAGGGAAGCCAAAAGTTCCGGTGACCGCGGCGCCGGGGAAGGTGCGGCAACAGGAGCGGCCTCCGGAGGGGTTGTGGCAGGCACGATTGCGACCCTCGTAGGTGGTCCCGCGGCCGGCGCGGTCGCAGCCGCGGTTGGGGGTTACACCGGTTCACTTGCAGGTGCGGCGAGAGGTTTACCGGAAGAAGGTGAAGGTACGAACAAAGGCCCGCATTTACGGCCGGCCGGAATGATGCTGGCGGTGCGTGTCGCAAATGCCGGTAACACGCAGCGGATAATTGATCACTTGAGACAACACGGCGCTGCCGACATCGAACGGGCGCAAGGCAAGTGGGTAAATGGTAATTGGGTAGACTTCGATCCGGCGGCTCCTCCGCAACTGGTGAATTGATTCGCTTTCGTTGCTGCCACCGGTTGTGACAGAAACTGCGGACTCCAGGTCTGGCAGGAGGCTGAGCGAGTTCAAAGTTTGCAAACAGCGGAGTAGTGCATGGCTTCGTCGCGTCATAAGAACGAATCCAGCGCGATAAGCGCGGAGGCTTTGGCGGCACAGGCGGTAGCCGCCGGGCTGGTCTATGTTTCTGACAATGAGCCTGGAATTAATAGATTACGCCGCGGCCGTGGATTTCGCTACGTTGGCCCCGATAAAAAAGCGCTTACCGACAAGGCTGAGCTTGAGCGTATTGCCAAGCTGGCGATACCACCGGCTTATACCGACGTGTGGATCTGCCTTCACGCCCAGGGGCATTTGCAGGCCACCGGGCTCGATGGGCGCCAGCGTAAGCAGTATCGTTATCATCCCTGCTGGCGCGTGGTACGGGACAGCATCAAATTTAATCGCATGGCGGAATTCGGAGAAGCGCTACCCAGGCTTCGGCAGCATCTACAGCGTGACCTGAGACGGCGCGGCCTGCCGCGGGAAAAAGTTCTCGCGGCTATTGTAAGCTTGCTGGACACCACCCGCGTGCGTATCGGCAATCTGTCCTATGCACGCGACAATCATAGCTTCGGCCTTACCACCCTGCGCAAGCGCCATCTTTCCGCCGTCGGTAAGCGACATGCGCTGCTGAGATTTCGCGGGAAAGGCGGTGTCGAACATGAGGTCAAGATTGATGATAGACGTATCGTGAAAATCCTGCGGGATTGCCAACAGCTGCCGGGTCAACATCTGTTTCAATATCTGGATGATGACGGCAAACGCCATTCCGTCGGCGCGGAGCAGGTAAACAGCTACCTCCACGAAACAATGGGTGGCGAATTCACCGCCAAGGATTTCCGGACCTGGGGCGCTACGCTGAGAGCGTTTGAACTTATGCTGGATACGCCATTGCCGCAGCGCCGAAGCAAGCGCGCCCTCAAAGCCTGCATTGTATCCGCAACAAGAAAAGTTGCTGAGGAGTTGCGCAATACCCCCGCAGTCTGCCGAAAGTCCTACATTAACCCTTTGATCTTTTCCGCCTGGCAAACAGGCCTTCTTCACCAATGCATGCAAGAACAGGGAGGGGAAGTGCGCGAGGAGCTAGAGTGCATGGTTCTGGCTTTTCTTCGTCAGGAGCAGCCCTGAGGCGCACATGGATCGTGCATAAGGAACAATCCCGATCATTCTCCGCATCAATGAACCGCTGCGGCGCAACGTCGCATGTGGCATATTGCCGCATCATGGAATTGATGGGGACCAACCCAGTCTAACTTATATCTGGCCTGGATTCAGCGGCACACCCGGCCGGATAAACAGCTTTATCCGAGTTGTTTTTGCTGGCTTTTGCTGCGTCCCCGCCAGCCGCTTATTTCCATGACACTTGCCGTATTTTATGTTTACCCGCAGTGGCTCACTGGATGCAACTTACCCTTGTAAAGGTATTGACTTATACCCGACAGGGGTATATGTTAAAAAACAGAAAATTTCCCTGAAATTTAACCGAATTCTGCGTAACCGAGGACAAATTCAAAATGAATACATTAAGAGTTGCCACCCTTCTTGCTGGCGCGGCGTTGGCCGGAATATCCATGTTCGCTGCGGCGCATACCGAAGAATATTTCGACTCCGTCGAGTCGCCTCATGGCGGCCAAATGCGCATGTCCGGACCTTATCATCTGGAACTTGTCGCAAAGAATAAGGAAATCGTGCTTTATGTGATGGATCATGCCAACAGCAAGCTCAGCGCCGAAGGCGGCTCCGGTAAGGCCACTATACAAACCGGCAAGAACAAAGGCAGGACATCAATCAAACTGGAACAGGCAGGCGATAATATGCTCAAAGGGACCGGAGATTTCTCTATCAGCCCCGAGACAGTAGTCACCGTATTTATCGAACTGCCCGGGCAGGAAGCATACTCGGCCCGTTTCACCCCGCTAAAGCCCAGGGCCAAACTTGCCATGAAAGCTAAAGGTGCCACACCTCAAGCGGCTGGCAGTAGCGGGCACCATCATCATCACTGAGCGCGATAAATCACCCGGCTCAGCCACAAAGCGCCCCAAAGGCTTCCTTGGTAAACTCGTGCTGCTGGCTTCCTATACTCATACCGGCTCGCCTTTCACCAGGGAAAGCTGGGGGTCGGCCAGCAAGTTGTCAATAAAGCACTGGAAGCAACCGTCGGCTCGCAGTACAGCACGGGCATCGATGATGAGGCGTAAACGTCCGCTTTGCAGCCTCAACAGCTTCAGATAATTGGGGAAAAAATGATGCGCGGGTACGGCGATTCCGGAGCCCGGACGTTCAGTGGGATAACCCACCCATTCAGGCACCAATCCGGACTGGCGTATCGCGGCTTCGGGTTCTTCGTACACATACGCGGTGACGCCGATCGCATCGCTTTTCCACAGACTGATCGGTATAAGAGACTGGGCTGCGTGAGGGGTGGTGGACCGTCCTGCTTGCGCTGATGCGCGCTTGGGTTTGGCTGTCATGACAAGATTCCCTTTGTAAGCGATTTCAAAACTAACTCTCCCGACGCCAGTCCTGCCATTGCATTGCGATGATGGGCACAATCGAATCCAAAGGCAAGTGTCAATGTGGATTATTGGAGACGTTCCACTATCTTACGGATTTTTGGAATGTTGCAAATTGGACTGAAGTACATATACGTCAACCATTATTAAGGAATAGCTACGCCAAAACAAAAAACGGTAACCCACGAAATAATCATTGATACCAAAGTTGTGAAAATGTTAGTTCCCGTCGATTGGTGTTCCGTTATATAGTTCTAACGCACCTGCCCCTTGCTGAATTCCCGAATACGATGCGAAATACGATAATGGTCCGCCGGATTTTTTATCAAGACCCGCACTGGCCGGAATTATACCTTACAGCCTCTTTCCATTGGAGCCATCCATGAGCAACCATCCCACTCCCGACAATATTTTACAGACCGGCATGGCCTTCTGGGGATCAAAAACGCTTCTCAGCGCCGTCGAAATGGAGGTATTCACCGAATTGGCGGATGGCTCCCTGGACCTGGTGTCGCTGAGCGAACGGGTCGGGCTCCATCCCCGCTCAGCCTGCGATTTCCTGGACGCGCTGGTGGCGCTGGGTTTCCTCAAGCGTGAGGGTGGCCGCTACAGCAACACCCCTGAGACCGACATGTTCCTCGATCGGAAGAAACTGTCTTATATTGGTGGCATCCTCGAGATGGCGAACCGCCGCCTCTATCCATTCTGGGGTCACCTGACCGGGGCGCTTCGCACGGGTCAGCCGCAAAACGAATGCAAGACCGGCGGCGCTGGCCTCTTCGAAATCCTTTATGCCGAGCCTGCCCGGCTGCAGGAATTTCTCTCCGCGATGACTGGCGTCAGCCATGCGTCCAATCGCCTGATCGCCAGCAATTTTCCCTGGAAGGACTATCACACGTTTGTCGATATTGGCACCGCGCAGGGGGATCTTGCGGTACAGGTCGCACTCGCCAACCCGCACTTGCGCGGCTTGGGGTTCGATCTGCCCGAAGTCGCCCCGATTTTTCAGCAATACGCCGTCACCACGGGTGCCGCGGACCGGCTTACCTTCGTGCCCGGCGACTTCTTCAAGCATGATTTCCCGAAAGCAGACGTTGTGCTGATGGGACATATCCTCCATGACTGGGATCTGCCGACGAAAAAGATGCTCATCCGGAAGGCGTTCGAGGCCATTCCTGCCGGTGGCGCGCTCATTGTTTACGAGGCCATTATCGACGATGACCGCTCACAAAACGCGTTCGCATTAATGATGAGCCTGAACATGCTGATCGAAACGCCGGGAGGTTTCGATTATACAGGCGCAGATTGCAAAACCTGGATGAAAGACGCCGGGTTCTCCACCATGCGCGTAGAACCGCTGACCGGAGCGGATTCGATGGTGATCGGGATTAAATAGCAGCAGCTCCGGGATAGCATCTGCCGGATACACGCCTTACGTTTTCTTGTCCCCAGGTCCCCCAAGAATTAGGCTTCATTGCGCCAACGCTTGTTGGACGCGGAGGGTGTACTTTAGTCCAATAGACAACCTGCCACAAATCTATAAGATGCCGCTGGAATAACACCCTCCAACCAAGGAAAACAAATGAGCAGATTATTTGGGATAACAGGTATCGCAGCGCTTGTCCTGGGTGTCGCCTTGCCGGTCCAAGCGTTGCCGATCTACACCATGGCGGATTTCTCGGGCGATGTTACCAATGTGACCAAGTTCGGAGATGAACTAGGATTGCAAAGAACCAAAACATGTTCCGACTGCCCGGAAGGTTTCGTTGGCGGGCACGTAATGTTCGACTCCTCGCTTATCCCGGGGGCCGGAAGCGGGGTGGTGGATATTCCGCTGGCCTCAGTTGCTGGACTCTCAAACGATCTGATCCTTGATATTATCTTTGGCGGTAATCCCCTCGAATTCCATTTTGGCGATGCGGAGATTCAAGGCACCCCTGCTATCCAGTTCAAAAATGGCGTATTCAACGGGTTTGATTTTATAGAGGACTTTTTGCTGAATGGTAAATCTTTTGAACTCACCATGCAGGGAAAAAATTGGGATATAAAGGCAATGAATAGTAATGGCGTATATTCGCACCTTGCCGCGAGCGGCCATTTAAATGTCGGGGATACCAGTCTGACCAACCAGCGAATCTTCGTGCCGGCATCCGAACCGCTAGCAGAGCTTCCTGCCAGCGTTCCAGAACCCGGGACGCTGACGCTTCTCGGGCTTGGTATCCTGAGCCTGGCGGCGGCGCGCTTGCGCCGGCAGTCATCTCTCCCGTCTTGACCGAATCCCCTTGCAGGAGTGCCGTCGCGGAAGCGACGGCACATTGTTTTTTTCTGTTCGGCTCACCAGCTCAGGTAGGCCAATTAAAATTCGATATACAGGTACGATAGCGCCGTAATTGTGGAATCACTCAGTGTTTCCCATGCGTACGTGCCTTCGATGGCACAAGCGCCCCATGGTTGGCCCGTAGTCCGCGAATAAATTCTTCGACGTAGGGAAGCAGCTCGAACAAGAGGATAACCGCCATGATGGTCAGCACATAAGGGGCCGGCAAAGGCTCCTCCTTCCACGCGAGGTGGAACCGGGCGGTCTCCGGTCCCAGGCCGAAGAGCGCCTGGAATTGGCCCCAGTGAAGTGAAATGATGAACAGGATCGCCATCAGCGGTATCAACTCTAAAAAGCTGTGTACGTGCTGCTCGATGGGGGTTACATGGCGTGCCGTAACCGCGTAGCTGACATCCCATAGCGCCGTCGCCTCGTGGACGAAGAAAGCGACGATCATCAAAGCGATAATGCCGGCATTTACCTGCAGGAAGATCGCGGCGAGCAGCGGCAGGCCGATCTCGGCGAACATGAGGAG
Organism: Nitrosospira sp. Nl5; assembly: GCF_900102495.1. Taxonomy (GTDB): domain Bacteria; phylum Pseudomonadota; class Gammaproteobacteria; order Burkholderiales; family Nitrosomonadaceae; genus Nitrosospira. The sequence continues at coordinate 304,556 of NZ_FMVQ01000001.1, read as the reverse complement.
ATGGAGCATCGACTCCTTGGCGCCGGTCGTTGTCTCGATATGCGAGGCACGATGGCAAAGCCAGTCGGCGCAACCGGCCAGCAGCCAGACCGGCAAGATGAAGTACATCAGTATGAGAACCGCGGGATCTTGCAGCATAATCCTTCTCCACTTCCCTGGCCGCCTTTCCCTCTCCATTATTCGACAGCGCCCTGATCTGCGCAGTTCCTGAAATGGATTAGCCGAAGCGGACTGGCCGGTCCAGCGGCTTGCGGAATAATTCCGACACTTGGTTTACACGAACCTGCGCCGATACTGATGCGCAATAGTGCTGTCCCACTACCAGGCCTCCGGAATTTTTTATACGAAAAAAGTCGAAATTACTATTGACATTTGGCAGTAATCCACATCTGTAGCACAAGCGACATATATGCTTGCAACACCTTCCCGAAAACCGCGTGAATGCTAGCTTTCCACATAAGATACTGATAACATATAATATTTTTCAAGTTCAAAAAATGGTCAATTGAGAAAATAATGTTACAGAAAGCCGACTTACCTTTCGTGTTCAAAGGTTATCAACAAACTTATCCACAGCAATTGTGGAGAACATAACTGACAGCGCAAGCTCACTATGCTAGTCCGTTTACCCGGCGCGGGTAGCGGAAGATAATTTTAATGCTTTTGCCGCTGTATCAACAGTGCCGTACCTAAGGAACCTCTGAACACGTCCTCCACGGAGCGGTTGCGGCAAAATCAGGATGCTCGCAAGGCGCACGAGAAGGCCGTAGTCTACGACACCAAGGAGTGCAACGCGGTGAGCCGCCCGATTCTGCCGCTCATTTGCCAACTGCGCGAAGGGACGGCGGCTTTGCGGGCGGGCTGCTTCGTCAAGCTCCCAGCGAAGGGGATCGACCATTCGCGTTGTCGCCTTTCCCGCATCTCATCCCGCAAAGCCGCCGTCGCGCCCCGTGGGACTTGTTCAGAGGTTTCCTGGGAGTTAAACAATTTGGGAAAGGACGCATTGCAAACGATCCAGAAATTGTTCGGTTGGAAGTTGATCTGGATGCAGGTTTCTCACATAGCAACTCCCCTCCCGTCCAACTTTTAGTTTCGCAGCTTTCCTTCCTGGCTTCCCTTCTGCCTCTCCTTCTCGCCTCTTTGCGGATGCCTGCTCTCAGAATAATTTTAATTTCACTTCCAATCTTCCAGCATCGCGCACTCCTTATATGTGCAACCCAGCGTCAGATTCTTTCCCAAAAAAAGAAAATTTCTCTTGACATTCAGAAATAATCCACATCGCGTCATAAAACTTTCACACTTGCACCGGCCAAACCCGCATGAATCTTTACTTTCATCGTAACCTATTGATAAAAAAGATATATTGATGAAGTTCAAAAAACAATCAAATAGGAAAAAATCGTTACAGGAAGGCAACTTACTCGCCATGTTCAGCGGTTATCAACAAACTTACCCACAGTAATTGTGAACAACAGAAATACTTACCCGACTGACATAACCTCTCAAAATCATCCTTTAAAATGGCGTACGGGGCAATGTTAAGGGGTTAAGGACATTATGAGAGACGCCTGTTTTGTGCGACCGGGAGAAACCGGGCCTCTGACACGAACTCAATCTCATACGCGCACAACGGACTCCCGGGATTCCCTGAACAATCGAGAATACGACGTTGATTTACTTTAAATCCGGCAGCCGGTAGGTTCGGTATCGCACAGTATTTTTCTATAGATGGATTATCTTTTGCGAAACATTCTGTGCAGGATTCGGGCGCGCACCCACATCGGATTTTTTGAGGTTCTTTTATTGCAGGTTTTTGAAGGAGAAGGCGGTGAAGAAACATGATCATGATGAGACATTCGAATCCTTCTCAGCTCTGCTTGATAAGGGGGCGGAAGTTTTTACGAAAAAAATGTTCAAACATTCACAATCAAAGGCTCAGGAACGCTGGAGCGATATGGAGCAGGACCGGCGGGGAAAGAAATCGTTTACCGTTAGATCGAAGTCCCGCCGAGACGAGTTGGTCTAATTTGGCCGGAGGATGGAGCACCGGTAACACGCATCCATTGCCCCCAAAAGGCCGCACGCAATGTGCGGAAAGCAGGAATCAATGATAAAGCCAGCGGTTGCTGAAGCATGCAACCAACGGCCCAAATTTCCCACAACCTGTTACCGCTACCTGAATGCGATATACGGATGCTCTCACCTTAATCGAAGATTTACGTCACGCAGACATTTTGAATTGTATGGATCATTCCCTATCCACCTCCCCGCTGAACAGGCACTCTTGCAATGGAGACCGGTCCTGAGAGACACCGCGATCTCGTGCAGATAGGGCCGGCCGTCCGGAACACCCTCGTAGTCGGCGTGTCCGCTCCACCATGCCGCAGGAGGATCGCGAAGCGTCCACACTACGCCTGTCAGTACGCCGCATTCGGATCTGGCGTACCTTGATGGTTATATGCAGGAACCGGTCGTAATAAAACTGGTCGAATATAATCATAGCTGCGCAAAGGCGTTTCTAATACGCAGATAATATTGCCGGCGATTCGGGGATTCGGCCTCGCTGTTGAAAGCTGCGAGTCAAAGCTGATTCGGTGTAATTTTTTAGCGGCAGTCAGCCCAACATTGCCGCGCATCAGTTCCATACTTGGAGAGGAGAGCGAAGATGACCATTTGTACCTTGCGACAGCACGAAAATCATACGCATCCACATGGCCCGAAGTGCGGTCATACAGGCATTATGCATGACGAGCATGTCGATTATCTGCACGACGGACATCTGCACTACCCGCATGGGGACCATATCGATGAGCATGTAATAGGGATAACGGCTGCAAATCCCGAAGATTGCACACCCGAACATGAGTGTGCGGGGCATTCGCAGGGACATATACACGGGCCCGGTTGCGGTCATGAGTCGGTGCCCCACGGCGAGCATGTGGACTACCTGGTCGACGGGCATCTCCATCATCCGCACAACGGCCATTGCGACAATCACGGCCCGGTGACGGTTCTGCTGGCAGTATAGCAGCAAGAAGTTCGGCGCAACGAAGGTGTCATTTTCGTTGAGTCGCAGGTTTCACCGCGATCGAACCCCCGGCATTTCTACGTCCCCCACGGCGGATTTGCCGGCATTCCTCCCTTGCATGATTTTGTCATATCTGGTGTATTGCTGATGTTCCCATCGGCCATGCTGCGCTGTCTGCTCAGCCACGTCTATCCATCCCCATCCTGTACTTTGGTCCAATAGAAAACCCTGGCTTGATGTACTTCTGTCCAATTGTGACAGCAAGGCAGACCAGTCATAGTTCGGCGTCACCTACTGATTCAAACGTCCCGGCCGGGTGACATGGGAGTAAACCGAATGATGGGTTGCGCTTCGCCCATCTGGAAATGCCCTGTAGAGGCATATAAAAAATATCTGATTTTACCTAATGAATTACAGGGAGAAAATAAAGTGAAAAGAAGCCTCGCCTTGATTATCGGCGTTTTATTTATTGCGCCTGCTCACGCAACACCCATGGATACGGCCAGCTGGACCAATTGGACATCATCGGCCCCCGGGAGCATCAGTGGCAGCTTTACCCAAGGGTCCAACACCATCGATGTCACTTACACCGGAAATGCGTTCGGAGTCGATTACGGTTCACATATTTATAACGTTCCTGCTTCATTTACCAACGCCGAGGTGACGAACACCCCTGGAACAAACGGAACGGTCCTGATGACGGGGGGTACGAACGAAATTAACGCCTTTCATTTTTCCCAGGCCGTGGTCGATCCTATCATCGATCTTTTTAGCGTGGGTCAGGCAGGAGTGGCGGTAACATTCAATTTTCTGGACGGCGCAACGTTCAGCATACTGAATCAGGGAGCCGGCAATTGGGGCGGTGGCTTGCTCACCCAAAGCGGCAGTTCTGTTACCGGGTGGGAAGGCAACGGACTGCTTCAATTTCATGGAACTTACACTGATATCTACTTTACAACGCCTGATTATGAATATTACTATGGCGCCACTGTCGGTGCGGTAAATGCCGTTCCCGAGCCCGCTACCTATGCGCTGATATTGGGAGGGCTGGGATTCCTGGCCTGGACAACACGCCGAAGAAAGCAAGACGTCAAGCAAGTGTAGACGCATCTCAGTTACAGGCCGCTGGAACGTTTGGGGATGGGCGCATTACGGCCCATCCCTTTTTCTGTTACGCTTGAGCGAGTAAATGTGATGCAAAGATCAGTCCAAGGAGTAGAATTGTCAGGTGCGGCGGCAGCCAAAGACACCGTCGTGCTTGTGCATGGGCTGTGGATGCATGGCTGGGTCATGAAATTAATGGGAATGCGGCTTCGGCACTGCGGCTTTCATCCTGTCTTCTTTTCTTATCCTTCCATGCGCAAATCGCTGTCGCAAAACGCGTTGTTGCTGTCGCATTTTGTTGCCGGCATCGACGCGCCGCGGGTCCATTTTATCGGTCATAGCCTGGGTGGTCTTCTCGTGCTGCAAATGCTTGCGGAATATCCGGAACAGCGTACCGGGCGCGTTGTGTTGGCCGGAAGCCCCTATCATGCGAGTTGCGTGGCGGCGAAGCTTTCACGCAGAGGGCCGGGGCGATATATTCTAGGCCATAGCATGCTCCAGTGGCTTCGACAGAACACGCTGGAGGGTGACCTCCCATACGAGCTCGGGGTAATCGCCGGCTGCAAGAGCATGGGTGGCGGCAGGCTGATATTCCGGTTGCCGCATCCCAATGACGGTGTGGTCACGGTTGAGGAAACGCGGGTACCGAATATAAGAGACCGGATAGTGCTCAACGTGAGTCATTCGGGAATGCTCTTTTCTGCCGGCCTGGTCCGTCAGGCATGCGCATTTTTGCGATCGGGGTATTTTTTGCACGATTCAACCCAGATAATCCATTAGGACGCGAGATTCCACGACCCGCAAGAACTTTTTTTGCACTTAACTCTCCATTACTCTCTCTCCCTCTTTGATAAGCTCCCCAATACTGCCGGATTCAGGATAATGACGATACGAATTTCACGCATATTAAGGCAGAATTGTGCTGTCGTTCTTGCCGCTTTGCTTGCAGGTTGCGCCAATCTCGACTATTACGCCCAAGCCGTGGATGGCCACATGGACATCCGGGACCGAACCCAGCCGATCAGCACGATTATCGCCGACCCCGATGCCAATCCGGCGTTGAAAGGCGCGCTGGCTGTCGTGGTCAAGCTACGCCAATTTGCCAATCATCAACTTAAACTTCCTGACAACCAGAGCTTTACGACTTACGCTGACGTGGGACGCCCCTACGCGGTGTGGAATGTAACCGCCGCGCCGGAGTTATCATTGGAGCTGAAAAAATGGTGTTTCGTGGCGATCGGCTGTGTCACCTACCGTGGCTTTTTCTCCAAGGCCGAGGCGGAACGCTTTGCCGAAGGGCTCAAGGCAAAAGGTTACGACGTCACTGTTGGGGGGGTACGCGCTTACTCCACCCTGGGTTGGTTCAAAGATCCGATACTCAATACCTTCCTGGGCTATTCCGAAACAGAACTCGCCCAACTCATGTTTCACGAGCTTGCCCACCAGGTGGTGTATGTGCGTGATGACAGCACCTTCAATGAGTCTTTTGCGACTGCGGTAGAGCTGGAGGGCGTGGCCCGCTGGCTGAACAGCAACGGAACAAGTGAACAGCGATCAGCCTTTGATGCGGCGCAAAAAAAGAAAGACGCGTCTGCCGAAATCATGCTGAGTCACCGCAAAAGACTGGAGGAAGTATTCGCCTCCAACGTAACAAATGCGGAAAAGCGTGCCGCCAAGGCACGCATCTTAGCGGAGTTGCGCGATAAACTCTCCGCATTGGAAGCCACCACAGCCGGGGTCAGCACTTATGAACGCTGGTGGGCGCAGCGTCTCAACAATGCATATCTTGCCTCGATCTCGACGTATACGCACCTGGTACCCGCGTTCCAGGCACTGCTTGCGCGGCAGGACGGAAATATCGAACGGTTCTACGAAACTGTAAAAAGAATCAGTACCTTGCCGGAGGCCGAGCGGACATCGTTACTGCACAGAACGGTTTCGGGCAACCGGACCGCCGCGAGTTCAACCCCTTAGCAATCAGTGCATCCGTTCAGGCGCCGTTGATCAATGCAGGATGAAGCAATTCAATCTCGTCCAGATGGCGGCCTTGCTGCGGCGGCGAATAGGCGCTGTAGCGCGAAAGGGTGGAAGGCTCCAGGTAACCTGTGATTTGTTCGAGATCCGACAGCCTGAGCCCCTGGCGAACCAGGTAGGCGATATAGCTATGCCGGATCGTGCCAGCGGTAATCCTCTGCGGGTCCGGCAAGCCCGAGTCCACCGCGGCGCAGACCAGGGCGGCGGAAAGCTCGATCCGCAACCCCGGATCATCCGGATTCCAGGCGGGACGGCCGCCCGATCGTTCAAATAATAGTTTGAGGGAGTTGCTGATAGGAATGATCCTTGGCGTCTTTCCCGCGACGGTGATGGTTGCCGCCCGCAAATCGATCTGGTGCGGTTGTAAAGAAGCAGCTTCATCGATACTGAGGCCGCTGAGTAACAGGCTGATCAGTTGCTTTCCTTGCAGGTTTGCGGCACCAAGCAAAATTCTTAGCTGATGGCTCGAGAGCTCGCGGTCCGAAGGAGCCGCCAGCACGGCGCTGGTTTTATGGGCCAGAGGACTGGGCACACTTTGTGAATAATTAACCAGTTCCGCGCCGGCCGATGGATAATTATGTATCCCGAAAACCGTAACAGGCGGTTGCTGCCCCCCCTTTCTCTGAGTTAAATACTCGAAAATCCAGACACTGAAAAGACCTAACAGTAGAGAGCCCGCAATCGCTATCAGCGCATCACGGCCATAGTCCGGTCTCACCGGGTCCCTGGGCTCGTACGCCCGGCTAATAACCGTTACCTGCGGGTATTTCTCTTTGTGGCCGGCGCCGAGTTGCACCAGTCGGTCCTGCGTTTCACGGTAGAGGTTTTCCAGGCTTTCCAGATCGGCTTTTAACGCATCGTGCTTGGCGAACTTTGTGGTAAACGCCGACGCCTGATGCTTGTGTTCATCCAGCTGATCACGAATTTCTCTTACGGTCTGCTGCGCAGCGGCATAAGTCACTTCCGCATCTGCCAGCACGACGTTACTGCCCTCCTGCTGTTTACCTTTGATTGCTGTTTCCAGTTCTGCAATTTGCTGCGGGATAAACTTGAATTCGGGGTGCAGATTGATATATTCTCGTGTAAATTTTTTATCCAGCTCCGTCAGCTTATCGCGCAAATCCCGTACCCGCAGTTCAAGCGCGAGCAAACCTGCCTTTTCCTCATTGGGAACCACCGCCTTCCCGCGAGAAACGGCTGATTTTATCGCGGCAACATTCGCCCTGGCCTTGACTTCCTCTTCACTGGCTTTATTAAGCGAGTCGGTCAGACCTTTAAGGCGGGCTAACGCTTCGTTTTCTTCGCGCCCGATTGAAGAAATATCGTTATTCTTTCTGAAAATCTCCAGTTCGGACCGGGCCACATTGACTTTCCCGGCCAAGGCCTTCAGTTCGCCTTCAATAATACGTGTTGTATCGCCCGTGAGCCGCTTGACCTCTTCAGTCCTGGCATCCAGGTAGACATCTATCCAGGTATTGATGAGCACCGGCAGGAATTTCGGGTCCAGATCTTCCGCCTGTATTTCAACAAGGTTGGTATCGGCGACAGGTTCGACATGCAATAAATTTTGTATATCGGAGATCGTCAGCTGAAGCCGGGATTTATCGGTGGCTGACGCCTTGAGCCGCGACAGGGTCTCGGCAACAAGTTCATGCCCCAGTAAGAACTGCCTTTGAATAGCAACGTGCTGGATATCCGGATCGCCACTTTCACGATCGATGGCGGTCATTGCGGAGGTTAGCAGTGTTGCGCCGCTGCGGTAAATGGCTGGACGGCTGTAGTTGTAAGCCAGGCTGATAATGGCGCTGATTAAAAAGACAATGCTAAAAATGCTTAGCCGGCGCGATCGATACCAAGGCTCGTTCGAGACGGCAGGCGAATAGACACCACCGGAAAAATGCGGATCGGCTCTGTTTTTCATCGAAGCCGTGATCTCAGCATGAAGCCCTCGCATCTGATGATGGGACGGTTGCAACGAGAAAATCGATTTTCAGATCAGCAGAATATTTCATGATCACTCGCTCCACACCCACGGGACAACATAACCAATGCCACGCTATAAATGATACTTCTGTGCGGTTCCATACAAACAGCAAACGTTTATACGAGGACAATATGCGGAAAAATGTGAGCGGGCGTTTTCACATTCCTGTAAAAGTTTTGTTTTAAGGTAGCTATTGTAAGAATATTTTAAATGATGGGTTGCCCCGTTTTGGTTTACTCCATTTATTAAGGAATCGAGAAAATGATAAAATGCAATGATCAAAATCCGTTCGGTATGGCTTTGGCTGGGGCTGATCACAGATCGGTAGCGTTCAGGCAAAAAATGCTTCACCACTTTCACTCGAAAGGCCGACCGACTTGGAGAGATATCGAGATATTGCCGGACAGAAAAGCAAATGCTCCTGTGATATTTTCGAAGGAAAGCGCCTGACCCGCACTTGCAGCCGCGGTCACCTCCACCTGTCGCCCGAATAAATTGCAGCAGGTTCGCAATTCCCTGAGCGCGCAAGCGCGAGAGTTTTAATGCGCCACAATTCCCCCGATCTTCCTCCTCATTCCCATTCCCCCACTCGTCGGTCCCTTATGCCGGCAATATTTGTGGGGCATGGCAATCCAATGAACGCGCTTAGTAACAACGCCTATACAACGGCATGGTCCGCTATTGGCGCCGCGCTTCCCCGCCCTACCGCCATTCTTTCCATATCGGCACATTGGTATGTGCCGCAAACAGCAGTCACCGCCATGGCAAAGCCGCGGACTATCCATGACTTTGGCGGATTCCCGCGAGAACTTCATCGAGTCCAGTACCCCGCGCCAGGCTCGCTTGAACTTGCTGCAAAAGTGGCGGATTTGCTTGGACCGGGCTTGGCCACCATGGATACGGGCTGGGGCCTGGATCACGGAACCTGGTCCGTTCTCATGCATATTTTTCCGCATGCCGATATTCCGGTTGTTCAGTTAAGCATCGATGAAACCAGGGAGGCAGCCTGGCATTACGATATTGCCCGCCTCCTGGCGCCGTTGCGCGAGGAGGGAGTGCTTATCCTGGGGAGTGGAAATATTGTGCACAACCTGCATACCTATTCATGGGGAAACCGCAAGGTCGAACCGTACGATTGGGCGCTTCGATTCGAAAACGTTGTGCGGAAGACGCTGAGTTCGGGCGATTTCCAGCCTCTTATCGAGTATGAAAAACTGGGACAAGATGCAAAACTATCCGTGCCGACGCCGGACCATTACCTCCCGTTGCTCTATATCCTCGCCCAACGCCAAAAAGATGAAGAAACAAGCTTTCCGGTGGAAGGGTTCGATGGCGGTTCAATTTCCATGCTGGCGGTGAGAATAGGCTGATTCCAGGATCAGGCCTGCAGCTAAAGTTCTCGATAACGGTAAGCCACTGCTGTTTCATGGTGCCGCATGGCACGTGCGTGGATCGAATCCTCATACGCTGCAAATACGTCATGTTGGCCTGCCGTCCGGATCGCCTCCAGCAACGCATGTGCCCCCCGCTGGGCGGATTCAATCGCCAGCTCGATTCCCATGCCGCTGAGGGCGTCCGGCGCAAAAGCCGCATCGCCGACGGCGATCCATCCCTCCCCGGCTGCCTTGCTGAATGGCCGAACGTCAGCGGTACGGCCGGTTATGCGCGAGATTCTCGCGCTGCGCGTGTTGCATGGATTGCCTTCGGCGCTTGTCATCAGGGGAGTGAGCAGGCGCGTGCGATGAAGCTCCCGGGAAAAAAAGTCGCGCAGGGACGCGTCCCGCTGCTTGACCACCTCCCGGCTGGTGCAAAAACCGGCAAAATGACGGCCATCGGCAGCGGGTAGCGCATACCACCATCCATTATCCATGGCTTCGACATGGAGGGCGTGACCTGGAGCATCTGACTGTTGGCCGAGTGACGCCATCAGCGCGATTTGCGATGATTCCGCCATCGGCGTCTGGTCAAAAAAACGCGCCGCTGCGCGTCCGGTTGCAAGAACAACGAAACGCGCATGCAACAGTTCATCTTCCCCTTCTCCCAAGCGTAGGGAGAGCTCCCAGCGGTCGCTGCGGCGCGCAATACCCACCACCTTGGTATCGGGAATAACGGATACTCCGGCGGTGCTTGCCAGGTTGCGCAATGCCCGGTCTAAAAGCTCGCGTTCAAGCGCCACACCGGCGCCCCACGGATTAAACATCGCGCTCGACCTGACAGGTCCCGGCGTGCCCCACAGCGATACCGTCTCGTTAACTTCTATGCCAGGCGCGACTTGGAGAAAAAAGTCCGGGCAATGCTGCTCGATAAGACGGCGCGCGCGGCCCGATACGAGTTCGATGCCGCCGATGCTGTAGCCATCCCAATGCACGAGACTCACGCGCGCGCCACCCCGCGCAAGCGTCAACGCACATATCGCGCCAGCTGGCCCGCCTCCCACGACAACAGCATCGATGCTTTGCCTACTCCCTGATTGAGCCATTCACTGGAGAGTTCCTACGTCCTGGCGCCTCATTTCCGCGCCTACCTGTCACTTGCCAATCTGCCGGCATCAGAAAAAACTTGTTTGGCAATACCTTCCAGCCCAAGCGGACTATTGCGGCCGTAGGTGACACACTTTTCATACCCGCTCACGGCGAAACAGATACTGGTGCTCGCGGAATCCGGCATGCGCAGCGCCTCTGTCCCCACAGTTCCGTCGTCTTTCAGGAAGACCGAATATCGGGTGTTGTATTGCGAGGGAAGGTCGAAAAAACGGATCTTGTAAAGCGCATTCAGGAGAGCCAGCAGTTCCCTATTTCCATAGGAAAACTGCATCCTCTCGCCATCACGCTCAAGTGTTGCGCCGCCGGTGCCGGACAGGATGACGCGCCGGATGGGCAAAGCGGGATTGCCGGAATGACGGGTCAGGCGCACGCTGACCTCGTCGAGGCGATAGGTAAGCGGCGGGCCACCCTCTCCGAGACTCAGCTCTGTGGCCATGGACACTGTCCCCATAAAACAGGTACCGAAAACAAGAAGGCTGGCCAGAAAAGAGCGACGCAATATCCGCATCACCAGCATTTTCCCGAATGCGAAACTGGGGAACCGTTCCAGGTTTCGCGCCGCGGAATCACGGCATGAGGCCCGCCAAGGCTATGCGGCTTTCCGGCGCCGCACCACCCAGCCGATCATGCCCAGCCCGGCGAGCAGCATCGCGTACGTCTCGGGCTCCGGTATGGCCGCCACGGTATAGCCGAGATCCGCAAGCATGCCGACTTCGACGGCGTCATAGTCGCGCGCATAGGGGCCTGCCTCCGAAGCTGCGAGCATCATCCTTCCCGCGAGGGCGGGATTCTCATCATCAAGATGGGAAACGCTGCTGCCCTCCTCCCACGTTGTCGGCGTGTAAAGGCCCACCGGGCTGCCGCCGTTTGCGGCCACCGCGTTGGCTCCATCGAAAAACAGTCCCCCCGCCGGGCTGGGGCCGCCGATGCTGGCGGCATTCCAGGTTTCCTGATTCAACGCAAAATTTGCTGGATCGATAATCCTGGCGCCGTTCTTGTCGGTGAGAAAACTGTCGAAGGTGCTCCAGCTTCCGGTGTCCTGGGTGCCGAATATGGGTTCGCCGGATTGCCCCATTGTCGAAGTAAAACCGAGGGCATGCGTAAACTCGTGAAACAGGGCTGAGTAAAAGTCGTATTCGGTATTCGAGGGCGTTGCATTGAAGTCCAGCTCCCAGAAGTTGCCGAAGTTGACATCCAGCGAGCCGTCCACGTTGTTCCCGTTGAGGTCCGTACCGGTTAGCAGCTTGGTCCGGACGACTTCGCCAAGATTGAACCCGGCCCCGCCGAGATTGATGAGCTTGCTACCCGCCGACGCCAGCGTATCATCGTTGGCATCGTCGCTCGCCGTGGCCTGCAGCACAACCGTGCCCGAGTTGCTGAAGTGGCTGCCGAACATATCGGAGAACTTGCTGGCCGCCGTGTTCAAGGCGGTTTGCCGGCTCGAGCCATCAGCTGGATCAAGAAACCCGGTACCAGCGGGGTCGGCATATTGAAACTGAAAGGTGACTGCCGCATTAGCGGATCCGAACGATAAGCAGGCTGCCAGCAGCCCGTAGTTCACCATTGCATGCGCAACCCGCCCAACCCGAGTTTGTTTCTGGCGCTTCATATCGCGTTCTCCCGTAGATAAAGTTGGTTGATACACCACCCATGCCAGCGAACATCAGCAGTCAATGCAAAATAAGCATGGTTCGGTACTGCGTTCTGCGTCCTGTCACACAGGCGATACATTACATCGGAGCGGTCGCGGGGTCAAATTCAGCGGTCATTCTCGCCCGGCCACTTTTTCGCATCGATTCTTCAAGTCCGACAGGCTGCTAGCTTTTTTTAAGGTTACCTGCTATCAATAAGGCATGAAATATATCGGACAGCTTCCCGCCGGTGACCCTTTTTACGGATACCTCCGCTACGATATCCTCCCGCTCCTCGGAACCGACGCGAAGTCCGGCGTTCCCGAATTCCGGGTGTACAAGCTCCCGGCCTCCAACCATGTCTATCTCTACGAAGACCCGCACAATCAGATCCGGGTCATCGGAAAATTTTTTGGCGGTGTTCCAGACGTGGCGCCGGAGACCGCGTTTCATCATATGGAGTGTGAGTTCAATAACTTGAGCTATCTACGCAGCCTTGGTTTTGATTGCTATCCACATTACGTCGTTCGACCCCTTGGCCGAAACGCCAGCCTTAATTACGTGCTCGTCGAGGAATTTTGTTATGGCACGCCGCTAGCGGACTTCATTACCAAAGCCATACGAAAAGGCGACCCCGATGTGCTTTATCCAAAACTCACCGCTCTCGCCTATTTTCTCGCCACCCTGCATAACCGTACGGCAGGCGACAGCACCGTGGACTTCAGCAAAGACTGCTTCTACTTCAACCACATCCTGGAACAGTTAATGGAATCGGGGCGCCTTAACCCGCATGAGGCTGGGAGGCTCCATCAGCTTAAGGACCGGTGGCGCGAGAAACCATGCATGTGGGAAGACTGCCAAGTCCTTATCCATAGCGATGTCACACCGGCGAATATCCTGTTTGGTGATGGTCTTTGGGTGATTGTCATCGACCTTGAACGGATGAAATCGGCGGATAGGGTCTTCGACCTGGGAAGGGTAGTGGCCGAACTCCAGCACTTCTTCATGCAGCAAACCGGCGACAAATGGCTGGCGGAGCCTTTCATCGGCCACTTCCTGTGGGAATATGCCTGTCACTTTCCCGACCGTGACGCCGCTTTTCGCGCAATCACGCAGCGTATCCCCTTCTATGCGGGACTCACCCTCCTGCGCATTGCGCGCAATCGATGGATACACGGGAAATACAGCCGGCGGCTATTGGATGAAGCCGCGAAAACACTGGGTTAGTACTTCATGGCGATAAAAGGCATTCTGTTCGATCTCTATGGGACACTGATAGATATCGAGACCGACGAATCCATGGATGAAATCTACCGTGGCATCGCGCATTATCTGACCTATCACGGCGTGTATTTACACCGCTGGGAGGTGCGGGAACGCTACTACCGGATCATGCAGGAGCAGAAAGCGGCTAGCCATGAAGAGCATTCGGAAATCGATGTGGAAGCGATCTGGAACGATTTTCTCCGGCAGGAGGGGGTTAAGCAGGCACAGGCCAGAAAGGACCTTGCAGTAATTCTGGCCCAGCTCTACCGGGGCATTTCCCGCAAACGCCTCCAGCTTTACCCCGGCGTGAAGATCGTGCTGAACGATTTGCGTATTCACTACCGCCTGGCTCTTATCTCCGATGCCCAGCCCTGCTTTGCATTGCCGGAAATTCAGGCGGTCGGCTTGAATGGCTATTTCTCCCCGATTATTATCTCCGCCGATTACGGTTTCAGAAAACCCGATCCGAAGCTTTTTCAGAAAGCTCTCCATGCCATGAAACTCAAATCGACCGACGTGATCTACGTGGGCAATGATATGTTCCGGGATATTTACGGCGCAAGCCTGCTTGGTATTAAAAATATTTTTGTCGATTCCAATCAGGGCGCCAAATCCTATAAAGATGTGGCGCCCGGCTACCGCGCCCAACACATTGAGGATGTTCTCATCGGCGTGGCGGCGCTGGCATCATCCTAGATCCGGTGGTTGACTCGTGGAGGCCGGATTGCCGTTTACAATCACTACTGCGCGACAAAAGGCGTTATCAGCGCGAAGTCGCGTTCTCCCGGAATAAAAATGTTGCAGCTGTGCTCCGCTCCCTCGTGATTCACTGTGAGATTGGCGGTAATTCCATTGTCCGTTTGCTTCGTGACAGGAATCTGTAGTGTCCCGGTGTTCAGTCTGTAGCCAACCGGCAGAATCCGCCGGGCGGGAACATCTTCGAATTTCGCGGCAGCGCCTCTGCTCAGGAAAGAATGCTGCACCAGGGGCGGCGAAGAATCGGTCTTTGTCCAATTGATATTCAGGAGAATTTCCTCCTCCTGGGAGACGTGCGGCGCGGCCCAGCATGTAAGGCCTTCACGCTTGCGCATGCATGTCGACCAGGCACTTGCCACAGGCTGGGCCACAGCCTTCTGCATCAGGAACTCGGCCGCCCGCGATGCATCCGCTGACGAATTGGTCGAGCAGTAGGCGCTCTTCCACTGGGAAAATCGCGCTTCGTTAAATAATGCATCCGACGAAGGCACGGCAGATTGCGCTCCACCCTCGCCGGGGCTGAAGAGTCCGTAAGAGCTACCAAGCGAACTATCGATCCCGGACTTCTGGGCGCGATTGATGATATTCCGGGCGTGCTGAAAGTTTGATGAGCATAATTCGGCATACATCGCTCGATCCCTGAGTCGAGGGTTACTCCCGGAATACTCATTGTGGAATTCCTCCGCCAGAATCTTGCGGCACGGGTTCTCGACAAATGCGCCAGCTGTCGCGAGGTGCAGAACGGACAGAACACATGCCATCGCAATAATCGAGTTCTTCATCATCCTCCCCTGCAATACGCCAAGTATAAGACGCGGTCTCATAATAATTCAAATGCCGTTTTCTTCTCGCATTGCGCCCGATCTCTTGCCGCACAGGCGGATATTATACTGTCGGCATTGCGAGAGCAATGCGCCGGTTTGGTGTATTGTGAATGGATGTGAAATTGAACAGCATGAGTTTGCGGCGACGCCGGGAATTTGCATGTGTTGAAGCTCGCCGAGCGGTGAGCAGGAAGCTGAATCGACAGTGCGGAAACTGCGGGACGCAGGAGTTCAGGGCTGAGAAAGCGTTGAGGATCCTGGCGCTGGACCACTCAAACGTTCTGGTATCCATGCTGTTGACCGCTTAAGGTCGGCCACTCCTGCATACCAAACGGGCTGTAAAATAAGACCGGACGTTCGCCCGATTCCTTTCGAGAAGCCTGCCAGCTCTTCCTAATCCCTCTTTTGACTACTGTCGGGTTTCTCTTTCGTAACCGGATTCTGCAACGTATAACCTTCCTCTTTCGCCTTGTACCCGCCGTACGCGCCCGCGCCGCCCGCCGCGAGCAGCCAGCAGCCCGATAGCGCTGGAACCACGAGTACGAGTATTCCCAAATAGAGCAAACTCCTTGCTTTCATTCAACCTCCCTCATAGATTTGGCGAAGATACCGGATCATTGCTGCGCGCCAGGTTCGTACTGAACGCTAAATATATGTGCTTCGGGTTGGAAGCTCTGTGCGGTTGCAAACATTCGCTGCCGTACGAGCAGAGTATACTAATTATTTTTCCGGCACTGTCTAAAAATTACACGTGGAGAGGCGAACATGAAGGTGTCCGAGCTTAAGGACGAACTACTCGATTATTGGGTGGCAAAAGCAAACGACGTGACGGAAGTACGCGTGCTGGACTCGCATTGCCTCGTTAATCATGCCCGCTGGGAACCATCGGCCGACTGGTCCCAAGGTGGGCCAATCATAGAACGCGAGGGAATAAATCTGAGCCACAGCCTGGAGGCGGGTTCGGAGCATTGTACCGCTTATATGCGGTCAGGCAGATACCGGCAAAGGGGATTGACTCCCCTCATCGCCGCCATGCGCTGCTATGTCGCTTCCAAGTTTGGCGACGAAGTGACGGATTAAGTGACGGCGCGTGTGCGGGTGCCATGACGCGTGGAAGACCTTGGAACAGGACATTGAACAGTAATGCCGAAATAGAAATGGAGCGATGACAGGTGGCTACTGTAAAGCGGAGAGAAAGTTCTCGCGAAGCGATGCCCGCAACGCGCGCCTTGGCGGCTCAGGCTTTCTCGCGCGCAGCCGGCGCTCCACTTGTCCACGGCAACAGCATCCGCCTCCTCAAGGACGCCAGCGGAAACTATCCCGCATGGCTGGACGCGATTTATTCGGCGAAAGAGACGGTTTATTTCGAAAATTATATTATCCGGGACGATAACATCGGCCAACAGTTTGCCGATGCGCTCATTGCAAAGGCGGAAGATGGCATCCGGGTAAGAGTGCTTTACGACTGGCTGGGTGCCCTGACCCAAACGTCGGGCAGCTACTGGCAGCGGCTGAGAGATGGCGGTGTTGAGGTCCGGTGCTTCAATCCGCCGCGCTTCGATAGCCCGCTTGGCTGGGTGAGCCGGCTCCACCGAAAATCGATTTGCGTGGATAACCGCGTTGCGTTCGTCAGTGGATTATGCGTCGGAGAGATGTGGATAGGGTATCCGGAACGCGGTATTCCGCCCTGGCGAGACACCGGTATCGAGGTACGCGGTCCGGTCGTGGCCGATATTGCGCAATCCTTCTCCCGTGCGTGGGCGGAAACCGGACCCGAGGTGCCCGCGGAGGAACTGACGGAGCGGGATGCGATCCCGGTGGCAGGCGAGGTCGACATGAGGGTGCTGGGTGATATCGCGGCCACTGCGGGATTGTACCGGCTCGAACTATTGATTGCGGTCCTGGCCAAAAAGACGCTCTGGCTTACAGATGCCTACTTCGTCGGCTCCACCAGCTATGTGCAAGCGCTGAGAGGAGCGGCAATGGATGGCGTGGATGTGCGGCTGCTGGTGCCGGGATCGAGCGGCGACCTCAGGTTTCTGCGGCCGATCTCCCGGAGCGGCTATCGCCCCCTGCTGGAAGCCGGCGTACGGGTATTTGAATGGAATGGATCGATGATGCATGCCAAGACGGCCGTAGCCGATGGCCGCTGGGCGCGTGTAGGATCGAGCAATCTCAATATGGTCAGCTGGCTTGGTAATTGGGAACTGGATGTGGCGGTGGAAAACCTGGCCTTCGCGCATGAAATGGAGCAGATGTATCTGCGGGATCTGGAGGGCGCGACGGAAATCGTGCTCAGTGAAAAGAATCGTGTTCGCCCGGTCCCGAGAACCGGATCGTCCGGGCTCGAGTCATCCGGCCACGCGTCCTCTCCTTTTTATAGACGTGGCGGGGGCAGGCGCAGGGGTGGCAGCGCCGGCCGGCTCACGGCGGGTGCGATTCGTGTTGGCAATACCGTCGGAGCTGCCATTACCAACCGGCTTGTCCTCGGCGCGGCCGAGGCAAAGATCATGATGTTCGGCGGCACGACGTTGCTGGCCCTGGCCATACTTGCATGGCTGCAGCCGATGCTGCTGATCGTCCCCTTTGCCCTGATCGCTGGCTGGCTGGGCATCTCGCTGCTGATCCAGGCATATCATCTGCACAACGGCGCGCAAAATAACGGGGCATCCAAAGACATGAATGGCAAGATCGAGACCGCCATGCGGTCCGCTGAGCCCGTTGATGAGTTGCCTCCCCGATCACCGCGTGATACGCCCAGCCCGCCTTGAAATACTCCAAAATTCGATTTATGGAAGACCAAGTTCAAGTTCATGGCTGCCCATAACGCAAAGCACCCGTACAAGCAGGAATAGCGGCGCATAATCGGCAGGTGATTGCCGCCTCGTTCCATTACTTTCCCTCCCGAAATCCATTATTCCACGTTACAAGCGGACTGCCCGCCCACCGGGTCATACTGACGCATCGTGAACAGATCACGACCTTCGTGGTGCGCCTTGTGAACATCCCCCGATTTTTCCGCCATCCTCCGCGGAAGACGCCTTCCGGGGCTTTCCCGGCAGTCGGCATTTCTTACAGTCTATCAAAATCCATCCTTTTTTATTTTTTTGACTATTGATCTAATTGAAGTTTTATTTCTGGAACGATTATTGCTTTATAACAATCAGTTATTCATCCATCATTCCATTAACGACCGGACCGGATAGACTCTGCCGCTTATGGTTTTTTCCTCATCGCTCTCCGACGAGCATCTCGAACGTTACTTCCGAATCGTCAGGGAAGGGATAGCGGTACGCAGACATTCCGACCTGTTGAAATGGCTGCAGGGAGAGGTGCAGCATTACCTGCCCCATGAGATCATGCTTGCCGCATGGAGTGATTTTGGTGCGAAGCATTTTCGGCACGATCTTGTTTCCGCATTGCCTGGAGTCAGAACCGAGCATTTGAATCCGGAAAATCTTTCAGCCTTTTCAGCCTTGCTGCGAGGGCTCTATAGTTGCTGGGTGGAACTGGGAAAAATCCCCTTCAAGCTAAGCGTCGGCGCATCCGGCTTCCTGCTTGAAAGCCATCGCCCGCAATGCGCTTTCGGTGAAGCATTGCACGGCATGCGGTCTTTGCTGATACATGGCATCAGCGACGAACGTGGATGCCAGGATTGCCTCTATGTGATATTCAGTTCTTACGATAATTTCAACGACTCAACGCTCGAGGCCATGGAAAACCTGCTGCCTTATCTTGATACGGCTTTGCGCCGGGTCAGACCACTGGGACATGGCCATCAGGCAGCGGCACTCCCCGCAGACGAGCCGAGAATCCCGGAAACTCGCGGATTGAGTATACGTGAAGTCGAAGTCCTGGAGTGGGTCAGAATGGGCAAAACGAATCCGGAAATCGCCTCGATTCTTGGCATCAGTACCTATACGGTAAAAAACCACTTGCGGCACATCTTCAAGAAACTTGACGTGTACAACCGGACGCAGGCCGTTTCGAAGGTTGAGCCCAGCCTCAGCCATGGCTGAAACGGATCCGACACTCCCTCCGCCTCCTTCTTGCGCGATGGTTTGCCGGCAAACCGGGAGCTGCATGGATATTGCCAGAGCTTGCTGAAAATCCTGGTTCTAACGCCATATCCGGCTCGTGGAAACATCCAGGAGTTCAGTTCCTTCGATTATCCTTCCTCGCGCACTTGCCTTCAGCCCCGGCTGAGAATGTTCATGCGCATCCTCACAGCCCATCCCGAAGGGCTTTGCTGTTGCTCTTCCCGGCTTTACCCACCCGATTACATTGACTCATCCTGCACCCCCAACGCTGATCAACTTAAGGTGGATTAGCGCTTATCTATTGATCTTTTCCACTACTGCATAGGGCCATGGTGCAAACCAAAAGAACCATGGCACTACAGCTAGTAGAGTCATTTCAAATCCTT
This sequence comes from Nitrosospira sp. Nl5, assembly GCF_900102495.1. GTDB lineage: Bacteria > Pseudomonadota > Gammaproteobacteria > Burkholderiales > Nitrosomonadaceae > Nitrosospira. The sequence goes on along the minus strand of NZ_FMVQ01000001.1, from coordinate 284,960 downwards.
GTTTTTCAGGAAATAATGCATTCACCTGGTGGAAGAGCGAAGGGATTGCATGCGAACCGGGTGGCCCAATACATATTGTCGATTAGAAAGACTTGGAGGAAATGATAATGAATAAAAAAAATAAATTTTCCGGAATTCTCGCGGTAGTCGTTAGTGTGGCGTTCTGGATTCCGGCCGCACACGCCATCCCCTTCATGCTTGACACCAAAATAGGAGAGTCTAATCTTGGAAATTCTGGAGATGGGACCGAGCTTACCGCCATGGAGACATTTGCAAATAACAACAACCTGGTTCAAGACCTGAAGGATACTTCACCCACTGCTTTTGTCAACGCTGCAGGTGAATGGTACCTGGATGTCGGTCCGACCGAGCCGGGTTTTTTCCTTTTGAAATTCGGTACAGGGGGCACCGGCGCCACAGCCGACACTTTTTTCTTCCAGAACATCGGAGAAATGACGAAGCTGGTATGGTCTGATGCGCAAGTGCAATTCCTCTCGGGAGGCCTCAGGAATACCAATATCGAGAGGCTGAGCCATTACACCACCTTTAACGGAGATCCTACCCAGGTTCCGGAACCGGTGACCCTTGCTCTTCTCGGTCTGGGGCTCGCCGCCTTCGGCCTCACGCGCAGACGCAAACAATAGCGCTCTCAGATAATAACCCCATACAGACCCGCTTCGGCGGGTTTGTTGTTTTTGGGGCACCCCATACTTGCTTCCCGCCAAAACTCTTTGCAGCATCGGGTCCTTAGCCATACAATGCCATGCAGCGCGGGTCAAAGACGGCAGGCATATGACTTGCGATTGTTGTCAGAGGGCGTAGCGCCCGTTTTCAGGAGGAAATCCATGGATCCATTCCACGACGGCAGTGACAAGGATAGCGGGCCCGCCCCCGTGGCTTCCGCACGCAGGACAGTCCAGAGTCCGCTCACCCTGGTCATGACCATCCGTTCGCCCGAAGCCTTCCAGGCCCTCAATACGCTTATACAAAAAATTCAATCCGCACCGCCGGAACAAAATCCTATCTGGGCTGCCCTCGATAAACTCAGGATCGTACATTTCGCCCGTTTTGTATTCCTCGAAAATAATACCAGGCTTGCCATCATCACAACTTATGACGGCTCGTTCGAAGATTACCTGAACGAGTTCATCGACGAGATCGGTGATATTTTCAATACGCTGCTCCAGTACATGGACGGCGCACCTCCCTTGCCGATTCAACAGAATCGCGGCGCATTCAGGGACTACGTTAAAGCCAACGATCTCGGCGCCATTGGACCATTCTACAGCGCCTACCCCCAGGCCACAGTACTCGATATCCAGGCGGCGCTGGGAGAAGTCTAAGCGGGTCCGATCACACGATCGCCGGAATTTGAAACCTATCATGCCTGATTTGCCACACGCCGACATCCAGGGATTCATCCTCCGCACTTACGCCATGCCGGCGCTGCGCGTATTCGCCTTGACGATTGCGCAACCGGCCGCTGCCAGGCAATTTCTTGGCGGGCTGGTAAATGGCGGCAATTCGCCTCAACTTTCAACCGCCACCGATTGGACCGTGAAACCGCCATATTGCCTTAATGTCGGGCTTACCTACACCGGTTTGGCTGCTCTTGGGCTTTCACCTCTTTCGCTGGCGTCATTCCCGGAGGAGTTTGCCGCAGGTGCGCCAGCCCGCGCCCAGCGGGTGGGCGATACCGGAGAAAGCAGCCCTGAGCATTGGAAAGATCAGTTCGCGAGCCCAGCCCTGCATCTCCTGCTGTTCCTCTTTGCCGAAACGGAGGAAATCCTGGAGCACGTTACTGGGCAGCTCCGGGAACTTTATTCGGGCAGAAATGCGATGTCGGAGCTTTCCGTGCACGATGGCAGAAGCCTACCCGGAAACGTGGCGCACTTTGGCTACCGCGATGGCTTCGCACAACCCACCATTGATGGCGGGCTACCACCGCTCATGCCGGACGTGCTTCCGAAAGCTCCGGCTGGAGAATTCCTGCTGGGTTACCCCAGCCAGTATTCGGACTTTACCTACCCGGTGCCAACACCTGACGCGCTGGGCCGTAACGGCAGCTTCGTGGCGTTCCGCATTCTGTCCCAGGATTGTCGTGGCTTCGAGCAGTTTCTGACGGAAGCGGCTCATCAAACGGGCTTTGACCGGGAACTGATAGCCGCCAAGCTTTGTGGTCGCTGGCGCGACGGGGTTCCTCTTTCCCTCTCGCCACATTCCGCCGACGAACGCATTCCTCTCGAGAAACGCAATAGCTTCGACTATGTGCCAGGCGATAGCATGCCCGACGCCTTCGATGATCGCCGCGGCTATCGCTGTCCCCTGGGATCGCATATCCGGCGCATGAATCCGCGCAACGCGATTGTGGCTGGAAACAGCGGTCTCAAGCATCGTATTGTCCGCCGCGGACTTCCCTATGGGCCTCCTTATGATCCGGCCAATCCTGATGATGGGATCGAGCGGGGATTGCTTGGTCTTTTTATCGGAGTAAGCCTCAAGGATCAGTTCGAGTTTTTAATGTCCGACTGGGCCAACAAGGGAAGCTTCGCACCTGGCCTGGGCGGCACCAGAGACCCGCTGATTGGAGATAACGGAAACAATGCAGGATCGGCCGCAACTTTCCTTATCCCGATCGAAGGCCAGAGGCGTCCCGTCGAAGTCACAGGCCTCACCAGTTTTGTCACCTGCCGCGGAGCGGCGTATTGTTTTCTCCCCAGCGCCACCGCAATCCGCTATCTATCAGCTTTGCCTGCTGCAACCAGTTAAAAGAGGGGTACGGCCCCGGCCCCGGCCTGCCCCTGTCTTTTTCACCCATGGCGCCGATCAATATTCCAAAACACCTCATTCGGCATTATCCGTCCGCCATCCCCGGGAGATCGCATGTTTTTTCTAGAAAATACTGTGGGAAGCAATCTTGACCGATCATGACGACTCAATAGCCAGCGAATTCCGCCGCATCAGAAATTCAGAAATTATTATGGCGTCGCAATATGTTGCTGTAGCCGAATGTCAACATGCGAAAGACATTAAAAAGCCTTTCGCTTGACCCATGCTTGCCTACCGCTGATGTCATCTCATGCTGTCGCGCTGGAACGACGCCATAATATCCAGCGGTTTCATTCACTTAATCAAGGTATTCAAGATAGATGTCGCGCTTTGGAGACGATAATTTTTTACCTCTAACGTTTTATTGGTCATAACTCTTTAATTATTAATGTATTATATATTTGGCACAATATTTGCTTAAGTCATAGGGCTGCGCTATTTATGCCCTTTGTAGATGGAAGGCATCATACTCACTGAAACTGAATCTTCCGGGAGGGGATTTTAGCCGGCTGCAACATTTTTTAATCTTTCTTTTGGAGAATTACATGATGCATAAAGCTGGAGAACTCCTATGACGAAAACCAAAGCGATTGTGACCACCCTCTTGGCTCTGTCCGGCCTTGCAACCCAATCTGCCTACGCAACCACGAGTGCGACGGGGAGCGTAGCCGCCTCTGCGGCAGTGCCGGCGCTGCATGCCACGAGCAATACAACGGTATCCACGCCGGTGCTCGAAACCACAAATAAGGCAACGGTTGTCACACCGGCAGTTGATGCCTCGGGCAAGGCCGCTGTCACCACGTCAGTACCCGACGCCACGACCGATGTTAACGTGGCCTCAGCAGCTCTCGACTCCTCGGGCAAGGAAATACTTCCGGCCCAAGCGCTAGGCGCTACCGGTAAGGTAACCGTGGCCGCGCCAGCACTCGATGTGACGAGCGAGGTAGCGGCCGCACGAGCGCTTGATGCCACTGGTACGGTAACTGTCGCTTCACCCGCGGTTGATGCGATAAATAAGGTAACAGTTTCTACTCCGGCCCTGGATACCGCGAGCAAGGTGGGTACTTCCGTCTCGGCACTTGATGGCGCAAGCGAAATAGCCGCCGATGTTGGTTCCCCGGCCTTCGGTGCCAATGCAGGGGCCGGCGCGGAGGTCAGCAGTCACGCTACGGGTACATTGAATGCAAATGCCAATTCCGCGTTGGGTGTTAACGTTAACTCCGCGCTTCAGGCGGGCGGCACTTTCGACACCTCCTTAGCGAGTGGGGCGATTGATTTGCAGGCGGATAAAATCGTTGCCGCCGATGCAGGATTAGCTGCAACGGCTGATCTTGCGGCGAGCAAGGTAGGCGCCTCCGTCTCCGCACTTGATGCCACAAGCGAAATAGCCGCCGATATTGGCTCCTTTGCCTCCGGTGCCAATGCAGGAGCCGGTGCGGAGGTCAGCAGTCCCGACGGGGTTGTTTTGAATGCAGATGCCGGCTCGGCATTGGGTGCCAATGTTAACTCTGCCCTCCATGCGGGCAGCACTTTCGACACCTCCTTAGTGGGGGGGGGGATTGATTTACACGCGGATAAAACCGTTGCCGCCCATCCAGGGTTGACTGCAACAGCTGATATCACACTGGCTGTTCCGGAAACCGATACCTATGCGATGTTGCTGGCCGGGCTGGGTTTAATGGGCTGGATAGTACGCCGCAGAAAACCCGCCGTTGTGATATAAAATGTAACACAGGGTCCCTGGCAGCCGGTATTCGGGTGAAGGGGACCTTGGCCTGGGAGAGCCAAACGGGTTGGCGCTCCCGGCAACCAAGCTGCGCCGCTTTGAATGAGAGTGACAGAGCATACTAAGCATAACCCGACAGGAACCGCAAATGACAGGAATCAGAATCACGTTAGGAATGCTGGCAATAGTCTGTATCCCTGTCAAAGCCGAGCTCATCGGCGAAGTGGACACGGCTTTCCGCTGGCTTGGAAAGGATGACCGGGTGGTTATCGAGGCCTATGACGATCCCAAGGTCCAGGGAATAACCTGCTATGTTTCCCGCGCAAGAACAGGCGGAGTAAAAGGTACGGTCGGACTCGCGGAGGACAAGGCGGAGGCGTCCATTGCTTGTCGTCAAGTGTCCGAAGTGCTCCATTTTTCCGGGAAACTCCCCGTGCAGGAGGATGTGTTTACCGAACGCATGTCCATTCTGTTCAAGCGCCTGCATATCGTCCGACTGGTCGACTCCAAGCGAAACACGCTTATCTATCTCACTTATTCCGACAAATTAATAGAGGGAAGTCCGACAAATAGCGTTACCGCCGTCCCCGTTGCGCACGGAAACCCTATTCCGGTTAAATAAGCCGCCAACCCGAATGCTGGCTGCGGAAGCACCGTCAGCCATTCAAACGTTTTCGCCGCTCCTGGTCTTGATACTCTCAATGGTTACGGGTAAGGTTTAGGTCTTTAACACCTCGCAACTATTATCAATAAGCTGCTGTATTGTCGGCACTGCGTCGTTGTCCAATACTCGTAGGATTGAGAATCATTAACTTACGTACGCTACCGTACTGACTCATCCTTAAGTGTTAAACATACTTTTGCCTATCGAGATGGCAAGCAGGAAAAAACGAATGGAACCAGTTAGCCGGTGACGTAATTTTTTTATCAACCTGAAGGAGGCACACAAATGACTACAATTCTTCGCAAATCACAATTCACCCTGGCTATTATTGCGTTGATAGCCGTCGCTTTTGCCGGAAGCGCGGGAATGGCGACAGCTGGTGAACTCAAGGTTAACCTGAGCGGCGATCAGGAAGTGCCTCCCGTCCAAACTTCCGCGACCGGCACCGGCACCATAAAAGTTGAGGATGACAAATCCATCAAAGGTACAATAACCACCTCCGGCATCAAGGGCACGGGCGCGCACATTCATGAAGGAGCGGTTGGTAAAAATGGGCCGGATATTATTACGCTCAAGAAGGCTTCCGACAACGAATGGTCCGTTCCGGCCGGCGCCGCACTGACCGACGCGCAATACGATGCCTACAAAGCGGGAAATCTTTACGTCAATATTCATAGCGACGAACACAAGAGCGGAGAGATTCGCGGCCAGTTGAAGAAACGCATGGAGTGATGTGCGCCAATCCCTCTGCCCCGTCAGAGGACGGGGCATGGTGGTAGTCCGTAAAGCTTGTCAGCTGGCGTGCGTTTCCCGGTGTATTTGTGACTTATTGTCAACTCCGTGCAGTACCCTTATCCCCGGACTCGCTCTTCGCCTTTTTGGCAAGTCCGCCTTTCCACCTTGCAGCGCCAAAACCCGAATCGCCGCCAATTCCCGCATTGAGATCCAACGGTTATTTCCGAAAGGGCCTTATCATGACAGACCTTTACTCCCAAAATCGGCCCAATGGCCCCGGACGGCCCGGCAGGCCTGACACGCCCGAACCTTCTCCGGACAAGCCGATACAAGATCCCCCTCGTCCCATCGATCCCGACAAGCCACGGAAAGATCCCCAGCCATTCGATCCGGATAAACCGGTGGATCCACGACCGTTCGACCCTGACCCGTCCCCCGGAGATCCGATCGTTGACCCCGCGGACGAGCCTCTGCTCTAAAGTTCCGGCTTTGTGACTATCAAGCCGGGGTGGTGCAGTGTATTACCTTAGTGGATACCTTCGCGGCTCCTGTCGACCTGAGCCGCTGTGACCAGGCTGGCACGGTTGCCCCACATATTGCGGATATACGACAAGACCAGCGCGACCTCGTCGTCGCGCAACACTTGCGCAAACGGCGGCATGCCGTAAGGACGTGGATTGCCCGCGGTGGACGGCGGGTAGCCTCCATTAAGGATGCTGCGCACCGCGTTGACGGGAGGTGTCATGGTAACTCCCCGATTGCCCGCCAGTGGGGGGTAAATGCCGGGTGCGCCCTGCCCTGAATCACCATGGCAATCCTGGCAATGTTTCTCGTAAATCCTGGCACCGCGCTGGAACCAGTTTTTCACCTGCTCGGTCAGCACGGGAGCCGTTGCCCGGACACGCGGACTGCTTTCGGGCAATGACTTGAGGTAGACGGCCATTGCCCGCGCGTCCTCCTTGCTCAAATGTTGCAGGCTTTGCCTGACGACTTCCGCCATGGGACCCGATGCGGCCGAGCGCGGCGAAATGCCAGTGGTGAGCAGCTGGATAATATCCTCGATCGGCCAATTAGCGGTACCTGCCTCCAGGCTTGAGGTTAAAGACGGTGCATACCAGTTCGAACCCATGATCTGCCCTCCCCCCAATGCATCCTCCCCCGTGGCACCAAGCGGATTACGTTCCGCATGGCAGGCATTGCAATGTCCGAGGCCCTGCACCAGATAAGCACCACGGTTCCATTCATTGCTTTTGGCGGCTTCCCGCTGATAAACGCCGGGCTTGAAGTAAATCGCGCGCCAGAGGCTTAGCAGGGGCTGAAAATTGTAGGGAAAATTAATCTTGCTCGGCGGATTGTGCTGCGCGATGGGGGCGAGCGTCTTGAGATGCGCAAAAATGGCATCCGAATCCTCGCGCGTGATTTTCGTATACTCGGTATAAGGAAATGCGGGGTATAAGGGCCGGCCATCGCGTGATTTGCCCTCGTGCAATGCTTTCCAGAAATCCTGCTCGCTCCAGTAGCCAATTCCCGTTGCCTTGTCCGGCGTAATGTTAGGCGTGATAAACGTGCCAAAAGGGGTGGACAGGCTACGCCCCCCCGCGTAGAGCCGGCCGCCAGGGGCCGTGTGGCATCCCATGCAATTGCCTGCCCGCGCAAGATAGGCGCCGCGGGCCTGGCGTTGCGGAGCGGGAAGAGCCTTCCAGACCCCCGCTTCTTTTTCCGCAGCCGCAGCATCCATCAATTCAAACGAAAAACCGAGGCCCGTCAGGCATGCGATGATGATGGCAAGGATGGCCGGTTTCATGAACCAAAGCCGGGTAGCTGGGCAAGCCGCGATCCATCCCGTGGCCAGCCCGCCAAGGGGCGTATGAAGCGAAAGGAATACAAGAAAATATTGCGCATTATGGGATTTGATTCGAAATGGGTTGAAAAGCTGGCGCTCAACCGCCGGATTCAGGGTGCGCACCGCCCCGCTGAACAATGCTTCCGCAACGCCGGGCCATCTCGGCGGAAAGCGCGGACACCGGCGCCGCATCCTCCGGGACCGGCTGAGCAGCGAGCCAGGCTGCAATGGCGTTCGTCTCGTTAGGAGTGAGCTGCTTTGCGATTTCAGACATGCAATCGGGGGCCTGTCCCCGCATCAACCCCCCAGTCCGCCACGCCCCGAACTGGGCGACCAGGTAGGCGCGTGGCAAGCCCAGCAAGCCCGGAATAAATGGCGCCGTACCCATCAGTTCCTTGCCATGGCACTGGACGCACGCGGGAATTTTTCGGGAGGGGTCTCCCCGATTGATCAATTGTTGCGCCAGCTTGATTTCACCAGGTGAAGCAGACATATGCTCGGGCGGAGGATAAGGCTGTTTAAGCGTGGAAAAATAAGCAGCCATTTCCAGCAGGTACTGATCCGACACATCTGCAAGCAGTAGAGCCATGGGCCGGTAATAACGGCGGCCATCACGAAAATTGCGCAGTTGATTGAAAAGATAGCCCTCGGGCTTGCTGGCGATACGGGGATAATATCCATCTCTTCCCGTTCTGTCTTCCGGCCCATGGCAGGCAATACAGGGCTTTACGCGTTCCGCCATCGTGTCGGGCACGTCGACCGGGGCGGCGGCGCTGCCAAGCCCGGCGGCGGCGGCGAATTCGGCGGCAACTATCAATGTTATAAAAGCAATCGGTCTCACGAATTCGCCACCTGTTTTTCTTAAGAATCGCCTTGATAAGACTCCAGGGGAACCGCGAAGTTGCAGCGGCATAGCGGCATCCAAAATTAGTGGAATCTGACGGCGGCAGCCGCAAGGGAATGCCATTTGCATGCTGGCGCCGCGCTTGTTCCCTGCCCATACCGCTGCTGCCAGGCAAAATTCAGGCACCTTTAAAGCCACCGTTGTTCCATGCCAAAAAACGGCGGGAGATGCGGCCTGCCCGGACGGCTTGGCAGCCGATTTCCTTTAAGCCGGGCAGGCTGCTAGACTTCATTATGCACATTATTCCGGTTAATGCATGGATGGCAATGGAAAGCGGGTTTTTATGAAAGGGAGGTTCCCCGTGGCCATCCTCATCGTCGTCGATGACCCCCGCGACTGGCCGCTGGAAATTCCCCACGCAACGGTCGTCGCCGCCCACACTTATCTCACTGATCCGGCGTATGCCGCCAATCATGCCTCCACTCACGTCCCAAGCCATTCCATCACGATAGTCAATCTGTGCAAATCCTACCGCTACCAGAGCCTGGGCTATTACGTATCGCTGCTTGCGGAGGCGCGGGATCACAAACCGCTCCCAAAAGTGGGCGCAATCGAAGACTTGCAGTCCCAGAATCTGCTGCGGTACCTTACCGGGGACCTGAGCGCGCTCATCCAGCGCTTGCTGGCGCCCCTGAAGCCGGACAATTTCGAACTCGGCATCTACTTCGGTCGCGCCACCGTGAGCCGCTACGACGTGCTCAGCCGGCAGCTTTTCGGCCTGTTGCCGATACCGTTGCTGTGTGCCCGGTTTGAACGCCAGCAAGACCAATGGAATCTCCGCAGTGTGCGGGCTATCGCCGTGAACGACATAGCCCCCCGCGACCGGGAGTTCGTCGCGATTGCCGCGGACAGCTACTTAACGCGTCGCGGGCAGGGGGCGAAGAGGCGCGCTTCCCCGCGCTTTGATCTCGCTATTCTGCACGATCCGGATAACCCGGAGCCTCCCTCCAACGCAAAGGCCATGCAAAAATTCAGGAAAGCCGCCGAGGAACTGAACATGCGCGCGGAATTAATCACCCGCACGGACATCAGCCGGCTGCCGGAATTCGATGCGTTGTTCATTCGCGACACAACTTTCGTCAACCACTACACTTACCGCTTTTCGCGCCGGGCATTCGCCGAGGGACTGGTTGTCATCGACGAGCCAGATTCCATCCTCAAATGCAACAACAAGGTTTATCTGGCCGAGCTTCTGGCGCAACACAATATACGAACCCCACGAACGCTGCTGGTACACCGGGACAATATCTCCGTTATCGCTTCCCGTCTCGGCCTCCCCTGTGTCCTGAAGCAGCCGGACAGCTCGTTTTCGCGTGGCGTGATAAAGGTCGAAGCTGACGCTGAGTTGCTGCCCGGGGTAACCGGATTGCTGGAAAAATCGGCACTGATTATCGCCCAGGAATGGTTGCCCACCGAATTCGACTGGCGGGTGGGCATACTCGACCGGCGAGTAATTTTCGTCGCCCGATATGGCTTTCCTGCCGGACATTGGCAGGTCATCAAACGGGATGAACAACAGCACAAGCTGAGTGAAGGATTCACGCAAGCCGTCGCAGTGGATGAGGCGCCGGAAGACGTAGTCAGGATTGCGCTTAAGTCCGCCAATCTCATCGGCGATGGATTTTATGGCGTCGACATCAAACAGGTCAATAACCGCTGCTATGTTATCGAAGTCAACGATAACCCCAATGTGGATGCCGGCAACGAGGATGCCCTGCTCAAGGATGCGCTCTATCGCGAGGTCATGAGCGTGTTCCTGAAACGTGTCGAAGCGCGCAAACGGGGCCATTCACCATCTCATCGCTGAATACAAGGTTCGCGCGCGGCAGTGGTGGCAACGGAATCAGCTGAAGCATCATTTTAAAAGGGCGTTAATGACGAGAATCTTTACAGTTAGCCTGGCAGGACAAGCGTCAGCAAGAAAACCAGGCAAATCGGTATCTGCAACCGTCTGTAATTCAACGTAATTTTTCTAACTGACGGATAACTGGCACGAGTTATGCATGAGAGTGAGATGGGGACCACTCCCCTACAAGGGGGATGGCCCGGTCGCGGCGATCCCGCGCCGGGCCTTTTTTTTGCAGCCTTCGGACTTGAAGAATCGAAGCGAAAAAGTGGCTGGGTGAAGATAGATTTTGACGGTTTTGAAGGCTAATAGTTATTCTATTGTCCGAAAAAGCGGCGAAATATAGGCCAGCCAGACGCTTTTGCAGCCTATTTCTTTCATGTCTGACAGGCTGCTAACTTGTCAAACTGCAGCCACAAATCTTGAAGGCGTTTGAAATGCGTAAAATTATTGGTTTTGCCGGTTCGCATGTGCTGTATTTTCTGGCCGACCGCGTAGACGAAGTAATGAATAAAACGGGATCGAAACGGCTTTTTCCCGTCTATCGGAAATTGCTTGTTCGTTCGGCGGAGGTGGAAAATTGGGGTGGCGGCGGTGGCGCCTGGGGTCCGCTCTGGGCAAAGCAAAGATAATTTATCCGGGCCCCGATGAGCTAGCGGTGTGCGAAGCACACCAGGCCAATAAGCACCGCAGGGAAAGCGAAGTGCGAGCAATCTTTCGCGGCATACAGTATTCGCAGGCCGGGTTAGCGCAGCGTCATCCGGCGGACCACCGCTCCAAACGGATACAACAGGCGAGATAGGATCAAGCCGGCCGCACCGTCTTCAATGCCGTACTCCAGGCAATCAACTGATCCAGCATGCTGTTGAGAGACTGCTCTTTGCGCGGATCGGGTTTGAAAACGCTCATATTCTCGAAATCGGTAAAAAGCGAAAGCATGACCTGAGAGCGCACCGTAGCTACCTGTAGCTCGGCCATTATCAACCGCAGTTGCTCCACTGCCCGCGTTCCGCCCGCGCTGCCATACCCGACGAAACCCGCGACCTTGTTGTTCCATTCCTTATACAGGAAATCGATCGCATTCTTGAGCGCGCCGGAAGTCCCGTGGTTATATTCAGGCGTCACGAACACGAAAGCGTCAAACGGATCAATCTTCGCCGCCCAGACCTTGGTATGCTCCTGACTGTATTTACCCAGAGAAGGCGGCATGGGCTCGTCGAGCAACGGCAGGTTGAAATCCTTGATATCCACCAGTTCAAAGCTGGCGTCGCTGCGCTTTTGGGCGATCTCGTTTACCCAATGGGCGACTGATTCACCTAACCGCCCCGGACGTGTGCTTCCAATAATAATTGCAATTTTGATCATGCCGCTCTCCTCATGAAGCCGGACTCGATCCTGACAACCGCGCGCGGCCGTGAGGCTGGTCGAGATCCAGGATCGGTCCCGCCGGCACGATGCCGTTGGGATTGATGGTGGGGTGACTCCGGTAGTAATGCTCCTTGATGTGGCGCATATTCACTGTCGCGGCTACGTCTGGCCATTGGTACAGCTCGCGGGTAAAACCCCAGAGGTTCGGGTAATCCACCAGGCGCCTGAGGTTGCACTTGAAGTGGCCGTGGTAAACCGAATCGAAGCGAATCAGGGTGGTAAATAGCCGCCAGTCAGCTTCGGTAATGCGGTCACCCACCAGATAACGTTGGCGGGAAAGACGTAGCTCAAGCTCGTCCAGGGTTTCGAACAGTGTCGCCACGGCACTCTCGTAGATCTCCTGGCTGGTGGCGAAACCCGCCTTGTACACCCCGTTGTTGACGTTATCATAGATACGCGCATTGATCTCATCGATCTGCGGCAACAGCGCCGCCGGCGCATAATCTCCTTCCGCCGCCCCTGCGCCGTCGAAGGCGCCGTTCAGCATGCGGATAATCTCACCCGATTCGTTGCTGACGATGGTGTCTCGCTGCAAATCCCAAAGCACCGGCACCGTCACCCGTCCAGTGTAATCGGAATTGGCGCGCAGGTAGACTTCGTAGAGATAATGCGCCTGATGCACGAGGTCGTACACCACACCCGGGGCCTGTTCGAATGTCCAGCCGTGTTCACCCATATAGGGATTGACAACCGAAACACCGATCATGCCCTTCAATCCTTTCAGGGCGCGAAAAATCAGCGTGCGATGCGCCCAGGGACAGGCCAGCGATACGTACAGATGATAGCGTCCCGTCTCTGCGGGAAAACCGCCATCTCCGGAAGGTCCCGGGCTCCCGTCGGCTGTGATCCAGTTGCGAAACTGCGCGCTGGTGCGTACGAAGCTGCCCCCAGTTGCGGTAGTGTCATACCATTCATCGACCCACTTGCCCTTGACCAATAAGCCCATTTTGATTCTCCGGGAATCAGGAACTGTACGAAATTTCTTTTCAATGCATAAGTTGTCACTGGTTCATATTACAACGTCTTTTCAGGAAAATAACAACAATAGATTCCAGAAAAAGCAACCGGGTTCTCCCGCGTGTATCACTGGCGACGAAAAAAGGCCCGCGTGCAGCGGGCCCTAAGATGAAGCGTGGTGTAAACACCTATTCTTTATTGTTTTTTTCGATTTGCGGCGTGCTGCGCAGAAGCCAAGCATTCCCCCCGGTGCCGCGTTGGTACCTGTTCCTGGTCTCGGTAGCAATCAACTCAGCAACCTGTATCCCGGTATTATTCGTACTCGTTATTTTAATTTTACTGACATCCATCGAACCCGCGCGTGCGGGTGCGGCTGCAATGCAAACAGCGACAGCCGGGCCGATAACAAAGGCGCTTTGCAAGTTTCCTGAAACGAACTTTCATTATTTTTATCTCGAACTGTTGTGTTATCTCAAATTAAGCAATAACCATGCCACTTTAGTCGTAGAAATATTATTTATATGAAAGAGAGGCTTATGTTCCCCTGGAATTTGTCCATCTCCTCATGTGTGAGATATCTCGACAGCCAGACGCAAGCCGGGGTAGCATCGGAGGGATGAAGGGCAAAGCACTGGCACTGAATACACGCGTGGCTGAGGAAAGGGATGCGGCAACTGTCGGCGAATTAACCGAGAGGGCGTACCGGGCGGACGGATTCCTGATCAGCGAAAAGTATGCTGCGCGGCTGCGTGATGCGGCCGCGAGGATATCCGGCGCAACGGTGCTGGTTGCGGAACTGGAATGCAGGATCGTTGCGACCGTGACCCTCGCGGCGCATGGAAGCCAGTGGGCCGAAATCGCTAAACCTGATGAGCTTGAAGTGCGGATGCTAGCGGTTGTCCCCGAAGCAAGGCGCCAGGGTATCGCCGCAAAGCTTCTGACCGACGCCATGAGGCACGTGCAGAATCTGGGATTGAACGCCCTGGTGTTATCAACCGAGACGCCCATGTCCAATGCCCATCGGCTCTATGAAAAACTGGGCTACGTCAGGCAGCCGAACCGCGACTGGTCGGTCACAGGGTATGAGCTGCTGGTATACCGCCGCGATGTGAATCGGTCATGATACCCAGTGGAAATAGCAGAAGTAGGCCGGATTAGTGCCGCGCAACCACCGAAAGTTCTGTGGTGGCAGCAGAACGTCCATTTCGTCGACATCCATGAATACGGTACGGAAGGAATCTCGGAGCAGAATCATGACGCTCTATGCGGAGGAATAGCGGGAGAGGTGAATTTCATCGGCATGTTTGCGATTCTTCACCGGCGGTCATCCGCTAGTTCTGCAACATAAACGTTTCATACTCCAGCCGGTTGAATTTATGTGACAGGATAAACAGGCTGAGAAAGGCCGACAGCGTCACCGAGGCGGCGAACCCGTAACCGAAGGTCTCTGCGCCCAGATGCAATGTGGCGAAGGTGAATATCAGGTTCGAGATAAAAAAACATGCTGTAATGATCAATACTTCCCGGCGGGCGTCGAGATAAAAAAGCACGTTGAGTATCGCCATCAGCAACACCTGGACACTCACGGCAACGACATCGATATAAAATAAATGGATATATAACGGAGAAATACCCACCACGTGCAATAGTTCTCTGCCCCATAGCAGGCACAGCACGACCGTTAAACCCTGCACCTTGAAAATCTCGTAGATCCCCTGGCGCGCGGCATATACCATCCGGTCCCGCCGGTATTCGATATGCATAAGCGTGTCGCCTTCGCGGACCGCGCGGTAAAAGCGTTCGTGCTGTTCGGCGAAATCGGCTTCCATACTCACCAAAAATACGGCCATGCCGGGCAGGATGAACAGGTAGGCCAGGAAAATGGGAAGGTCGTAAATGATGGATGCCCGCAGCGGACCGATCACGGCCTCGGAGGTAACCGGCACAAACCAGAAAATGAATTTATCGACCCATATCGCCAGATAATAAAGCGTGCCGACCGCGAACAGGGTATAAAAACTGCGGCGGTTGTGGAGAAAATCAAATTTGACCAGGGAGCGTCCCGGGTATTCGCGAACGATGTGGTGCAGAAACGAAAATAGCAGGTAGCCATGACCGATCAACACGCCCAGCAACAAGCCGTTCAGTTCCCATGAAGAGGCCAGGAGCGCCACGACAATGCCAACGGAATAACCCCTGACCAATGTCCAGACGATCAGGCGGTAGGCTTTCATTCCCGATAGAAAAATCAGATTGATCCACAGGCCGCTCAGAATAATGAAATTGCTCAGCAACAATAACTGTTGAAAAAACGGCCCCGAGAAAGACAGGAAAATGAAAGGCGCGGCCCACGCGAAACCGCCCCCCATTGTGACCAGCAGTACGCCAAACAGGTTTGGCAGTACTTCCGCCCTGCGGCCCGCATAAGTCTGATCCGCAACAAAACGCGTAAACATCAGTTGCATGCCGCCAGTCCAGATTAACGAACCAGCCATCAGATAGGTCACACAAATCTGAAAAGCATTCACCTCCTTCTGGGCCACGCCGAGAATAACGGCAAGAATGCCGATCATCATGATGCTAAGGATGGAGAGTACCCAGGGGCCGCCGCTGACCAAGCCTGCATAACCATAGGCGCGCAATACCGACCAGTAGCTGTCGCGCTCCAGGATTTTGCGAATTTCGGAACCGATGCTTGTCATATTCGAACAGGGCTGGATTGCGCGGCGGCAGTGAGCGACTGCATATACAGGTTTCGATAGGAAGAAAACATCAGCTTGTCGTCATAGTAACGCTTCACGCGTTCAAGACCGGCCCGCTGCGCCGCGCGCCAGCGTTCGGTGTTATTGAGCAACTCCAGCGCCGCTTTTGCCGTCCCTTCCGGATCTGCGATAAAAACAACGCTTCCGGCCGCGCCCAGCGCGCGGTCTTCATCGCCGCTGCCCTCGATGAGTTCGCGGCAGGAGCCTACATCCGTTGCCAGGCATGGCACGCCGCTGGCAAATGCCTCGAGCACCACCAAGGGCAGGGCTTCGCTGATTGAAGTCAGGACCGTCAAGCCCAATTGTGGAAGAATCTCGGTCACATTCTGAAAACCCAGGAATTTGACATGATCTGTCAAACCGAGACTGGTAACCAGTTCCTTGCATTCGGCGACATACGCGGGATCCTCATCTTCCGGCCCGACAATCCATCCCTCCGCGTCGGATCGCTCATTGACCAGCATTCGCAATGCGCGGATAAATGTTTTGATATCCTTGATGGGCACCACGCGGCCGATCAACCCGAGGACCGGTGGAATTCCCTCGGGACGTTTTGCAAGCGCGCCCTGATAGCGTTGCAAATTGATCCCGTTGGTGATGACACGCGTTTTCTCCGGCGCTGCGCCATCCGCAATCTGCCGTAGGCGATTGCCTTCATACAACGTAACGATGCGTGATGCTTGCGCGTAGGCCATGCGGCCGATCTGCTCGTAGAATTTGATCCAGAGGCCCCGGATATATCCCATTTCATCGTGCAGCGTATTGCAAACATCATCGTTATAATCATGAATCCAGGTTGCCTGGGATAAATCGATTTTCCGCTCTTTGGTGTAGATGCCATGCTCCGTGAGCAGGAACGGGATGCCGCGCCGCAAATGAATCATCGCGCCCAGCAATCCGGCATAACCTGTCGAAATAGCGTGCACTGCCCTGACTTCGGGCAAGCCGGCGGCAATATCCGCCAGCACGAACAGGGGGGCATGCATGGCGCGTATGGCCCAGAAATAATCGACAAATGAAGGGTCCGTGCAACGTTCCCGGTACTGCTCGGTAATGTACTTCCATGAAGCTTCGCTATACAGAAAGTCTTCTTCGCTGACCCCCTCCCGGGAGCCCAGGCGGGCAAACGCCTTCATCATGTCCGCGCCGGACATTTGTCCGGGCTGCCGCATGTGCGCATGCAACTCGCCCATTTCCGAAAAAGCCCGGGGATTGCCCTTGCGCGCGCCTCCTTTATGCGGTTTGTCGGGATTCAGCAGATAGTGCGTTTCAACATGGGTGACGTTGGGTGGAAATTGATACTGCGCGGCGCCATACATTTTCTGTTCGCCACCGATAAAAATAACGGCGAATGTGAGTTCCGGCAAGCCGCTGATGATCTGGTGAACCCAAGCCGAGACACCGCCGCGGATGTAAGGGTAAGTGCCTTCGAGCAACAATGCGATATCGGCCACCGCGCCGCTGGCCTGTACTGCCGGCACCGCCTGTGCCACGCCTGTCCCGGCGGGACTATTCACTTGTTCCACCATACTTTCACCTGCGCCAGTTCCCGCCCCTTTTCTCCCGGCCTTGTCAGTGCCGTCATACAGCGCTTCACTTCTGAAAATTTCCGTTCATTGAACGCGATCTCTGCAAGCCACGGCAGGATCTTTTGTTCATCCACGCCCCCCGCCCGCGCGCTGGCGAAGGCCTCCCTCGCCGGCGCGAGATCACCCGAATCCAGCAGAATCCGCCCATATAATAACCAGCTGCCCGCGTCGGCGTTCGCATGGGCGGGCGAATCGGCGGGCGCATCGTCATCGTTAATGGCAGCCATGGCAGGGATAGCCGGTATAGCGGACGCATCGGAATCGGACGGTGCGGATGTGGCGATCCTTGGGCCAAGCACACGCTCCATATGGCGCCGGGAGGTCTGCAACCAGTGCTGCCTGACCGCGCCTTGCGCCAGACGGTGATATACCATCTCCCAGCATAACGCGGCGATTGTCTTATGGTAGCCGTGCTGCATGCGAGCCGGAACGCCAGGCAGCGCTTCGGTCAATACCCGGATCTGGTCGGTCAGTTTTTTTTCGCTATCATCCTTCATGGCGTAGGCCAGCAGCCGCACGTCATCGATGGGATCACGGGTCGCCTTTGACCACACCATCATGGCCTCGCGTGCCGGCATATGCCGCGTCGCCATTACCGCTCTTAACCGCTTCAATGGCCGTTCGGCAAAATGCACAATCTGGCGCAGCGCCCCCTGGCTGTAGGGCGGTACGGGGACAATGATGGGTGGCGAGAACGGCAGCTCAGGCAAGGCAACGATTTTCACGGTTTGTGAAGAACGGCTGCGCGGGCGTTTCAAGGCGCCGATAACGCTCCATAGCAGTCCCAGCGCACCGAGCACCGGCAGCATCCATAAAAATATGAACAACAAACCCAAGCTTCTCCGCGCGGGCAATTTATATCGGCGCGGCAGCAGTTGCCAGAAACCCCGCGCAAGATAATAGGATGAAACAGCGTGCAGCATGACGGCGGCCAGCACAATCCAGTAGCTCCCGCCCACCCAGAGCAGCAGGCCAGCCAGCACCTCTGCCGCCAATCCCAACAGCATGGGCGGGCGAACCATCAGCGGATCTCCAGGGAACGAATCCTTTGCGGATCGATTTGATCAATGGCTAACAGCTCGCTTGTCACCTTCGCAAGCCCCCCCTCCGCCCGTTGCATCCATACCTGTGCCTCCGCGGCACCGGTTAAAGGCAGCATGATCCAGATCACTGGCTGGCCGTTATCGCGGGCCATGCAGATCAGATCAATGGCGCGGATCGAAGTCCTGAGCTTCTCATAAGCGCCCGTAACGTCGGCCGATGCACCTGACAATCTCAGGAGCATTGCGTCGAGCTTGAATTCTTTAAAATCCTGATACATCCGTTCAAACGCGCTGATAAAACGTGTGCTGGAGGAAGCGGCCGCGCCAAAACGAAGGTGATCGACGCCATGCGCCACGAGCACCGCGACCAGTTTCAGGTTGTTTTCGTGAAACGCAAAAAATGGCATGGATCGTATCAGCAGCATGGCGTGGATCTCACCGCTTGAATCAGCCACGGGAATAGCGGCCAGCAGCTGGTTTTGATCTATCGCATTTTGGGTGAGGAGGTTTACCGCCGCCAGCTCGCCACTTTCAAACGCGGCCCCCAATACCGGGTCGCTGTCATCGATCGTGAATTTTTCGCCGACGCACGCCAGAATCTCGGTGGTATCAATATGGTCCCCCCGTATGCCGACGATGCATGCCTGTGTGAGTGAGCCGTAGTCCGCCACGAATTCAAGCAGTTTTTGCAGAGAAGCCGCGGTTAATCCATTGACGCCATCGACGCCATCAAGCGCCGATTGCAAATGCATGATGCCCTCACGCAACGAAAGCCCGCTATTCGCCACGGTTTGCTCCAGGCGATCATGGGATAAGCGCAGCAGCTGATAATTGCGGGTAAATTCCTCAAGACGTTCCGCGCGGTACTGGTACGCGCCCTCCAGGCGGTGCAAGCGGCGCCCCCACATATCCCGAAACTCTCCCGCCACCATGGCCATGACAACAACACCGAGCGCCCACGGTAGCGGAAATTCGGACGCGATTTGCCATTGCTGATCAATAGCCACGCCCAATATCGCCAGGATAAGCAATGCACTGACGAAACCGTAAACGAATCCATAGCGTAACCCGGCCAGCAAAGGACCCAATACCGGCCATGGAAAACCGCCGCCCAACCGGAAAGGGTCCTGCTGCTGCGTCACGAACGATGCGGCCATCACGATAGCGGTCAATACGAACGTTTCCAGCCATCCGCTCCATGTCGATGCGGAAGTGTCGGCGTTAACGACTTCGATGCCCTCCAGCCAGGGTTTTTTCATGGCGTTATCTGCTCCTGCTCTGGTGTGGATGTCTCCTGTAATTCGCGAATCTTCGCTAGCGTCTGCCGGCAGACATCCAGCTCATCGTTCAACGTGCTTCGATTCGGCGCCGCTTCTCCCGCCAGCCATCGTCCGGCCCGATCGACATCATCAATGGATAACGGGGGCATGCCTTCGGGTGAAGGTCCGGCCGGCTGCTGCTGCAGGTGATTGGAAATCGCCGTTAATTTCGCTGATACCGCGGCCTGTGCCTGCGGATCGTTGCTTCTTGCCGCATCGGCAAACTCTGCCCAAGCCGGCAACGAAAGGCGTTCAAGTTGACGCTTCAGCGCAAAGCGGCCCGCATTATCCATATTTTTTGAAAAACCCCAGCGCTCGCGTACCGATTGCCATTTCTTTGAGTCATCTACGCCAGCGGCCTGCGCATTCGAATCTTTCGAATCAAGGAAATATTCGGCTAAACGTGGCGGATATTGCACCCCGGCTTGATTGGAACGTCCAGACGCAAACATTTTTAGCGCGCTGAACCGGGCATGGTTGGCATTTGCGGGGCATCCCGCCCACTCCATGTTATCGGCTAATGTCAACGTCCATAAAAAATTCCTTGGTCTTGTCGTCAGCGATAGCAGGTACCACTCCGCCGCCTGGGGCGATTTGCCCAAGGTGTGCTCTGCAGCCGCCAGTGCTTCCGCCAGGGGCGGGCTGACCACTGCCTGTCCGCGATACCGGTGGACCAGCGCATCCAGCAATGGATTATCGATTTTTTTATCCGACAATAGCAGCCAGATCATCGCCTCGGTCGCTTCCGGATCGGGCCCTCGCAGCCGCAAGACCTCGCGCAGCGCGTGGCGTGCGGCGTCCCGCTCCCCCTTGCGCATTTTGCGTATCGATTGAAAATACCAGTAATCGGGCGCCTGCGCTATCGCCGACGGCATTTCTTCCGCCAATGATAGCCAATGCACCACTTCGTCCCAATTCTTCCGTTTCCATGAAAACCGCATGAGGCGCTGCAGATCTTCGATGCGGTGCAACCGTTCCCACCCATAACGCGCGAGGCGCTCACTTTTTTTCTCATCGCGGTGACGCACCGCCAGACGTTGCAGATTTTCGAGTATCTGCACGTCCGCCGGCCGGAGAGCCAGCGCCTTTTCGTAGGCTCTCTCCGCCTCGGCATCCTGACCTAACTGGGTGGAAACCTTGGCCAGCAACAGCCAATATGCTTCAGCATACTCAGGGTCGGGCGCATCGAACTCACGCAATAACTCGAAGCTTTTCTGTGCATGCCCCGCCTCTTCGTATAGCCGGGCCAGCGCCAGTCTCTGCTTCCCATTCCGCACCGCGGGCATTTCCTGCTGCACGGCGAGCGCAGCGCTGGGCTTGCCTTGAAGGACCAGCACCTGCGACAGTGCTTTCAGCGTTTCCGGCGGATTATCGAAACGTTCGGCATGGCTGCGCAATTGTTGTTCCACATGAGAGGGCTCCCCAATGGCAAGACCGGCGGCGACATAGGCTTCGGCTTCGGCGCCAGTCAATTCGCGGCGCGTCATGACGGCTTCAAGCAGCTGCACCAGGGCTTTATGGTCCGGTTTCGCCTGGGCAAGGGCAAAGGCGCGTGTTTCGGCCTCGCTGTCGGCATCATGCCGCGCAAAGGACAGCCATAAAGCCAGGGCTTCGTCCGGCTGCGCGTTCCAGTCATAGACGCGAGCAACCAGTCGATGGCGGTCACTGCCGATGACCAGGGAATTTTTCAGGCGTGCAGCATTCGCCAGGCTTTCGCTCAACAGGCCCATCGATAACTGTAATCGCATGATGCGCTCGGTTATTGCCCGGTTGTCGGGCGATAACCTGCTTGCCTCTTTCAACCACGCCAATGCATGCTCGCGATCCTCGAGTGGTTCGGCGATATCGGCAGCCAGCAATAAAAGCTCGGCATCGCCTTTGATGCTTCCCAGCATCCGCACCGCAGCCTTCAGCGCCTCCTGATCAATGCCCGCCTGCAGATAAGCGCGTAACGCGGATTTCGCAATCTCCGCCCTTTTCTTCGCCGTTCTTTCAAGCGAAAAAGCCTTGTAAAGATTCCGCGCAGCCAACAGAGGCTGGTTAGCCGACATACGCTGCTTCGCGGCAAAAACAAGCCAGCTCGATTTTCGATCGTCACTTTCGTCCAATATGACGAGTAGCTGCTCGAAGGTTTCGGCCAATACCGACGGTTCGGCAAACTGCTCCGCTGCGACGACAACCTGTCTTAATTCCCGGTCAGTGCTCGCAAGGTGCAACAGTGAAGGAATGAGCTCGGTGATGCGGGCACGCAGCCCCGCTTCGATGTCTTCCGGCGGATGCCGGTAGATCTGCTGCAAGGACAATTTGAGTTCCGCCAGACGGATTTCGTAGGTCAGGTCCGATTCGGGCACACGGTACAACGGATCAATAGCGCGAACCGCCTCATCAGTCAGACCCGCTTCCGTCAATACCTGGACCAATGACAAACGCAACGGGGCATTGTTCGGGTCGGACTGGACCAGGACACGAAGATAGGCGACCGATAACGCGTCCTTTGCCGACAGGTTGGATGGATCCCTGAATGCCGGCTGGCGGGGAAATAATATCCAGAAAGCGATTAAAAGCACCGCGCTCATGAACATCAGCGCGGGGGCGTTCAATAGCGATTCCCGCTGGGCTTCAGCACGCAAGGCGGAATTCCCCTGAAGCATTCCCTTCCGGAATTTCATACACGGAATGCCCGCCCTGCTGGCGGGCAGTCAATGTCCCGCCATCCACCTTGAGCGTGCAGGACGCGGGAACCCCGAGCGTTAAACCCCCGCGCGGCTCAAATAAAAACGTGGCGGACCCATCGGCATTGAGGTGCCATGATTTGAGCGGCGCGCTGGCGTCGATCAATCGTAAATCCGAGGCCTTGTCGCGGCTAGCCTTGAGAATGGCGTGGTTGCGCGCGAGATGAATATAGCGATCGGTGTCCCGGTCGGAATACCCGACAACATCGGTTGAAATTTGGGGAGTCATTTCCGGGACGGGTAATCGCACCGTTCTGAGCGCATCGCCGAAGAGCGACCAATCGCCATTGAGTTCGCGTGCAATGCTTGCCGTTTGGAAAGCCCGTGCACGCTGGGCATACTCATCGACCCAGAGACTCAGCACATTTTCTTTAAGCTGTTCGTCGGCCAACTGATCCAGAAGCTCCGCCCCGTGCGCATGTAACATTGCGTCGGCGTGAAACGAGATCGACGAGACACGCAGCCGGCGCGCGAGGTTGAGCTCCTGGTTCCACTCACTGATTTTGCCGAAATTCAACGCCTCGCCGTACCAAAGCCGTGCAAACAATGGCTCGCCGATTAAGGGCGTCAACACCTGGGTACCCCAATACGTTGGGCGCAGCGTCGGAAAAAGATCCGCTAACGATAACAGCCCGCTCTGCCAACTCAAGCCGCCGCCGCCATAATGCGGCAGAGCACCTTTTTCCGCAGCCGCCAGGGCGGCCGGACCAGGCTTCCCATCGCCGGACCAGATCAGCAACAACGGTGAGTCGGGTGCCACTGATTGCAGAAATTCAATGGTGCCCGCGGTCTCGCGCGTCATTTCCGCCGCATAACCCTCCATGAATACGCCATAGCGATAAGGCTGCTGGTCGGCGTCCTTTTTTCCCTCGAATATTCCCCAGTAGAAAGGATGGCTGTACGTATGGCTGGCCAATCGAACCTGCGGCATGGCCGCCAGTTGCTGGACTTTGCCGCGCTGGCTTTCGCTGGTTACCTCAGCTTCGATGACACCTAGCGTTATAGGCGTCATGCGTTTTTCGATCCATGCCTGAAGCCGGTCGATGACTTCAACATTTTGCGTGTCTTTCGCGAACAGGCGATCGCCACGCACCTCGACAATGCCCATCCGGCGTCCGTTTTCTGTCGTTAAATCAAACACGGGCTGCGTCCGCAGGCGCAACGCGGCTTTAAAAAAAGAAAAGGGATCCAGCAGCCATTCGCGCCGGCCGGACGCGCTTTCGGTCATTATGTGGGGGTGCAACGCATACCCTCCCCACGCGCCGACAGCAATCGGGTGAAACAGGTTGACTCCGTCGGTCAGCGTCAACCACGCGTCTTTCCCATCGGGAATACGGACATCGGGCGTGCCGCTGCCCACCACCGGCGCTATGGCTGGCCGGCCCAGGCGCTGGTTGGCGTTGCCAAGTTGAAGTTTGTGCGTTGTGGGTTGCAGCTCCCCTTGATAATTGATCAAGCTCCGGCAGGCAACGCCCGCGGGCAAATGGCCCATGAACACCACCGGCAAACCCGACTCAACTTCGGTTTTCAAATGCGCGCAGACGCTCTCATAGCGGCCCTCGCTGTCTTCGGGCAGCCATGCAATGATGCCGGCATAACGGCCGACGAGCGGCTCGATTGGCAAGGGAATCTGGTCGACATACCAATAATCGAGAGCCAGGCCAAGATATTCCAGCGGCATTGCGGCATGCTTGAACAACTCCTGGTCCATTTGCTGTGAAGGCGTTCCGCTCACGATAGCCAGCAGTTTGCGGGGAGCCAAACGCAGGCGACCATGCCCCAGCCAGGTGAGATCGCCGTTGGCCACCCACGGCATGAATCCGAGCTCGACAATTTTACGCGCTGTTTTTTCGGCTTCGATCCAGTCTCCCGGTTCGACATAATCCAGCACGGTAATCGGTACCTTGAATTCATCTTGCGCGCGCTTCAGCTGCTTGATCAGCCATTCACGATTTTCTTCCTTGGTCGGCGCATGCTTGCCGGTGACCGGGTCGAAACCATGAAAGAGCGATTCCGCAACCATTCCATCGGCATACTGGCTGGCGCGGTCCAGTACCTCGAAACCGCGGTTAAGAATGAGCTTGCAACCGGGAAAACGCCGCTTTATCTCCGCCAGCAACGCAACCAGCCCTTTTTCCTGCTCCTCGCGGATTTTTCCTTCGCTGGTTACAAGCATATAGCTATCAACGGTATCGAGAAAAAACGCACGGTATCCGGCGCGCCACAGGCGGTCGAAATGCTGCTCCAGCAGATATTCGTGCCAGCCGGGATCAGTCATGTCCATCACCAGGCTATTCCATGCCGGGTTAACGCCGATCGACCATTTGGTTTTGATACGCGCCATATCCTCGCTGTTGCGCGCGATCTCGCCGAATGAAACGTAAGCGAATATCAGCGAGTCCAGGTTCAACAACGCTGTTTTCTCATGCGGCAAAATCTGGCTGGGTTGAATGACGATCTGGTCGAAATGACGCAAATCTTCCACCGGAGGACGGCTTCCGTAGTAGAACACGATGTCGCGCTGTTCCAGGGTATCGGCAAACACGGTCGGCACCATGAGCATCAATGACGGCAACAGGCGGTAAATGAGGAAACGGAGAAACAGCATTTTGTGATTAACCAAAATCCGGCAGTTGTAGCGGTCTCATTAAAAAGGTGAAGAGCAGGCGGCAAAAAAGCCTCCGCGGGTCCTGGCGCTGCGTTGAAAATGGGTAAAAAGCGCAGCCACTCGCTGAATTCAGAGCTAAATATTTTCCGTTTATTTCCACAGGCAGCTGACGGGATGCCGGGCATGGAAGAAATGAAACGCCAACTTGGCCTGCCACTCCATCTCTCCGCCGCCAGGCGTTAGCAAAACCTGTCACGATAACTGGTTAGCGGAACCCTTTGAAAATCGATGAAGCGACTCTGACGGATTACCCATCAGAAAGGGATTTTTCGGCGGCTCCCCCGCGATTGCGCGGGCAATGCTGTGTTCACAGCATGGCGCTGGTCTTGCCCCTTTCCGCCGACAAATAAAAAGCGTCACTGATGTATGTCTTTTCCCCTGGGAAAACCCTCAGGCGTTCGCTAAATAAGGTAGTGGCATGATCTCAAGCTGGGGACCGCTTAAAGACCTCCAAAAAATTTTACCGGCTTCAATGCTGTTTGTCTGTGTGACAGCTAACACATCGAATCCGCCGCCCGGCGCAGGAGCCGCGTTGACCACCGTGCCGCTAGATTGCTCCCCCATATCGGTACTGAACAGCTCGTCTCCGGCGGCAACCGGCGTTATTGTGGACGATGCCGGCACCGGGATATTGGCAAGAACCATGCGACGCTTGATTTTACCCAGATACTCGGTGCGAGCGACGATTTCCTGTCCAGGATAACAGCCTTTCTGGAAACTTACCCCCCCGAGCGCCTCCAGATTTACCATCTGCGGTACAAAATGCTCCTGAGTGGCAGTAGTAATCACCGGAACGCCGGCTTTTATTTCCAGCCAGTCCCAACAGGGCGCTCCCACCGGCATGGCGTCTTTGCTCAAGCGCTCCCACACGACGGGAGCGTACGCGGGAGCGATGACGAGTTCAAAACGATCTTGCCCAAGACGGATTACACTTCCCTGCTGAGCATGGATCACTTCCAGATGCGAGACCGGAGCGGTGCCCAGAATTTCCCGCACTAACGCATGGGCATGGCTCCCGGCTACGCCGATGCGTATCCATGCATCGCTACTATCGGACAACCCGACTTTAGCGCGCAGGACAAACATGGACAGGCGCTTTTGGATAGCCGCCCGCAATGCCGCCGGCAACTGCATGACATAACCATTGGCGCCAGGGAATACGAGGTGCCAGATTAGAAAACTTGCCAGCATCCTGCCTTTGGGATTGCAATAACCCCCATAGAGAGCGGTCGAACGGTCAGCGGCGGTGTCGATCTTTCTGACGTCGCAAGTCAGCTGACCTTGCAGGAAGGATTGGGCATCCTCACCCGTAAAATGAATCAGGCCAAAGTGCGAAAGATCGGCCAGTACGGTAGCGGACCGAACGGTCTCCAGCTCGGCGGCGCTATTCCCATAGTTCACGACGCGACCGTCTTGAATCACCGCGTTGCGACTTTGCAGATAGGCTTGCCATGTGAAATTCATGCGCGACAACGAATGGCTGGTGAAAGGAAAATTCATTATACGGCCAATACAGGGTTCGGATAAACGGCTAATTGCCGCCAGCCTCCGGACTTGAAGAACGAATTGAAGAACCGTGCGAAAAATTGGCTCTTTAAGCTCGGCAAGCTGCCCAAGAGTGCGATAATTGCTTATGGTTGCTCCTTCGCTCATCATTCGTCTCGACCGCTCCATACGCCTCGCCATGACGCTGAGTCTTGCCCATTTTTTCGCTATCGGCATTCTCTGGCCGTTGATGTTGCCCATGGCAGCCAAGTTGATAGGCACCGTTATATTGGCTGCCAGCCTGATTTTCTATTTGAGGCATTACGCGCTGCTGCGTTCTCCGGGATCGGTGGTGTCTCTCGAACTGTCGGACGAAATGGTTTGCACCCTTGAAACACGGCACGGAGAACGCATTCCCTGCATGCTGCTGGGCAGCAGCTTTGTTGCGCCTTACCTGGCGGTGCTCGATTGGAAGCCCATGGAGCTGAGGGCATCCTTGCTGCCGTGGCAACGGTTTCCCGCACGCAGCGTAGTGATCCTGCCGGATGGAATCGACGCGGAAGAGTTCAGGCAACTGCGCGTACTGTTGCGATGGAAGTGGAAAGACGCGAAAAACGCGGATTGATGCGCTCTCATTTCCATGCAGTGCCTCCTGGCACGGGACTAATAATTTTGAGCCAGGGCGACACAATAAAAACGGTGGGTGATCTGGCCTGCCGAGACCCCAGATTCACCATATGAGAAATTTTAGCTGCGGCACAGACGGGACGGATCACAACATGAATTTCCAGCAGTTACGCATTATCCACGAAACGGTTCGAAAGAATTACAACCTGACCGAGGCAGCCAATGCCCTGTTTACTTCTCAATCCGGCGTCAGCAAGCACATCAAGGATCTGGAAGATGAATTGGGCATTGAACTGTTCGTGCGCAAGGGCAAACGGTTGCTTGGATTGACTGATCCCGGCAAGGAACTGGTAAAGATCGTGGAGCGCATCCTGCTCGATGCAAAAAACGTCAAGCGCTTGGCCGAACAATTCAGCAACCGGGAGCAGGGACGGCTGACGATTGCCACCACCCATACGCAGGCACGATATGCGCTGCCCTCCGTGGTGGCGCAATTCAAGAAGGCATTTCCCCAGGTGCATCTCGTCCTGCATCAGGCCAGCCCCGGTGAAATCGTCTCGATGCTGCTCGACGGCGTCGCGGATATCGGCATCGCTACGGAAGCGCTGGAGAGCGTTGCGGAACTGGCGTCATTTCCTTATTATTCCTGGCACCATGCTGTCATCGTGCCGCCCGGGCATCCGTTGGAGTCGAACCATCCGCTCACGCTTGAAGCGATTGCCGAGTTCCCGATTATCACTTACCACGAAGGCTTCACCGGCCGGACAGGAATTGATGAGGCATTTGCAAAGGCCGGACTGATGATCGACATCGCGATGTCGGCGCTTGATGCTGACGTCATCAAGACTTACGTCGAGCTCGGGCTGGGGGTGGGGATTGTTGCCTCAATGGCATTCAATCCCGCACGGGATACCCGGCTCCACCTGCTCGACAGTTCGCACCTATTCGAGAAAAATACGACAAATATCTCCGTTCGGCGCGGCCATTACCTGCGCGGTTATGCCTACCGCTTCATCGAACTTTGCCTGCCCTCCCTGAGTGAAGCGGCCATCCGGTCAGGCGTCAAGCCCGAGGCCGATGTAGAGCTTGATACCTGATCTGACTATCTGCCCTAAGATCTCCCTCTGCCGACGACTGTACACTTCAAAAGCCGGCTACGTTTCTTAGATGCTTATATATTTCTGGCCTATGTGAAGCTCCTTGCCGAAATGTGCCTCCCAAGCGACTTGGTACGCCTTTTCCATATTGATCTATAGAACGTAATATTTGAGCGAATGTGATAGTTTCTTCGGTACTAAATCTATCCAAACTCGCAAAGCGGATCTCTTGAGATGCTTCATTAATAAGTAGCGCTTTAGGCACTTTATTAAACACATCTATGAAAAGGACCGTCTCGGCACTCCATCGCGAATACTCTTTGCTGTTCCAACCCGGAAATTCCGTAGCCTCCTCTACCGCAAGTCCTAAAAACATAATTGCCGTCCAATTGAGAGCTATTATTCTACCGAACTCATCAGAGATCCCCGATATAGCAAGCTTCGCGACATCTAATGCGTTTCTGGCCCGTTTTCGATCCGGTAACGAATATCTATGTTCAAGTTCATTACGTGGCTCAATTATTAATTCGTGTACAACGGGTGGTATCGATATTCCGATTTTTTCTAGTACTTCAATTTTATGTGGATAGTTTTTTTTTAGGATTTTACCGAGATGATTTGTAATGAGTAGATTATCAAGTTTGCTGCATACCGCTAGCTTCGCGTTAGAAATACAGCTATTTAATCCATAGTTGCTCGCCTCATCGTAACCACATTGAGCCCATTCGAGATATGTCTTTGATGAAATTAGGCGTTTCTCCTCGAAATCCAGACACTTATGAATGATTGCCGTATCCTTTAGCATTTCAACGCCAATCATAATATCCTTAGGTCTAACTTCTTGAGTTACATATGTTTTCATTAAAAACTCATTCTCTATAAATTGCTGAAGCTTTCCAATTTCAATGGACAATCTACCTTAGGATAGTCGGCTCGGTTTTCTTTTAAGATTTATTTTCCGCCTATAGATCTGCTTGAGATCGCCAAGAAAAGTATCAACCACCTCATCTGTCACAGGCGCGGTACCGACGCCTTCAAGCAGGAAATCTTACGAAAAAAGCTTTCCTTCCATTGAGGTTTATATTTTTCTTGAGCCGTAATGCCTGAACTTAAGTGGATATCTGGTTCGGATAATGGTTGGGCTAAATCTATATGATTGCCAGACTGATTCCAAGCTAGGGGAGCTAGTCCTCAAAACGCTATGCGTCTTCCCCCAGGAACCCGCCGCTTTGGCGGTTCCACAGGCGCGCATAAAGCCCCCCGGACGCGATGAGGTTCTGATGACTTCCTTCTTCCACGATGCGGCCCTTATCGATCACGATCAGGCGGTCCATCGCTGCAACAGTTGACAGGCGATGGGCTATCGCTATCACTGTCTTGCCTTCCATCAATCGGTACAGGCTCGACTGAATCACCGACTCCACTTCGGAGTCCAATGCGCTCGTCGCTTCATCGAGCAAAAGTATGGGGGCATCTTTCAGCATGACGCGCGCGATTGCAATTCGCTGGCGCTGACCCCCCGAAAGTTTTATTCCACGCTCACCCACATGCGCATCGTAGCCTTTGCGCCCCATCGGATCATTCAGGCCTTCAATAAAGCTATGCGCTTCGGCCCGCTTCGCGGCAGCGATCATATCCGCATCGGTCGCCTCCGGCCGGCCGTACAGGATATTATCCCGCACCGAGCGATGCATGAGTGACGTATCCTGGGTGACCATCCCGATATTGGCGCGCAAACTGAGCTGGGTAACATATTTGATGTCCTGTTCGTCAATCAATATGCGTCCCTGCTCGACGTCATAGAATCTAAGCAGCAAATTTACGATGGTTGACTTGCCGGCGCCTGAGCGTCCCACCAATCCAATTTTCTCACCCGGCCTGATATGCAGTGAAAGATGGTTGATTACCGGAATATTCCCCCCATAGCAAAATACGACATCCTCAAACCTGATATCTGCATGATCGATCCGGATAGGTTTGGCATCCGGATAATCGGTCACCATATGCGCGCGAGATAACGTGCTGATACCGTCCCGGACCGTACCCACCTGCTCAAACAACGAAGCCATTTCCCACATGATCCAGTGAGACATGCCGTTAAGCCGCAGCGTCATTGCCCCGATGGCGGCAACCGCACCGACGCCTATCTGATCTTCGGTCCACAACAGCAAAGCCAGGCCAACCGCGCTGATGACAAGAATCGCTCCGATAATTTGATTGGCAATTTCAAAAGTGGAGACTAACCGCATCTGGCTATGCACCGTTTTTAGAAACTCCTGCATGGCCGACCTTGCATAACTCGCTTCCCTGCCGGCATGCGAGAAAAGTTTTACGGTCGCGATATTCGTGTAGGCATCGCTGATACGCCCCGTCATGAGAGAACGGGCGTCGGCCTGGGATTGGGACACTCGGCTCATCCGCGGCACGAAATACCGCAATGCAAAAAGATAGAGGACAAACCATCCCAGAAAAGGGATCAAAATCCAGGTATTAAAACTGCCGACCACCGCAACCAGCGTAAAAAAGTAAATCGTCACATAGACGAGAATGTCCCCCAAAATAAAGCAGACGTCGCGTAGCGCCAGAGCCGTTTGCATGACCTTGGCCGCTACCCGGCCGGCAAATTCATCCTGATAAAAGTTCATGCTTTGATTAAGCATCAGCCGGTGAAAATTCCATCGCAGCCGCATCGGAAAATTTCCTCCCAACACCTGGTGCTTGACAAGATTTTGCAATCCGACCAGCAAACCGCTCCCAATCAATAGCCCGGCAAACAGGAGAAGCATATGCCCTTCCTGTTCCCATAGACGGGAAGGCGGTGTATCGTTCAGCCAGTCGACAACCTTCCCCAGCATGGCAAATAACAGCGCCTCAAACGCGCCGATGGATGCGGTCAGCAGGATCATGGCAACCAGATACCGCCGCACGCCATCGGTAGCCTCCCATACGAAAGCTAAAAAACCCCTGGGCGGGATCCTGTCCGTCGTTTCGGGATAGGGATAAATTACTTTTTCAAAAAAACTGAACATTCAAAACCTTGGTCGTTAAGTACGCTAAACACCGCCTCTGCCGGCAGTGCGTGGTCCCTGAAAATAGTAATTCAGAGGGTTTTGGTGCAATATTCACCTGGAAATGTCTTTGATATGGTGAACAAGAGGTGAAGCTGAAGAGTATGGGCCGCGAGTATGGAACCGCTTGCCAGTTATCCAAAGTTTTCAACAAGCGTCGACTTAAGCGGCCGGCACTTGCCCGGGGATACCTTGATCTCGGTTTGAATCCTCAGCGGTACCATCGCGAGCAGGATATTCTTGCCCAAAGGCTGGCAAGATACAAGGGGAAGCAAGGCCGCACGCCGACAGCCAGGAAAACAGCCAATGGCTATAAAGCGATGGAGCGATAATGCCAGGTGCGTATGCACATCTTACTGTGGTGAATCTGGTCAGGGAACCCGTCCGGCTTGAGAAGCACGGGTTTATCCCTCAAGCGATCATCCCGGTACTGGATTATTTCCGCTTCTGCGAGCTTGGCGCAGTCAGCCCGGATTACCCTTACCTCGACATCCTTCATCCTGATGCCGCCCCTTGGGCCGACCGGATGCACTACGAAAAAACCGGCGATATGATTAAAACAGGAATCGGCCTGATTAAAACACTGGATGGCGCGCAGCGGCAGAAGGCGTTTTCCTGGCTGCTGGGATATGCCAGCCACCTGGTAACGGATGCCACGATCCATCCAGTTGTTGAACTGAAAGTAGGCGAATACCAGAAGAACAAGGATAAGCACAGGGTGTGCGAAATGCATCAGGATGCCCATATCTTTCAGCGATTGAATGTAGGTGAGATAGGGCTGTCCGAACACCTGGATTCGGGAATCTGGGGATGCTGCGATAAACCCGATAGCGGGAAACTGGACCCGGCAGTCGTAAACACCTGGCAGAGCATGCTGGAAACCTGTTATTCAGCGCTATATCGAACCAATCCCCCCATCATCGATAACTGGCACGGCGCATTCAAGGCTATCGTCGATAAGGCGGAAGAAGGAAATGTGCTCCCTCCGTTTGCGCGCCATGTTGCCGCCAATATCGGCCTCGCCTATCCGGCCGTTGCCGATCTCGATACGCAGTATTTGGAGAACCTGGCTACGCCCCTCGGCGCCATGAGTTATGACGAGATATTCGACCGGGCGATGGAAAATGTGCTTGGAGTGTGGTCGCTGATCGCCAGCGCCGTGTTCAAAAATGACACCCTGTATCAGACCGCAATCGATAACTGGAACCTTGATACGGGAAAAAACCACAATGGGACCTACGTCTATTGGAGCGGGCCGGCATGATCGTGACCAGGAAAACAACAACTGCCGTCGTGATTGCGGTCTCTATCCTGGCGGCGTGCGCGTCCAGCCAAAAATATCCCGACAGCGAGGAAATGTATGTGAAGGCTTCCGCGCTGACCAAATTGTCAGCCGCGGTGGAATCGACAGTGCGCTACAAGAATCCTCCACCGGAACTTGGCGAAAGCGAATTGCTCGCGCTGGCAACCGGGCATGACCCGGTACTACTGGAAAATTTCAAAGGCTACCGGGTAAAGGTGCTGCGCAAGGATCGGCACTCGGTGGTGCTCGTCTGCGATGCAGTTGGCACACATGCTTTACTGGAAGATGCCGGATGTACCGGGCCGATGGACCGCGAACGCTGGAAAGGGAGGTTGACGCCATGCGAGTTCTCGATCGATACGGCAGCGGTATGCGGGGGAGATTGAATGCCCCTTCAATATACGCTTCCCGAGACCGGACTTGCGGGCCAGAAAAACTGGCAGCTCGCCACTGGCGTAAAAACCGGGGATGGATGAGCTCGGTAAATGGCGAACCGCTCCCTCTCATCAATATCCTTCTCCTCGCGACCTTATTTCTGATTTTGCAAGATTTAGCAGAATTTAGCAGAAACAGCTTTTGTGTCTGCTAGCGAACAGAAGCGACTTGCGCGGCCCTCCATTATTACCGAGTCAATGTTTTATTGGCGAAACGCTCATTCGAACACATCAATCAAGGAGAAGAAACAATGAAAAATTTGCTCGCCGTGCTGGCAATTTCCCTGACGCTCCCCGCGTTTACCGCTACCGCCCAAACAGAAGGTATGAAAGGCGACCTCAATGATGCCGAAATTGCCCACATTGTCGTTACGGCCAACGACGTTGATATTGAGGCCGGTAATCTTGCAAAGAAAAAGGCAAAACATGAGGATGTTCATGGCTACGCTCACCGGATGATTTCCGAACACACCGACGTCAACCAGCAGGCGAAGGATCTCGTAAAAAAACTTGGTGTAACGCCGAAGGATAATGCGATCAGCCAGAGCCTCAAGGAAGACGGCAAAAAGAACCTCGATAAATTAAAGGATCTGAGCGGCAAGGAATTCGACAAAGCCTACATCGACGGTGAAATCACCCTCCACGAAAAGGTAATCAATGTGGCTGACAACAAGCTGGTGCCCAGTGTCAAGAACGAGGAACTGAAAGCCTTGCTGGTCAAGGTTTACCCGTCGCTTGTCTCGCACCTTGAGCATGCCCGGAAAATCAAGGGTACGCTGGGCGACAAGTACTAACAGAAGGCGCGGCCAAGACCGATCGCTCCGCCAGCCGTTGCCGACCGGTCAGGCGGAGCTGTCCATTATGTTGAGACGCCGTGGATACCTGTACCTGGTACGCGGGTTGCTCAATGGCAAATGCACCCATTGCTTCCGTTGTTTCTTCAACACGTTTTGGTGATTCCGCTTCCTGTACGGCTTGCGTCAACCCGTGCATTGATGCCGCACGTCAAACACGCTACCGTTTCAACACCGTATCCCGCGCCTCCGGCAGCAGCTCGGGATAATCCCGGCTGTAGTGCAAGCCGCGGCTTTCGTGGCGCAGCATGGCGCTCTGCACGATCAGGTCAGCGGTATCCACAAGATTGCGCAATTCCAGCAGGTCGCTGGTGACGCGGAAATTGGCGTAATACTCGTTGATTTCTTCGTGCAGCAGCTTGATGCGGTGCTGCGCGCGCTGCAGGCGCTTGCTGGTGCGGACAATGCCCACATAACTCCACATGAAGCGCCGCAGTTCATCCCAGTTGTGTGAAATGACGACCTCCTCATCGGCATTGGTAACGCGGCTTTCGTCCCATTGCAGCAGCTCGGCGGGCGGTGCGGAGGGTTGGCTGGTAATGTCCTCGGCTGCCGCCTGGCCGAAAACCAGGCATTCCAGCAGCGAGTTGCTCGCTAGCCGGTTGGCTCCATGCAGGCCGGTATGGGCGGTTTCGCCGATGGCGTACAAATTCTCCAGGTCGGTCTTGCCATCCCAGCCGGTGACGATGCCGCCGCAGGTGTAGTGCGCGGCGGGCACGACGGGAATGGGCTGCCTGGTGATATCGATGCCGAACTCCAGGCAGCGGCTATAAATGTTGGGGAAGTGTTCCCTGAGGAAGTTTGCGGGCTTATGGGAGATATCCAGATAAACGCAGTCAAGCCCCCGTTTCTTCATCTCAAAGTCAATCGCGCGGGCGACGATATCGCGCGGCGCAAGCTCCGCACGCGCATCGTGCTGCAGCATGAAGCGCGAGCCATCGGGAAGCTTCAGCAGACCGCCCTCGCCTCGCACCGCCTCGCTGATCAGAAAGGATTTGGCATGAGGATGATAAAGACAGGTGGGGTGGAACTGTACGAATTCCATATTCGCCACGCGGCAGCCCGCGCGCCAGCCCATGGCGATGCCATCGCCGGTGGCGGTATCGGGATTGGTGGTGTAGAGATACACCTTGCCGGCGCCGCCGGTCGCAAGAACCGTGTTATGGGCAGCGATCGTGTTGACTTTGCCCGCCGCGCTGTCCAGCACATAGGCCCCATAGCAGCGATTCCCATTCCTGCCGGGGTGGACCAATTTGGCGCCAGTAATGAGATCGATCGCGACATGATGTTCAAGCACCGTGATATTCGGATGCGTGCGCGCTTTTTCGCTCAGAGTCCGTTGCACCGCCTGCCCCGTCGTATCCGCCGCGTGGATCACGCGCCGCACGCTATGGCCGCCTTCCCGCATCAGGTGATAACCCGTTTCGCTGCCATGATCGCGGGTGAACGGCACGCCCTGGGTGATAAGCCACTGGATGGCCCGCGGACCATTTTCCACCACGTAACGCGTCACCGCCTCGTTGCAGAGACCCGCACCCGCGGCAAGCGTGTCCCGGATATGTGTCTCGGGCGAGTCTTCTTCCGATAGCACCGCGGCAATCCCCCCCTGCGCCCAGCCGCTGGCCCCATCCAGTAGCGCCTGTTTTGTGACCAGCCCTATCCTCCTGCTTTGCGCCAGGTTGAGCGCAAGGGTAAGGCCAGCCAAGCCACTGCCGATGATCAGCGTATCGAAATGAATCTGGGAAACCTGGGTTTGCATGGTTTTTTTCCTTGGAACAGGAAATCATAACAGACTGATAGCAAACTGGGGTTTTCGTCCAGCCTCTACATCTTTACCTAATAACCACGTTTTCAAGTGAACTAATTCAGATTGCCTGTTGTCTCTTGCTACAGACCGGGCACAGTATGCCTTGGTGATTTCCTCGATGACCTTTGAACGGGTATACTTGGGTGGCAACGTCATAACGTGGCAATCCAAATATAAATCATAATATTCAGGGGTCAGGCGGGATGGGTGACCGGGAAATCGATCAGCAGCTGGTGGAACGCGCGCAACGCGGCGACAAACAAGCGTTCGATCTGCTGGTGGTCAAGTATCAACGCAAGCTGGCGCGGTTGCTGTCGCAATTCATCCGCGATGCAGCCGAGGTGGAAGACGTGACGCAGGAAGCCTTTATCAAGGCCTACCGGGCGCTACCGTCGTTTCGGGGTGACAGCGCGTTTTATACCTGGCTGTACAGGATTGGGATTAATACTGCGAAGAATTTTCTGGTGGCGCAAGGGCGGCGGGCGCCGACTACCAGTAACGGATTTGATAGTGAAGATGCGGAAGGCTTCGAGGAAGGTGGCCATTTACGTGAGATGAACACGCCGGAAAGTGAACTGACGAGCAAACAGATCGCGCAGACGGTGAATCAGACCTTGCATGAACTGCCCGAAGAATTGCGCACGGCAATTACATTGAGAGAGATTGAGGGACTGAGTTATGAGGAAATTGCAGTCATCATGAACTGTCCCATCGGTACGGTGCGATCACGAATATTTCGCGCCCGGGAAGCCATAGCGGAAAAATTACGGCCCTTGCTGGGGACCGGCAAAGATAAGAGGTGGTAGCATGAAAAATGAAATATCGGCGTTGATGGATGGCGAGTTGGATCCTGAGGCCGCAGCCGCTGTCATTGCTCAACTCAAGAAAGCGGATGAACTCCGCGATGAATGGACAGTTTATCATCTGATCAGCGATGCTTTGGGACAGACGGAGGCAATGCCCGCAGATATTACGCGGCGCGTCAGGGCAAGGCTGGCCGCTGAGCCAACAGTCCTTGCGCCTCGCCCTGCAATAAGACATAAGACTAAAGTATTTGCAGCGGCGGCTTCGGTAGCGGCGGTAGCAATGATTGGATTAATGAACCTGCAGACCCCGGATCGTTTGACCGAAAACCACCTTGCCGAAGACAGATCGGCTCCCGCAGCCGCTAACCCGGCAACAAATACAGCTGCGTTACCAGCAGCTCCCGCTGTTGTTCCTGTTTCAGCATCACTGCCCGACCCGGCGCAAATCAACGATTACCTGCTGGCGCACCGGCAATTCTCACCGAGTACTGCGATGCATGGCACAGCGCCTTATGTGCTCACGGTTGCCGAATCGCGCGAAAATCCTCCCAGATGACACGCGTTGCACTGGCTGCCCTGCTGCTGGCATCCAGCATCATTCCGCCTGTCTTTGCCCAGCATTTCTCCAGCTCGTCCACAGAAGTCCTGAACTGGCTGCAAAAGATCGCCGCCGCTCCCCGTAACTACAACTACACCGGTACTTTCGTCTATTCGTCCGGCAACCACATTGAAACTTCCCGCATTATCCACATGGTGGATGATGCGGGCGAGCATGAAAAAACCGAGGT
The DNA here is from genome assembly GCF_900102495.1 of Nitrosospira sp. Nl5. Taxonomy (GTDB): domain Bacteria; phylum Pseudomonadota; class Gammaproteobacteria; order Burkholderiales; family Nitrosomonadaceae; genus Nitrosospira. The sequence goes on along the minus strand of NZ_FMVQ01000001.1, from coordinate 247,646 downwards.
GCTCGACGGCGCGCCCAGGGAGATCATCCGTAACAACGATGAGATGAGATGTTATTTGCCGGAAAGCAAGACTGTCGTGACTGAAAAACGTTGGCTGCAGACCGTTTTTCCGGCATTGCTGCCCCAGCCGTTAACGAATCTCGATGATAGCTATATCGTTAAAAAAGGTGGACAGGAGCGCGTCAGCGGCTACGCCTGCCAGGTCATTGAACTGGTACCCAGGGATGATAAGCGCTATGGCCACAAGTGGTGGGTGGACCCGCATACCGGCTTGCTGCTGAAAGCCGCGGTAATGGATAAAGACCGGGTGGTGGAACAATTTGTATTTACCCAATTGAAAATTGGTGGCGAGATAGACAAAGAACTATTGAAGTCCGACTATTCGGCAAAAGCCGCGGATTGGCGCACGACCAATCTGGTCTCATCCACCATAGGAAGCGGAAAGCTGGGCTGGAAGGTGCAGGATGCGCCGCAGGGGTTCAAAAAGATTATAGAAATGAAACGTAATCTCTCCGCAAAGTCGTTGCCCGTCAGCCATATTGCATTATCGGACGGTCTCGCCGCAGTATCCGTATTCATCGAACCGCTATCAAAGCATTCTTTTCCCCCGATCGATGGATTCTCGCCCAGCCAGGGCGCCATCAATATCTATATCCGCACGGTAGCGGATAACGTTGTGACGACGGTAGGCGAAGTGCCGCCGGCCACGGTCATGCAAATTGGCAATTCGGTGATCAGCCATAAAGTCAAATGAGAGTCAAATGAGAGTCAAATGGAGCCAGGCGCATCGAACAAAATTGGAAGAGTGGTAAATAGCAAAACAGCGTGAATGTCATCGCCTCGAAAAACGGAAGCTCGCTTTTCACCCATTTTTCGGCTCGGACCGCAGCGGGCTACAAGAACTTTTTGCATCGCATGACCCTCATTTCCGGTGAATTCGCTACAAGGTCCAAATGCTGGAGTCAGGTTAAATCGCGTTTCATTCAAGCGCCTTGCACGCTTCAAATCCAGGCATTTTATGGATTGGCGGAAATTCGGGTTGGTATCTCAATCTGAGGTTTATTTATTCTCATTTTTATTAAGGACAGAAAAAATGATAGCTAAATTTATTCTGGTGGCGCTATTCGGGTTGTCTTCCGCTGGATTATCTTCCTCTTTGTCCGCACAAACCCAGATATTGCCGGATTTTACAGAACTTGTTGAGAAACATGGTGCTGCGGTAGTGAATATCAGTACCGTTCAAGCGCCGAGTATTGCCAGCGACCGGTTTTTTCCGAAAATGCCGGGCATTCCGGAGGATGACCCGTTCTTTGAGTTCTTCCGGCGCCATATGCCGCCTGGCGGGCCGCCTAGCGGCGGTGGGGGCATGCCCAAGGACTTCGAATCAAAATCGCTGGGCTCCGGCTTCATCATCAGCGCGGACGGCTATGTCGTGACCAATACGCACCTCGTGGATGCCGCCGAGGAAATTACGGTGAAGCTGACCGATAAGCGGGAATTCCGCGCCAAGCTGATCGGCGCCGATCGAAGGACCGATATCGCGCTCCTTAAAATCGAAGCCACCGGCTTGCCCAAGGTGACGCAAGGCGATCCGAATAAACTCCAGGTTGGCGAATGGGTCGTGGCAATCGGCTCGCCCTTCGGTTTTGAAAACTCCGTCACCGCCGGCATCGTCAGTGCCAAGGGGCGCTCGCTGGCACAGGAAAATTTCGTGCCCTTCATTCAGACGGATGTGGCGATCAATCCCGGCAACTCCGGCGGACCGTTGTTCAACATGAAAGGCGAAGTGGTAGGCGTTAATTCGCAAATTTACAGCCGTACCGGCGGTTTCATGGGCCTCTCATTTGCGATTCCCATCGACTTGGCCACGGATATTTCCAATCAATTGATCGCCAGCGGCAAAGTGAGCCGCGGCAGAATCGGCGTACTGATCCAGGAAGTCACCAAGGAACTCGCCGAATCTTTCGGATTGCCCAAACCCACCGGTGCGCTGGTTGCATCGGTACAAAAGGATGGACCCGCGGAGAAAGCGGGTATCGAAGCGAGAGACGTTATTCTGAAATTTGATGGCAAAATCGTGGATGCCTCCGGCGATCTGCCGCGCATCGTAGGTTCTACCAAGCCGGGAGCAAAGGTGCCGGTGCAGGTGTGGCGGAACGGCACCACCAAGGAGCTGACGGTGACAGTGGACGAAATGCCGCCGGACGAGAGAGCAGCCAGCCGCGGCGGGAAGCGGGGCAAGGCGCCGGATGCCAATCGTATCGGGCTGAGCCTGAGCGAACTGAGCGCCGAGCAGAAGCAGCAACTGGAAATAAGCAACGGCTTGCTGGTGGAAGATATGGTGCCTGGTATTGCCAGCCGTGCCGGTATCCGACCCGGCGACGTGATTCTCAGCATGAATAACCAGGACGTCAAGTCGGTCGATCAATTCAACCAGCTACTCAACAAAATCGAGAAAGGACGCAGTATCGCGTTACTGGTAAGACGGGGCGATACCGCGACTTTCATTACGATGAAACTGAACGGAGCCGACAATAGGTAGAACGCCAGCTACCGCACCCACTCCCGGCGGAATGTCCGATCCTTTGATATTGGTCGTTTACAGCCGGGAGCATTGCCATCTTTGTCACGACATGATCGCCGCCCTGAAGGAATTGCAGGCAGGGCTTTCCTTTCGCCTGGAAATCGTGGATGTGGATGGCAATGCCGATCTCAAGTCGCGCTATGGTGAACGCGTGCCGGTACTGGTAGCAGGAGGGCAGGAAATTTGCCATTATCATCTCGATCCTGTTGCGCTGGCCCGGATATTTCCCCAGATTGCGGGATGATGCGCTCGCGAAGGTCGAGGGCGCAAATGGAATTTACCAAAGGGCATGGTTCAAATTCATGAGGGCCGGCCGGGGAATGTCCGGGCTAGATGCTTATTTCCCCAAAATTCGCTAAAATGCACGCTTCTTGAATAAACAGGGCCTGCCGGATATAGGCAGAACTGCGGGAGTCGAGCCATGGAGGGCACAGTATGTGCCCTTTTTTAGTTGTGCTCGCGCCGTACCACCACCCTACCTACTTTGATTATCCATCCGATCCCTGATGCAGCACATCCGTAATTTTTCCATCATTGCCCATATCGACCACGGTAAATCCACCTTGGCGGATCGCATCATCCACCTGTGCGGCGGCCTGTCAGACCGTGAAATGGCGGCGCAGGTGCTGGATTCGATGGACCTGGAGCGCGAGCGTGGAATTACCATCAAGGCACAGACCGCCGCCCTGGAGTACAAGTCGCGCGACGGAAACGTATACTTGCTTAACCTGATCGACACCCCGGGTCATGTGGACTTTTCCTATGAAGTCTCGCGTTCTCTGGCTGCCTGTGAAGGCGCGCTGCTGGTAGTGGATGCATCACAGGGTGTAGAAGCCCAGACCGTCGCCAATTGCTATACCGCCATCGAACAGGGCGTGGAAGTGGTGCCCGTGCTCAATAAAATTGACCTTCCCGCAGCCGAGCCGGAGCGCGTCATTAAAGAAATAGAAGATATCATTGGCATAGATGCCCAGGATGCGCTGCATGCCAGCGCCAAAACCGGCGAGGGCGTGCAGGACATTATGGAAGCGGTGATTGCACGCATTCCCGCACCGAAGGGAGATCCCGCCGCGCCGCTGAAAGCCCTGATCATCGATTCGTGGTTTGACAACTACGTTGGCGTAGTGATGCTGGTGCGGATATTTGACGGCGTGCTTAGGCCCAGGGACAGGATATTGCTCATGGCCAGCAAAGCTGTTCACCTGTGCGAGCAGGTCGGCGTGTTCACACCCAAATCAAGAAACAGGGAATCACTCAGTGCGGGCGAAGTCGGATTCATCATTTCCGGCATCAAGGAATTGAAATCCGCCAAGGTAGGCGACACCGTGACGTTGTCGGACCGTCCCGCCAGCCAGCCGCTGCTCGGCTTCAAGGAAATAAAACCCCAGGTATTCGCCGGGCTTTATCCGGTGGAATCCAATCAGTACGATGCCCTGCGCGATGCGCTGGAGAAGCTGAAACTCAATGATTCATCGCTGCAATATGAGCCGGAGACGTCGCAAGCGCTGGGATTTGGCTTCCGCTGCGGTTTTCTCGGCCTGTTGCATCTCGATATCGTACAAGAGAGACTCGAACGGGAATACGGCATGGATCTCATCACCACCGCGCCAACAGTGGTGTATCAGATCGTCATGCGGGACGGCACGATAATCGAAATCGACAACCCATCCAGAATGCCCGATCTTTCTAAAATAGAGGAAATCCGCGAACCGATCATCACCGCCACCATCCTGGTTCCGCAGGAATATGTCGGATCCGTCATCACGCTTTGCATCGGCAAGCGCGGAATCCAGAAAAACATGCAATACATGGGCAGGCAAGTGATGCTTACCTACGAGATGCCGCTCAATGAAGTCGTGATGGACTTCTTTGACAGGCTGAAATCCACCAGCCGCGGGTATGCGTCGCTGGATTACGAATTCAAGGAATTTCGTGCTTCCGATCTGATCAAGCTGGACATACTCATCAATGGCGAAAAAGTGGACGCGCTGTCGCTGATCGTGCACCGCGCCAATAGCCAGTACCGGGGGCGTGAACTCGCGCAGAAGATGCGCGAATTGATTCCGCGGCAAATGTTCGATATCGCGGTGCAAGCGGCCATCGGGGCGCACATCATTGCCAGGGAGAGCATCAAGGCGCTGCGCAAGAACGTGCTCGCCAAGTGCTACGGCGGCGACATCAGCCGCAAACGCAAGCTCCTGGAGAAACAGAAGGCAGGGAAAAAACGAATGAAGCAGGTCGGTAATGTTGAAATTCCGCAGGAAGCCTTTCTTGCCATTTTGCAGGTCGGCGACAAATAACGAACAAATGCGGCATGGATTTTATTCACTTAAAGAATAAGGAATAAGAATGAATTTTCCACTCATCATGCTGATACTGCTGATCATCACCGGCGGTATCTCGCTGCTTGACCGCTTCGTGCTGCGCCGCCGCCGCGCGCCGGAAGCTCAGGGACCCTGGTGGGTTGAGTACCCGAAAAGCTTTTTTCCGGTAATCCTTATCGTTTTCTTTCTGCGTTCCTTCCTGGTGGAGCCCTTCAAGATCCCTTCGGGGTCGATGATTCCAACCCTGCTGGTAGGGGATTTTATCCTGGTAAACAAATACACCTATGGCATCCGGCTGCCGGTTATCAATCTTAAAATAATGGATGTCAACGAGCCGAAGCGGGGCGAAGTCATGGTGTTCCGTTACCCGGAGAATCCTTCGATGGATTACATCAAACGCATCATCGGGGTACCTGGGGATACAGTTACCTATCGCAACAAGCACTTGAGTATCAACGACGTTCCGGTGAAGATGGAACCTGACGGAGAGTATACCTACGTGGAATCGGGACTAACGTATATTTACAGCCGGCGCTTTACCGAATCGCTGGGCGAGCATGACTATAAAATCCTTATCAATCCGGAAGTTCCCGATATTCAGCTGGCGGGAGTGCGTCCGTTTCCGTACCGTGAAAATTGCACTTACGATGACGACGGGTTTACCTGCAAGGTACCCGCCGGGAATTATTTTACGATGGGGGACAACCGCGACAGCAGCAGCGACAGCCGATATTGGGGATTCGTCCCGGAGCGCAATATTGTCGGCAAAGCGTTCATGATCTGGTGGAACTTCAATGACCTTAAGCGGATTGGACTATCGATTGAGTAGCTGGAAGCGAAATGATCTTGAACGGTGTTCGTAGTTTACCGGGACATGAACAGCGACAGACTTTGCCGAAAGCTCGGCTATCGCTTCAACCATCCCGAGCTGCTACGCCAGGCGCTGACTCACCGCAGTCATAGCCTTCCGCACAACGAACGTCTTGAATTTCTCGGCGACAGCGTGCTCAACTGCGCGGTCGCCGGGTTGATATTCAGGCATTTCCCCGATCTTACCGAGGGAAATTTATCGCGAGTTCGGGCCAACCTGGTCAATCAGCAAGCACTGGCCGAGTTGGCGCAGACGCTCGAATTGGGAGAAGCGATCAGATTTGGCGACGGCGAGCTCAAAAGCGGCGGAGACCAGCGTCCCTCAATTCTTGCAGACGCTTTGGAAGCCGTATTGGGAGCGATTTATCTTGATGGAGGATTTGCACGGGCCGAGGAAGTGGTCATTGCCCTTTTTACGCCCTTGCTGCAAGGATTGGACCCCCAGACTTTAGGCAAAGACCCCAAAACCCTCCTGCAGGAATTTCTCCAGAGCCGCAGGCTGCCGCTGCCGCAGTATTCTGTTATCGCCACAACAGGAGAAGCGCATCAGCAGCAATTTCAAGTGGAGTGCCTGGTGCCGAAACTCAATATTCGCACGGTGGGTGAAGGCACCTCCCGTCGAGGAGCGGAGCAGGAAGCAGCGAAGGAAGCTTATGAAAAAATATCTCCATGCGGGTAGCGGCTTGCGGATGAGGCCAAAAATTCTTTCTATTTTTGCGAAAACAAGCACTGCCTCCTCCGGCGGTTATATCCGGCGATGACCATCGATCCCGACGATTCCAATTATCGTAGCGGCTACGTCGCCATCGTAGGGCGTCCCAACGTCGGCAAATCCACTCTGTTGAATAGCCTGGTCGGGCAAAAAATCAGTATTACCTCGAAAAAATCCCAAACCACCCGGCACCGCATCAATGGTATTCTCACCGACGCACAATCCCAGTTTATTTTTGTCGACACCCCCGGCTTTCAGACCCAGTATGCAAATCGCTTGAATAGCGCAATGAACCGCGCTGTTACCCAGAGCATGCGGGACGTGGATGTGGTGATACTGGTGATCGAGGCGTTGCGTTTCGATGATCGCGACAGGCAAGTGGTGAAACTCTTGCCCATCGGCAACAAACAGAACAACAAGCGAAATCAGCCAGTCATTCTCGCCATCAACAAAATAGACCGGGTGGCCGACAAATCGAAGCTGCTTCCGTTTCTCGAAAAGATGGCAAAGGAATTTACCTTCTCCGCAATCGTGCCGGTGAGCGCCGAGCAAGGCACGCAACTAACGGATTTAATCGGCGCCGTCCGGTCGTACCTGCCGCAAAGCCCGCCAGTGTTTGCTGACGACGAAGTCACCGACCGCAGTGAACGATTCATCGCCGCTGAGCTGATCCGTGAAAAACTGTTCCGCCTGCTGGGGGAAGAAATTCCCTATTCCATCAGCGTTGCCATCGACCAATTCACAACGGAGGGCGAGCTGCGTAAAATCCACGCCTCCATTATTGTGGACAAGGCTGGCCAGAAAGCGATTGTCATCGGCAAGGATGGCGAAAAACTTAAAGTAATCGCCACGCAGGCGCGTAAGGACATGGAAAAGAGCTTCGGCGGCAAAGTCTATCTTCAAGTCTGGGTGAAAGTGAAAAGCGGATGGGCCGACGATGCGCACGTATTGAAAAACCTCGGTTATGAATAAACATTGACTGGCCCGATTGGCGATAAAACGATAATAGCGGATAAACAGCGGCAGGATAGCCAGCCCGCATTCGTACTGCATACCTACCCCTACCTTGAGACCAGCCTCATCGTTGAGACATTCACCCGCAATTTCGGGCGGGTGCCGTTGATCGCGAAAGGAGCCAAGCGTCCCAAATCAGCGCTCAGGGGCCTATTGCTGGCATTTCAGCCGCTACAGCTTAGCTGGGGAGGGAAATCGGAATTGCGCACTCTGTACAAGGCCGAATGGCAAGGTGGCCAGTTGCCTTTGCAGGGGACAGCCCTGATCTGTGGTTTTTATCTCAACGAACTACTGGTGCGGTTATTGCATCGCAACGACCCCCACGAGCAATTATTCATATACTATCAGGAAACGTTGACTGCATTGAGCATCCGGAAGGATTACATTCCCATGCTGCGGCGCTTCGAGCAGCGCATGCTGCAGGAACTCGGCTACGCCCTGACACTCAATCGAGACGTCGCATCCGGCAGGCCCGTGAGCCCGGATGAAGATTACCGCTATGAAATCGAACGCGGACCGGTGGCACTGGAAGGGCATCATCACAGCCACGGTTTGCAACTGCGGGGACGAACGCTGCTGGACATGGAGCAGGACGATTATTCGAGCGCCGCAACCCGGCAACAGAGCAAGGCGCTGATGCGTTACATACTCAACCATTATCTTGACGGCCAGCCGCTGCATACGCGGCAATTACTCAAAGACTTACATCAATTATGATCGAATTGGGCGTCAACATTGATCATGTCGCAACCTTGCGGCAGGCTCGCGGCACGACCTATCCCAGCCCTATCGACGCGGCGGCGGTTGCGGAATCGGCCGGCGCGGATGCGATTACGCTACACCTGCGTGAAGATCGCCGTCATATTCAGGACAGCGACGTGGAAATCCTGCGGAGTCTGCTTAAGACCCGCATGAATCTGGAGAGCGCGGTAACCGACGAAATGATCGATTTTGCGCTACGCATCCTGCCACAGGACGTTTGCCTGGTACCCGAGCGCCGGGAGGAATTGACCACCGAGGGGGGGCTCGACGTGGTGCGGCATTTCGAACAGGTGAAACGTGCCTGCCACAGGCTGACCGAGTCAGGCATTCGCGTATCGCTATTCATCAATGCCGACAGTGCCCAGATCGACGCCGCGGTGCAAGCCGGGGCACCGGCGATCGAGATTCACACCGGTCACTATGCTGACGCGCTCACTACGAGCGAGCAGCGGAACGAGTTGGAGCGCGTTCGCGCAGCGGTAGCCGAAGGTATCGGCCGGGGACTGAAAGTGAATGCCGGCCACGGGCTGCACTATCGCAATGTCCAGCCCATCGCGGCGATATCCGGAATATCCGAGCTCAATATCGGCCATGCCATCGTTGCCCACGCACTGTTTGTCGGCTTTGCACAGGCGGTACGGGAAATGAAGAAATTAATGCAGGATGCGCGCAAATGATTTATGGAATTGGAACCGACCTGGTCGAACCCTCGCGCATTGCGCGGTTGCTCGAAAAATATGGCGAGCGCTTTGCCAAACGCTTGCTGACAGACGAGGAATGGCCTGAATATATCAATAGCAGTCAGCCCGCTATGTTTCTGGCCAAACGTTTCGCCGCCAAGGAAGCCCTTTCCAAGGCAATCGGCACCGGCATGCGCTATCCGGTGAGCTTGAGCCACATCGGCGTAACCCATGACCATCTGGGCAAGCCATATTTTGCATTTCATCCCGCGTTGAGCGCGCTGGTCAGGAATGAAGGCATTACCAGCCACCATCTTTCCATCAGCGACGAGTTGAACCTGGCCTGCGCGTTTGTCATACTGGAAAAATAATGTCGCTTGGCCCCATCATGCTCGACATCGAAGGCACGCGGCTTACCACCGGCGACAGGAAAAAGCTTCAGCACCCTCTGGTTGGCGGTGTGATTCTATTCACGCGCAATTATTCGTCCTTCAGCCAGCTTGTCCAGCTGACTACCGAGATTCACGCCCTTCGCTCCCCTCCACTGCTGATCGCGGTCGATCATGAGGGCGGCAGGGTGCAACGCTTTCGTGAAGGGTTCACCAGACTGCCGCCAATGCGTGAACTGGGGAGAATCTGGGATGAGCACCCCAATCGGGCGCGGGACCTGGCACGGCAAACAGGTTATGTGCTGGCGGCGGAATTGCGCGCTGCAGGGGTTGACTTGAGCTTTACCCCGGTGCTGGATATGGATCATGGACAAAGCTGCATCATTGGAGACCGGGCGTTTCACCACAGCGTGCAAGGTATTGCCGATCTGGCGCACAACCTTATGTCCGGATTGAAGCTGGGGGGCATGGCAGCGGTCGGAAAGCATTTTCCAGGGCACGGTTATATCCAGGCGGATTCCCACATTGAAATGCCGGTGGACGAACGGCCCTATCCTGATATCTCAAAAAAAGACCTGCTCCCGTTCAGCAAAATGATTGATTTCGGGCTCGCCGGCATCATGCCGGCGCATATCATTTATCCGCGAGTGGACGCGCGTCCCGCAGGTTTTTCGGAAGTCTGGCTGAAACAGATTCTACGCGGCGAACTGGGTTTCGAAGGTTGCATTTTCAGCGATGACTTGAACATGGAAGGCGCGTCGGTTGGCGGCAATGTCGTACAGCGCGCGAAAAGCGCGTTAAATGCGGGCTGCGATATGGCGCTGCTCTGCAATAATCCGGAGGCGGCGGATATGCTCCTGGCGGAATTACGATGGGATATCTCCGCCGTCAGCGTCGCCCGTCTCGCACGCATGCGCGGACGCCCTCATCCCGATTCGGTCATACAACTGCATGAAAACGCCACCTTTGTAAAAGCAGTTGAAAATATTGGAGGTATCGGAATCCGCAGCGGTGAATTGCCGTTGAGATAAAGTCAAAAAATCTCCGGACCCGGTTGAAAAAACAGCAAATAGACCTATATTGGTTATTGAGTGCTGATTGAAGTCATTTCAGTATTGATGCCAAACATTCACTTAAATGGAGGTAATATGGCTATTGCTCGTTATGAACCCTGGAGTTTGCTGCATCAGTTGCACAGAGAACTGGATCGTGCACGCGAGGACGGTGGAGGTGAGGGATCAGCAGTGACTGCCGAATGGGCGCCTGCTGTCGACATCAAGGAAGAAGCCGATAAATTTGTCTTGCAGGCCGACCTTCCAGGGGTAAAACCCGAAGAAATCGATATCAGTATGGAAGACGGGGTACTGACTATCAAAGGTGAAAAGAAAACTGAAGCGAAAACCGAGAAAGAAGGCTACAAGCGGGTTGAACGCACTTACGGCTCTTTTTACAGGCGCTTCAGTTTACCGGATACGGCAAATCCGGATGCAATATCGGCAAAATCGAACCATGGCGTGCTGGAAATCGTCATTCCCAAACGCGAAGCGGTCCAGCCAAAGAAAATCAGCGTCACCTCAGCCGGATAACTTCAAGCCAAGCAGTCAGAACGGAGCCATTCGGCTCCGTCTTTTTGGGCGATTGACTCAATCCTCAGACTCAATCCTCAGCCTCTGCCTGGATATTTGACACGTACCCGGTACGTCAGCGTAGCCTTGCCGTTCGCGGGCACCGGCACTTTCCATTCCGCGACACCGGAAGCCGCCCTGGTATGAGATTGTGACGCTGATACCATGGTCCAGTCCCCCGGCACGGGTTCCCGTACTATCACCGTCACCGCTTCTTTCCGGGCATTCTTCAATACAATCTGATAGGCGCTTTCAAATACGAGGTGATGGCGCCCTTCCTCGCCCAGCCTCTGGAAATCCGTCTGCTTTCTGCTGCCTGTCACGTCGAAGGCATCGCCCAGCTTCAAGCGTACAATCTCATTCGCAGGTGTATGATCAATCTGATCTTCACCCACAAACTGTGCATTCCCCTGCATATCTTTCTTGTAAACCCGTACTATCCCCTTGGGTAGCGGTACGCCCAAGCCTTCACCCTGATTCTGAAATTCGACCAATACACCGACTTTCAGCTTCTGACCGAGGTCGCCGTGTTGGCTGGAATAGTAGTGACTTGCACCGATCAATAGAAACTCTTTCCTGACCGGGGCGCGGATTGCGGACATCAGCGCTACCTGCTTGGTCTGATTCTCCGCCAATGTCGTGGGACGTTGCAGCGTATAGAGATGGTATTCAAACAGCGACTCCTGTTTCATTTCCTCCACATCGGCCATTTTTGCCGCAAAGCTCCTTACGTTGCGCGGCGGTGACGGTTGCTGGCGTATCCGGTTCAGATCTCCGGCTACCAATTGCAGCCTTGCATTCGGATAAGCCGTCCCGCTTTGATTGGTCAATGTCACCCAGCCGTTAAGATCAAGGTGGTCATCGCGTTCGTTCAATTCAGCCACATAGTCGGCGCGCCATGACAGCCCCTCGGTCAAATAGGAAAGCTCAAGGTGCTGTTCGTCCGCGACCGGATTGATGAGCGAAATAACCAGAGTGGGCCTGTCCCGTAAATTTTCCGGCACGCCGGGGAACGCCAGGCGGCCTGGAATGCCGGTTTCGATACGATCGCCAAATTTGAGCACCGTACCCCCGTTGGTGGCAAGGACGGTAGCTGCTTCCCTGGTTTCCGCACCCGTCGCCGGATTGGTGCGAATGACTGTTACCTCCTTGCCAAGATATTTCTCCAGCAGCTTTTCCGGCGTCAATAGATCAAAATCGAAATTCTGTTCGAGTAACCGAAATCCGGCAGGATGAGTGAGGTTGCGTAATTGCGCTGTTTCAGGAAGCATCTGGGCGGAGACTTCACGCCAGGCCAGCTTATTGAAATCCCGGTCAAGCTTGACCCTGCGCGTCTCTTTCACCAGCGCCAGATTGTCGTTATAAATTGTAACGCCTACTTCTTTTTGCTCCGCGGCGGCTGTGATTTTCTCATCTTTCTGGCTTCCGGCCACTGCGGCGCCATGGAGAGAGAGCATTATCAGACTCGCTGCCAACACATTCACCATCAATGCTTTCAGCATTTTATTTCCAGGTCTGATGAATTCATGGGCCCAGGTACCCCTGCGCGATGCGGTAGTATATTTTACGCAGTGGCTTGCCATCCCGAAGGATCGTCCGCTCCTGGATCGGGCCGGGCTGCACAAGCATCGGACTAATCTCGTTGCCCTGCCGGTTGTGTTCGAGCTCTTTTGGAATCATTCCCACCAGGATAACCGGCCGACTCGTCGGCGGCTCCGGTGGATACCAGAAATCGTACATGGCGGCCTTATCGCCAAATAGATTTCGGGAACGTATATCCATCGGCTCGCCGTTCTCGCTTTTATTGTAAAAGGCCAGGGAAGTCGCCACCGACCAGCGGCTCATGCCTACCACAAGCGGCTTCTGCCCGGTCTGGTGCTGAACCTTCTCCACAATCTGTTCGACTTCATGGGTTGCCTCGCGCCAGAAATAGTGCTCGCCAAAACCCACATAGGGAATGCCAGGAATGCCGAGCACCACATAATGCAGCGCGAATGCATAGAGGAACAGGAAAACTCCGATGGTGGGTTTCCATGCGGCTCGCACCCTGCTCGCGACATTACGCAGATCACCGGACTGGCCCATCATCCACGCCATGGCTGGCAGGAGTGCAAGCCACACCGGGCCGGTCCAATGAAACTTCGGTGCACCGAACAGGCTGAGCGCGAAGAACACCGCCAGCGGCACGCCGGTGAACACCCGTACGAACAGGCGGCGCCTCACTGCATGCGGATCTGGATTGTCACCGGGCCTTGGCCACAGCGCCATGGCGGCAGCCACCAGCCCTACCGGGGTCAGCATCAGCAGCATGTGAAGAAGCAGCCAGTGTAAAGAGAATTTGTTGCCTATTCCAGTGGCTCTCTCCGATTGGAATAAAATCGAAACCCAGTCATGCTGCATATTCCAGATGATGACAGGCGAAAACATCAGCAGGGCAAGCGCGGCGGCGAGATATGGCTGCGGACGGCGCAACCAGCAGCGTGAGGCGGGGTCCAGGATCACAAACAGCAGCGCCGCCGGACCGAGCAGGCCCAGGGTATACTTGGAGAGGATGCCCAGGCCGAAAGCGATGCCAATGCCGAGCCAGGCCCACCTGTCGTCCGCCAGCAACGCCCGTTCCATATAATATAGCGTGGCCGCCCAGGCTGCCATCAGCGGGGCATCCGCTGTCATTAACATGCCTGGGACAAAGCCGAACGGCAGTATGGCCAGCAGCAGCACCGCGCGCATACCGGTCGTTTTATCGTACAGGTTGCGCGCCAACGCGTATAAGTAGCCCATTGCGATCAGGCCGCAAGTGAATGCGCCGATCCGGACACCGAATTCGTTATCGCCGGCAATGGCGGTGCCCAGCCAGATCATCCATGCAACCATTGGAGGGTGGTCCAGAAAACTCAGATCCATGTGCTGGGCGTAATTCCAGTAGTACGCCTCATCAGGGATCAACTGGGCCTGGCCGAGGTAGATCAGGCGCAGCAGTACCGCAAATGCCACGATGCCGAGCGAGGCGACCCGCCAGCGCACATCCGCCGTCGGCGGGTTCTGCTTGACAGGGAATACGTAGAAGGCGGAGCCGAGATAATTGATGGCGGCAGTGGCGGCAATGGCGGGAAAAATGGCCAGCATGGAGGGCACATGCCAGCCATAGACCAGCAATGCCAGCACGCCACCACGCATCAGCAAGGCGAATATACCGACCGTCAGGAAGCGGGCAAAATGGCGCCATCGCAGAAAGCCGGCATGATGAGGCCGGAACGACCATTTCGAGTTGAGCGAGTAATTCACCGCGGCGGCGGCGAAGAAGCTCAGGATGTGCGCCAGCGCAAGGCCGGCGCCGCGGCTCATGAGCCACTGGAACAACAGTGCGTCGATGACGACGCCAAACAGCCCGACCGCCGCGAACCGGCTGGCAGTGCCAAAGGAAACCGTACCGCCAGCCAGGGTCATCAGGCGTTGCAGATAAGTCCATTGATGACGGAACGACAATTTGGAAGTGCCGTGCGTGCGATCGCGAAAGCAGATAGGCACTTCCACGACCCTGAGCTGGCCCTGGCCGGCCACAAGCAGTTCGAGCAGGATTTTGTACCCACGGGCACGTTCCGCTATCGTGGCCGCCAGCTCCCGGCGGAAGGCAAAAAATCCCGATGTCGCATCGTTCACATCGCAGACGGGAAGGGCAAGCCAACCGCCCAAACGCGATAGCCATTGGCGGTGCAGCGGCCATCCCTCGGTGCTGCCGCCAGGTACATAGCGGCTACCCACCGCTACGTCATGGCTTCCATCCAATACAGGAGCCACCAGGGCGGGCAACCGTTCCGGCGGATGGCTCAAGTCCGCGTCCATCACGACAATGACCTCGCCATGCGCCAGCGCAACACCGGCGAGAATCGAGCCTGTCAGATCCGGCTTTTCCCGGCGTTCAACCAGCCGCACATTCGCGCGATCCTCCCAGGCCCGCACCTTGTCGGGCGTTCCATCACGCGAGCCATCGTCAACAAAAATGACCTCGAAGCTGTCCGGTGCCAGATCCAGCGCAAATAACCGCGCCAATAACGGATCGATATTGTCTGCTTCGTTAAGCGTGGGAACCACCACGGAAAATCGCGTGGTGTTGGTTATAGCTGTGTTGGGCAGGCTACGTGACGTTGACGAACAAGGATGTAAAGATAGAAAATTAGTGGTATCCGGCAATTTGGTTAAATGCGTTCAGGTAATTGTTACTTTTTCGCGCGGGATCATTTGCAATTCTATTTTTTTAAATGATCAAACAGCAGTTAGGAGTTCAAATGTCCGTCAAAGGCCCTACGCTACCGGCCACGGGAAGCGTAGCACAATTCCTTGACGGGAGTGCGGCTGGTATCGTGCCGGAGGGGCTATCCGGATGCTTCCGGAAAATACTGCAATACCCCTCAGAATGATCCATTGTATGAAGCGGCGCATTCTCATTGGGCCGCTTATCCGCAACAGGGCAAAAAATGACTTGCGCATGGGATTTTGAATTTTGAGGTCGCATAATTCTTGCGGTATGCTAATATTGGAATTGATTTGGTTTTAATTTAATCAACTTTAGGGAGGTACAAATGAAAAATACATTGAAATCGCTACTGATACTCTCTGCGCTGTTCTTTTTTTCACCCCACGCGGCAATGGCTGACAGTTATGTCGAAAAAGTAGGCGACAAACTTGCGCACGGCATCGCGAATACGGTCACCGGTTTTGTGGGGG
The DNA here is from genome assembly GCF_900102495.1 of Nitrosospira sp. Nl5. GTDB lineage: Bacteria > Pseudomonadota > Gammaproteobacteria > Burkholderiales > Nitrosomonadaceae > Nitrosospira. The sequence continues at coordinate 231,961 of NZ_FMVQ01000001.1, read as the reverse complement.
AGATCCCCAAGAACATCATATTAGCCAACAAGGAGAAAGGCGCCGCTTACGCAGCCACGGCCGGCGTGTTCACGGGCATTGTACATGGAATTGGACGTACATTAACCGGCGCCGTGGATCTGGTGACGTTTATTATTCCCACCAAACCAATAATCTACCCTGACTATATCTGGAAAGAGTTCGACAAGGAAACACATTACCATCCTGACTGGAAATTGCAGTAATACCCTATTGAACGCGGTCTTGTCCGCTTAGTTCCAAAAAAGGGAGCCTCACGGCTCCCTTTTTTAACGTCCTGGCCATGCCATCCAGATATCAGGATCGCACTACCGGTCATATAGATAGATCCCATGCACAACGAAAATGGACCATGACAACAGTCGTATTCTTGCGCACCGGCCCAGCGACCTGACTGTCGGCTGGGCGCAAAGAGTCGTTAACAATCTTTATTCCGGTGTAATTGTATCGCGGACGAATATCGCTTCCGTCAATATCGGCACGACAACCCGAATCCGTCTCGCAATCGAACATGATGGACCGGAGGATCTGCCTCGGCAATGGTTTGTAAAGCTGCCGTCGCTGGCTTGGCGCGCGAGGCTGATCACGGCGCTGCCCAGGCTGCTGCATACCGAGGTACGCTTTTACAAAGAAGCGGCGCAAACCATTCCAATCGCTGTCCCCCGGTTCCTGGCGGCGCAGAGCATACGGGGCAAAGGCGCAATACTGGTTCTCAAGGATATAACGGAATCCGGATCCATTCCCGGAAGTCCGGGGGACGCGCTGACCGCGGAGCAAGCGGCGCTGGTCGTTAAACAGCTCGCTCGCTTTCACGCCCATTTCTGGGATAAAGTGGATCTCGCGCAAACATATCACTGGCTGGCCGGCCCGGTCCGCCGCCTCGAAGATTTCCTTGGCGCAGCCTTGGCTGTTCCATTGATGAAAAGAGGATTACACCGGGCGGGAAAACTGATCCCTCCGGCTCTCCACGCACCGGCTATTGATTATGCGCGGCATCGCCGCCGCGTGATGCACTTTCTTTCGAATGCGCCACAAACGCTGGTTCATCATGACTGTCATCCTGGGAATATATTCTGGCACCGCTCTCAGCCTGGCCTTCTCGATTGGCAACTCGTCCGGATTGGCGAAGGGATTGGCGATATCGCCTATTTCCTGGCGACGGCCCTTCAGCCCGAGATCCGGCGGCTTCACGAAGCGAGTCTTCTGGCGATTTATATCCAGAGCCTCAAGGAGAGCGGAGTCAAAGGCATCGATACCAAGGGTTTGCTGCGCAGATACCGCTCCCACCTTGTTTATCCCTTTGAAGCAATGGTCATGTCCCTGGCGGTTGGTGGAATGATGGAACTGGAGAACAACTATGAACTCATTCGCCGGACTGCGGCCGCTGTAGAGGAGCTTGATGCCTTTGCCGCGGTTCCGATATGATGAATGTGTTTCCGGTCAAATCCGGGCTCGACAGCGCGAACAATGGCCACACATGCGCTATCGATCCGACGGAAAAATATTTGCAATGTCATAGTGGAGAAAGCCTTGGTGTCACGATGGCTGATCCGAAAGAACTCCGGGCCAAAGCCGGAATGACAGAACACGCATTTCTCGCCGGATCAACAGATCATGCATCTAATAGCCCATGCCTCCCGCACCTGGATTGCCGCCGCCCGGGTTGCCAAAGGGGTTGCCAAGGCCCTGATTGCCGGGACCAACCCCCGAAGGAGTAGCTCCACTACTAAACTTGTCACTCGCGGCAGTCAGTTCCGCATTGATTTTTGCGGACGCCTCACGGTATCGAACTTGTTGGGCGTTCGCCGCGTTCGAGATGGCCGCGGCATCAGCGTTGGCTTCCTTGATCATGCATTCGTCGTATGTCTGAAGTTGTTTCTGCCAATCGTTGACCGCGGCGATGCTCTTATTCAGCGTATCGACGCTGCTTGCGTTGACATTCGGCGCCTCGGGCATCGCGCCGCATCCGCTGGGTGACCAGTTTCCATTATCCAGGGTACCGGCGTTTGCGGCGAACATCACGGCAAGCGTAACAGGAACAGCAAGAAGAACGATGCGCTTCATATATTTTCCCCCTCGATTCTATTGATTATGGAGCATCCGGAAACGCCCCGGTGTTACGGCATTTTGTACCAAATTCTTCCCATACACCAGCTATTGCAAATAGCCTACTACGTCTCCCGTCATGCGTCGAGTCGCGAACGCAATTTCCCAATGCATGGGCCGCCTCGGGTGTAACCTGTGAATCTGTGGAAATTACGCTACACTGTAAACATCCCGGCTGGATTACCATTCAATTATTGCTTCAGGAACGACGATGACCGATATTCTCAAGACCAGGCTTGAGGCAATTGACGCTGATTGTGAAAGCGCGGCGAAAATCGAAGTTGACGAGCTCTACGACAATGCCTACCACGATGGTTCCAAATTTCACGTTCCATCCCCTCAGGCGGCCGAGCAAATCTGGCTCAAGCTTATCGCCAGGAAGGAACACGAGTTTGTTCAGGAAATGGCGCGAATTCTAAAGCCGGGATCTCCCGCCTTAAGCAAGGAAGCTGCCTCCAACATTGAGGGGACGGTTGACGATGTCTTTGCGGATAACCGGTATGTGGAGCGGATGCAGGACTTCTACCGGGAGGTATCACGTAAAGCACTGCTACATGAACCTTCTTTCGAGATGGAGGCCAAGAGGCTGGATCTTCTCGATTCCACATATCGCGCAGGCGTCTCGGATGCATTGCATAAGGCCCGGCGCAATATCCATGCAAAATTGGAGTCATATGTACAGAAACAGCCCGGCATCGCCGGGGAAACAGATTTTTTCTCCCAGTGGCGGCAATACTCCAGCCTGAGTCCGTGGAGATCTATCGTTACAATCGTTCTGTTAAGTTTAACGTCGTACCTTATCGCATTTATCATCGCCAGCGAGGCATTCCAGGAATTTCTGGAACGTTTTGGCTGGTCCGGCGGAACCGGCCTGTAGTTCATTCGCAATAGAAAATATGCCTTTGAACTACATCGGCAGAGTGCCGGTGTGGATGAAGCGTAAGCAACGCTCAATCGCACTGTGCTGCTCGGCTGGGCGGGCGCGCCAGGAAACTTTTGCAGGATTGCGGATTGCATCCGGAACGCGCGGCCTCGCCGATCCCCTACGTTTCCAGCCACTCGTCGAGTTGGGGACGCAGTTCCTTAAATGACCGGTAACCCGTGGTGAGCGGGGTGTAACCTGCCGCATTCTGCATTACCACCGCCGGAAAGCCGTGTACCCCCCACTGGCGCGCTTTGTTAAAATGGTCAAGGGTTCGTTTCCTTGCCGTATCCGATTCGAACACCCGCAGGAAACGTTGCGCCTCCAGTCCCACGCCGGCAGCCAACTGCGCCAGCACGGCAGCATTTGTCACATCCCGCTGTTCGACATAAAAAGCGGATTGCACCGCCTTGAAGAACGGGAAGATGACTTTCGGGTTGATGATGGACACCGCGACCACGCCACGGCTGGCGGGTTCGGTATCGTAAACGAATCCTTCCGGCATCGCGCCTTCGAAGTCGAACGGTTGCCCTGTCGTGCGCTGCACCGTCCGCCAATGACGCAAGATTTCTTCGCGTTGCGCCGAAGGCATCGGGTCTTTCGTCCCCGGCCGTAAACCACCCAGCAATAACTCCACTTTCAGACGGCCGCCATACTCGTGCCGGATCGATTCGATTACCGGCATGAAGCCCCAGCACCATGAGCACATCGGGTCGGCGATATACCAGAGGATTTTTTCGCTCATCGGAAATCCGCCTACGGATCAGGTTAATCCGCCCCGCCCTGCCTTAACCCAGATAAATAAAGTTACGCAGCGGCACGCGAGGCTTTCTTGCGTTCGTGTTCCTGCAGGAAACGCTTGCGGACACGAATGGTTTTTGGGGTGATCTCCACCAGCTCATCGTCAGCAATGAACTCGATTGCGGATTCGAGCGTGAGCTGAATTGGCGGTGTCAGGGTCACGGCTTCATCGGTTCCCGAGGCGCGTACGTTGGTGAGCTGCTTGCCCTTGATCGGGTTTACCACCAGATCATTATCGCGGCTGTGGATACCGATCACCATTCCTTCATAGAGGCGGTCGCCGGGGCTGACGAACATGCGTCCGCGCTCCTGCAATTTCCACAGGGCGTAGGCGACCGCTTCACCCTGCTCGGCGGAGATCAGCACGCCATTCCTGCGCGCCGCGATTTCCGGCCGCATGGGTGCGTATTCGTCGAATACGTGGCTCATGAGACCCGTGCCGCGCGTCATGGTCATGAAATCGGACTGAAAGCCGATCAAGCCGCGCGCGGGGATACGGTAATCCAGCCTTACCCGCCCGCGCTCATCAGACACCATATCCTGCAAATCGCCACGGCGCACGCCCAGCGCCTCCATTACCGCGCCTTGATGACTCTCTTCCACGTCCACCGTGAGCATTTCGAACGGCTCGCACTTGACGCCGTCAATCTCTCGGATCACCACGTGCGGGCGCGATACCGCAAGCTCATAGCCTTCGCGCCGCATGCTTTCAAGCAAAATGGTGAGATGCAATTCCCCGCGCCCGGAAACCAGAAATGAATCGGTGTCGCCGGTATCCTCCAGCTTCATCGCAACATTGGTCAGCAGCTCTTTTTCGAGGCGCTCGCGCAACTGCCGGCTGGTGACAAACTTGCCCTCCTTCCCGGCAAAAGGTGATGTATTCACCTGAAAATTCATTGTCAGCGTCGGTTCATCCACGGCGTGCATCGGCAGCGCTTCAGGCTGGTTGATATCGGCCAGCGTCACGCCGATACTGAGTTCTTCAATACCGTTGATCAGAACAATGTCGCCCACCAGCGCTTCATCCAGCTGCACTCGCTCGATGCCCCGAAATCCCAATACTTGATTGACCCTGGCTTTCTTCGGAGCGCTATCCCCTGCCAGCACCATCACGTCCTGGTTAGGCTTGAGCCGGCCACGGCTGATACGTCCAATACCGATGCGCCCGACAAAACTGGAATAATCCAGTGCTGCGATCTGCAGTTGCAGTGGCTCGTCGGAGTTGCCGACGGGCGCGTGAACGTGCTTGAGTATGGTGTCGAACAGCGGACGCATGTCAGTACTGGGCTGTTTCAAATCCATCATGGCGTAGCCGTTGAGCGCCGAGGCATACACCACCGGAAAATCCAGTTGTTCTTCATTGGCGCCGAGCTTGTCGAACAAGTCGAAGGTATGATTTACCACCCAGTCGGGACGCGCGCCCGGGCGGTCGACCTTGTTGACCACCACGATGGGACGCAGCCCCAGCGCCAGCGCTTTCTTGGTGACGAAGCGTGTCTGCGGCATCGGACCTTCGACTGCATCCACCAGAAGCAATACGCCGTCAACCATGGACAGCACGCGTTCCACCTCGCCCCCGAAGTCGGCATGGCCCGGGGTATCCACGATATTGATATGCACCCCTTCGTAATCCACCGCGCAGTTTTTTGCGAGTATGGTAATGCCGCGTTCGCGCTCGATATCGCTGGAATCCATCACCCGCTCCGCGATATGCTGGTGCGCGGCGAAAGAACCCGCCTGATGCAGCAGCTTATCCACCAAGGTGGTCTTCCCGTGATCGACGTGGGCGATGATAGCGATATTGCGAATGGAACGTGACATGGGAAATCCTCAGCCGGAACGGCAAAAGGGCAGCATTATATCAGATCGCAGAAGGACGCCCGCATCACATTGCGCCGGGCGGGAACCCTCGGATCGTGGCAACACTCGGTTGCTAAAAAATCCAACCTGCCAAGGTAAGGGAGAAAGATCAAGGTAACGTCGGGTGCGTTACTCCAAGCTGGTCTGATCATTGTTTCCTCACCAAGTTCCCTCAAGGCGACAAACCAGATAAACAAAACCCCGGATGAACCGGGGTTTGTCAGGCGGCATTGCGGTCATTGCCTTCCACTTTACACTTTTGGGGCCCTTGATTTTTTTGGTAGCCGCGCTTTTTCCCTTACTTGGACGCGGGCTTGCCTTCTTTCTTGATGACCGTGGGGCCGGTAATCGAAACCTCCCTGCGGATCTCATTCATATCCACAGTCGTGGGACTGATGCCTTCGACGTTTTCCAGCTCGTCCGTCGACCTGAACGCGCCGGCTTTGGTGCGATAGTCAATGATCGCCTTGGCTTTGGCGGCATTGATGCCGTTGATAGTCTGAAGCTCAGCCTGGGTAGCGGTATTGATGTTAACGGCTGCGCTGACTGCGCCGGGAAACGCTAACATTGTGACAAGAGTAATAAATAACTTTTTCATGGATTTTCCTTTAAATTAAAAAAACAGCGGGCAATGCAAAACTCCCATCACAGGACTATGAAAAATCTGCTGGGGGGCAAAAAAAACAAATGATAAAAGCCCATACGGAGAATAGCAGTATTCGCAGCTTTCCCTACCCTAAATTTTTCTCTGAAAGATATGTATCAAAAATAACCAGGCTCCTGTTTCCGGAATCGCAGCATATTCGCCAGGAACCAGTGAACATTGATGCTATATCCTGCAAAATTTCTTTCTTCTATGGGCGAATTATGAAACTGCCTGCCGTCTGAAAATTTGCCCATATCCTGATCTCCCATAATCCCGATATTTAATATAATTCCACCATAACCCTGGTATAACCTTCACAAATGAAAACAAATACCGTCCTGCCAGCGGTTGTACTAAGAGCCGGAGTGCAATATCTTGCTGTCACTCCTTCATACTTCTTGTCCCGAATCTCCAGGGCGGTTTTAATTTTTTTGTCGATATCGCTTTGATCCTTAATCAAATCGTTTTTTTTCAGGTCAATGTGATATCTCTCCAATCCTGGCGGATCTTTGGCAATTTCGAAAACACGGCTGATTAGCCTTCCACTTGCGCCGATAAGAACTTCCGACGAATAGGTATACGTCCCCGTGGCCGCCCGTTCGTTTTTGTCCTTGATGAAAACTTCGATATCATAATCCGTACTTTCTTCGCCTTTTAAAACAAAATTACCAGCTTCTTTTGAAGGTTCGCAATCCTTTGCATTCCAGGAAGCCCGTTTAGCCGTTAACCTCGTCCCCGCCCCTTCGCTAAAAACATAATCGGAATGAAGCCTGTACTTGCCTTTTAATGCCTCGCATATCCTTCCGCTAATTGTTGTATTAAGAGCGGGAGTGATTATTCCGGGCATCGGGATGACTTCAGAAATCGGCGTTGCTTCAGGAGATTGCCGGACCACACTAATCACACCGGTAAGTATGAGATAAAATTCCAGGCACAAAGGGAGTACCGCTGTCACGACCGAGACAATGAGAAGCGCCATAACCGAATTGGTCCGGGCTTCGATACCGCCAAGCTTAAGCGTCTGCGAGCTTCGTTCCGTCCCGACGACGGACTTCCCGAGAAGAATGAAAAGTATTGAAAAAAGAGACAGCAAGACCCCAAGTGCGGTGACGCTATAAAGAATATAAACATTCATCTCTTGCCCTGTTGGAAAAAACTTACGCTCTAACCAGGGTTGAAGCCCTGCATCTTCACAACGCGACGACTGCGGCGGCATTCCCCGGAAAACGTACACGCCCATTTTGGTCTTTAATTCAAATTGAACACTGCACACAGGACCTTATCACCTTATCCGGAATCCTCCCTTATCAGTCCATTCCGAACGCGCCACGCTTTTCATCGAGCCACCAGGGGCTGTCAGGACTGTCCCGGCACATGCCGAATACCAATGACGGCGGAAGTGAGGGTACGGTAAAGCGCAGGTCGCAGAACGATACGCAAATACCGGTTCCAGTAGACTCGATTTGATTAAGAATGGGGAATTCCGCAAACCTGCGAAAACGAGCAAAAATATCCTGGCTCCATGCTTCACGGGCAAGCGCATTTTCAGATTCCGTCTCGCCGAATCGCTCATGGTATCTCCATGTGGCCGTCGAAACGGGCTGATAACCGGAGGCGATTCTTCCCCACATGCCCAATATGCCAAAATCCTCGCTACCAGGATCGGATAACTTCTGTTTCTGGGTGCGCCACAGATTCACCAATGCTTCGTAATAGCCGTCCCGGTGCCCGACAATAATCTTCCAATTGAAAGGCGATAGTGGCTGAGGAATGGCGTGAACTTCGGCACCTGTTTCTACTAGTCCCTGCGTCCGGGCGTAAGCCTCTCCCACGTTGATGGCACGGGAGTGGAGTACTCCCTGAAACCCTACGTAGCATCCCAGAACCACCAGGGCGATGATGGCGGGATAGCGCCTTTGAGGCCCGAGCATGACAGCCGCCAGTAGTCCAATCGCAATAATCGCGGTGAAGTACAGGTCGATTATAAATATGAAAGGAATAGCGAAACGATGGTGGGAAAAAGGCGCCAGCACCATCGTGCCGTAAGCGGTGAAGATGTCGCCCGCGATGTGGATGCCAATGCCCAGGGCGGCAGTACCGTAAATTGCCCGCCACGAATAGCGCCGGGACCAGAACCGGGAAAGCAGCCATGCCAACACCAGCGCCCATGCGGGCAGGAGGATAATCGAGTGCGTGACGCCACGGTGCAGGTCCACATACGTCAGCGAACCAAACAGGCGCAACAGGATATCGCAATCGGGAAACCCTGCCGCCACAAACCCGACTGTCGTACGTACACGCGGCGTCAATGCACCGGGGTCTGGCGCTGCCGGAGCGGTTGCGCGCGCCAGCAAAGCACCGCTCAACGCATGGGTGATGGTGTCCATGCTGCGGGCGTGATTACAGAGAGAATATGCGGGATTGCAGACTCAAATAGTCTGCGGTGCTTTTTCACTGCCCGCGCCGCTGCTCCCGCTTTTGGCAGCGCCACGGCGGGTAAATACGACGCGATCCAGGCTTCCGGCGACTTTAAGGCACCCTTCAAGGAATCGGCTGGTTCTGGTCGAACCCGACGAATTATCGTTCATCCAGTGGAAAAATGCCGCCAGGTAAATTGTCGTCAATCCGGTTTCTTCGAGCGCACGCCGCACATACGTCGCATCCCGGCCCGCGGCCTCACGCATCCATTGCACGGTCCGGCTGATGCGCATCAGCCCGGGGACCTGAATATGGATATGTCCCGGCTCCAGTTTGCCATAGATCATCTGCCTGGTTGTCTTGCGGTAAGGATAAAGCGCCCCGAGCCATGTCATGATCAACCGGTGCAAACGCTGGCGTGGCGCCAGATAGAAAAAATTGGAAGCTTGCGCGGCCCTGAGCATAGCGCTATCGGCACGCTCGAACCAGGCATCAACGATATCCTCTTTTTCGCGGAAATGCGCGCGCACGTCTTCGAGGGTAATGCCTAGCGCAGCCGCCACATCGTGAAGACGCACGGCTTCCCACGACGTCCGCTCGCCGAGCTCAACCGCGGTGTCAACAATCTGATCAGTTGTTGCCATATTTCCTCCGATGAGTGGTTGATTCGGAAGAAGGAAGAATTTCAACTTTGCAAAAGCGCTCAGTCGAAACGCAAAGTATAAAGCACATCTATCGCATTATCCATCCCAGCCCGCGTGAGAACAGTGATTTTGGGAGTCAGGGTATAGGTGAGCTTGGTCACGCCGGACGCCGCTGTCAAATACTGCTCGTAGCTGATATAGGCCCGGTCAGAAAGGCGTTTGCCGACGACGCCGATCTGCCCTATCAAGGCGTCGCCGGTTCTGGACTGCCGTATGGATAGCTCATCCACACCGAGGGCCTGGCTGATTTTATCCGTGATGCCGCCGGATTGACCACCCAGGATAGCTCCCGCTGCTGCAAGCAGCATCGATGAATCGGCCCTGCCATCCGAAGGGCGGCCCAGCGCAATCCACGAAAGTTTCTCCAGATCAGGCACGTGGGGAGTGGACACCAGCCGGATTTTTGGCTGGCGTACGCTGCCGGTCACCTCGACCCCAGCTTCTACCGGCAAGCCCCTGCGCATGGCAAGCACATTCAACCCAGGATCGTCGATGGTGCCCTGGAAATTCACGATTCCGCGTTCCACCGCCAGGCGCTGCCCGTATGCGTCAAAATTTGCGTTACGGGCGATGATAGTGCCGATGGCGCGCAGTTGTTGCCCCGGCTCACCGCGCAGGCGCAACTGGCCAGCCAGCTGTCCTTCCAGGCCTGAGGCCCGAATATAGAATTGCTCGCCCAGATCCAGAGTGGCTTCCACGTCAATCCGCGGCCCTTTCCGATCGGGCGGCTTTCGCCCGATAACGACGACGTCGTCTGGCATCTGTGGACGGCCGGCAGGAGGCTGGGCAATCAAACCGGCATCTGCGACAAGTTTACCTTCCAAGGTCAGCACGTTTTCCTCCAGGCTGGCACGGCCGCTTCCGGAAGCGATAATCCAGCGATCCGGCCGCTGCGCCAACGGCACGCGGCTGGCCGTGATTTCCAGATTGCCATGCTCACCTACAAGGTTCATCGTACCTGATATCCGAAGGCTGCCGGGCCCTGATGGGAGCTTCAGGTTTTCAAGCGAGTGATCCCCGGGCGGTGGCCGTTGCGGGGATGTGAAGCCCGGAATACCATGCTCGCCTATGAAATTCATGATACCCGATACCCCCGAGCTGGCCGGATCGGTTGGACGTCCCGGGTTTTTGAGCAAGCGGTCCCTGGGTACGGGCTCGTGCGGGGCCGTAAACACCAGAGTGTCCATATGCAAGGATTCCTGATCGAAACGTGCTGCCAATGTGCCTTGCTCAAGCCGCACGCCCTGGTCCAACAAGGCAATCGCAAGGTCATCACCGCGTATCTGTCCTTTTAAACGCGGTGTACCGAAAGTGCCGATTACCTGCGCTTGCAATGCCATCCGGCCGCCACTTCTCGTATTGTTATTGATGACTGGCCCAATCCAGGAAATATCGCCCAAACTGATGGACAGCTCCCCGGCAAGGGCCGCACTGGGCAGCACTGTCCAATCCATGATGGAACCAGGAGATTTCGCCATGGGCGTGGTGACGCTGGCATTGACCACGCCCAGGCGCTTGCCTTGTGCTTTCAATTCTCCCTTTAACCTTCCATCAGCGGCATGCGCAGCAAGCTGAAGCGTTTGCAAACCCAGAGGAAGCGGCGCATTTCCCGGCAATACCCAGTCCCCGCCTTCACGCATTACGTTAAGACTGCCCACGAGCTGCGCACCGGATGAAATGTTCCATTCTCCGCCCAGGCGAAGCGCTTCCTTATTTTCTCCTTCCTTCTCCCCTTCTCCTCCTTGTTTCGCCATCTCCACGCCGGGACGCAATCTGATGCCGGTAAAACTGCCTGTGCTACTCCACTTCTGGGGAGTCCATTCGGTTCTACCGATCTTCACGCTGCCGCCTGCCACGGCAAGCGCCGCGGAATCGAGAGACACCTGCTTTGCACTGATATCCATGGGGGCCGCGCCCGTTAGATGAAAGGGCAATTGTCCAGTCACCGACAATCCGGATATTTCCCCTAGCCATTGCGCACCTTGCCACTGCTTCCAATCCCACAATTTTCGGGGCGCTTTCTTCAATTCTCCTCCGGCTCGGAGGGTCAGGCTCAGGTCCTCGTTCAAGTGGGCAATGGTTCGCAATTCGTGCCGCGCAGTGCTGCCCTTCACTTCCAACTGTAGGGTTCTCAGGTGGGTCGTGGTTGTTGTCCTATATTGTGCAGCTGTTACTTTTAATGCGATTGCATCATCGCGCAGTATGCCATCGATCGCAAAATCGCCTAGCTTATGATCGCCGGGAAAGGTAAGCTCGTGGCCCTTGGCGTTCAAAATCATATCCGGCCAGTTAAAACGGCCCGCCTTGCTGCTTTCCAATGGACCGCTGTCCAGCGTTGCCTGTGCACTGAGGGAACCGCTGAATCCGTGTCCGGCTTGCGCCAGGACGGGTGCGGCGAGTTCCAGTCGCAGCCGGTCGCCTTTGCGGCCAAAACCCCCTTGCACAATTAAGTGGTTGGCACCTAACCGCAGTTCTATCTCCCCTGAGCCCTGCCTTGTCGCACGCTCGAGATCCGCGACTTTGATGTGGCCATCGCCGCTCACCGGCTGACCCGCCACGCGGCTGTTTTCCATCTTGAAGCGTGCCGTTCCTGCCGTCCCGCCCGCGGTCCGGACTCCCGCCGGCTCCAGTTCTCCCGCCAGTTCGAGCGTTGCGTTGAGATCGGTGCGCGGCGTCTGTGCAAAGGCGGAAAAATCGAAGTGCTGGAGTCTGCCTTCGAAGAGAAATGGCCATTGCCCGGTCAACCCCAGCTTGCCGTGGCCTGTTAACGCGGACCGTCCATGACTGAGGTGCATGGTATTCAAGGTCACGATGTCGTCCGTCCTTGTCGCCGACACATTCACGTGCAACGCCTTGTCCCGCAGCGCGAGAACTGCTTGCTGGCCCTTGGCGCCGCCACTGATCTCCACCTTCCCGCTGAGGCTGGCTGCTCGCAGCCGGGTATCCAGGCTGGCCGGATCAATGCGGCTCACGGTCAGATCCGCCGACCCCCTCGCTTCCTGGCGCTGCCAGGCCACGTTGCCTGCAATTGTGCCGCCGCCGGTAGCGATCAGCGTCAAATCTTTTAGCTGGAATAATTCGGCGGAGAGTACAGGATGCGCACGCACCCGGCGCAGAGGCAACCCACCCTGATCGAGAGGCATGGAAGCGCTGTTTTCGACTGTTACGCTGCCTTCGAGCTGCCCTGGAGCGGTTTCACGTAAATCAGCCTGCAACGCGAGATTGGCTGTTGGCGCATCAAGTGAAAAAACATGCGGATCGAGACCATTCACCGATAACCGTAGCGCGGCGACCAGAATCGGGTCGTAAGGCCGCAGCCATGCCTCGCCGTCTCCCGTCAGCCCCGCGCCATTTCCATTAGCCCTGATATCAAGTTGCGCCAGGCTGCCGGTAATGGCGGCTGAAATGCGTGCTCCGGGCGTCTCCGGTAATTCAAGGCCCCCTATGTCAAGTCCGGCAAGCTCGGCTTGCGCGTTCAGATTGAAGGGGCTGGTTCCATCTATGCGGCCTGAAGCAGCTAATCTGCCGAAGTCAAGTCTCGCGCTGAGGTCGGATAAATGATGGGTCCGGCCGTCACTCTCCAGCCGTGCCGTGAGCTCCGTCGCGGTAAATACCGGCGCGCCGGCTTCCTCATGTGTTACGCGTAGCGTACCGATATCGAGCTTGTGCAAAAACACCTGAACAGGTAACTCGAGACTGACGGGCAGAGGTTCTGGCTGCGGGGACGGAGGCGAAACCATCTCCACCTCCTGTGCTTCCAGTGCCATGATTTCCAACCGGCCTGACCTCAACGCGCTCGGCCGCCAGTCCAGCTGTATATCTCGCGCAATGATAAGCAGATCGTCGCTCGCAAAGCGCATTCCCTTCGCATGGATCGAACCGGACAATGTGCCATCCAGTCCTTCGAACGACAAAGTACCCCCGCTGAAATGCGATACCACCGACCCGAGCGATCTGAGCCCCGAGTTGCTTGTTGCCAGCCAGACGCCGGTACCAGTAATAATAGCGATCAGGATTGCAATGAGCCAGGCAGGCCGGCGCCAGCGCCAGCGCCATTTTGTCACAGAGAATGTTTTATCCTGATTTTCCATGTCAGCGCTAGAATGCTACCGCAATCGAAAAATGAAGCCGCAATTTGCCATCGCTGTGGCCCCGGGCGAGATCCAGCGCCAGCGGCCCGACCGGGCTGCGCCAGCGAATACCGCCACCATAACCGACGGATATGTCCAGACGCTGGAGGCTATCGGCGGCACCGCCGGCATCGGTAAATATGGCCGCGCCCCATTCGTTCGTAAGCCAGTGGTTGTATTCGATGCTGCCGGTCGTCATCACCCTTCCACCTACGATGGCCTGGCCTTCCTGTACCCCTAAACTATTAAAATCATAACCGCGCACAGATTGAATGCCCCCGGCGCGAAACAGGTATTCCTGGGGAATGCCGAAGCGGGAGTCGGCAAACGTGTATCCCGCTTCGCCGCGCAGAAATAATACATGGCGTTTGCCTATGGGCTGCCAGAACTGGTGCCGCACATACGTACGCAGAAAATCCTGGTCCGACAGCAATTGCCTGCTGCCGCCGCCTACGCGCAATTCCGTCACGCTGCCATCACGGGGAAATAACCGGTTGTCCACAGAACGGTAATGCAATTGCCCATCCAATGCGAGGGTTTGCGTGACCTGGCGCAGGCCTCCCGTCGGCTGACGGTCTTCCCGTTGCCAGTTAAGGCCGGCCCGCGTTTCGAGCTTCCCCACGATCTGATTACGGCTGATACCTATTCTCTGGCGTATGGTTTCCAGTTCCTGGATAAAGGTCCTGTCCGCGAGCGTCCCTAAAGAAAACCAGCGGCCTTTCAGGTTGGGTACGCTATCGACTGTCGCGGAGAGGGTCTGACGCTTTTGCTCCAGGCGTAATCCCGCGCTAAGACGCAAGGCGCGATTCAGAAAATCGTAGTTGCTGTAATTGATTTCGCCCCGGGCGCCAGTATTGGAGCTGTAGCCTGCCCCGAACGATACACGCTGCGATTGCGCCTCCGACAGGACCACCTCAACAGGCGCCGCTTGATGCGTCGCCAAGCCGGGTTCAATGTTGACCACGACCGAACTGAATTGGGCCAGGTTCTGCAATTTTGTCTGGAAAGCGTTCAGTTGGTCGCGCCGGTAGGGGTCACCGGGTTTGAATGGAGCGAGGCCACTTACCAGCGTTTGATCGTAGCGATTCAGCCCCTTTATTACGATACTTCCATAGCGGAAAGGAGGTCCGGAGTCCACGGTGACCGTCAGCCGGGCATGGGATGAAACGGGATCCACCTCCGCCCTGCTTTCATCGATCACCGCCGCGGCATAATCCTCCTGTGCCACGCCGGATATCAGTGCAGCCTTGGCTTCTTCCCAGGCTGGCGACCGAAATGGCTCACCTACTCTCAGAGCCCAGGCAGACCGTAGCTTTGCAATACGCGCGCGCCGTTCGGGTTCGTCAGTAGTCAAATCTCCCTTGAACTCGATGCTGACTTCGGTGACCACCGCGCGCGGCCCCGGCGCCACCTCGAGCACTTCGGTTCCATCAGGCGAAGCGGGATGCAGTGTTATCGTGGGCGTGAAATAACCCTCGGTAGCGAGAAGCGCGCTGATTTCCTGTTGTGCCCGGCGCATGAAAGTGGCGCGCGCAATGTCATCCGCAAACGGTGCAGACGGTAGCCGGAAATGCGTCTTCAATAAATCCCGCAGCGATTCGGGCACAGAAATGGTGACAGGTGCCGGCTTATCCTTGGCTTCCGGTTGATGTGCCCCGGCCATGCCCATGCCCGTTGCCAGCGGGAAAAGGATGAACACCAGGATGAATGTCGGTTTCCATATTCGCGCTGGATAAATATAAGTGAAATATTCGGCGAGAGGCATGGCAAGGTAGGAATATCACGCTGCGGAAAGATTTATCCCCAGATCCACGAGATGTTCCTGATTGCAGTCAAATGGATTTTTGTATGGCCGCCAGGCGGCCAGGGATCCCGGATTCGGGGGTGCCATGCAAGCAATAGTCTGCTCCGTCATTCTCGCGCGAGCGGGAATCTATGGTTCCTGGGCCCGGGCCTGCTTTCGCGGGAATAACGGCCCGCCTGCGAAATTGATATTGCTTTGGGGCCCGCAGGCCGGGTTTATCCTTCAGCGTGAGGGCTTACGCTGAGCTTCATCCTGTGCGGGGTCGTCGTAGCTCTCCGGAGGAGGGTTCCCGTCATATATCAGATGCTTGCGCTGTTGCAAATAACCGTCACGCACAAATAGATAGGGCTCCACCGCGGCTTCGTCGCGGATCCGCATGGGACCGGATAATCTCGCCCGCTTGTCAATGACGCCGAGAATGGAAAGCGGTACCGTGACAGGGGCGCCGATCACAAAAGTACCGATATAAAAGAGACCATTGGTGAATACGGTGACGGGAATGCCGGGGACATCGCGATTGCTGCTAGGTCCGAGCAAAGGGATAAATATGTACGTTTTTGCGTCCACGCCCCATACGCCAAGCGTTTGTCCAAAATCCTCGTCATGTGGGGGCAAACCCATCGGCGAGGCCATATCAAAGAGCCCGCCCAGACCAATCGCCGTATTGACAGCAAAACGCAGCGTGTCCTGGAATCCCTGGCGTATTTTTCCCTGCAAGAAAGCATTCAGAATGACATTGGGGTACCCGATATTGTCATAAAAATTTCCAATCGAGCGCTGCATGGCATTAGGCACATATTCGATATAGTAATCAGCGACCGGAGCCACAATCTTCCGGTCGACCACGTCGGTGAACGTATAAGACTTGCGATTGATTTTCTCATAGGGATCGATCGGGTCTGTGTACTGGTCCTGGGAGCGCATGGTGGCGCAACCCGTAAACAGCACTGTGCATAGCAGCAACAGGACGGCCGTTGGATGGTTATGTCTCATAATTGGATAATGGATAAAACAATATAGTTATGCTTCTATCGGTTTTTGTTTTAATCATTGGGATGATTGGAGCAAAGCGCAACCCATCATTCGGCTTTTCCGCCCTGAGGAAACAATCCAATACGCGAGATGCTGTCCTGATGCGCGCCACCGGCCAGTTATTGGTACTGTATGGTTGGGGGTTACGCTATGCTTTCCGTTCCCCATGAATTCCATTTCACATGGGCTCCAAACCGGGATGGGCGCATAGGCATATTGGCTCATAGGCATACCAGGTAATGCGTCATAAAATATCGGACGTCGATTGCCGTCACGGTACGAAGTATAAACATAATTTGTTAAAATACCGACACATTCTTCTGCTCTGACTCTTAAAAGCCCAGCACTTGCCAGGCATAGCATGATGCTTGCTTGCGACAATAGCGCTTCGGGGCCAGGAAGATATACTTCACACATCATTTCACTTTCTTTCAATCGACATATCGTATATCCGGATGAACTGGACTGAACGTTCGGCAAATTGCCGCTTGCGAAACTGGCTGCTGGGGCTGGTTATTCTCCTCCAGATATGGTTGCCATCAACCTTGTTTGCCGCGCCGCTCCTGCTTCGGTGTGAAATTAGCCAGGATGGCGAGACGCGCATCCTGGACTTCACCCCAGGCAGCGATCCATATGGCGTTGAGGCGACAGATATCAACGGGAAATTCCGGTTCAAAGCTATCATCATCGGAAATGAAGAAGATATTGAATCCATCAAGATCTACACCTACTATCGCGAGCAGCATCAAGTGGTGCTGCTGCATGAAGCCAGGTATATGCCCCCCTTCGAGCCGGACGAGTCGTCCTTCGCTGCGCTCACAGGTGTGAATTACCTCTACTCCCCAAGTCTGGAGCAGGAACTGCAATACGGTTGCGCGCTTCTGGAAGCTCCTGAAGCTCCCTTGGAAGCTCCTCTGGAAACTTCCCCGGAAGTTCACCCCTAGCAGCCTGTCGGACTTGAAGAATCGAAGCGAAAAAGCGATTGGATGAGGACAGATTTTGACGATTTTGAAGGCCAATAGTTATTCTATTGGCTGAAAAAGCGACGAAATATGGACCGGCCAAGCGCTTTGCAGCCGGTTTCCTTTAAGTCCGACAGGCTGCTAGCTTTCAATAATCTTGTTTCTGGGTTGCACAGGTTGCAGCATGGCCCGATTCCAGCTCGATCAAATTCTTTGACACATCGGCCGCTACACTCGAAACAGCGTGTTGCATCCCTTTCACCACGCCCCCGATCCCACCGCCCACCGGTTCCGAAATCACCGAATAACACGCGGCGTTATGGCCATCGGTAGAACGCGTGATCGTCCAACCGAATCTTGCCTGTATTTTATCGCCGACGATTGCGTCAAACTGGCTAAGCTCGATCGCTATGCGATAGGTGGGCTGAGCGCGAACCCCACGGGTCTCGTTTACCGCTCCGGTTCGTTCAGCGATTCCGATAGCAAACGCGTCGCGCAACTCATGGTTAAAATGCGACGACCAGCGATCTCGCTCAAGTATCAAAAGCCGTGTTTCCTGCTCCGGTCCCGGTGAGCTGACGACAAGCTGCGGACGCGCGAGCCTTTCCGGCACATTGACCGGCATGACTTCAATAAAAATTGGCGTGGATGACGGGAGCGATTGCCGTGAAGCCTCCCTCACTTCGGATGGCTCGGATGGAACCGACAGCGTATAGAACCGCGTGGTGGGAACTGATGCGCAGCCAGCGAGCAATAATGGCATTATCATAGTGAGTGCACACATCGCACCTGGCTTAGACATCATTGTTTATCCTCCCGCTTGCCCCGGATTACGGATTCAGGATGACGCTGCAAATAGTCCGTCAAAATTCTCAGCGAAGCGGCCGCCCGCGCTAATTCCTGCAGTGTCTGCCGCAAATCCTGCTGTAATGGCGCATCCGCGGATAGCGTGCGCTCTGCGGCATTCAAGGTTTTATGCAGATCTTTCATCGCCATGGTGATTTCCGGCGCCACGTCGTTGTTCAGCCGCTCCGCCAACTGTCCCGTGCTGTCCAACGTTTGCTTAAGCATCGCTAACGATTGCTGCAAATCACTGCCGATTTGATCGAAGGGTACTTTACTTAACTTGAGCGCTATCTCGGAAACCTGTGTCTGAATTTCATCGGCACTACTGGGAATAGTCGGCAATTGCAGTAATGCTACGGAGGCATCCGTGCCAGCGATATTCCTGGAAACATCATTTTTTACCGGGGTAACTTTGGGAAAAAAATCAAGGGCGATATAAATCTGCCCGGTAAGAAAATTGCCGATACGTAACTGGGCGGACAAACCACGGTTGATCATGAATTGCAGGCGCTGCTGCGGGGTATACTTCGACCGCTTCCGCTCTTCGATAAATTTTCGACCCAGACGAGCTGGATAGACCTCTACCAGTACCGGTATACTGAATTCTTGCGTCTTCGGATCATACTCGATGCCTACCGACTTAACGTGTCCGATGATCAATCCACGAAAACTGACTTCGGCGCCTGGCGTCAGCCCGCGCACCGACTGCTTGAAATTAAGCAATATTATCTCTGCTTCGCCATCTTCCTCTTTAAACGCTTCAGCCTGGTTTACCGCCAGGACAAAAGCGGTATTTTCCTTGGCGGGAGGGCCGCGGTTTTCCTCAGGCGCCTGAAATGAAAGACCGCCGAGCACAACAGTAGCCAGAGACTGCGTATTGAGCGTGAAGCCATTGGCATTTATTTGCATATCAAAACCACTGGCATGCCAGAAGCGCGTATTGATGCCGACATATTTATCATAGGGGGCATTGACAAATATACGTATGGTTATGCCTCTGCCATCCTCATCCAGATCAAACGCCGTCACCTGTCCCACTTTGATCCGGCGGTAATAGACAGGCGAGCCAATATCCAGCGATCCGATATCGGTGGCATGTAAAGCATACTGCCTGCCGGAAGCATCGCGCGTAATGATGGGCGGCACCTCCAGTCCCGTAAATTTGTCTGCTTTCTCCGCCGAAACACCGGCGTCGGCACCAATATAAGGTCCGGACAGCAGCGTCCCCAGCCCGGATACGCCGGCGCCCGCAATACGTGGCCGCACGACCCAAAAACGGCTATCGGCCGCGGTAAAGCCTTTGGCTTCCTTTTTCAGTTGCACGCTGACCAGCACGTGGGAGTGATCTTCACTGAGTTTGATGAGTTGAACCATGCCGATCTCGACTTCTTTATACTTGACCTTCGTCTTGCCTGCTTCAAGCCCTTCGCCGGAGCTAAATGCAATGGTGATCTCGGGTCCTCGCTCTATCCAGGTGTTAACCGCGAGCGAAAGACCGATAACCGCGGCAACGATGGGGATCAGCCAGATTAATGAGGGGATCCAGTCCCGCTGCCGTACCTTCCTGGGCATAGGCACGGTTTCCGTCAAGCCGTCCGCCTTTCCCTCCCCTGTTTTCTCTTCGTTCATGCCGCTTTTCCGGACTCGGGTTCAGCAGCGTCCCACATCAAGCGGGGATCGAAACTGAGCGAAGCGAGCATGGTCAGCACCACCACCGCGGCAAAAGCGGCAATTCCCGCTTCAGCGTGCACCGTGGCAAAACCTTTTATCTGTACGAGTCCGGCTAGCAGCGTTACGACAAAGACATCCAGCATTGACCAGCGGCCAGTCACTTCAACAAGGCGGTAAAGCTTTGTGCGCTGCAAGAGGCGCCAGTCGCTGTGCCGCTGCGTCATGATCAATAGAAGAATCAATACCGCCAGCTTGAATAGTGGCACCAGAAAACTGGCGATAAAAACAATAATCGCCAATATCCACGAACCCGAAGCCCAGAAATAGATGATGCCGCTCATGATGGTGTCCTGCTGCTCCTCGAACAAGGAAACGGTCGTCATGATAGGCAGCACATTTGCGGGAATGTACATGATGCAGGCTGCGATCACCAAAGCCCAGGTCCGGTTAAGGCTATCGGGTCTGCGCGAATGCAGCGCCGCGCCACAACGTCCACAACGGTCATGCGCTTTAACCTCCTTCCACAACGTCGCACAATAATGACACGACACCATGCCCGATCTTGCCGCGGTCTTCATCAATGCTTCGGCCTCCATGATTTTGCCGGCCAATGGGCGGGACTGGCGGCTCTATTAGACATGTTTTCTCTCCTCCCTTTCCGGTAAGGAAATTTGCCAGATGTAGCGGGGATTAAACGAGAAAATTGATGCCAGGAGGATAGCAAGAGTGCCAAGCGCCCATAGCGCGACTCCAGGCAATACGGTTGCCATGCTGGTCAGCTTGACGAATGCAACAATGGCGCCGAGCAGAAACACTTCCATCATCACCCACGGCCGCAGGATTTGAATCATGCGCGCCAATAAATTGAACCCGGGGTGATATCCAGACCTCGTTATTGAGGCAAATAAATAAATCAGGCCAAGAAGTTGCATCAATGGAAACAGGATTGTCGTGACCAGCACCAGGAATGCCACCAGCGGCATTCCCTGAGAGTTCAAGGAAAAGACCGCACCGATGAGCGTGGTCCGGCTGGCAATACCCTGAAGCTCCATTTCAACAATTGGAAAGATATTGGCAATAACGTACATGAACAAACTGGCAACCGTCAGTGGCAGAACGCGCCTACCGAGGGAACTCATGTCGCGTTCCAGTTCGGCGCCGCAACAGTTGCAGAACGCAACTTCGTTATTATCCATCGCTATCCTGCGGTGAATCGCATCGCATTCTTCACAGGCGATCAGGTCCGGGACTTCCTGCATCTTAATTTATTGAAGGTTAATTTTTTTAAGGCTCTCGCCACGTCGGAGTACGCCATGGCGCAACCTGTACTATGGTTAAGGTTCATTACCGCCGCAGAGAAATGGACTCGGCGTCGTGAACGCAATTTCTCGCTTTGTGCATAGTGTCTCACGATTCTATACCCGTTTTTGCCGTTTGCCATGCTGAAACAAATCGCTCGCCGGACTGTCATTTAAATGAGGAACGCGGCAAGGAAATCCGATGGACAAGAAAACCAAAATCAACTTCTGGTACGTCATCATCGCAGTACTCGGCGTTTTGCTGGCCCAGAGCCTTTATACGCAATACACAAAGGTCGAGCCTATCCCCTTCAGCCGCTTTCATACGTTGCTGGATGAAGGCAAGATCGCCGAGATCGCCATCACCGAGAACCATATTTACGGGACGCTCAAAGATAAGAGTGCTGATGGATTAAAGGATTTCGTTACCACGCGGGTGGAATCCGATCTGGCTGAAAAGCTGGATAAGCATAACGTAATTTATACCGGAGTGGTTCAGAGCACCTGGGTCCGCGACCTGCTGTCCTGGCTGCTGCCGATGGCCGTTTTCATCGGAATCTGGCTGTTTATCATTCGCCGCATGAATCAGGGCGGCATCAGCGGCGGCGGCCTGATGTCAATCGGCAAAAGCCGGGCCAAGGTGTTTGTGGAGAAAGAAACCAAGGTTACCTTTGCGGATGTGGCTGGCGTGGATGAGGCGAAGGATGAGCTGATCGAGATTATCAACTTTTTGAAGGACACCAAAGGGTATAGCCGCCTCGGCGGGCGCGCGCCCAAGGGTATTCTTCTGGTTGGGCCGCCCGGAACCGGCAAGACGCTCCTGGCACGCGCCGTCGCGGGGGAAGCGGGTGTTCCGTTCTTTTCGATTTCCGGCTCTGAATTTGTGGAGCTGTTCGTTGGAGTCGGTGCCGCCAGAGTGCGAGACCTGTTCGAGCAGGCGCGTCAGATGGCTCCGGCAATCATCTTTATCGATGAACTGGATTCGCTCGGGCGCGCCCGCGGCGCCTACGGGCTGGGCGGCCACGATGAAAAGGAGCAAACGCTCAACCAATTGCTGGCTGAACTTGACGGTTTCGATTCCAAAAGTGGCGTCGTGCTGCTTGGCGCAACCAACCGCCCGGAAATCCTTGACCCGGCGCTGTTGCGTGCCGGGCGGTTCGACCGGCAAGTACTGGTGGACCGGCCGGACAAAGTGGGCCGTGAGCAGATCCTCGCTGTGCACTTGAAAAAAGTGAAACTTGATAACGACGTGAAACCGGAGCAGATTGCGGCATTGACCCCGGGTTTCACCGGCGCGGACCTGGCGAACCTGGTGAACGAGGCCGCCCTGCTCGCCACCCGGCGCAACGCCGCGTCGGTGGCGATGGGGGATTTCAACAACGCGATTGAACGCGTTATCGCCGGGCTTGAAAAACGCAACCGGCTGCTTAATCCGGTCGAGCGGCGCGTCGTGGCATTCCACGAGTTGGGCCACGCCATGGTGGCGCTGGCGCTGCCGGGTACCGACGAGGTACACAAGGTTTCGATCATTCCGCGCGGCGTTGGCGCCCTCGGCTACACGATTCAAAGGCCGACCGATGACCGGTTTCTGATGACACAAACAGAGTTGGAAAACAAAATGGCTGTATTGCTAGGCGGGCGGGCGGCGGAACAGGTGGTATTTCACGAGATATCGACAGGGGCGACGGATGATCTCGCCCGCGCGACTGATCTTGCCCGTGCCATGGTGCTGCGCTATGGAATGAGCGACGCCCTGGGCAATGTTGCCTATGATCGCGACCGTTCAGCCTACCTCCAAACCGGTATGCCTATGCCGCAGAATCGGGACTACAGCGAGGAAACGGCGCACGCAGTCGATAGCGCCGTGCGTAAACTCGTCGACCATGCGCTGGAGCGTGCTGTTGCCATACTCCAGCTTAACCGTGCCGTGCTCGATCGAACCGCGGAGGAGTTGCTCAAGACCGAGACGTTGAACCAGCCGCAGATCGAAGCGCTGAAACGCGAAATCATCATCGGACCCGCCAAGCCTTTGCTTCCGATAACGGCATAGCACCCGTGGAAATCAAACAGGCATCACGGACTAACTCGTGCCATGCCGCCGTTTCTATTTATAAAAATAATTTCTACATAGGCTCCGGTTCCTGTATACTCCGCGCGTCAATGGAAGGTTTCTCTATTTTTTACCTTTACCTTCTGTTGGTTTCATCGTTCCTGACCTCTTTTCGATTTTCAAGTCCCCAACGAAAATTGTGCGGTACCGTGGTTAGCGGCGATGTTTTATGTGTGCGCTAGCGGTACTTTGCCCATTAATCTCCGGCAGCCATCTTCTGCTCGCGCGCGTTAGGGCGCTTCTATAAAATTTCAACGTTCCAGCAGTCTGCCGGACTTGTCCGGCCGATACCAAGCAAGGCAGGCGCGAAGCGGCAATGATCCGCAACGCGAATGTCCGCAAGGAAATTTTGGCGTGCTGCATGTCAACTTATGCAAGCGTTAAAACGATTGAGCGCTGCCAGTCATGCAGCATGGAACCTGTAGCTTTATCGGACGCACCATATTTTCTCAATTTAATAGGAAAACAACGTGTCTTTTGAAAATCTAAATCTGCATCCACTCATTCTTAAAGCTGTTATTGACTCCGGCTACACCATACCAACTCCTGTTCAGGCGCAGGCCATTCCCGAACTGATCGCAGGGCACGATATCATGGCCTCGGCCCAGACCGGCACCGGCAAAACCGCCGCATTCATGTTGCCGGCACTGCATCGCCTTGCCACCCCTTCCCAGGTACACAGTCGCGGGCCACGTGTGCTGGTGTTGACCCCGACGCGAGAACTTGCGCTCCAGGTATCTGAAGCCGCCGCCAAATATGGCAAGCATCTGCCTCGGGCCAAAGTAGTGAGCATACTTGGCGGAATGCCTTATCCCTTGCAAAACAAATTGCTTTCGCAGCCGGTGGATATTCTGGTTGCGACACCTGGCCGTTTGATTGATCACATTCAACGGGGGCGTATCGATTTTTCGCGCCTGGAGATGCTGGTGCTGGATGAAGCCGACCGCATGCTCGACATGGGCTTCATTGACGACGTGGAGAGAATCGCTTCAGCCACGCCCGCAAACCGCCAGACTTTGCTGTTTTCCGCCACCCTGGACAGCGCAATCGACAAGGTCGCGGCACGCCTGCTGAAATCGCCCAAGCGCATCCAGATCGCAACGCAACAGGCAAGGCTCGATAACATCGAACAGCGGCTGCATTATGTTGACGACATGTCGCACAAGAACCGGCTGCTGGATCATCTGCTGCGCGACATGGCGCTGAAGCAGGCCATTGTCTTTACCGCCACCAAACGCGACGCCGATATGCTGGCGGACAATCTTGCCGCCCAGGGACATGAAGCCGCCGCTTTGCACGGCGACATGAACCAGCGCGACCGTACGCGCACATTGACCAGGCTCCGCCATGGCGGCCTGCGTGTGCTGGTGGCGACCGACGTCGCTGCACGAGGAATCGACGTGGTCGGCATTACCCACGTGATCAATTTCGATCTGCCGAAATTCGCCGAAGATTATGTGCACCGCATTGGCCGCACCGGCCGTGCCGGCGCATCGGGAATAGCGGTATCGTTTGCTTCAGGCAAGGATGGCGTCAACCTGAAAAAAATCGAACGCTTCACAGGCCAGCGGATTGCTTCTCATGTGGTACCCGGTCTGGAGCCACGATTCAAGCCACGCCCTGTTACCGGCGGCACCTCCAGGACTACGCCCAGCGTCGCCCATAAACGTAACCGTACATGGTCAAACGACAGCGGCCGCCACGCCACCGGCGCTAACAGCGCCAATGGAAATTGGGGCGATAGCCGTAGCCGTTCGTTTAGCGATAACCGGGAAAATACGCGAGGCAATGCCGGAGGAAACACCTTTAGAAACAGCGGCGTCCCGAGCCCTTATATCAGAAGCAAGTAGTATTCGGTTGATGGCAAAGTGGCCCGGCAAGTCCGGGCCATTTGCATGGGATAAGCGAAGCGCAACTCGCCGCAATCAGTGGTATGGCTTATCGCTTTCTTATCGCCTTCCCCCTTCCTGCAAAAACATCATGCAGGAAATAAGAATGGCCTGGACAGCCTCGGTCATTTTCCTACTCCGGCTGGTTGCGCATGAAATCCGCCGTCTGGTCAAACCCCATGGCAAGTTTTTTGCGTACTTCGTCGTCCAGTCCGATGTCCAGCATCGCCTGGTACATGCAGGATAACCATTGATCACGCTCGGGGCTGCCTATGGGGAAAGGCATATGGCGGGTACGCAAACGGGGCTCGCCGTATTTCTCCGTATATAACGAAGGACCACCAGTCCAGCCCGATAGAAACATAAACAGTTTCTGCCGGGAATGGGTCAAATCTTGCGGATGAAGCTTGCGAACACCGAAATACTCAGGTTCCTGGTCCATCAGATCGTAAAAGCGGTCGACTAGCTGGCGGATGACCCTTTCTCCGCCTATCCGTTCGTAGGATGTCGCAAGATGCATTTCACTCCTCCTTATAAAACCTTCAATTGCTTATTCCCCGTGTCCAACCAATATTGTCCGGTAGCTTTCGTTATTTATTTGATAATGGCTGGCGGCTTCTCAGCATACGCAATATCCAGTAAATAGCCAGTGCGGCAAGCAAATGCTTTATTGTATGGCCGCTTATCCACTGCCCAAGATCATAAACCTCCCGATCTCGCATTTCCGCCAGCTTGGCGACGCCATACAACGTCATCACTGTATAGATGTCGGCACCGCGGGTATATCTGGACGGAAAAAGGATTCCAAGCAGAAAAATAAGCAGCAGCGAATAGAACTGTACGACAATATAAAAGTTCAGGTTACCCGCCCCACGCTGTTCGCTCCAGTACCAATGCATCACGCTTCCAGCTCCGGCCGCAATCAGAAAGGGCAATAATTGCAAGCCCCTTCTGGGACTGACGCGTTCACCCAGCGTCGCGGCAAGCAGCGCCATGATGCCCATTGCTATTGGCAGCCGGTCCCAAACCAGCCGCTCATTGCCCGGCGCCAGATGATAGTAGGCTGAACCCAGCGATGCCAGCGCCACGCTCAGGAACAGAATCAGGTAAGGCCAGCGCTCGGGCAAAGCAACAAAGGCTTTGGCCGAATGGGATCCGCTGGATCGGAGTAAAAATCCTAAACCTGCTATTCCTACGAGCAGAAAAGCGCCGTTGGAAACAACATTCAAAAAATTAGGAATACCGAAATAAGTGCGTTGGTCGGCAAATCGGTGATATTCGGCAGGCTGGGCAATCGGTGGCACAATCGCGGCAGCCAGAAGCACCCCCACCGAGAAAATGCCCAATGTCCACAATTTGCGCTGATTACTCACGATCATACAAGACATGGCTAAAAGTGCTAAAGAATGACAAACGTGCAATATTCACCGCAGCAAACCAAGCCAACCAAAGCGCACCGCTACATCATGGATTTGGGAGAAGGCAACCAAAAACAACAGATAACCGCCTAAAATATAGAAGATAAAAAACATGCCGATCATAAGCACCTTCTATGGAATTATAATTCAAATGTATTGGCGCGATCGCCGCCGCATTTTCACGCGCAATATGCGGAAGATGAAGTATTGATCGACATAGGAACCTTAAAGGTATTGAGAGGAACAATGTCTCGTCGCGCGCTGGCGCTGGTGTTTGGAATGGGCGCAAGAAGACCGCGACGAACTCATGGAGGATTGGGAATTATGTCAAGACAGGCAGTCACCAAAGAAAATATCGCCGCTTCTGTAGTCCCGCCGATACAAATAAAAGCGCCGTGGCAGGTAAAGACAGTTGAACCGCTTGACGGCTACCGGCTACGCATCCAGTTCATAGATGGGCTAGAAGGCGAGGTCGAAATGGCCGAGTTTGTACACGCATCCGACGCCCGGAGTTTTTGCGGCTTTGGCCGACCCGGAAATATTCGCCCAGGCCCATGTAGAGCTTGGCGCGGTCACATGGCCGGGTGAGCTTGACCTGGCCCCGGACGCCATGCATGACGAGATCGAAAAAAACGGGGTATGGAAGTTGTGAAATGCCGCGCGACCCCTGGCGCGCCTAACCGCCTGCTTTCAGGAGCAACTCGGCTTACTGATCCAAATCTATGAACCCCTAAATAAATTGCGGTGCGATAATGTATTTCTCCAGCTTGTTATTTTGCTGGGGAAACTCATGATTGAAGGGGGAAAGGGAGGTGCGGAAGCCTGGACTGGATACCTCTTCGGCGTGGTTGTATCAATATCTGCCTCACTTTAAAGTCAGGCCCAACTTTGAATCACAAATGCCACTACATATTGAAACACCACTAATTGAATCCCGCTCGATCAGCCGTAAAGTGGGTCAATCCATTTGGCTGAAAATGGAGTCCGCGCAACCATCCGGCTCTTTCAAGGCCAGAGGAATCGGGTATGCATGCGAAGAATATTTAAAACGGGGGGCAAAACGCTTCATTGCGTCATCGGGCGGGAATGCGGGGCTGGCGGTCGCTTTTGCTGGGCGGCGTCTTTCGGTTCCTGTAATCGTCATCGTGCCGGAGACAGCTTCAAAGCGGGCGGTAAATTTGATGTGTTTAGAGAACGCGGAAGTTATAGTCCAGGGGAAGTCTTTGGACGAAGCGCACCGATTTGCCCTGTCACTCATGCAACCTGACGATGCATATATACATCCTTTCGATGACCCGCTGATTTGGAGAGGTCATGCCAGCCTGATTGATGAAATATTCCGTGCTGGTCTAAAGCCTGATGCAATCGTTCTGTCAGTTGGGGGCGGCGGTCTCCTGTGCGGCGTTATAGAAGGATTGAGGCGGAATAGAGGTGCCGATGTGCCTGTCATCGCTGTTGAAACTGAAGGCGCAGATTCCTATGGGAAATCCTTAAAAGCAGGATTTCTTGTCGAGCTTGCAAACATATCGAGTATTGCGACGACGCTAGGAGCGCGCATAGTTTGTGAACAGGCATTGGCATACTCAAGAGAGCACTGTATCCAAAGCGTTGTGTTGCCGGACCAGGCGGCCGTTTCTGCTTCTTTGCAGTTTTTGCAAGACCATGGAATTGTGGTTGAGCCTGCGTGCGGCGTTGCGCTTGCTGCAGTTTACGAAAAAGTTGCGGCGTTATCCGAATATAAAACGGTATTGGTTATCGTGTGCGGCGGTGTTGGTTCTACCGCTGATCATTTAGTCGAGTTGGCACGTCGGGAATATGACGGAATATAATCCCACTTTGGTTTGAGCATTGGCATTTCCTTGTTCAGCAAATGGGGTCAGGATCTTCATGGCGGTTGGATAATCATTTGCTTTGAAAGCTTTCAAGCCTTCATCAAGACCGGCAAAGCTAGAAGTTGAGAGTATTAAAAAAATTAGCCAAAATTTCGGCATAAAATAATCCTATTTAGAGAGGGTATCCCGGAATCTCCGGAGAGCGTCGTATATAAGAAAAATGCCCTACTCCTGCTACAGCTCTGCTTGGTTGGGAGCGGCATATAGGCTTATAGATCAACCCAGATATAATTTGGGTCATCGGGGTTGCCATAGCGTTTGATAGCCTCCCGATAAAGTTGAGGTGTATTCTTCAAATCGAGCTTCCACATAATATTATTGCGATGAGCTCTCACGCCAGGCAACTTTAAACCTAGGTCTTCACTAACTTCTCTAGTCGTCATCCACCTCGCGAACCGACGCATAACTTTTTCTTCGCTTGGCGTTAGTTTCGATGCGGGTAGTGGGTTTATCACTTTTATTTTTGGCAAATTGCGATCGAGATAAAACCCGCCAGCTAATACAACCTCAATCGCCAAAATTAATTTCGCAAGTTCTGTACCTTTCAACAAATATCCCCTTACGCCTATATTTCTGGCTTCTGTCACATGCCTGGGATCGTTGTCGCTGGTGTATATCAGAAGAGGCAAATCAGGGTAGAGGGTGCCGAACTCCATCGCCAGATTGATGCCATTTCCATCGGGTAGAAAGAGATCGATTATTACCAGATGGAGGGCATTGCATTGTGCGAAATCGCGCGCTTCAGCTAACGTTCCGGCTGCAGCCACGATGTTAAAAGTCGGTTCAGCTTGCAGGGCGTCAGACAGCCCCTTAATAAGCACTGGATGATCATCGACGATCATTATGTTGACAGATTCTCGATTGGGCATGATAGGGCCAGGGCAATAAAGGATTTAAGGATAAGGAACGGTAGCAACCAGGCGCGTACCATCAGATGGAGAAGAAGTAACGGCCAGTTTCCCACCGACGACCTTCAAGTCATCCTTCATGCTGCGCAAACCGATGCTCGAGTTGGGATTGTTGTAAACAAGCTCTACATCAAAGCCCTTTCCATTGTCGCGAATTTCCATCTTCACGCAGCTTGTTGTGCCTTCGAGGAGTACAGATGCGCGGCTGGCTCCTGCGTGCTTGATGATATTTTCAAGCGCTGTCTTTGCGCTCATAAAAAGAGCTTCATTGACCTCCAAAGGTAAATATTTTATTTCGCCGACTGCAGCGAACTCGATGGGTGTGGCAACAGTGGACATGGCAAGAGTCAGTTCGTTTAACTGATCGCTCAAGGAAAGGTTAGGATCGATGATGGAAGTGCCCTTCATTATTTTACGCAAGTCACCAAGGACGCCACCAAGTTGCTTGGCGGCCGATCTGAATGACGCAGACTCCTTTATTAACTGGGGCGTCTGCGGCAATGCCCTCAAGGCAGCTTCAATATTCACTTTTATCGCTGTCAGCATTGATTGAATCCCACCATGCAGGTATTTAATTCTCGTTTCTTCCTCCGCTCGTGCATCTATTAATCGCTGTGTCAATGCCATAAGGTTGCTGTTCGCTTCACTGAGCCGATCGTCCAATACGGTTCGCTCCCTGATGTTGCGCAACAGACCCAGGAATATTACAACCATTGCGAGAAATGCAATTCCTGCAATCCAGAGCATCGTGTCCTCAATGTTGCGGGATACTCGTGAATCGATTTCTGACAGTGCATCATCGATGTCATCCAGGTAAACCCCGGTACCGAGCATCCAGCCCCAGCCCGGCACTTCAACCACATAAGCTCGCTTGGGCTTTGGATCCAGACTTCCTGTAGAGTATTTGGGCCAGACATAATCTTCAAAACCACCCCCCGACCGTGCAACGCGGATCAGGTCCTGGATAAGGAACTTTCCTGCAGGATCCTGAAAATTCCACATGTTCTCTCCCACCGATTCTATCTGCTTTGGATGCGCCAACAGCGTGCCGTCAAGGCTATAAAGGAATAGATAGTTATCCCTCCCATCATCCATCTTCTCCAGGATGGCCCTGGCTTCCTCTCTGGCCTCTGCATCCGTTCTGCCTGATTCATGGAGATGGGCGATTGTTCGCATCGCGAATTCCACATAATTCTTCAGTTCAGCATCCTTCATCGCGAGATAGGCCGGCTTGATAACCTCCCGCTGCTGTTGAGACAACGATATTGCATGGTGGCGTACTGTCAGCGCGATAGCACATAGCGCCAGCACCAGCGGCAGAACTGCAAACAGGGCAATTTTTTCACGTAGGGTCATGGCGTAACTATATCGAGCGGTTTTATTTCTCGCATCATCATTTCGATGAGCCTTTCTACTCGAAGCGCCATTTTGCTCCTTTCTTCCTTGTGAAAAACTCCGAATATCGGGCTAATTGTCGGAGAAAGAAATGGGTCATTTAATAAGGAAGGGTGGCTGGTTTATGCTCGCGCTGGTCGGCGCCTCCGCGTTTGCTGTCATTGCCCTGCAGCGGGGAGAATCAATCGGCGCCATCTGGATTGTCATTGCTGCCCTCTGCGTTTACACAATTGCTTACCGTTTCTACAGCCGTTTTATTGCAGAGCGTGTGCTGAGGCTTGACCCGGCACACATGACGCCAGCCCACAAATTCAACGATGGGCTGGATTACGTCCCTACAAACAAATACGTCCTGTTCGGCCATCATTTTGCCGCAATCGCCGGGGCAGGTCCGCTGGTCGGTCCCATACTCGCCGCCCAGATGGGTTACATGCCAGGCATGCTTTGGCTGCTAGCTGGCGTGGTCTTTGGGGGGGCAGTGCAGGACTTCACTGTGCTGTTCATTTCCACTCGCCGTGATGGCCGCTCGCTGGGCGATCTGATCAAGCTGGAAATGGGGCGGGCCCCCGGCATGATTGCCTTGTTCGGGACCTTCTTCATCATGCTGATCCTCCTGGCGGTGCTCGCACTCATCGTCGTCAAGGCCCTGGCCGAATCGCCATGGGGCACCTTCACTGTGGCAGCCACCATCCCCATCGCCCTCTTGATGGGTGTTTACTCACGCTTTCTCCGGCCTGGCGCCATCGGCGAAGTCTCATTGCTTGGCTTTATCCTGCTGATACTCGCGATAGTGGGTGGCCAGTATGTGCAGGACACCCCCTCGCTGGCTGCCTTGTTTACCCTGACTGGCGAACAGCTCACCTGGCTGCTGATCGGTTACGGCTTCATTGCTTCAGTTCTGCCGGTTTGGCTGTTACTTGCACCCCGCGACTACCTGTCCACCTTCCTCAAGATCGGCACCATTCTCGGACTTGCGATCGGCGTTCTCTTCGTTTCTCCCGAACTTAAAATGCCGGCCTTCACGCAATTTACCGATGGGTCGGGGCCAGTCTGGTCGGGGAGTCTGTTTCCCTTTCTCTTCATTACCATCGCCTGCGGCGCGATATCGGGCTTCCATTCCCTGATTTCATCCGGCACCACGCCCAAGATGATCGGGAACGAAACTGAAGCCCGCTTCATCGGCTACGGCGCGATGCTGACGGAATCCTTTGTCGCGATTATGGCTCTGGTTGCCGCTTCCAGCCTGGAACCCGGCGTGTACTTTGCCATGAACAGCCCGGCGGCAATCATCGGCACAACCCCGGAATCAGCTGCGCAAATCATATCCCAGTGGGGCTTTTACGTCACGCCCGAGATGATCACCCAGACCGCGAAGGACGTGGGCGAACATTCCATTATCTCCCGCACTGGCGGCGCGCCGACATTCGCGGTAGGCATGGCGCAGATCCTGTCGGATGTAATGGGTGGAAGGAGCTTGATGGCGTTCTGGTATCACTTCGCGATCCTGTTCGAGGCGCTATTCATCCTAACAGCGATAGATGCCGGTACGCGGGTAGGACGGTTCATGCTACAGGCACTGCTGGGAACGCTCATCCCGGCGATGAAGCGGACGGATTCTATCGCCGCGAGCTTTATCGCAACTGGTCTGTGCGTAGGGGGATGGGGCTATTTCCTCTACCAAGGGGTGGTCGATCCTTTGGGTGGCATCAATACCTTGTGGCCGCTGTTTGGCATCGCCAACCAGATGCTCGCAGGCATTGCGCTGATTCTCTGCACCTGCGTGCTGTTCAAGACCAAACGCAGCCGTTTTGCATGGGTCACGATGGTCCCCGCTGCCTGGGTCATCGCGTGCACGCTTACCGCCGCCTGGCAGAAGATTTTCCACGCCAATCCACGCATCGGTTTCCTTGCGCATGTGGATTCATATACGACGGCCCTCGCAGATGAGGTCCTGCTTGCCCCCGCGAAATCCGCCGCCCAGATGCAGCAGGTCATTTTTAATGATTATGTCAATGCATCGCTCACGGCCATGTTCATGCTGGTACTGATCAGCATCCTGTTTTTTGGCATCAGAACGATTCTTTCAAAAGGAAAGTAAGGAGATATCCGAATGTTATCCATGACGATCAAGAGAAGCCTGGGCCTTGTGGGGCAAAGCCTGAGCTTGATGGTGGGTGTACCCGAATACAGCGCCTACGCCGAGCATATGCGCCACAGGCATCCGGATCAGGCGGTCATGACTCACCAGGAATTTTTTCGCGAGCGACAGGTAGCCCGCTATGGAGGGAAGGTGGGACGGTGCTGTTAGAAGCTCAGGTGTTTTTTTACTTAACGGCTCAGCGATGATCATCATTTTGATGAGCCTTCCTACCCGAAACACCATTTTGCTCCTTTCTTCCTTGTGGCCCACTACGGCTTTAGGCGCTGCAACATCATTGATACGTTTTTAAATCTAGGAGGAGACGATGAACGCTATAGAGGACTTGAACCTCAACAAGCAGCCTGATTTAGCCCCGATCTTGGTGAAACCAAAGCAATACCTCTTCGACGCACCTCTTGGATTGTGGCCGGTGTTTTTAGCAACGGCCTGTTTCTTGTTTTATATCTCGCTGGAGTCTTTCTTTTCAGCCGCAAGCATTTGGGGCCTGGTTTTTATTCTCGCGATTCCGATATCGGTTGCGCATGTATGGTTAAGTAGGAAAAAACGCAAACAGCAAGCTGTTTTTTTGGAAACCTACGAGTTTCCGTCCGCACTCAAGGATGAGGTCGCCGCACGCTATCCGCATCTGTCGGACGAGCAGTTGGTTTCGATAATTGAAGGGCTACGGCAGTATTTTCAATTATGCCATGCGGCAGGACAGCTGATGGTTGCCATGCCTTCCCGGGTCGTGGACGTTGCATGGCACGCATTTATCCTGTCCACGCATCTCTATGCGGAGTTCTGCAAAAACGGGCTGGGGTGTTTCCTCCACCACACCCGTGCGGAAGACCTAAAGGAATCTAAACCCATTGCCCAAGGGTTGAAGGTCGCGTGGCTGTATGCCTGCAAGTGGGAAGCAATCGACCAAAGATCTCCGTCCAAGCTGCCTTTCCTGTTTGCCCTCGACGCAGCCCTGGCTATCCCCGACGGATTCGACCATCCCCTTGATAATGACTACGCTACTGAAGACACGGCCGCTGCGGGCAGCGGCGGGTGTGGTGGCGGATGTGGCGGCGGATGTGGGGGTGGCTAAACGATATTGATCCTGAGGCCACCCGCGCGGCCAGTTTCAATGATGAACTGGGATTGTAAGAGGAGCGGCAGTACTTGATTAGATAAATAACATCAACTCGCAGCACAGTTGCAATACTCATAAAGCTGCTTTTAACGAAGGTCCATAGGAGGATAGGAAATGAAAATAGTAAAAAGTTTTGCAGGTACAGTTCTGGTTGCTTTAGTAGCTGGCTGCGCAACGCTTGGAAACGAGAAATTGAAAGACCATACTCAGTCGACAATTTCCCAGCAAATAACGGAAGGCAAGACCACAAAAAATCAGGTTATTGCCGCGCTGGGTCAGCCTTCCGTTGTCAGCTTTACCGATGCTGGCAACGAGATCTGGACTTACAAGCATGCGCGAGCAATCCCCCAGGCTCAAAACTTCATCCCGCTTGTCGGCTTGGTTTCAAGTGGCGCTGACGTAAAAACCAAAGAGCTGGTAGTTATGTTCAACAAGCATGATGTGGTTTCGAAGTACACCATGCGGGAGACAGAGGAGGTGGTAAAAAGCGGGATTGCCCATTAATGCTATTGACATGGAATGACACCTCCCGTTTTTCGGGACGTAACGCTCTACCACCTGGTTACGTACGTCCCGCTGCTTCGCAGGAATTTGAATTACGACTTACGGAAACTGCTTGTAGGGTGATAAAGGTAGTAACCCCAGGTCTTCACACGAGGACGCACCGATTAATCGCAGAAACAACTTACACTGGAGTCCCATTATTATGAAATCCTATCTCTGTTTTTTAGAAACACGCCTGCTTAACACAATCGTTGGAGCGGCCCTCGGCGGACTTGTTTTGGCCGCCCCTGCATCCGCCCAAAGCTACACTTCTTTTAACATTGGCACCCTGGGCGGACCCGGCACGTACGCCACTGATATCAACGAATCTGGCCAGATAACCGGAAACTCAGATACGGGTATGGTAGGCCAATATCACGCCTTTGTAACCAAGGCCAACGGCCTCGACATGGTTGATCTTGGGGCCCTTCCTGGAGGAAATACAAGCGAAGGCTACGCTATCAATGCCAGTGGCCAAGTTACCGGAATATCTGAGGCGCCCTCGGGTCTGGGCCAGACGATAGTGCCTTTCGCTTTTATCACCGACACCGGCAGAGGAATAAGACCGATCACGGACTGGCACATGAGTGCGGGCACAGGCATCAACGATGCCGGACAGGTGTCCGGTTATATTTATGCTCCCTTCCATACAGGGACTGACGCAATTGTCACGGGCCCTGATGGCCTGAATCCGCTGCCGATCGGTGGCCTACATGGGGAGGGTGACAGGGCATACAGTATTAACTCTTCCGGTCAAGTAGTCGGGTCTGGCCTCTTCAATTCCGGTTTTCATCATGCATACATTACCAGCCCAAATCACGCGAGTGCGCTGGACTTAGGCACTCTGGGTGGATATAAAAGTACTGCGACTTCAGTCAATGATGCGGGGAAAGTCGTGGGATCATCGACCACCGAATTTGGTTTGGAATCTCCGTTTCATGCCTTCATTACGGATGCGAATAGCGAGATGGCGGACCTTGGGACGCTGGGTGGTAAAAACAGCGAAGCCTATGACATTAACTCACAAGGAGTAGTGGTTGGCTGGGCAGACATAGCAATAGGAAATCGCAAGCATGCATTTATAACAGGACCGGACGGGGATGGCATGAGGGATCTTAACGAATTGGTGAAGCTCGAAAATGGACCCTTTTTAACTGACGCCCAAGGCATTAACGATATAGGGCAAATCATCGCTAATGCCAGTGATGGCTATGCTTACCTCCTTACCCCGGTGCCTGAGCCCGAGACCTATACAATGCTCTTGGCTGGGCTGGCGCTCATGGGCGCTGTCGTCAAGCGTAAGAAGATGACCGCAGCCTAACCCATTAGAGTCCATCTCTAGCATGTTTGATACGGACTGAGGAAGGCATTGCGCGAGCGTGGGGTGGAACGAGGCGGACGGGCTGTGAATTTAAGCTTTGAAGATGAAAAGCGTCGGAAAGAATTTCCGGCGTTTTTCTATACGGGTAGAGAA
This sequence comes from Nitrosospira sp. Nl5, assembly GCF_900102495.1. Lineage (GTDB taxonomy): Bacteria > Pseudomonadota > Gammaproteobacteria > Burkholderiales > Nitrosomonadaceae > Nitrosospira. Next base: position 195,836 of record NZ_FMVQ01000001.1, on the reverse strand, counting down.
AGCGCTTACGGGCCGCTGTTTTCGTCACATGTTTCGTGAAGGTGGAATTATTATTCCAGGTGGGCGGATGGTTTGAGTGGACGGGCGAGGCCGGCAAAAAACAGCCGTGATTATCAAACGCAAGAACGATGATCCGGTCCTGATGGCAGGCTTAACGAATCACCGCCCATATAAATATCAAACTGTGAAAATCGAAACCTGTGGCTGCCGGACTCATAACCCGCTATAGACGTCCCTGCAACCAGCAGAGATTTGCGCAGACCGAATTTTCAGCGCATTTTCGCAACCGCTTCCTCCACCCTCTCCACCGCAATGATCTCCATGCCGATGAGCGGCTGTTTCGGCCTGTTGGCCTTGGGGATGATGGCCTGAATAAAGCCCAGCTTTGCGGCTTCCTTCAGCCGCTCCTGTCCGCGCTGGACAGGGCGCACTTCTCCAGCCAGCCCGACTTCGCCAAACACCACCATTTTTTCCGGCAACGACTTGTTCTTGAGGGAGGAAACGATAGCAAGCAATACCGCCAGATCGGCTCCCGGCTCGGTAATCTTCACCCCACCGACGGCATTGACAAATACGTCCTGGTCAAAACACGCGATCCCCGCGTGGCGGTGCAACACCGCCAGCAGCATCGCCAACCGGTTCTGTTCCAGCCCCACGCTTAGTCTCCGGGGATTCGGCGCATGCGCTTCATCCACCAGGGCCTGGATTTCCACCAGCAACGGGCGAGTGCCTTCCTGGGTCACCATCACGCAGGAGCCTGGCACTTGGGCGCCATGATGAGAAAGAAACAGCGCCGAAGGATTGTTCACTTCACGCAAGCCTTTTTCACCCATGGCAAACACGCCCAGTTCGTTCACCGCGCCGAAACGATTCTTGAATGCGCGGATCAGGCGGAAACTGGAATGGGTATCGCCCTCGAAATAGAGCACCGTATCCACCATGTGCTCCAGCACGCGCGGCCCCGCCAGCGCTCCTTCCTTGGTCACATGGCCCACCAGGATAATGCAGATGCCGCTGGCCTTGGCCAGCCGTGTCAACTGCGCAGCACACTCGCGCACCTGTGCTACCGAGCCGGGCGCGGATTGCAGCACGTCGGAATAAACCGTCTGAATCGAATCGATGACGGCGACGTCGGGTTTGCGTTCGGCCAGTACAGACTGGATTCTGTCCAACCGGATTTCCGCCAGCAAGTGCACGATTTGCGCATCCAGCGCCAGGCGTTTCGCCCGCAGCGCCACCTGCCGCGCTGACTCCTCTCCGCTCACGTACAGCACGTTCCGCATGACTGACATATGGCATAGCGCTTGCAGCAACAGCGTGGATTTACCGATGCCTGGATCACCTCCCAGCAATACCACCCCCCCATGCACCAGACCACCACCCAGCACCCGGTCAAACTCGGCCACACCCGTGGAATAACGCGGCTCCTCCCCTGCTTCCACTTCGCCCAGATTCTGCACTTGACCGGTTTCGGATACGGGAGTGAAGCGCGATACGGCTTTCTCAGCGACAGCTTCGACCAGCGTGTTCCATGCCTGGCAATGGGGGCACTGACCCTGCCATTTCAACGTTTGGCCGCCGCATTCACTGCAGGAATATATGGATTTCGGTTTAGCCATTTTCAATAAAACTATCTATCATATCAATGCGACGCCCTGTCTGCGCTCTGGAAAAAAACAGGGGGAAGCCCGGCAAAAGCTTATCGCCGAAATTCTCAATTTGCTTTTCAGCAGAATAGCCCTGCTTTTTGCTCCCCTTGACCTGTCATTTTAACGTTGTTCGCCAAACATCGCGGACGGGCTTAATCGCGCTACTGGCCGTTATTTTCGAGAGTGCAAGTTTGACCACGGCGTGCATATCTTTTTTGGATATGTTAGTGTTGAGGTTCTTCCGTTGCATTTCACCCATCTCAATTTCCCAGGTCAGAGCTATGAATAGAACAATAACCGATGTTTTTTAAGATTTTGGTCTTGAGTACGATTGTTATCGGATTGACGACAGGGTGTTCCAGTACCCACAGAGCCAGCCACTCTGCAAGAACAGCTACCGAACAGCTACTCATCAGTGAAGCCATAATACGAAGCCTTCCTCGCGAACCCAATGGTCCCCTGCCTATCTCCAAGGATTCAAAGATAATACTCGATATCTCGGGACTGACCCCAGACCAAAGTCTTCTGCAACAAGTTTTGACCGGCTGGTTGGGGCAACAGGGATACCTGGTACAGAAAGAAGAGAAGAATGCGACGCATCGCATAAGTGTAATTGTAGGCGCGTTGGGAACCGAGTTGGCCGGGACTTTTTTTGGCATGCCTCCGGTCCAAAGTGTACTGATCCCCTTTTCCCTGCCCGAATTATCGCTTTATAAAGCACAGCATCAGGTCGGGTACGTAAAATTCCATATGAACATATTCGAGATACCGGAAGGCAGGCTAGTCGGATCGACTCCCACCTTCCTGGCCGACACCTATTACAGCGATTATACTGTTCTTTTTTTATTGTCATTTACCTCGACAGATCTTATAGCTCCTCCACAAACCGGCTCCTTCCATCGCAATCCCCTTAATGCCCTGGACATTCGAATGGAAGAGGCAAAATTCTGGACCGGCAAGGAGAACAGCGAAACACCCCCGATGAAATAATAATCGGAAGAGAGCAAAAAATCGCTGTACGGTTTGTTACGTCCCGGATCGTCTTCCGGTTTTCCACTCCACCATCAAACCCGGCTCTCCCGCTGCCGCCTGGAAAGCACAGTCCACTCCGATTCCGGCCACCCAAACGAGATGCTCGCCGCTGAACATCAACGGCAGCGTTTCCCGCTCCCACGGCGGGAGCGACGCTTCCCGTAGGAGGTTTTTAAGACTGCGGCGGGGACGGCTGGAGTCCAGGCGCAGACGTTCGCCCCCCTGCCGCACACGAATCGTGACAGGGTTCTCCGTCAGCTTCTGAAGATTGATCCCCAGCCCCTTCCGGGGAGTGAATTTGAGAATGCCGCCCAGATCGCCAATAACCAGTTGCTTTTCTCCGTGCCACGCCAGCCGCCATTCCATATCGGGAAATGGATTGGTATTGCGGACGTGAATCGTTCCCCTGAAGCAGCGAATTTCGGCATTCCCAAAAACGATATGCAATTTCGAGCCCAGGCGGGCGGACAACAACTGGCGCAGGATTTCCTCCAGCTTTGCCGTGCTGGGCAGGATCGCGCCCTGCTGAGCCAGGGTGTAGCGCAATACGTTCCTGGCGCGAGGAAAGCTTAACTCCCGCAAACCTTCGATCTGAAGTTTTCCCGAAACAATACATTTTTTGCTATCGGCTGCTGCCAATTCATCCAGCAAATCCGATGCCTCGGCCATATGCCGGCTTGCACGCAGAAATGTCGTGCGATAGGAAGGAAAACGCGTCTCCAGGAGAGGGAAAAATTCGTGACGCAAGAAATTCCGGTCGAAAGATACGTCATCGTTGCTTTCATCGGTAATCCACGGCAATGCATTTTCCCTTGCGTAATCTTCGATCTCGCGCCTGGATACATCGAGCATGGGCCGCAATATCCGTGGGACTCTACGCGCTGTGGCGTCCGTGATTCCCGGCGCGGGATCCCTGATTACCGGCATTGCTCCCAGCCCCTTCACACCCGCCCCACGCAGCAGTTGCAGCAGCAGGGTTTCCGCCTGGTCGTCCAGATGCTGGGCCAGCACCACGTAATCGCCCTTCAATTTCCCGAATATTCGATAGCGTGCATCACGGGCGGCAGCCTCCAGGCTGACACCGGGTTCGCGGCTGATCTTCAGCCTGACGATTTTAAGGGGAATGCCTTTGAGCCGGCATAGATCGCGGCAGAATTTGCTCCACTTGCCGGCATTGGCGCTGATGCCGTGGTTGACGTGAACGGCGGAGAGAGCGAACTGCGCTTGAGCCGATAGTGCGGCAAGTAAATCCAGCAGCACAACCGAATCCACGCCACCACTCAATGCCACGACCAGCCGATTGCCGCGCGCAACCTGTTCACGCAGCACGTTTTCAACCTTGCCGGAAATGCTACTTGAGTTTGACTTCCTTGAACTTGCCATATCCCATCAGCCGCTCGAAGCGTTTTGCCAGCAACATTTCCGTCGAGTGGGCCTGGAAGTGCCTGAGCGATTCCTGCAACGCTTTCTTTACGGATTGCATGATAGCAGGATAGTCGCGATGCGCCCCGCCGGCCGGTTCGCTGATAATCCTGTCAATCAGTCCCATCGTTTTGAGGCGATGCGCGGTGATGCCCATGATCTCGGCGGCCTCCGGCGCCTTGTCCGCGCTTTTCCACAGAATCGAGGCACAGCCTTCGGGAGAAATGACGGAGTAAGTTGCGTATTGCAGCATCTGCACCACATCGCCCACCGCCACCGCAAGCGCTCCGCCAGAGCCGCCTTCACCGATAATGGTGCAGATCACAGGTACTTTCAATTCCGCCAGGACATAGAGATTTCTTCCGATGGCCTCTGACTGGCCGCGCTCTTCGGCACCGATCCCCGGGTAAGCGCCTGGAGTATCGACGAAGGTGAATACCGGCACGGAGAATTTTTCCGCCAAGCGCATCAAACGAAGCGCTTTGCGGTAGCCTTCGGGCCTGGGCATGCCGAAATTACGATGAATTTTTTCCTTGGTGTCACGCCCCTTCTGGTGACCGATGACCATTACCGTCTGACCAACAAATCTCGCCAGCCCGCCAATGATCGCATGATCGTCGGCAAAGCTCCGGTCGCCGTGAAGCTCTTCGAAATCGGTGAATAGATGCTGGATATAATCGAGCGTGTAAGGGCGTTGCGGATGCCGCGCAACCTGCGAAATCTGCCACGGCGTAAGCTTCGCATAGATGCTGTTCGTCAGCGAATGGCTTTTTTTCTGCAGGCGGAGGATTTCCGCTGAGATATCCACCGCCGAGTCGTCCTGGGCAAAACGCAGCTCCTCGATTTTTGCTTCAAGCTCGGCGATGGGCTGCTCGAAATCCAGGAAGGTGATTTTCATCCTAAATCCGGGCGTAATTTTGAAACCGCAATGATACAGGATCGCCAAGGCAAAAGAGCACTCCGTTTCAGGAGCAAAAAAAGATGGTTCAGTACCTTTCCTGATGGATCTCAATCCGCCGCCGAAAAGGCGGCATGGAGCAAACCCAATGTATTGCAGACGTCACGCGAGCAAGGACCAGCCTTTTAATTTGCTTCAACCGGAAGATCCAACAGCAGCCAAAACGATGTTCGGAATTCATTGAGAAAACAGTTAAAATAGCAGGTTTTTTGCAGCCTTCTTTTCAGGAAACAATCTTTGATAACCACCGCTAATATCACTATGCAATTCGGGGCAAAGCCCCTGTTCGAAAACGTCTCCGTAAAATTTGGCGACGGCAATCGCTACGGGCTCATCGGGGCCAACGGGTCCGGCAAGTCCACCTTCATGAAAATCCTCGGCGGCGACCTGGAGCCCACTGGCGGGAATGTCAGTGTCGATGCCGGCGAGCGCGTCGGTAAGTTGCGCCAGGATCAATTCGCCTTCGAGAATTGTCCCGTCATCGATACCGTAATGATGGGGCACGATGAACTATGGCGCGTCAAAGAGGAACGCGACGCGATTTATGCGAATCCGGACGCCAGCGAAGCCGACTATATGCACGCGGCCGAACTTGAGGCGCGCTTTGCCGAGCTGGATGGCTATTCCGCCGAAGCGCGCGCCGGAGAATTGCTGCAAGGAGTAGGAATTCCGCTGTCGCAACACCGGGGGCCGATGAGCGCGATAGCGCCTGGATTCAAACTGCGCATACTGCTGGCGCAGGCGTTGTTTGCCGATCCTGAAATCCTGCTGCTGGATGAACCGACCAACAATCTGGATATCAATACCATCCGCTGGCTGGAGGATGTCATCAGCGCCAGCAAGAGCACCATCGTCATCATTTCTCACGACCGCCACTTTTTGAACAGTGTCTGCACCCATATGGCGGATCTGGATTACGGTGAAATCCGTATCTACCCCGGCAATTACGACGACTATATGACCGCGTCCACCCAGGTGCGTGAGCGCATGCTGGCTGACAACGCCAAGAAGAAAACCCAGATTGCGGAATTGCAGTCCTTTGTCAGCCGTTTTTCCGCCAATGCCTCCAAGGCGCGGCAGGCAACCAGTCGCGCACGCCAGATCGAGAAAATAAAGCTGGAAGACGTGAAACCTTCCAGCCGCCAGTATCCCTATATCCGTTTTGAAGTGGACGATCGGGACAAACTGCATCGGCTGGCAGTATCGGTGCAAAGCATCGGCAAGCGTTTTCCAGGGATGGAAAAGCCGGTGCTGGAAAGATTCAGCGTTAATGTCGAAGCCGGGGAGAAAATCGCTATCATCGGCCCCAACGGTATCGGCAAGACGACACTGCTGCGCTGCCTTGCCGGCGATCTGGCGCCGGATGCGGGAGAAGTAAAGTGGGCGGAAAAAGCACGTCCCGGTTATTTCGCGCAAGATCACGCCGCGGACTTTGAGGGAGACATGTCGCTGACCGACTGGATGACACAATGGCGGCGTCCGAGTGACGACGATCAGGCCGTGCGCAGCGTTCTCGGCAGGCTACTGTTTTCCGGGGACGAAGTGAAGAAACCGGTGAAAGTCATTTCCGGTGGGGAAGAGGGACGCATGCTGTTCGGAAAGCTCATCCTGCAAAAGCCCAATGTACTGCTGATGGACGAACCGACCAACCATCTCGATATGGAATCCATTGAATCCCTTAACGGCGCCCTGGAGAAATTCACAGGCACGCTGATTTTCGTTTCGCATGACCGGGAATTCGTCTCCTCACTCGCTACTCACATCATCGAAATGAAATTCGATGGAATCACCGATTTCAAGGGCAGCTACGAAGACTACCTGCGAGGTCAGGGTGTCGTATAAGCAATTTCCAAAGACACACCCTATCCACCGGGTAATGACTATGATTCGTCATTCCAGGCTTGACCCGGAATCCATCGAAACCAACAATGGACCCGGTAGGAAGTGATACCGCTATCCCGTATAAACTGCTCATCAACTGGCAGCACTGAGCGCGGCACGGTAACGCTCCCAGTCAAAACAAGGGCCGGGATCGGTCTTGCGGCCCGCTGAAATATCGGAATGCCCGGCAATATCGGTAATGGGATAGGCCGCTTGCAGCGCCTGGGTGAGCGCTATCAGCGTGGCGTATTGCATGCCGGTAAAAGGGGTGGCGTCACTGCCCTCAAGTTCCACGCCGATCGAGAAATCATTACAGCGCGTTCGACCCCGCCAGCAGGACTCACCCGCATGCCACGCACGTTTTCCGCAAGGAACAAACTGGATGATCTCACCGTTTCGACGAATAAAAAAATGCGCGGAAACCTTGAGGCCATGCAGAGTTTGATAGTAGGGATGCGCTCCGGGGTCAAGCTTATTGGTAAACAACTCGACCACACCCTCTCCGCCAAACTCGTCCGGTGGCAGACTGATGTTGTGGATCACCAGCAAATTTATGGCGCAACCAACTGGACGATCGTCGCTATTAGGTGAAGAAATAAAGCGTACGTTGTCCAGGCAACCTGTCTCGTCAATTTGTATCGGGGAAGGAATCAATCTACTGCTGCAAGTGCAAACGGCGATGCTCGTCGCTACAAAAAAACTTGCCTTCGGAGAGAACGCTTTCGCTTTTCGGCAAATGCACACCGCAATGGGTGCAGCGCACCATGTCCTCGCCTTCGATGGACGGGGTCTCTTTTTTCGCCTCTTCCTGCCGCTTTTTTAATCCGTGCCGATAGCTACGTATTGCCCAGAAAACGAGCACGGCAATAAGGGCGAAGAACAGTAGTCTACCCAACGTGTTGTCTCCGTTGCCGCATCAAATTCATTATGCACAGTTTACACCACATAGATCGCTATTCCACTGATTGCAAGCTCCTGCATAAACGCGAGGGGAAATGCGAAATTTGCGGGGAAACGCCATGTGGCCAGGATCGAGCTGAAAAGCATCTTCCATCGCATCTCCTTCCAAACTGGTCCGATGGCGCTATCAGAGTCGCCTTCCCGTCCCATAAAACCTCTTACCGTCATTCCCGCGAAAAAGGGGAATCCACGGCCATAGCGCCCGCCCTTTCCGTCATTCCCGCGAACGCGAGAATCCAGTCACCGTCACAGCACCTCCTCTTTCGGTCATTCCCGCGAACGCGGGAATCCAGCACTAAACAATTTCCTGCCATAAATCCCTCCAGCCAGGATTGGTTTTTTCGATCAGATCAATCTTCCATGCCCGGTTCCATTTCTTGAGCTGCTTCTCACGCTGAATTGCCTCCGCCATTTCGTCGTGCATCTCGAAGTAAACCAGCGTATGCACCTGATATTTTCGAGTAAAGCCTTCCACCAGATCGTGCTTGTGCTCCCACACCCTCTTCACCAGGTTGCCGGTCACGCCTATATACAACGTGCCATTACGCTTGCTTGCAAGAATGTAGACCGCGGGAATCCGTTCCATCAAAACACATCGCAGATATCGTCATTCCCGCGAAAGTGGGAATTCAAGTAATTGGTCTGATGGAGACCCAGTTATCCAAATGTCATTCCCGCGAAAGCGGGAATCCAGAGTATCGTTTCCGAGAACACATGAACCAACTCGGGAAATCGTGGATTCCCGCTTTCGCGGGAATGACGAAGTAAGCGGAGGTCTGCCTTTGCTGCTTCTCAGATGACGAAGTAAGCGGAGGTTGCCGTTGCTGCTTCACCGGCGGCACTAAATTCGAAAGACCAATAGGGATAAACCGAATGGTCGGGGTGAGAGGATTCGAACCTCCGACTCCTGCGTCCCGAACGCAGTACTCTACCAGGCTGAGCTACACCCCGAATTATACCAACTCAACTACTTATATTTGCTTATCGCACGTCGCTTGAATACTCCAGGCGCGTGGGCAGCAATTGTACGCAGGAAGGTGTATCCGAGCAAATCCAATATTTGGGCCAGAAAGTGCTTGTTGACTGCAAATCCGGCCGAATCCGCGTGCCGGAAAATCCGGTCGGCGGCGTGCCGGACTTGAAGAATGGAAGTGAAAGAGTGACTGGTGAGGACAGTTTTTTGGGGAGCTTTGAAGGCCAATAGCTATTCTATTGGACCGGAAGGCCGACAAACATGGATCTGCTGGACCTTTTGCAACCAATTCCCGTTAAGTCCAGCAACTCCTAGTAGTTTCGCGCAACCGCAAACGTGGTCAGTTGTAGCAGGCATTCCTTATAATCGGAAGCCGGCAGCGATGAAATCGTCGTAGAGGCCGTATCGGATTCGGCTTGCGCCCGCCGCCGCGCATAATCCAGCGCTCCAGTCTGTTGAATCACTTCCAGCACCGGCCCGAAACCGCCCTCCCCGCCCTTCTCGATGGCATTGCGTATGATTGCTGCCTGTTCGCTTGATCCCGTTCTCATCGCATAAATCAGCGGCAAGGTGGGTTTTCCCTCGGCGAGATCATCACCCAGGTTCTTGCCGGTTTCCTGGTAATCCCCGGAATAATCCAGCATGTCATCGGTCAACTGAAATGCCGTGCCCAGGTGCATGCCATATGCGGCCATCGCTTCTTCCTCCGCCGGCGTGGCATTGCCGAGGATTGCGCCCAGGCGGGTCGCCGCCTCGAACAGCTTGGCAGTCTTATAACGAATCACCCGCAGGTAGTTTTCCTCGTCGACGTTGGGATCGCGGCAATTGAGCAACTGCAGCACTTCGCCTTCGGCAATGGTATTGGTGGCATCGGCCAATACCCGCATGACGCGCATGTTGTCCACCTCCACCATCATCTGGAACGCGCGGGAGTAGAGAAAATCTCCCACCAGTACGCTCGCGGCGTTACCGAACAAGGCGTTGGCGGTAGCCTTGCTACGCCGCAATTCCGACGCATCCACCACGTCATCGTGCAGCAGCGTCGCGGTATGGATGAATTCCACGACCGCCGCAAGGTTGAAATGATATTTTCCGGAATAGCCGAATGCGCCGGCGGCCAGAATCACCAGTGCTGGCCGCAGGCGTTTTCCGCCGCTATTGATGATATATTCACTTACCTGCCGGATGAGCCCCACATCCGAATAGAGTTTATCGCGGATAACCGCATCCACCGCGTCCATGTCCTGGGCGATAAGGCTTCTGATACGTTCAATTGACACAAAGGTTCCTGCAAAAAAGGTGCCATGGTAGGAATGCCGCAGCCAACGTGTCAAGTTCGACAATTGGGACAGCCGGGTATTTTGACACAAAACGCATTCGCGACAGGCCTTTGACCTTGGGGAGGCGGCTATGTATAATTCGCGCTTACCTCTTTCAGGGCGCTTTCCTGAGAGCAATAAATGGAGTCCAACATGTATGCGATCATAAAAACCGGCGGAAAACAATACCGCGTAGAGGCCGGGTTAAAACTTAAAATAGAACAGATACCGGCGGACATCGGAAGCGAGCTCCTGATTGACCAGGTGCTGATGATCGCCGATGGCGACAATATATCGGTGGGCAAGCCCCTTTTAAGCGGCACCTCGGTCAAGGCGACAGTGCTGAATCAGGGCAGGCACGACAAGGTGCGTATTTTCAAGATGCGGCGGCGCAAACATTACCAGAAACATCAGGGACATCGGCAGAATTATACCGAAATCCAGATCACCGGTATTTCGGCATAAGGAGAGTTTACCATGGCACATAAAAAAGCAGGTGGCAGTTCAAGAAATGGTCGTGATTCGAATTCCAAGCGCCTGGGCGTAAAGAGCTATGGCGGCCAGTTGATCCCGGCGGGCAGTATCATTATTCGTCAGCGCGGCACGCGGGTTCATGCTGGCGACAATGTTGGCATGGGCAAGGACCATACCCTGTTTGCCAAAATTACCGGCACAGTAAACTTCAGCATAAAAGGTGCGGCACAACGCAAAACGGTAAGCATCTTGCCGGCCTAGCTATTTTTAATAGCTCCCGCAAAAAAGCCCTGTCAATACGATAGGGCTTTTTTGCTTGCGCATGATATTTATGCGCGATAATGAACAGAAAGGCATCTTATGAAATATATAGACGAGGCAATCATCCAGGTAGTTGCCGGGAAGGGAGGTGACGGCGCCGCCAGTTTCCGGCGAGAAAAATTCATCCCGAAAGGCGGCCCCTCGGGAGGTGACGGCGGACGTGGAGGCAGTATTTTTGCCATTGCCGACCGCAACATCAATACGCTGGTTGATTATCGCTTTGCCCGCCTGCATCGCGCCAAAAAAGGGGAAAACGGGCGCGGCTCCGATTGTTACGGCAAGGGAGCTGACGACATCGTATTGCGGATGCCGGTTGGCACGGTTATCACCAACGCCGCCACGGGAGAAGTCGTCGCCGATCTGGAGCACCATGAGCAAAAAGTACTGCTTGCCAAAGGCGGTGCCGGCGGACTTGGCAATCTGCATTTCAAGTCCAGCACCAACCGCGCACCCCGCCAATTTACCTTTGGAGAACCGGGACAGGAATTCGATCTGAAACTGGAGCTCAAGGTTCTGGCGGACGTCGGGCTTTTAGGCATGCCCAACGCCGGCAAATCCACTCTCATCCGCGCGGTATCTGCCGCCCGCCCCAAAGTAGCCGACTATCCTTTCACCACGATACATCCCAACCTTGGCATGGTGCGCGTGGATCAGAATCGCAGTTTCGTGATGGCGGATATCCCTGGCCTGATAGAGGGGGCGGCGGAAGGCGCGGGGCTGGGCCATCAATTCCTCAAGCATCTCACGCGCACCCGCCTGTTGCTGCACGTGGTAGACATGGCCCCGCTGGATGAAAGCACAGATCCAGTGCGTGAAGCCAAAGCCATCGTTGAAGAACTCAGGAAGTATGACGAATCCCTCTACCGGAAACCGCGCTGGCTGGTGCTGAATAAAGTCGATCTACTGCCTGAAAATGAACGCGAAAAAATTTGCAAAAAGTTCATCCGCGGCTTGGGCTGGAAGGGGAAAAGCTTTACCATTTCAGCATTGTCCGGCGACGGCTGCAAAGCACTTACTTACGCCATTATGGAGCATCTGGAGCAGAATTCCGAAATCAAACATCAGGAGCCGGTAAAACCGGATGCACAAATACCTGACCCGCTACGCGGCCTGGGTTGAATGTCATGCCCACTGATATTGCCTCTAACCCGAACCGGTTATCCCTCATTTATGACGGTGAGTGCCCATTCTGCACAAGCTTTGCGGCATTCCATGCTGCCCGTGGAAATGCGGACGACATGGAGCTGATCAATGCGAGAGAGAAACCGGTCCTCGTACAGGAATTGCGCTCGAAAGGCATGGAAATCAACGATGGCATGATCGTCATTTGGCACGGACAGTATTATCACGGCGCGGAGGGCATGCATCTCCTGTCAACGCTCAGCGCTGAACCCGGAGCTTTCACCATGCTGAATAAATTCTTGTTCGGCAGCGGAAGCGTTGCGGCGGTGATTTACCCGATGCTTGCAGCTGGACGCAGATTGGCCCTGTTGTTGCTTCAACGGAAACTGATCCGCTGAATAAGAACGCGCACTCGATGGGCATAACAATTCGAACATGCTATCCATTGTAAAACAGTCGCGGCGCATCGTCGTCAAGGTTGGCAGCAGCCTCGTCACCAATCAGGGCCAGGGCCTTGATCATGCCGCGCTCGCGCGCTGGGCGGAACAAATCGCCCGACTCAAAAAAATGGGCAGGGAAGTCGTGCTGGTATCTTCCGGGGCGATAGCCGAAGGCATGCAGCGCCTGCAATGGAAGAAACGTCCGCATGCACTGCACGAATTGCAGGCGGCTGCCGCAGTGGGGCAGATGGGGCTGGTACAAGCTTATGAAACCTGTTTTCGCAGCCATGAAATACAGGCTGCGCAAGTGCTGCTTACCCATGAGGACTTATCCGACCGCAAGCGCTACCTGAATGCCCGGTCAACACTGATTACGCTATTAAACCTGAACGTCATTCCGGTGATCAATGAAAATGATACCGTCGCAACTGACGAAATCCGTTTCGGCGACAATGACACGCTCGCTGCACTCGTAACCAATCTGATTGAGGCCGACGCACTCGTGATCCTCACCGATCAAGGTGGGCTATTCACCGCCGATCCCCGCAAGGACGCAAAAGCCAGGCTGGTGGAAGAAGCGCGCGCGGGAGACCCTGCAATCGAAACCATGGCAGGCGGAGCCGGCAGCGATATTGGGCGCGGCGGCATGTTGACCAAGGTGATGGCCGCAAAACGGGCGGCGCGCAGTGGCGCCCACACTGTGATTGCGTCCGGACATGAACCTGACGTCCTGATTCTCCTCGCTCAGGGAGAAGCCATTGGCACCCAGTTGCTGGCCGAAACCATGACGCTGGCGGCACGCAAGCAATGGCTCGCCGATCACCTGCAAATGCGTGGAAACGTCACGCTGGATGCAGGGGCAGTAGAAGCACTGACAGGCAGCGGCAAAAGCCTGTTATCAATCGGCGTGACCGATGTCAGCGGTAATTTCGAGCGTGGCGAGGTGGTCGGCTGTCTTGATCCGACCGGCCGGGAAATCGCCCGGGGCCTGGTTAATTACAGCGCTGCGGAAACCAGGAGAATTTCGCGTCGGCCAAGCACCGAAATCGAAGCCATCCTGGGTTACGTCGACGAGCCGGAACTCATCCATAGGAATAATCTGGTTCTGCTTTAGCGCAATAGTATAAAGACCGGCGTAGAATATCCGTTCGGCAGAGTAAATTGCGAATTGATCGTCAGGGAAGTCCTGATACCCGATCCGAGGAATGCTCATGAAACCACTTACCAGAATTGATGCCAATTTTTCGGCCAGCCCGCAGATCGATGCGGAGGATTTAGCTGATATTAAGGCGGCCGGCTTCAAAAGCGTGATCTGTAACCGGCCGGATAGCGAGGACGGCGGCGCTCATCCGGATCACAATCTTCTTGAAGCGGCGGCAAAACATCTGGGGCTGGAATTTGCCTACCTGCCGGTCGTGCCTGGACAGATAAACGACACAAACGTTGCCAGTTTCAAGGAGGCAGTTAGCAAGTTGCCCGGTCCAATCGTCGGCTATTGCCGGCTGGGTATTCGTTCAAAGATCCTCTATGAGCGAGCGCGATAGCGCCACCGCGCCTTTTTCCATAAATACCGCGGCGATGGATGCACTGAATCTCCATAGCAGGATGTCCTCGCAATATTTTCTCAACAGATGCGGGGACTGATTCTCGGCATCCACGCCAGATAAAATAAAATTAACCAAAACAGGGGCTATATTCATACTCCTGTTCAATTTCTCCCGGTTTCCCAGAATTTCTTATTGCGATCGATTACGCACGGCCAGGACGCCGGGTAGGAGGCCGTTCCCTTTGTGCACTGGCGTACGGAACGTAAACGCCATTAAAGGCATAATTTTGCCTGGAATCGCTTGGTTGCTGTGAATTCCGCTTGTTAACCCACAACGGAGTACATCATGAATAATATTATTTATCTGGTTGGTTTAATTGTTATCGTCGTTGCCATCTTGAGTTTTGTAGGAATCGGCTAAATGTAGTGGAGTTAGACTAGCCCGAAAGTCTTTCCTTACGCTAGACTAAAACGTCCGGCCTGGATCCAGTCTCTACCAGCCGGATCGTTTTTGTCTGCACCACATGAGGCCTGCACGTTCGCCCAATGCACATGCGGCCGCTATCGAATTGACGTATGCCGATATGCAGGCGTATAAAACGGGGCAATAATAGAGCGCTTGAATGATTTCTTGTTTTTAAAATGATATTTCGTCAGCTGTTTGAACCGCTGTCCAGCACCTATACCTACTTGCTGGGCTGCGACGAAACTGGCAACGCCCTATTGATTGATCCCGTAATCACGTCGGTAGATCGCGATCTCGATGAGATCAAGCGCCTCGGGCTTAATTTAGCCTATAGCATCGAAACACATATCCACGCAGATCATATTACCGCCGCGCTTGAGCTGAAAAAGAAGACGGGTAGCAAAATCGCTGCGCCCGCTTTTGACCGGCGGCCCTGCACCGACCTGGGGATTGAAGAAGACAAGCACTTCCGGATCGGCAGTATTACACTACAGCCCCTGCACACGCCGGGACATACCGACGGGCATTTTTCTTATCTGTGCGATGACAGGGTGTTTACCGGCGATGCGCTGCTTATTGAAGGGTGCGGACGCACCGATTTCCAAAATGGCGATGCGGATGCGTTATTCAGAAGCGTAAAGGAAAAGTTGTTTTCTTTACCGGATGACTGCCTGGTGTACCCTGCCCACGACTACAACCATAGGCGGGTTTCCGCGATTGGGCAGGAGAAGCAACGCAACCCGCGACTGGGCAACAACCGCACCTTGGAAGATTTCAGGGAAATCATGGCAAATCTCAATTTGCCGTACCCGACATTTATCGACTATGCCGTACCGGGAAACCGGCTGTGCGGCGTGTGTCCCGATAATTTGCCGGATAATCTGCAAGGTTACTGCCGGCAGATGACAAATAGCCCGCAGGGGTAGCGCTGGATAGCCCCAACCGTCGAGTGATAGGTATAGGACTTTGTGAACACCGCTTAAAGCCTCTCGCAGCTTTGATAGCCCTAATAGCGAACCGCTCGAGGGTGGATGCCGGCTTTCAATGCGTCAATCGCCTCTTCCGGATCCTTCACCATGCGTACGCCCGGGCAGAAGAAATATCTTGAAAGTGCCCGCTGCGCGTAATTCTGGGCGATATTTTCGAGATCCACCCATTTCGATATCCTTGCCCGTGCCCAGCTCTTATCGTTGCGACCGAAGGCATAAGTTCTTTTTTCCGCGGTCTGGCAACGAATTCCCTCATAGCTTACATTCATCGCCCCTTGCGGTGATTTAATCACGAGAGTAAAACGCACCACCCCGTCTTCTCCTACCGTAATGGATGGGGCATCAACGTAATGAAGATTCGTGCTGGCCGGACCCGCGTCGAATTGCAGCAGGTTTTCGGGGTTGGGGTAGGCGGGCAATTGCGTCTGGAGCTCGACCCAGGGCCTCTCATGATCAAATTCATATTCGAATCCTTTTTGTTGCTGGGCGTAGGCCGCCATCGGCAGGAAACATAGCAACACCAGGATTTTTTTCATTGTATCGCCAAGTCATTGATTAAAGAATCGCATACTGCTGCGGTGACCGGCATAGCTGGAATCTTATAGGCGGAATGGTCGATCCCCATGCTCAAAGAAGCGCCCTCGCGTAACCCGTCGATCATATGCCGCGCCAGTTCAAAACGCAGGAAATGTACCGAGGAAGTTTTTTGTGCGGTTTCCCGTTCCAGGTCTTCGTCGGCAATGGCATAAACCGGATCGTGGCCGTTTACCCTTACCCATATCTTGTCTTCGATGCCGGTCAATTCCGCCAGCCTCGCGGCGCGCTCGACAGGGTCTGGATATTCAATCATCATGGTTGCCTTCCAGTTGCTCCCATCAGGAACCAGGGGACCATATGCATCCAGTTCATCGAGTATGCCCTTCTCCTCGAAGATTTTTTCGACCCGCAACATTTCTTGAATTTGATATCGGATGGTCAACTCATCCTCGAAAATGAGCGTTACGTTTTCTCCAAGATGTACTTTGCGGTTTTTTTTATGCGCCATCACCCGGGCGCGAAATTCCTGCCGTGCTTTGGCATAGGCTTCCAGGGTCATCAGGCTGTCACGGGCAATCTGAGGCATGATATTTTCATATAAAATGTATTCTGAATTGGAATAAGGACGATCAAGGGAAAGCTCTACCTTTTAAGCCCGTTCGATCAGGCGCATTCAAAGGCCATAAGCAATTCGGACGAGCGCCAACGGATGCTGTTTCTGCGCGCTGGTTTCACCCATACCCTGCTGGATGTGGCGTCCGGCAATGGCGCAGTCGGAGCTGATGTAATCCGGGCTGGTTGCAGCCATTTGCTTGAATACCGGCTTGCCGATTTTCATGGAATCGGCAAAGTGCTCGCTTTTGACTCCCCAGGTCCCGTCATGGCCGGAGCAACGCTCGACCACGCTCACTTTGGTGCCGGGAATCATTTGCAGCATGTCCCTGGTTTTCTGCCCGATATTCTGCACTCGCAAATGACAGGGAATATGGTAGGAAACATTCCCCAAAGGTTGCTTAAAGTCGGTTTTCAATAATCCGTCGCGATGACGCAGCATCAGATACTCAAACGGATCAAACATGGCGGCCGCTACCGCTGCCACATCCTCATCCTCCGGAAACATGAGCGGCAATTCCTGCTTGTACATCAGCGTGCACGAAGGCACGGATGTGAGTATCGCATACCCCTGCCTGGCCAGTTTCACCAGAGGCGGAATATTCACCGATTTGAGCTCTTTCACGGCGTCCAGGTCGCCCAGCTCCAGCTTTGGCATTCCGCAACAGACCTCTTTTTCTACTAGACACGCGGGAATCTCATTGTGCCCCAATATCTTCAATAAATCGTGCCCGATGCCCGGCTCGTTGTAATTGATGTAGCAGGTGGAATAAATCGCAACCTTGCCCGGCGTCCTGGCGCCGTCGCGAACCTCATAAGACTCATTGATTCTGGCATTCGGGCGAAATTTATGGCTGTCGTAATCGGGCAATTTCCGCTCGGCGTGAATGCCGAGTACGTTATCCAACAGTTTGCGTGCGGTTGGCGCCTTGGTAATGGCGTTGACCGCCTGAACCACTACCGGAACACTTGCCAGCTTACCCATGAGATCGGTACTGGACAGCAGCTTGTCGCGGAAACCGACTTCACCCTTTTTGTATTTGACCGCCTTGGCGCGCAGCATCAGATGTGGAAAATCAACATTCCATGGATGCGGCGGCACATAGGGACACTTCGTCATGAAACACATATCGCAAAGGTAACAACGATCCACCACCTCCCACAGATTCTGCTTCTCCACACCGTCCAGTTCGCCGGTAGTTCCCTCGTCTATCAGATCGAACAGTCGCGGGAAAGCCGTACACAGGCTGACACAACGGCGACAACCATGACAGATATCGAAGACACGCTCCATTTCGTCGAATAGCTTCGGCTCATCATAAAAATCCGGATTTACCCAATCGAGGGGATGCCGCTTTGGCGGCTCCAAGCTGCCTTCTCGATTGGTCATGGCAAAGAGAAAGTCGGAAGAGAAGTAAAGGAAAGCGGCATTGCAGGGTAGGACGGACCGGCCGGATCAAGTCCGAGGCTTCTCTCCGGTCCATCCCTTTTTATCATCTTGTTCAGTCGGCGAAGTTATCCAGGGCCTTCTGGAAGCGGTTTGCATGCGAACGCTCTGCCTTGGCCAGCGTCTCGAACCAATCGCCAATTTCATCAAACCCTTCATCCCGTGCCGACTTGGCCATCCCCGGATACATATCGGTGTATTCATGAGTCTCTCCGGCAATGGCTGTTTTGAGATTATCGCGGGAAGAGCCAAAAGGCAGGCCTGTAGCCGGATCGCCGCAGGTTTCCAGATATTCCAGGTGGCCATGGGCATGGCCCGTTTCGCCTTCGGCAGTCGAACGGAACACCGCTGCCACATCGTTTTGGCCTTCCACGTCCGCCTTGGCGGCAAAGTAGAGATAGCGGCGATTCGCCTGGGATTCCCCTGCAAACGCCGCTTTCAGATTTCCTTCGGTTTTGGATCCTTTAAGTTCCATGACTCGCTCCTGTTAAGTGACATAATGATAGTTGCATTAATCAGGGATTTTAGCCTACTTGAAAGTGGTATGCTGAATCGCCCGAATTCCTGGCTGCCTGGCAAACCAGGCGAAAACCAAACCGGGTACGAGACTATCGAAGGGCACCTGCCTTGTCAACTGCGCTTATCGAGGATATGTATTTCGCCTATCGTTATGATTCTCGGATATGTTTAATGGTCGCCTCCACCGGCAGCAGTAGGTGGTTGGCCGTCGGCGGATCAGGATCTTGCTCAGGTAACCAGATTCTGTGGCTTTCCGGCCACCCACGCCTCGATATTATCGATCAGCTGATTGGCGAGAACCTGCATCGCCTCGTCCGACGCCCACGCGATATGCGGCGTCAGAATGAAGTTAGGGCGGCGCACGGCGAGTAACGGGTTGCCGTTGGTGGGCGGTTCCACAGTCAGCACATCACAGCCCGCCCCGGCGATAAGGCCTTCGTTCAGCGCCTGAACCAGCGCGGCCTCATCCACCAGTCCGCCACGCGCTGTATTGATCAGCAGTGCGCTACGCTTCATCCTGCGCAGCTCATTGATGCCGATCAGGTCTCGCGTTGCCGGCGATAGCGGGCAATGCAGCGAAAGAATGTCCGACTCGGCGAGTACCTCGTCGAAGGGTGTCAGCACCACTTCCTTCCTCTTGGGTGAAGGATGGTAGGCAAACAGCACGCGCATGCCGAAGCCGCGCGCGATGGCAGCTGTGCCCTGCCCGATCGCTCCTTCGCCGACAATGCCCATGGTGGAACCGGACAATTCGGTAATACGATGCGTGAATAAACAGAACTGTTCCGATTTCTGCCATGCGCCCTGCTCAATCTCTTGCCGGTACGCCAGTAAATTCCGGCGCAACGCAAGCACCAGCGCGAACACGTGTTCCGCTACGGTGTGAACCGCATAATTGCGAATATTCGACACCGCGATCCCGCGACTGCGGCAGGCGGCGATATCAATGCCGTCATAACCAGTCGCCGTAATTGCCACCATTTTCAGCCTGGGCAATTCCCCGAGGAGCGCATCGCTCAACTGCACTTTGTTGATGATTGCCACGGTGGCCTGCCGCAGACGCGGCACGATCTGATCAAAAGCGGTGTGCGCATATTCTTCGTAAGTGTGCTCGAAGCTCGGCCTGCGCACTTGCGCCTTGATGGAATCCCGCTCCAGAAAAACTACGTGGTGGCGCATATTCTCCTCCTCGTTTGGATCTGTAGAATGTAAAGCGGCGATGGTGGCAACAGCGCCCATGCCGCCAGGGACAGCGGCGCGGAAGAACCATGTTACTCCCGATTCATCCTTGCGGAAAACAGGCTGGCCGAAACAATCATTGCACCGCCCACCCACTCCTTGAGCGTCATGGCTTCGTCGGTCAGGAAATATGCCGCCACCGCCGCCACCACTAATTCGAACAGCATAATCACGATAGCCCGGTTTGCGGGAACGTGCGTGAGGCCATACTGCACAGCCACGCTCAGAACAAATATTGTTACTCCCAATCCCAGCAGGAGCACGTACACATCCGGGGAGATGTCACCCAAAATTGATAGATCGGGCAGAAACAGGCTGTAAATCAACGCCATTAGGACCACTCCAATCCATACCGCCACGGATTTCGACTGAATATTATGATACTGGTCTTTGCGGCTCATCACGTTCGAAAGCGCAAACATGAAGCCGGCTGACAGTCCCATCCAGTCGCCGAAGGATGCGGGCAGCAGCGAACCGCTTTCGGGTACCCACAACATGGTTGCCGCGCCGGACAATGAAAGGGCCATAACCAGGTATCCGTGCAGGCTTAATTTTTCCTTCAGCAGCAGGCGTGAGAACACGACGGTCCACAGCGGCGCGAGATAAAACAGCAATAGCACGCGCATGACTTCGCCATGAATTACACCAAGTACATACGCGAGATTGGTCCACCCCGCGCATAGCCCGATCCCGAACAACAGGTATGGCTCGCCGCCGACGATATGCGATATTCGCAAATCTTTGCGGAATGACGCCAGCCCCAGCAGCAAGGCAATAAAATATGTCATCGCCGTCGCGACTGACCCGCTTATCTCGGCATGTTCCAGCAACCGGTAGGGGTACCAAAGCAATCCCCAGATGGCAGCGCCGCCGAGCAGGGCCGTTACCGGCAAAAGGTTTTGTTTGTTGTGCTTATTTTGCTTGGTCAGCAAGCCGCCAGCCCTTTATAATTTCGCTTCGATCCAGTCACAACAGTCCGGAAAGGTAGCGGTTCCGCCAGCAACCCGCCCAACCCGATTAAAGGGCGCGCCCTAAATTGAATCCCAACCTCGACCGCCTGCAGCCTTATCCTTTCCAGAAGCTCAACAAGCTGTTCGAGCAGATCACGCCGAACCAGGACTTTCTACCCGTCAACCTGCACATCGGAGAACCCAAGCACGCGACGCCCGCGCTCATTCACCAGGCGCTCGCGGATAATCTCGCCGGCCTGGCGCATTATCCCACAACCCTGGGAGCCGGACCCCTGCGCGGGAGCATAGCGGCCTGGTTGATGCGGCGTTATCGTTTGCCTGCTATCAATCCGGAAACGGAGGTCATTCCCGTTAACGGCAGCCGTGAAGCGCTGTTTTCCTTTGCCCAGGCGGTGATTGATTCATCTCTTTCACAAGCGGCGGTAATTTGTCCGAACCCGTTTTACCAGATATATGAAGGCGCCGCGCTGTTGGCCGGCGCCACTCCCTATTTTTTAAACACGCTGCCAGAAAACGGTTTCGCGCTCGACTATGCAGAACTTCCGGACGATATCTGGTCCCGTGCGCAACTGGTTTATGTTTGCTCGCCGGGTAACCCAACCGGCAGGGTAATTTCAATGGATGAGTGGCGGCAGCTCTTTGCGCTTTCCGACCGGCATGGATTCATCATCGCCGCCGACGAATGCTATTCCGAGATTTATTTCGACGAAACAGCGCCTCCGCTTGGCGCCCTGGAGGCGGCGCATCATCTCGGCCGCAGCGGCTTTCCCCGGCTCGTGGCGTTCAGCAGCCTGTCAAAACGGTCAAATGTACCGGGCATGCGTTCGGGGTTCGTCGCGGGAGATGCGGCAGTACTGAAAAAATTTCTTCTCTATCGCACTTATCACGGCAGCGCGATGAATCCAGCAGTACAAGCAGCGAGCAAGGCAGCGTGGGATGACGAGTCTCATGTTGTTGAGAACCGGCGTTGTTACCAGAAGAAATTCGCAGCCGTCACTGAGTTGCTGCAAGGTGTCCTGCGGATCTCGATGCCGGATGCGGCGTTTTATTTGTGGATAAAAACACCGATCAGTGATGTCGAGTTCACGCGGCTGCTTTATCGCGATTATAATGTAACGGTTTTACCCGGCAGCTACCTCGCACGGTACTCGAATGGGATAAACCCCGGTGAAAATTTCGTGCGTGTCGCTCTGGTCGCACCGCTTGAGGAATGCGTTGAAGCAGCCGGGCGGATAAAAATGCTGATGTCCTGTTTATAGCACCCCCGTAAATCCGGTTAATCGGGTTCAGCGGAAATATCTATCTTGAGGAAATAAAGGAAAATCATGGATCAGCTCCAAGGCACCATTGACGAAGCATTCGAACGCCGCGCCGAAATTACACCGCGTAATGTCGAGGCCAGGCTCAAGGAATCCATTGCGCAGGTATTGGAAATGCTGGACAGCGGCAAACTGCGGGTAGCGGAAAAAATAAATGGCGAATGGAATACGCGTCAATGGATCAAGAAAGCGGTGCTGCTTTCATTTCGCATCGAGGACAATAGCTTCATCAAGGGTGGCTTCTCCAACTATTTCGATAAGGTGCCATCCAAGTTTGCGGACTACAGCTCGAAGGACTTCCGTAACGGCGGCTTCCGCGTAGTGCCGCCCGCTGCCGTGCGCAAAGGTTCGTTTATCGCCGGCAACGTGGTGTTGATGCCCTCTTACGTCAATATCGGCGCTTACGTTGACGAAGGTACCATGGTCGACACTTGGGCAACCGTCGGCTCCTGCGCCCAGATCGGAAAAAATGTGCATCTATCCGGCGGAGTCGGCATAGGCGGGGTGCTGGAACCGGTCCAGGCCAATCCTACCATCATTGAAGATAACTGCTTTATCGGCGCACGTTCGGAAATCGTCGAAGGCGTGATTGTGGGAGAGAATTCCGTCATTTCGATGGGCGTATATATTGGTCAAAGCACCAAGATCTACAACCGCGAAACCGGCGAAACAACCTATGGCCGTATCCCGCCGGGATCGGTGGTTGTTTCAGGCAATCTGCCCTCCGCGGATGGAAAATACAGCCTTTACTGCGCAGTCATCGTTAAACAGGTAGACGCCAAAACGCGCGCAAAAACCGGCATCAATGAGCTGTTGCGCGGGATTTAAACCTTCTTCGATTTCCAGGAAAACATCCCATGCACAATGACACGCTGTCTCTCGCACACGCGCTCATCTCCCGCCGCTCGCTGACGCCTTTCGATGACGGATGCCAGGAAATTCTGATTGGCCGCCTGGAAAAAATTGGCTTCAATATTGAGAGGATACGCTGCGGCGAAGTGGATAATTTATGGGCGCGGCGCGGGACGAGTGCGCCATTGCTGTGTTTTGCCGGTCACACCGACGTGGTGCCAACCGGTCCCGTCGACCAGTGGATCAGCGATCCATTCAAGCCGGAAATTCGTGACGGCAGGCTTTACGGCCGGGGTGCTGCCGACATGAAAGGATCGCTTGCAGCGTTCATTACCGCGATTGAAGCCTTCGTTGCCGCCCATCCCGACCACGGCGGCTCGATCGCGCTGCTTGCCACCTCGGACGAAGAGGGTATCGCCGTGGACGGTACCGTCAAAGTAGTGGAAGTGCTCAAGGCGCGCAACGAGTTGATCGATTATTGCATCGTCGGCGAACCTACCTGCGTAAATGATCTTGGTGATACCATCAAGAATGGCAGGCGCGGCTCCCTCTCGGGGACATTGACCGTAAAAGGCATACAAGGCCACATCGCTTACCCTCACCTGGCGAAGAATCCCATTCACCTCGCCGCCCCCGCCATCGCCGAATTAGCCCAAACCGCATGGGATGATGGCGACGAATACTTTCCACCCACCACCTGGCAGATTTCCAATATCAGTGGCGGAACCGGCGCCACCAATGTGATCCCCGGCGAGGTCACCATACTGTTCAATTTCCGCTTTTCCACGGCCAGCACCGTGGAATCTCTAAAAGCCAGAGTGCATGACATCCTCAACCGGCAAGGCCTGGAATATGACTTGCAATGGGAATTTTCCGGAAAGCCCTACCTCACCCCACAGGGCAGCCTGGTGAAAGCAGTCAGTTCCGCGATTCGAACCGTGACGGGAATCGAACCGCTGCTCTCCACTTCCGGCGGCACCTCCGATGGACGGTTCATCGCCGACATCTGCCCGCAAGTGGTAGAGATGGGTCCGCGCAACGCTACCATACACAAGCTCAATGAATATGTTGAAGTCAAGGAAATGGAACAGCTGCCGGAAATTTACCGCCTGACGCTGGAAGATTTACTGTTGAGATAATCTTGAGTGCCTCTA
Organism: Nitrosospira sp. Nl5; assembly: GCF_900102495.1. Taxonomy (GTDB): domain Bacteria; phylum Pseudomonadota; class Gammaproteobacteria; order Burkholderiales; family Nitrosomonadaceae; genus Nitrosospira. Next base: position 171,634 of record NZ_FMVQ01000001.1, on the reverse strand, counting down.
CTAATCAGCGATAAATAGAACTGTCCGGTTTGTGCCAGGTGAAGATTCGCTTTGGGTTTCTCCCTTTTCATAAAGGGTTCCATCAACTCACGTTGCAAGCTGGATGGATACATCACCGTTCACGCTGCTTGTATAAGCGCAATATCCTACTGGACGGCCAATTGGCAGGAATTCCCTAAACGCGCGCCCTTGGAAGTGGGGCCGCTCGCGGCGGCTGCCGGGGTGACGAATATCCCCCGCAAATCGCTATTGGCCAGTTTGGCGGTGACGGCCGTGACCAGCGCGGCCCCGGCCAGGCTGGCGGGGCTTGTCGCGCCGTCGGCAGTGAATGCCGCCAGCTCATACCAGAAGGTGTATGTCCCATCCATGGCCTTGGCGCGTTGCTGCGCATCGGCGTTGGGCGAGACGCCATCCAGCTTGACGAAGGCCCAGCGATCGTTCGTGGCGGTCGGCACGGGGACATTCTCCATGGATACCACGCCCAGGGCGAATTGATCCGCCAGGGAGGCATTCCTCAGGGCAATCTCCACGCCGCTGGTCCCGGACTGCTGGTTCACCGTCACCGTGGAAGTACTGTCGGCCGTGCCTGCCGATTCCAATGCGCCTCCGCGGGTGCCGGTCGCGCAGGGCTGGGCAAGGAAGCGGGCATCGGACACGGATTGGGTGCCGGAGGTGGGGATGTGGCGTACCAGGCTGACCACGGAACCGGCGCTTCCGCCGAACAGGCTGCCGTCCACGCCAACAATCGAGTCCTTGCCTGCAATGGTGGTGTAGCGCTGGGCCGGCAGGTTGGGCTGGCAGGCCGGCGTGAGGTTGGGGCTGCTCGTGGTGAAGGGGGTGGCGGTGCAGCTGGCGGCGATGTCTCCCGTGGCAATGTCATTCTTCTGCAATTGGTAATATAGGGGGTAGCTGACGGCCACGCCAAATGCCTGACCGATGCTGGTCGCCACTTCGCTGCCGATGACGCTCAGGTTCTTCGTGATGCCCAGGTTCTGCTTGTTGATCAGGTATTCGGTGTCGGAGAATCCGCCATCGGGATAGCTCTGGCCGGGCAGGCCCGAGGCGTCCCCCTTGAGGGTGGTGGTATAGGTCTTGGTCACGGCGTCGCAGTCGCCGTAGCGCCCGATGTTGTAGGCCACGCCGTTCAGCGTGACGCTGATGGTGCCGGCCGCGCCCGCTGCGCATTTGCCGACTGCCCCCTGCCCTGCCAGGTCGTTGACCCGGCCCAGGGTGCCCGGCAGGTAGCCGTTGGGGTTCGGTTCGCCCGCCATGCTCAGGTGCGGGGTGTAGGCATTGAACGAGCCGCCCTGGACGGTGTGGTACACCACCGTTTTCTTGCCGGCCAGCGCGGCCCCGGCGGCGGCGCTCATGGTGCAGGCATAGGCGGTCCGGTCGCTGATGTAGAGGCCGGGTTCGATGGCGTAGCCTTCCATGTAGATGTGCAGGTCATTGGTGCCGGCGTTGCCGGCCAGGCCGTTGCAAAGCGAGATCACGCCGCGGAATACGGTGTTCTGCGCCGCGGAGCTGCCCGCCACCCATACATAGGTGGTGGGCCCGGCGGCGATCTGGGCCGGGGTCAGGGCAAGGGCCGCTGGCGTCATGCCAAGTGTTGCCACGGCCAGGGCGATTTGTCTCAGCTGCGTTTTCATAATGAAAATCCTTGGAGAGGTTGGAGGTATTGATGAGGAGTATTTCAATCAGTGTTCAGTGTTATCTGGCAGTTAATCTTTTGACTTTTGGACATATAAAAATGATTGCCACGAAAGTCATCAGAGGCAACGTGTTCATATACGCGTAAGATAAGCAACATAGGCATTCATCGCGTGGATCGTTTCCCGTTCAGATTCCCGGCAGTGCTATCCTTCACCCCTCTTAACATCCGTTTTCCGCGCGTCAATTCCTCTCTATAGATGCCAGGACTCGGCCAAAGGGGTCGAAGCAGCAGTTCGTCTTGAAAGTAGCAGGTTAATGAGACATTGAACTAGCCTGAGTGCGCATTAATTCCCCTTTTCTTTCAGTAGCCGATGCCACTCCCTGGCGACAACGTATGTGAGGTAAAACATTACAATGAGCGTAATCGTAGCAACCAAATGAATTTTTTCGGTTATATCGATGTCATATTTAGCATAGAGCTTTGTCGCCACCAGTATCCCGCCAATGGTCAAGCAGCCGTGGAGACCTTTCAGTATTGCCACTGCTGGACCACTCCATTTCCCACGCTCACGTTGTATTTCGAGTAACCCTAATACAAGCAAAAATCCCATACACCCCAGACCCCAGAAGTATGCAATAGCAATGGTCATGAATATAGTAAGCATCTTCCAGCTCCACGGAGTTAATCAATTCACCAGTTTATCGAGGTTACCAATATATTCAGCCTCTCTGCCAAATAATTGCTCGCCGGGAAGAATGTGTCCGCCAAACGCATAGTCTCCTAGTTGCACTTTTTGACGCAGTTCACGCCGCCAGCCGGCGCTCGGCCGGAACTACTTGCCGATATATTGCCAGGGCTATTTGACGGGGTGCCGGTCACGGCGAAGTCCTTATTCGCCGCCGCTCTCAAATCAATGAGTCCCTGGGAAACGGCCGTGACGCTTCCGCCAAATCCGGCCTGAAGGTGCGGCCCAAAACCACCTGCTTTTGCCAGAAGAGAACCACCTGCCCCGAACCCGCCTGTTACGGCTGCCAGGCCTACTTCGCGAGGGTTCACACTCCCAGAAGAAAAATATTGCCCTGCAGCGTTACCGGCCCCGCTGGCAATTCCTCCGGCCGCTACGATTACTGATGGATTTAATACAAATCCAGCGGCAGCTCCACTGGCTGAGCCAATAATAATTGAGCGTGCAATAGCAAGCCAATCCCCTCCAGCTCCGGCGGCAGTAACCCCGCCTGAGACTCCACCAATAATCGCCCCAATCCCGGCAGCACCAAAATTGACGGCCATGGTTCCGGTTGGATCGATCAGATTCACCGGATCGTTCCCCACATACACATACAGGTTCATGTCGCTCCCATACCCCACCGGATCGGTCTGCAGGAACCGGCCGAGCGCGGGCCAGTAGATCCGCGCCTTGTAGTAGTACAGGCCCAGCTGCCCCAGCAGCTGCTGGCCGGTGTAGCGGAAGCGCACGCTGGCGGTCACGTTCGGTTCGCCAAAGGGTCCGTAGGCATAGGTGACGGTGGAGGCGCCCGCGCTGTTGGCGGTGGCGGCGATGGAGCCCTGGTGGTCGGCATACAGCCAGGTCTTGCTGCCGGTGCCGCTGCCTTCGTACCATACCAGCGGCTCGTCGATGCCCGGCCCATGCACGTAGCGGCGCAACAGTGTGTTGCTGCCATCGTACTCGGCGATGAGATCCGTGCCGTCATAGAGCAGGTTGGTGGTGATCCCCGCGATGGTGGTGCGGTGCATGCGCCCGTTGCCGTCATACGCCAGGGTGGCGGCCAGGCCAGGTCTGCTGGCTGTCCTCAGCCGGTTGTCGGCATCGTAGCCATACGTCCATGTGCTGTAGCTGCTCAGATTGCCGTTGCCGTCGTAACCGAGGGCGGCCCCGGCAGCCGCGGTGTATTGGTTGAGCCCATTGGCGGTATAGGCCTTGGCGCCGTTGATGTAACCCGTCCACTGGTAGGCATCGTTGCTCCAGGCATGGCTGGTGATTTCCTGGGCCTGGTTGCGCCCGTAGGTCCAGGTGTTGTCCTGCGCGGTGCCGGCCAGGTCCGGCGTCAGGGTGAGCAGGGCTGACTGGGCGGTGTAGTCATAGGTCGTGGTGGTGGCGTTGCCCAGCGTCACGGTGGTGCGCCGCGACAGGTCGTCGTAGGCATAGGTGGCCAGGGAAGTGGCGTCCAGTTCCTTGATGCCGGTGGGCCGGTTGAGCGCATCGTAGGCGGTGGTGACGTAGAACGGGGTGGCTTCCGGCCAGGTGATGCGGGTGCGGTTGCCCGCCGCATCGTATTCGTAGGCGAGGCTCAGGTCTCCGTTCAGGTAGACGCTGGCGAGGCGCCCGGCATAGTCCCGCAGGTAGCCCAGGCCGTGTCCGGTGGTGTAGGCGCTGGTGAGGCGGTCGCGGAAATCGTAGCGGAAGGTCACGTTGTCGTCCGGGTTCGGGTAGTTGCGGCTGGTGACGCGGTTGAGGTCGTCATAATTGTCGATCACAACTTGCGCGTTGCGCTTGCGCGTGACGACGAGGTTATCATTATTGTCGTAGTCGTATTGCTCGTAATCGGTGGCGGAGGACGTATTGGGCGTTGCCTTGTCCGGGAACAGGGTCTTGCTCAGGCGGTCGTGCCCGTCGTATTGGTAGGTGGTCAGGTTGTTCTTCGCATCCTTGACGCTGGCGGGCAGGCCGTTGTCGGTATAGGTGTAGGTGGCATACACCTGCGCCAAGGCGGTCCCGATCGCGCGCGAGGCGCTGTAGAGGCTTTCATCCAGCCGGTAGCTGTACTCGGTCACGCGGTTGCCGCCCTGGCCCGCGGTCAGGTTCTCGGTAATCCGGTACGGCGTGTCGAAGACGGCGTAGGCGTAGTCGGTCACCGCCACCGGTGAGGCGGCGGTGGGGCAAGTCGTATCCGCCGCGGTCTGCCCTGGGCCCCAGGCTTTGAGCAGCTTGCCGCTCGCGGTATAGGTGTTGCAGGAGACCAGCCATTGGGCGCCGATTTGCGCCGACGAGCGGATGCGGTTGCCATCGGGATCGTAGGCGAACCTGGTCAGCTTGCCCAGCGCATCGGTCATTTGAATGGGACGGCGCTGGTTGTCATAGGCGGTGGTGACGGTGTCGGTGACGTCGGTGCGCGGGCCGTTGACCACTGTCAGGTTGCCGACGGCATCGTAGGTATAGGTCGTGACCAGGTTGAGTTTGCCAGTGCCCACATCCACAGTGGTCGTCAGCGGCACATACTTGTTGGCGCTATTGTAGCTTGTCGTATTCGCCACATTCACCGAATCGACGGTATTGAACGTGGTCGATGTGGGCAGGTAGAAGGTGGGAAGCCCGGTGACGATATAGCCGGTGTAGCCATAGGCTGTGTAAGCGCGGATGCCATCGATGTTGGCTGGCCTCGCGATGATGAAGGGATCGCCCTGGGCCGTGTAGGAATAGTAGGTGATGAATCCTTTTGGATCGGTCAAGGTCGCCACCTTGTTGAAGGCGCTCTCGTAGGTCATGCGGGTGACCAGCGTCTCCAGCCCGGAACCAGACTTTGGAATCCTGCTCAGGGTCTTGACGTTATGGGTGCAACGCTTGTCGGCGGCGGCGCAGGTTGCATCGTCATAGACATAGGTGACGCTGTTGCCTTCCGGCAAGACGGTTTTGGCGAGGCGCTCCTGGCCATCGTAGGTATTGGATGTTGCCTGCCCAAGCGGATTGATCAATTTGATGACCTTACCGAAGGCTTCGTTATAGGAAATCTTGTTGACGCCGCTGGGCCCTGCTTCCTCGGAGCGTGAGCCGGCGAAGTAATAGGTATAAAGACAGCTGTGGATGTTGGTCTGGGTCTGCACGCGGCCCAGGGTGTCATAGACATTGGTGACGAAGGCGAGCGCTGGGTTGGTGGGGTAAAACAGCTTCGTCATCCGGCCCGGCAGGTCGTACTGGTAGGTGGTATTCTTGGCAGTGGCATCGGTAAAGGTGGCAAGGTTGCCGCTGCCGTCGTAAGCATAGCCGATACTGCGGGCGCCGTCGCCCACGGCGGTGACGCGCCCCGACACGTTGGTCAATGTTAGGGTACGGCCCAGGCTGTTTTGCACCTGGGTCAGGTCGTTGCCGGTATAGGTGAATTTGACCTGCAGGCCGCTGGCATGATTGTATGTGGCGATCCTGCCGGCGGTGTTGAAGTTGAGTTTGTCGCGGTTCAGCGTCTCATAGGTATATGTCGTATCGACGTTCTTGATCAGCCGCGCGGGGTCGCCGGGCGGGGGATTATAACTGCCGTCAGGCAGCTTGACGAAGACCTCGCCGTTCAGCCCCTGGCGCACGATGACGGTATTATCGAAGAGTTGATCGCCGAACCAGCGGTGGCCCAAGGTGGCGACGACCAATCTGTTCCACCAGGGTGGTCACTGCATCCAGCGCAGAGTCTTCACCCATCCCCTGGTAGCCGTCGCTGCCCAGAGTGGCGCTGGAAGCAAAGTTATGGCTCCAGCCTTTGCCCAGCGGACCGGCCTGGGTGCGTGCCATGACGCTATCCAAAATCACCACGTCTAAAATCGATCTGCCGCTTCTGGCATGGGCCGGGATTTAATCTGAGATGGCTATGAGAGGTATGATGTCTACGAATCATTAAAATCACGCTTCCAGCCTGGCGCGATTCGGGTTTATGATATCGTTCAGCGTAAACGAATAAGTAGCTTCATACTTCGGAGTAAATTCTTCCCCGCCTTCTGGGCTCGTTACAAGCTCAGACATCTTAATGTCCTGCGGTTTAATGGAATTATGTTCAGCCAAGCCAAGACCCAGCTCCATACTATCCGCGATCTCTTGCGCTTCGCCGTAAGCCGCTTTAACGAAGCCGAGCTTTTTTTCGGACATGGCTCAGTCTCGGCGTACGACGAGGCGGCCTACCTCATCCTCCACACCCTGCGCCTGCCGCTTGACCAGCTGGAACCGTTTCTTGATGCGCGCCTTACTGGCACTGAGGTGGAAGAGGTATTGCGCATCATCGAGCGGCGCGCAACGGAAGAAATTCCTGCCGCCTATCTCACCAAAGAAGCCTGGCTGGGGGATTTTAGTTTTTACGTGGACGAACGCGTGATCATACCGCGCTCTTTCATTGCGGAATTGCTGCGCGAAGAGCTCGCGCCATGGATAGAAAATCCGGATGATATCCACTCCGCACTGGATCTTTGCACCGGATCGGGCTGCCTGGCGGTGCTGCTTGCGCAGGCTTTTGAAAATGCCACGATAGATGCCACGGATATTTCACATGAAGCGCTGCAGGTTGCCCGGAAGAACGTGCTGGATTACCACCTGGAGCACAAAATCAATCTTGTTCAGTCTGATTTATTCAACGCATTGCACGGACGCCGCTATGACCTCATTATCAGCAATCCGCCCTATGTCAGCGCAGAATCGATGGCAGCGCTCCCTGGGGAATATCGCCACGAACCGCCCGATGCTTTGGCCAGCGGCGAAGACGGCCTGGAGGCAACCCGCGCAATACTGCGTCAGGCGGCCCGTTATCTAACTGGCCAGGGATTGTTGATCGTCGAGATCGGCCATAATCGGGATGCCCTGGAACAAGAATTCTTCCAGACTCCTTTCACCTGGCTGGAAACCAGCGCAGGGGACGAGTTTGTTTTCCTGCTGAAGCGCGACCAGCTTCCAGTTTCAACGAGTTAACCGCGAATGGCCCCGCACTACGCAACTAACGCCAGCAGGCGCTTTATTTCTGTCTCATCCAATTCCATCCAACTCCCGCGTTTCAGGCGCGGCGGCAGATTAATGGGACCAAAGCGCACCCGCATCAGTCGGCTCACCGTCATTCCCGCCGCTTCAAACATGCGGCGGACTTCGCGATTCCTGCCTTCCTTCAATACTACCCGGTACCAGTGATTGGACCCCTCGCCGCCCTGATCCGACAAGTGATCGAACTTCGCCGGACCGTCTTCCAGTTCAATACCTGTGATCAATCGTGCCGTCACTTCGGGAGTCAGGCGCCCCATGATCCGTACGGCATATTCACGCTCGACCTCGAAACGCGGATGCATCAAGCGGTTAGCCAATTCTCCGTCAGTGGTAAAAATCAGCAACCCGCTGGTATTGTAGTCAAGCCTGCCGATGGATATCCACTTGGATGAGCGCAATTGGGGCAGCTTGTCGAATACCGATGGGCGGCCTTCGGGATCATCATGACTGACAATTTCGCCTTCCGGTTTATGGTAAAGCACCACTCTGGGCAGACGGTCACCGGATTTGAAATGAATGGTGCGTTTCCCAACCCGTACAACATCGTCAGGCCCCGCCCGATCACCCGTTTCCGCCACTTTTCCATTGATGGTCACCTGGCCGGTGGCGATCAATTCCTCCATCTCGCGCCGCGACCCCAGCCCCGCCTGCGCCAGCAGCTTGTGCAGTTTGTGCGTGGCCCCGGGCGTCGGCGTGGATGTGGAGGTCGGGTCAGCCCGTACCGGCGCCTTTTTCTTTCCCGGTCTGATTGGCGTACGTGGCCGATGCGGCCTGGCTCTCATCTGCATGTCACTTTTAAACCTAAATCCGGTAGTTGGACAGGGAGGAGTGTGCGGTTTTTGGGGTGCAGGGCAAGGCGCAACGACGCGGAATGGTCGCTCCATTCCAAGGAGTTGCAACGCCGCCATGTGCCACAAAAACCGTGCAATTCGCCCTGTAGCGAACTCACCTTATAGGTGAACGTCAAGTGACACGAAAAGTCTTTGTGGATCATTGCACTAAATTAAAAAAAAGCGGTCAACTGCCGGCTTTAGGTTAAAACTTCAAGTTTCCCAATTTCATAAGAACCGAAACGCGTCCCCGCATGGCGCGCCCTCAGATCTCTCTGCGCTCGATCACCGCCTGCGCCAATGTGCCGCTATCCACGTGTTCCAGTTCGCCACCCACCGGCAGTCCACGCGCGATCCGGGTAATCTTCATCCCTTTGTCGTGCAGCAGCTCACCGATATAATGGGCTGTCGCCTCGCCCTCCACCGTGAAATTGGTAGCGAGTACGACTTCCCGTACCATGCCGTCCTGAGCGCGCTTCAGCAACCGGTCAAGATGAATTTCCCTGGGGCCGATGCCATCCAAGGGCGAGAGCCTGCCCATCAGCACGAAATACATACCCTTGTAGCAGTGCGCCTGTTCCATCATCAGCAGATCAGCAGGCATTTCCACTACGCATAGCAACGTAGCGTCGCGCCGTTGAGAACGGCACAATTCGCATACGACTTCTTCGGTAAAGTTATTGCATTTCTCGCAATGCCTGATATGTTCAAGGGCATAAGCAAGGGAGTGTGCGAGGCGCTGGGCACCGGCATGATCGCGCTGCAACAGGTGATAAGCCATACGTTGCGCGGACCTGGGACCAACACCGGGCAAACAGCGTAAAGACTCGATCAGCTCTTCGAGACTGGCCGCTGCTTTCATTGCAAATAAAAAAGGAAAAAAAATGCTGCAACATGCAAATGAAGACAGTTTTCATGAAGCGGCGCACGCGTGCCCGCCGGCCCATTACAATTCAAGTGAATTTTCCATCAATTAAAACGGTAATTTCATTCCTGGCGGCAGAGCCATCCCGGAGGTCAAGCCCGCCATCTTTTCCTGAGTGGTGGATTCCACCCTGCGCACGGCATCATTGACGGCGGCGGCAATCAGGTCTTCCAGCATATCCTTATCATCGCCGATCAGGCTGTCGTCGATACTGACGCGCTTCACGTCGTAACGGCAGGTCATCACCACCTTGACCATGCCCGCCCCGGACTGGCCCTCGACTTCGATCGAGGCCAATTTCTCCTGCATGTTCTTCATGTTCTCCTGCATTTGCTGAGCCTGTTTCATAAAATTGCCCAAGCCGCCTTTCATCATTTTTTCCTCCGCTATTGAATGGATTTGATCGAAGAAACGATCAGTTTTGCATCGAAATGCTCCACCAGTTCTCGCACGAACGGGTCTGCTTCGATCGCCGCGACCGCCTGCAATTGCTTCTCCTGCTTCTTGCGATTGTCCAGTTCCGCGGGGGTCATACCCGTGATAGTCCCGACGGAGAACTTTAACCGGACCGGCTTGCCTGAATGCTCTCTCAAGGCGGCCTGCATCCTGTCCTGGTAGGGTAGCAAATGCTTATGCGTCTCGGCCACGCAAAATTCGATCTCGTTCGCCGAAACGTTCTTGACCTCACAGTTCTGGGCCAACTCTTTCGCTATGCCCAACTTCAACTGGCTTACGACGGTGGCCCAGTCGCTACCGAACAAACTTACAGCCGGGGCCGCTCCCACAGTTGCGTTCCCGGCATTTTCCGCTTCGTCCGCTTCTGCTGTGGCTTTTGTAGCTTTTGCTGCTTTTGCTGCTTCTGCTTTTTCTACTGTACCGGATGTTGGAAGTGTTTCAGATGCTTCCGTGGTCTTCGAGACCGAAGGAGATGGCCGTTTTATCTCCCTATCATGCCCTGGCTCTGTCATCTTCGGCATATACTCCGGCAGGAAAGCCAGCAGCCGCATTAACGTCATGGTAAAACCGGCGTACTCGTCCGGGGCCTGGCTCAGGTCGGAGCGGCCATGTATGACGATCTGATAAAACAGCTGGATATCCTCGGGTACAAACGTTTTTGCCAATGCAAGAATCCGTTCACGCTCTGGCGTATCTTCCCCGATTGCAGACGGCACGATTTGGGCCAGAGCAACGCGATGCAATAACGTTGCCAGATCCTGTAACGCGGCGTCGAACGACAAACTACGGGTTTCCATCGCATCGGCCACCTCAAGCATGCGAGGCCCATCTTTTTGCCCCAGAGCGTCAAGCAGATCGTAGAGATAACTTTGATCGATAGCGCCGAGCATGTCGCGCACCCTGGCTTCCTCGACTCTTCCCCCGCCGAAAGCGATCGCCTGATCCAGGATACTGAGGGCATCGCGCATGCTTCCTTGTGCCGACCGCGCCAACAATTGTAACGACGTGACGTCGCAATTTATCTGCTCCTGCTCAAGCACGTGCTTCAAGTGCGCGGTAATCAGAGGCAGCGGAATCTGTTTGAGGTTGAATTGCAGGCAGCGGGACAGAACAGTAACAGGAATTTTTTGGGGGTCGGTTGTGGCAAGTATGAACTTGACGTGCTCCGGTGGCTCCTCCAGGGTTTTCAGCATCGCATTGAAAGCCGATTTCGAGAGCATGTGTACTTCATCAATGATGTAAATCTTGTAACGGGCGACAGTCGGGGCATAGAGCGCGTTTTCCAGCAGGTCGCGCATCTTTTCCACCTGCGTGTTGGACGCGGCGTCCATCTCGATCAGATCGACGAAACGACCGCCGTCAATTTCAGTACAGGCGGAGCATATACCACAAGGCGTTGATGTAATCCCGGCTTCACAGTTAAGCGCTTTAGCCAGAATGCGCGCAATAGTGGTCTTGCCGATACCGCGTGTACCGGTAAACAGATACGCATGATGCAGCCGTTTTTGTTCAAGGGCGTTGGTAAGCGCCCTGACCACGTGATCCTGTCCGGTCAGTTCCGAAAAGATCTTGGGGCGCCATTTGCGGGCAAGGACTTGAGTCTGGGACACGATATCGAGGAGATAGGCAACGTCGGTTATTTTAGGCTGGATGAGAACTTGAATCTGTTCTGCGTACAGTCGCATGTGGAGCAGAACGCGATGCTGCGACCGCTCCGCCCTGGCTACCTATCTAAAAAGGGTGGCGAGCCTGATCCCCGGCACTTGCAGAGAATAGCTGTGGCTGCTTCCTTCCGGACCTGACCAGATTCACTACTATGCAATGCGGGGAGGCCCGCCATAAAATAAAATGTTTAAGTATTTTATCAGTTAAAGAACCAGAACTCTGTTTGCAGACTAAAGATTCATACAATCAGTTCCTTAACCTGAATTGTGAATTGCGAATACGTTGCCCGATTGCTACGGCGCCATCAATTGTGGGTATTGTGCCCGTAGTTCCCGCTTGCGTCTACTGCCATGGTCTTCAGCAGCCCGCTAACCCTGCGCTTCTGTTTTTCTGGCCGACGCCCGCAACTCACTCCTATTCTCAAGATCATCAAGGAAGCACTCGTCTCGCGCGGAGCCGGATCGCCGGGAGGCGGTGAAGCGAGATTACGTTTCGTGATTTTAAAGGGCCCATAGTGTTCTATTTACCTCGCAACACGTGACCGGCCAAAGCGTTCCCGGACTCAATTTTCTTTGGGGTCTGGCGAACTGCCAGGATAGGCGGCAGGTTTTTACAGGCTGTGGTTACCAGCTTTCATCCAGACCTTGGGCTTTCTGATTTAGCACTGCAATATTGCTAATAGTTCCGATGCATTAAAACTTCTGTTACGCAGATTTTCGAGAGATAGCTCATACATTGAGAGCATCCTTCTATAGCGCGGCAGGGTTTCGATATGGGAGTTTATATTGCGATCTTTAAATTCGTCAAACAGGCCCAAATCCTTTGTCAGGAAAGTCGTTATGCTAAAGTGCTCAGCTTCGTCGTTGCCATCGAACCCATAGAATCCAATATCGTCCTCGAAGTACCCGGCATCTTTTTTCAACTTTTCCTGATCCTCCATGGGCAGTCTTTTATATGCTCCCTCAATAGCGCGCCACATCGTTAAAATTTTTATCACTTCATTCACTGCCGGAGGATCGTCATCTTTCGATCCCCCAAAAATTCCATCGTACTTCCATCTCAAGCCCCACGTATGGCCACGGAAAATAGCCTTCTTGACGAATTCCGGATCGATCTCACCCTCAACTCCGAGTTTCTTATAGACGTCACTCAGCATTACCAGGATCAGTTTTTCACCATTGCTAAATTTCATTGATGACTCTCGCTTGAAAAAGTTTCGATTCTACGGCCGAGTAACAAGAACGTCCGCTACTGACGTCGCGCCTGGCAAACCAAACCCGGCACAGGCAACCACGATCCGGCCGGGACCGTTATCTTATGGAGGAAAGCAAACCTTCCGCGGTTGCATCTTACGGGTTTTAGTTGCCTTGCCCATTGGACTAAAGTACAACCCATTGCCTGAATCTTTGAATCTAAATCCGGCAGCTTGAACGGCTTGAACCGTCGTAGCAGGTTCACCGGAAAGTGAAGGTCAAATGGTAATGGATAGTACCTGGCAGCGATGTTTCCTTGCACAGGTATCGTCCGCCAGGAAAACAACTGGTGTCCGGAAAATCAGGGAGTCAATTCAATAAAATAAATTAAAGGGAAAGCGTGCAATGCCGTAAACGTCTAAAGAGCGAGTGAGCACCCTGGGGCACAATTGAAACGGTCAAAGGAGCGTGGAATGGCAAAGACTACCGTAATGTATTACGACAGCTATTGTAGAGCGACAAACGACATGATCAGGTCAAAGAGGCCTGCTACTCGTGAGGCAATCATTGAATACGTTAAAGGCATCCCCATACCCGAAACAGAGCAACAGGTCGATGATGCCTGGCTGGATGAAGATGGATTCCTTAAACAAGGTTACCTCTTTTAAGGCAGGCTGCGGACTTCCGCATAGTGACGGATACGCTTGCTGGCACCGCGAGACAGGCGTCTCCACGTAGCCCTTGCGCTTACATGGTCTGGAAAACAAAAAGCCCAACCTTCTGAGTTGGGCAGATTATCGATGGCATTGGTTGCGGGGGCAGGATTTGAACCTACGACCTTCGGGTTATGAGCCCGACGAGCTGCCAGACTGCTCCACCCCGCGTCAGAGAATACTAATTATAACAAAGTGGATTTATCAAGGTCAAATTTTATTCCAATCCCATTACTGCAGCCGCCTGGCCAGATTCCGCACTTTCAACCTCCGTTTACGGCCCTGGCAATCACCCGTTTCTCGACCACGGCATCGTTGCCTCCGATTTCTTATTGGGAACACCACGCGTTGAACCTTGCGTAATCCTTGCCCGCTATCCAAGCAGTTCCATGCGTTACGGAAACTGGTTGAGAGCTGCGCCGCCTCTGCTCCTCCCATTTTCCTTTAGAAGCCACCCCCTTTCTGCAAAATTAAGTCACTTTCTACTTTCTTATGAGAGTTAGCGCACAGAGTATCACGCAGAATACCGGCAGCATTTGCGTCACCAGCATCGTTGTTCATGCTGTGCACTGACATTGAAAGCCTGAGCGTATTTTTAACCTAAATCGGGCGGTGAACAGTCATTGCGAGCCAGGGGTGGTACGTAACTGACAAATGAGTTGAAAATGAATGATCAACTGTCGGATTTATACGGATGCCCATCCATAGCAGGATTCTCGCATGAGCAGATCCTTGCCGTACATGGGCTCTAACAGAGGATTGTCTCCCTGCATCAACGACGTCCAGGTGATCCGTACCGCAGAGTTCCCCTGACGGCTCTCATCCGGTAATTCTCTCTATCGATACGGTACGGGCAATATTGAGAAAGACATGGCGAGCAGGATTTGCGTTACCTCAGCACGTATCAGGATTAACGTGTTCACGAATAATATCCGGATCGATTGAATTTGCGGAAACGGTGCGGCGGCCGGGCAATGGTTAGTGAGATTAGGCAGTTCCAATAAAAGAAAGGCATGCAATGATTAGCAAAACCGACATTCTTAATGCCAAAGTTCTGATCGTTGATGATCAGGACGCCAATGTCCGGCTGCTTGAGCAAATGCTGAGCGATGCCGGGCATACCTGCATTGCCTCGACCATGGATCCGTACGAGGTCTGCGCGCTCTATCGCCAGAACCGCTACGATCTGATTCTGCTTGATTTGCAAATGCCCGGCATGGATGGCTTTCAGGTACTGGAAGGCTTGAAGAAAATCGAACCGGACGGCTATCTTCCGGTGCTGGTGATCACCGCACAGCCGGGCCATAAGCTGCGGGCGCTGCAAGCAGGCGCGAAGGATTTCGTGAGCAAGCCTTTTGATCTGGTCGAAGTTCAGACGCGCATTCACAATATGCTGGAAGTACGCCTGTTGTACAAAAAACTTGAGAATTACAACAAGCGGCTGGAGCAGACCGTGGCGGAGCGAACTGCGGAACTACGCGAGAGCGAAGCGCGCTTTCGCCGCTTGACCGAGTTGGCCTCCGACTGGTATTGGGAGCAGGACGAGAACGGGCATTTCACTAAAGTGTACGGACCGGTCCTTGAAATGCTCGGGATTACTGTCGATGCCTTACTGGGCGAATCCAAGGGGAATCACGGGGCGCAATGGAACGAAGCTGAACATGCGGTGTTCAAGGCAAATATCACTGCGCGCCGGCCTTTCCTCGATTTTGTTTACAGCCGCACCAAATCCGACGGCTCGCAACAATATTTGATGGTGAGCGGCGAACCCATGTTCGATTCATCCGGCCGCTTCAAAGGCTATCGCGGAATCGGAAAGGATGTGACCGATAGCATGCATCCCGGAAATTTTGCTGCTCGGAAATGCGCTGCCCTGGAATGACAGGACCGTGGCCCTCCCGCATTGCTCTCCGCGTGGCATGAGAATTAGTGGCTTGCATGCTTCGCTTGATGCCAATCCGGTCATTTTAAACGCCCATTCCGGTTGTGAGGTGAGCGGTCATCCAACCTGAATCCGGCCGAAGATCTCAATTTTAGGTTTAGGGTTATGTTCCAAAAAGGTTTTTATGTTACTCGACCTTCATCTTTATGTGAATTCGCTACGCAGTGAATTTAGGTTCAATAATATTTTCTGATGCACGCACCGCATGTCGGAATGACATTTCTTATGGCCGCAGCTGTCTAAATAAAGAGACAGATGATCAAAATGAACATGGAAGCGATATGATCAGCGAGGCCGACATCCGCAACGCCAAAATCCTGATTGTCGATGATCAGGAATCAAATATTCACCTGCTTGAAACCGTGTTGACCACTGCAAACTATACGTCCATCGCCTCGACTACAGATCCACGCGAAGTCTATGAGCTGCACCGCCAGAACCGTTATGATCTGATTCTGCTCGATCTCAAAATGCCCGGCATGGATGGCTTTCAGGTACTTGAGGCTCTGAAGGAAATCGAAGCGGACGGGTATCTCTCGGTACTGGTGATTACCGCTAATCCGGACTGCAAACTGCGTGCGCTCCAATCCGGAGCCAAGGATTTCGTCAGCAAACCGTTTGATATGGCCGAGGTGCTCGCGCGCGTCCGCAATCTGCTGGAGGTGCGCCTGTTGCACCAGAAAGCGCGAAATTATGCCAAGGCCCAGGAATTCATGGCGCTACATGATCCACTGACTGGCCTTGCCAATAGGCGGCTTCTGGTGGAGAGAGTTTCCCAGGCCATTATCCACGCGAAAAGAAACAGCGGCATCATGGCGGTGGTGTATCTGGACCTGGACGGATTCAAGGAGATCAACAATACCCTGGGGCACGATAGCGGCGATCTGCTTCTGAAACTGGTTGCGGCACGCCTGGTAGCCTCGGTGCGGCAGGAGGATACCGTGGCGCGCCTGGGAGGCGACGAATTTGTGATCGCTATGCCGCATATTAATAACGTCGACGGTGCAAGTCTCGCGGCGGAAAAAATAATTAATGCATTATCGAAACCCTACAGCATTCAGAGGAACGACGTCACCGTAACTGCCAGCGCAGGTATCGGTCTTTATCCCGCCAACGGCGAGGATGTGAAGACACTCTTGAAGAATGCGGATATTGCTTTGCTGGATGCCAAGCAGGCGAATAAAAATACCTATCGGATTTCAGAACGCACAAATTAGAAATTTTTTAACCCTATTTCCGCAAAACACCTGCTCTGTTCCAATTTTACGTGTCACTTTCCCACAAATCTTGTAAACATGTTTTTCAAGGGGTGTACCAATGGCCCATTGTTTCTGCTGCTCAGAGCGATATGATGCGGGAGCGAAGGATGCAATCTTAGCCAGGCAGAAAAACCACATGGAAAAACAACCGCTCTTACGTATCATCAATGGAACCAATAGAATACCTTGGGCAAACCGCAAAAAATTGATTAATCGCCAATAAACAGGACAGAAGTAATGATTAGCAAAACCGACATTCTTAATGCCAAAGTTCTGATCGTTGATGATCAGGACGCCAATGTCCGGCTGCTTGAGCAAATGCTGAGCGATGCCGGGCATACCTGCATTGCCTCGACCATGGATCCGTACGAGGTCTGCGCGCTCTATCGCCAGAACCGCTACGATCTGATTCTGCTTGATTTGCAAATGCCCGGCATGGATGGCTTTCAGGTACTGGAAGGCTTGAAGAAAATCGAACCGGACGGCTATCTTCCGGTGCTGGTGATCACCGCACAGCCGGGCCATAAGCTGCGGGCGCTGCAAGCAGGCGCGAAGGATTTCGTGAGCAAGCCTTTTGATCTGGTCGAAGTTCAGACGCGCATTCACAATATGCTGGAAGTACGCCTGTTGTACAAAAAACTTGAGAATTACAACAAGCGGCTGGAGCAGACCGTGGCGGAGCGAACTGCGGAACTACGCGAGAGCGAAGCGCGCTTTCGCCGCTTGACCGAGTTGGCCTCCGACTGGTATTGGGAGCAGGACGAGAACGGGCATTTCACTAAAGTGTACGGACCGGTCCTTGAAATGCTCGGGATTACTGTCGATGCCTTACTGGGCGAATCCAAGGGGAATCACGGGGCGCAATGGAACGAAGCTGAACATGCGGTGTTCAAGGCAAATATCACTGCGCGCCGGCCTTTCCTCGATTTTGTTTACAGCCGCACCAAATCCGACGGCTCGCAACAATATTTGATGGTGAGCGGCGAACCCATGTTCGATTCATCCGGCCGCTTCAAAGGCTATCGCGGAATCGGAAAGGATGTGACCGATAGCATGCGCGGCAAGGGAAATTCATAGCCATCCTTCAAGTTGCTGCATTCGTGACCGGCTACACGTTCATTGTGCGCTTGTGATCATCCTGATTTAGCCGCTCATTGGTCTATCAGGGCTCCCCGAAGGATGCATTCAGAAATTCCTATCAGCCTTTTCGGAGCTATTTCGCCCGGTGCCTTAATTTCACCTAATCCTAGAAAGCGCTTCTGCTGATCGTACAGCCGAATCTTCTCACCCTCCGCCAAATCCGCTAAATTGTCCAGACCCTCCCCGGAGAAACCACTTTTCACCGGGCGCCCCTGCAGCAAAGATACCACTGCCGCATCATCGAGTATAGCGGCGGGAAGATCGTGCAGAAGGCTGTCGGCGGGACGCAGGCAGGCGTCGCGCTGCGCTGCCGGCATGGCTTCAAGCACATCTAGCGTATAACTCTGCGACAGATCAAAATCATCTAGAATGCTACGACGCAAAGCGGTGAGATATGCTCCGCCGCATCCCAGCGCTTTGCCGATGTCTTCAGCCAGCGTGCGGACGTAAGTGCCCGTACCGCACTTGACTGCGATCCGCATTTCATCGCCGGCCAGCGCCTCCATCCGTAAACCATAAATAATCACCTTGCGCGGTTGCCGTTCGATTTCCATTCCTTCCCTGGCATAGGTATAGAGCGGTTTCCCCTGATGCTTCAGGGCACTATACATTGGCGGTACCTGCGTGATTACGCCAGTAAAGCTTTTCAGTACTGTTTCAATCTGCGGCGGCGTCAGCTTCCAGTCCTGCGGAGGTGCCTCGCCCGCGACTGAAATTTCACCCTCGGCATCCCCGGTCGTACTGATATACCCCAGCCTCAGCGTCGCTTCGTATGTTTTGTCTGCCCCCAGCAATGCCGAGGAAAATTTTGTGGCTTCGCCGAAGCAGATTGGCAACAATCCCGTTGCGAGCGGATCGAGAGTGCCGGTATGACCAGCCTTGCTGGCAGTGAAGATGCGTTTGGCGATTTGCAGCGCCTGGTTGGACGAGACGCGGGGAGGTTTATCAAGCAGCAGGACGCCGCTGATTTTACGTTTAATGCCCCTGAACTGCTCAATCTTGGGATTCAATAATATGCGAAGTAAATTCTGAGTGCGGCGGGTCGCGAATCAGGTGTCGTCCATCTTCTTTGCCGGACCTTCCTGCGCCACAGCTTCATCTATCAATTGTGATAGACGCATCCCACGCTCTATCGACTCGTCATAGATAAAATGAAGCTGCGGTATCACCCGTAGCTTCAATCGATGCGACAAATGACTACGCAAAAATCCAGCCGCATGTTCCAGCCCTTTACCGGTGAGAAAATTGTCGCTTTCACTACGAAGCGTCGTGTAGAAAACCTTGGCATGAGCGTAATCGTGGCTCACCTCAACACCAGTCAACGTGATCATGCCAATGCGAGGGTCTTTGAGTTCGTTGCGAATCAGATCAGCCAGTTCACGCTGAATCTGGTCGGCAATACGCAGCGCGCGAGAATAATCCTTAGGCATGATGCAAGACTGGCACTACAGGCTACGCGCGACTTCGACGATTTCATAAGCTTCCACTTGGTCGCCCACTTGGATATCGTTGAAATTTTTCAGGGACAGACCGCATTCAAAACCTGCTCTAACCTCTTTCACGTCATCCTTGAAGCGCTTCAGGGAATCCAGTTCGCCAGTATAAATCAGCTCTCCATTGCGCATCAATCTTACGAGCGAACCCCGCTTGATAATGCCCTCCAGTACATAACAACCAGCCACGGAACCCACCTTGGAAATGCGGAATACTTCGCGAATTTCCACCAGGCCGGTAACATTCTCCCTGCGATCCGGCGCCATCATGCCGGATAGTGCCGCCTTGATTTCGTCCACCGCCTCGTAAATAATGCTGTAGTAGCGCACGTCCACCCCGGTAGAACTGATGAGCTTGCGCGCGACAGTATCCGCGCGGCTATTGAAGCCAATGACAACGGCTTTGGAAGCCAGTGCCAGGTTGATATCGGACTCGGTAATCGCACCCACGCCGCTGTGGATTATGTTTACCCTGACCTCATCAGTGGAAAGCCTTTGCAACGCGTGTGTCAGCGCCTCGTAAGAACCCTGCACATCGGCCTTGATGATGAGCGCAAGCACCTTGACCTCGCCTTTCTGCTCGAACACGTTTTCCAGTTTGGCGGCCTGCTGTCTGGCCAGCTTTACATCGCGAAACTTGCCTTGGCGGAATAGCGCAATTTCACGCGCTTTCCGTTCATCGGTCAATGCCACGACCGATTCCCCAGCCACGGGAACTTCCGATAAGCCCTGAATTTCCACCGGAATGGAAGGCCCTGCCTGTTCCACCGGTTTGGCGTTTTCATCCAGCATTGCCCGTACCCGCCCAAATACCGCGCCTGCCAGCAGAATATCGCCCCGCTTTAGTGTTCCGGATTGGACCAATATTGTCGCTACCGGCCCGCGCCCTTTATCCAGGCGTGATTCGATAACGATTCCTCTGGCGGGCGCATCCTTTGCCGCCTGGAGTTCCAGTACTTCAGCCTGGAGCAGCACGCTTTCCAGAAGCGCGTCAATACCCTGGCCGGTCTTGGCTGAAACTTCAACAAACATGGTATCACCGCCCCAGTCCTCCGGTACGACCTCCTGCGTCACGAGTTCCTGCCTGATGCGTTCGGGATTGGCTTCCGGCTTGTCTATCTTCGTTATTGCCACTACGATCGGCACTTTGGCAGCCTTGGCATGATGAATTGCCTCAATCGTCTGGGGCATCACTCCATCGTCAGCCGCCGCGACCAGCACGACGAGATCGGTAACCTTCGCGCCGCGAGCGCGCATGGCCGTAAAGGCTTCATGGCCGGGCGTATCGAGAAAAGTGACCATGCCTCTTTCAGTTTCCACATGATAAGCGCCGATATGCTGCGTGATGCCGCCCGCTTCCCCGCTTGCCACACGTGTACGGCGGATGTAATCCAGCAGCGAGGTTTTACCGTGATCCACATGGCCCATTACTGTAACCACCGGCGCACGCGGCTCCGTTTTGAATCCGGCGATGGGTAGTTCGGTATCTGCCAGAAAAGCTTCGGGACTATCCAGCGTCGCGTACTTGGCAATGTGGCCCAATTCTTCCACCACGATCATGGCGGTTTCCTGGTCCAGCATCTGATTGATTGTTACCATGTTCCCCATTTTCATCAACGCCTTGATAACTTCAGCGGCTTTGATGGACATTTTCTGGGCCAGCGCGCCGACGGAAATGGTTTCGGGCACCATCACCTCATGCACAACAGGCTCTGTCGGCGCTGAAAAACTATGAGCGGCCTGGTCTTCAGTAGAAGTTTTCGCGTGCCTATCCCTGCGCGTGCGCCATCCCTTGCCGCCGGAGAGGTCGCCGCGCGTCTTGAGTCCGCGTTTTTCGAGTCTTTCATCTTTCCAGACAACCTGCTTGGTCTGCTTCTTTTTCTTCTCCGCCTTGGCTGCCTTGTCTTCCGGCTTGACTACAGGTTTATGCAGGGTACCTTCCGTCGGCGCAGGCTGGGGCTGGGAAGCGTCAGCTCCGGCCTGGACCTCGGATGCGGATGGAATGGCGGCAGGGGCAGGGGCGGATACGGTCTCCAGTGGGGCTGGGCTGACGGGGGCGGCAGCGGTCTCAGGTTCCTTGGCCTCAGCCGCTGCGGGCTTCTGACGCTGTTTCTTTTCCTTAAGCTCCGCGGTCTGCCGCGCAATCAACTCGGCCTGCTTCCTTGCTTCCTCCTGGCGCAATGCCTGTTGTGCGGCATCCACCACTGGCGTAGAAACTGGTGCGGACACGGCTGCGGATGACACCGCAGGCTCGGCCGGCTTCCCGGGGGTTGCCGCCCTGTCATCTACGTCACCTTTTACGAACACCCGTTTCTTGCGGACCTCCACCTGAATGCTGCGCGCTTTGCCGGTGCTATCCGATTTCTTGATTTCGGAAGTCTGCCGGCGGGGAAGGCTGATCTTGCCCTTTTCCTCGGCGCCATGAATTTTTCGCAGGTAATCAAGAAGCTGCGTTTTATCCTTCTCGGTCAAATTATCCACTGTCAGTTGCTTGCTCACGCCGGCAGCATGGAGCTGTTCCAGCAATACCGCCGGAAGGACTCCCAGTTCATTAGCGAATTGTTCTACATTCATTTGAGACATTAATAACCTTTAATAACGCTGTGCCTGATACGGCAAACTCAGCGGCAAAATCATGCAAACCAAGGTGCACGCGCTGCCATAATCAACTGCTTGGCGCGTTCGGCATCCATCTCGACCATTTCCATCAGGTCATCCACAGCCAGATCTGCAAGGTCCTCTTGAGTATTCACCCCTTTAGCCGCCAATTGGCGCGCTGTCTGACTATCCATGCCATCCAGCGAAAGCAGATCTTCTGCTATGTGCTCTACTTTCTCCTCACTGACAATGGCCTCGGTCAAAAGGGCGTTGCGGGCTCGATTACGAAGTTCATTGACGGTCTGCTCGTCGAACGACTCGATTTCCAGCATTTCACTAAGCGGAACGTAGGCGACTTCTTCCAGCGTAGTGAAACCCTCCTGCACCAGGATATCCGCCACTTCTTCATCCACATCCAGTTTTTCCATGAAGAGCTGGCGAATAACCGAAAATTCCTCTTCATTTTTTGCCTGTGACTCTTCCATCGTCATGATATTGAGTTCCCAGCCAGTCAACTCGGATGCCAGGCGCACATTCTGGCCCCCGCGGCCGATGGCCTGGGCAAGATTATCCTCGTCCACCACGATGTCCATACTATGTTTTTCTTCATCCACCAGGATGCTGCTGATTTCAGCAGGGGCCAGGGCATTGATCACGAACGTGGCCGGATCATCCGACCACAAAATGATATCCACTCTTTCTCCCGCCAGCTCGCCAGTTACCGCCTGTACTCTGGAGCCTCGCATACCGACACAGGTACCGATCGGGTCGACCCGTTGATCGTTGGATTTAACCGCGATCTTGGCGCGTGAACCAGGGTCTCTTGCCGCGACTTTGATCTCCAGCAGACCTTCCTCAATCTCGGGCACTTCCAGTTCGAACAGTTTTATCAGGAACTCCGGCGCAATCCGCGACAACACCAACTGCGGCCCTCGCGCGGTACGATCGATTTTGTATAGATAAGCGCGCACACGGTCACCAACACGTAGATTCTCCTTGGGAATCATCTGGTCGCGAGGCAACGCAGCCTCGATTTTGCCGGATTCGATAATGGCATTACCGCGCTCCATGCGCTTGATGGTGCCGGTAACCATGTATTCTTTGCGTTCGAGGAAATCGTTCAGGATCTGCTCGCGTTCAGCATCACGTATTTTCTGGAATATTACCTGCTTGGCTGCCTGGGCGCCGATACGGCCAAACTCCAGCGGTTCCAGCACTTCCTCAATGAATTCGTCCGGCTTGATTTCAGGGTCGCGCTGCAATGCCTCGCTCAGGGGGATTTGACGTGCGGGATCTTCGACCGCATCGTCAGCCACTACCTGCCAGCGGCGCAAGGACTGATAATCGCCTGTCTCGGGGTCAATCGACACTCGCACGTCGGCGTCCTCATGAAAGCGCTTTTTTGTGGCAGAAGCCAACGCCAATTCGAGTGCGACAAAAACGATGCCCTTTTCGACATTCTTTTCGCGCGCCAGCGCATCCACCAACAGCAAAACCTCGCGGCTCATGTTACCTCCAGCCAAATTCTCGGATAACTACAGTTTTGGAACCAGACGCGCCTTCTCAAGATTATTCAGCTCAAGATCAAGCGTTTTACCCTCTACTTCCAGTTTTAATACGCCATCGTTTATTTCACGCAAAATCCCGGCGAAATTCCTTTGACCCTGCAATGCCACACGCAACTTCAGCTTGACCGGTTCACCCAAAAAACGGATGAAATCGGATGCCTTTTTTAATGGCCTGTCCAACCCCGGCGATGATATTTCGAGCCGGTCATAATCAATACCCTCAACCGCAAGCAACCGGCTGAGGTGATTGCTGACGGCCATGCAATCGTCCACAGTAACGCCACCGGGTTTGTCAATAAACACCCGTAACAGCTTGCCACGCGCCGACCGCTCGACATCGACCAGCTCATAACCCAGTCCGGGCAGAGTCGATTCGAGCACTTCATGCAAATCCACAGCCCCCATAGTCCCGGCACAAACAAAAAATGGGCTGAAAGAGCCCATAAATGTCCGGTCATTTTAGCAAAATTTTATAATTAATGAAAGAGATGCTCGCTAAATTATAAACCTCGTTTGCCACCCGCGAATCTCCCTGCTGCCGGGCGATGTCGTTTATGCACTATTCATCACTTGCTGCCGGAGTTCATGACACAAGTATAGCGCACCCAAGGTTTTTTCCATAGCTGATCCGGAAGCGGGCCTCGTTCAGTCAATATGAATGATACAATTTTGAACGTACTATATCCCAGAGAAAACTTACCGGAGGCAGCCAGTGTCCGCGATTCGATCCCTTCTGAGTGAAACCCGCATATTCCCGCCCGATCCCGCATTCATAAAACAGGCAAACCTGTCGGGCATGGATACTTACCGCGCGCTCTGCGCCGAAGCCGAGAAAGACCTTCCGGCTTTCTGGGGCAGACTGGCGCGGGAATGCATGATGTGGCAAAAGCCATTCACCCGGGTGCTGGACGAAAGCGGCCATCCCTTCTTCAAATGGTTTGATGACGGAGAGCTGAATGTTTCCTTCAACTGTCTCGACCGGCATCTCGCCACCCAGCCGGACAAGGTTGCCATCATTTTCGAGGCGGACGACGGCAAGATTACCCATTCCACATACCGCGAACTTCATCGCCGCGTGTGCCAGTTCGCCAACGGACTCAAGTCGCTCAGCATCAAAAAAGGCGATCGCGTCATTATCTACATGCCGATGAGCATTGAAGCCGTGGTGGCGATGCAGGCTTGCGCTCGCATCGGCGCGATTCACTCGGTCGTATTTGGCGGCTTCTCCGCCAAAAGTCTGCACGAGCGAATTATCGATGCGGGCGCAATGGCTGTGATTACCGCCGACGAGCAACTGCGGGGCGGCAAGAGAAACCATTTGAAAGCCGCGGTGGATGATGCAATCGCCCTGGGCGGAACAGATTCGTTGAAATCCGTTGTGGTTTACAAACGCGGCGGCGGCGACGTCCAATGGAACGTTTTGCGCGACGTCTGGTGGCACGAACTGATTAGCGGCAAGAGCGATGTTTGCGAACCCGAATGGATCAATGCCGAGCACCCGCTATTCACTCTCTATACTTCTGGTTCAACCGGCAAGCCAAAGGGTGTGCAGCACTCCTCCGCGGGGTATCTGCTGGGTGCGATCTTGAGCATGAAATGGATTTTCGACTACAAGCCCACCGACATTTTCTGGTGCACCGCCGATGTAGGCTGGATCACCGGGCATAGCTATGTGACGTATGGTCCGCTGGCGGTTGGCGCCACGCAGGTGGTATTCGAGGGCGTTCCCACTTATCCCGACGCGGGCCGCTTCTGGAAGCTGATCCAGGACCATAAAGTGACAACTTTCTACACCGCGCCGACCGCGATTCGCTCACTCATAAAACATGGGCCGGATTTACCGGGGAAATACGACCTTTCCTCATTACGCCTGCTGGGTTCGGTAGGAGAGCCGATTAACCCGGAAGCCTGGATGTGGTATTACACCGTCGTTGGGCAGTCCCGCTGCCCGGTGGTGGATACATGGTGGCAAACCGAAACCGGGTCTCACATGATTGCTCCCGCGCCCGGTGCGGTACCGCTCAAGCCCGGCTCCTGCACGTTGCCGCTGCCCGGCATCATGGCAGCCATCGTGGATGAAGCCGGCCACGACATAGAAAACGGCAAGGGAGGATTTCTTGTCATCAAACGTCCGTTTCCGTCACAAGCACGTACCTTGTGGGGTGACCCGGAACGCTTCAGGAATACCTATTTTCCCAAGGAACTGGGCGGCAAATATTACCTGGCTGGCGATTCCGCGAACCGCGATCTGGACGGCTACTTCTGGATCATGGGACGCATTGACGACGTGCTGAATGTTTCCGGGCACCGTCTGGGCACCATGGAAATAGAATCCGCGCTGGTGGCAAGTCCCCTGGTTGCGGAAGCGGCCGTCGTGGGCAAACCTGACGAGATCAAAGGCGAGGCAGTCGTGGCATTCGTGGTGCTGAAAGGCGCGCGTCCCCAAGGGGAGACCGCGCATAAAATTGCGATTGAATTACGCGAATGGGTAGCCCGGGAAATCGGTCCTATCGCCAAGCCCGACGAGATCCGCTTCGGCGATAATCTGCCAAAAACCCGTTCCGGAAAAATCATGCGGCGTTTACTTCGCACCCTTGCGCAGGGAGAGGAAATCACCCAGGATGTTTCCACGCTGGAAAACCCGGCAATACTTGAACAATTGAAACAGGCGATAGCGTAATTCGCGCATCAAACCTCCTTGCCTTATGGATAAGCACTTGCCTGCCGGGGCAAAAGCGCCCGCCGTTCCGCGCAGCCCGCTGAGCCCTCCCCGCGTTACCGATTACGACAACGGCATTAGCGCGATCGATGCGGACTACCTCCGTCCGGGGCTCGCCGCGATTCACCTGATCGTCGAGGGCGGCAAAGCAGCACTGGTGGATACGGGAACCTCATCTTCCGTCGCCGGCGTGATGGAAGTGCTGCGGATAAAGGATCTTGACGCCGGCGATGTGGCCTATGTGTTTGTCACCCACATACATCTCGATCACGCCGGTGGCGCGGGAGAATTCATGCATCGTTTTCCCCATGCGAAACTGGTGGTGCATCCGCGCGGGGCGCGGCATATGGCCGACCCTGCCCGGCTGGTCGCGAGCGCAACGACGGTATATGGCGAAGCAGAATTCAAACGGATGTACGGCGTCATCCGTCCGGTGGAGGCAAACCGGATCATCGAGGCGCCGGACGGATTCAATCTGGATTTCAACGGCAGGCCATTGCTGTTCCTGGATACACCAGGCCATGCGCGCCACCACTACTGCATCTTCGACCGGCAAAGCCAATCATTTTTTACTGGTGACACATTCGGCCTTTCCTATCGTGAATTCGACGTGGAAGGGATGGAATTCGTTTTTCCGACCACCACCCCGGTGCAGTTCGACCCCGCAGCAGCCCATACCTCGCTGGACCGGATCATGAGTTACGATCCAGCATATGCTTTCCTGACCCACTACGGCCGCATCAGCCACTTGCCGCACCACGCTGTGGAGATGCACGACTTGATCGATGCCCACGTGGCGATCGCCAGGAGGTTGCGCAATGTTCCTGAGAGGCATACGGCGCTGACGGAAGAACTTGGGGAGCTGTTGTTACAGCGGATCATCGCGCATGGCTGCAAGTTGACGCAGGAAGAAATTCGCAACCTGTTAAGCCTGGATGTCGGGCTTAATGCCCAAGGGCTGGAACACTGGCTGGATCAGGCGAGTGAAGGAAGGTAAGCCGTAAGACGCCAATAGGCGAGGCGCGTTGCACCGTGCCACTCTTCAAGTCCAAGCGCATTTCATCGGCCCTACCCTGCCCCGCTGCATAAGCATAGCGTTACCGTATCCCTTTGGTTCACCACGTACTACACAAGCCTGTATCGACAGATAAGCCCAATTCACGCCGTTAACGCCGTAAATGCACTTTGCTTTTCGGTATCCCGAGCCTTGCGCGCCGAGCGGTGGCGGTTACTCAAGAAGATGCTGGGGTGTACTAACGTCCAATTGCCCTTCTTCCAATGCTAAGCCATGATTCCAATGTGGCTTTGTTAATACCACTCAAACTGAATGTAAGAGCCGCATTTAAAAGTCCACCAAGGTTGGAAATTCTGATTTACCTACTTAGTCAACTTGAAAGGAAAGAGAATGAAAACGATATCCGGGGTCTTATTGATCAGTTTATTATGGGGATGTTCCAGTCAGCCCACGCAACCTACGGCAGTAGAAGATCGGTCCGCGGGAGCAGGCACAACGAAGGACGGTTCAAAGACGGCGGAGGCTGCGCCAACCCTTAATCCCCTTACCGACCCCAACAATATTTTGTCCAAACGCAGCGTTTATTTCGATTACGACAGTCATGCAGTCAAGAATGAATATAGACCTTTAGTGCAATCTCATGCCCAGTATCTGCGCGACCATCCTGATGCCAAAGTGTTGCTGCAAGGAAATACCGATGACCGTGGCAGCCGTGAATACAACCTCGCATTGGGTCAACGCCGTGCCGATAGTGTGAAAAACGCCATGACCCTAACCGGCGCGAAGGAAGCGCAAATTGAATCCGTGAGCCTGGGGGAAGAAAAACCCCGCGCGACAGGACACGATGAGGCTTCCTGGGCCGAGAACCGGCGGGTGGACATTCGCTATCGAGGTGAATAAACTACAAGGCAGACGGCGGATTTGAGCTCAGTCGGCGAGGCCAAGGAATGCCGCTCTCGGTGGAGTGCGCAAGTTAACGCGATCTCCTACCGTTGAGCAGGCTTGCGTAAGATCTGTCTGCCGGATTACTGGTAAAGCAGACCATTAACGTCCGGCCGCCCGCGGCGTATTCCTCAATGCCGCATCGCACTCGCGTGAGACTTCATTGCGGTCTTTGGCAGCAGTAATCTTGCTTAATCCGGCATTGAATCAGCTCGAGTTTCCTCTGCCACACACCCAGCGCTCATTTTTACCTGCCTCACCCTCTCAAAAAAACATACCGCCGCCGCAGCCGCCGCATTCAGTGATTCCGTGCCACCTTGCATGGGAATGCTGACCTGTTCGCTGGTTGCTTGCAGCACCGCGTCCGACAACCCCACTCCTTCGTTACCGAACACGAACGCGATCGGGCCGGTTAACCAGGCCTGGTAAAGGCTCGTTTTCGCTTTCAGCGTGGTGGCGATGACCTTGCCGCTAAATGTTCGCGCCACCTCTGCCAGGTTGGACTGCTCGTGGATACGCAATAGAAAATGTGCCCCCATGGCGGAACGCAACGTCTTTGGCGACCACGCATCGGCGCAGCCACCGGATAAATAGATGTCCGTCGCACCTGCGGCGGCGGCGGAACGCAGGATGGAACCAAGATTGCCGGGGTCTTGCATAGCCTCGAGCAAGACGCAAAAACTGTCATCCCTTTCATCCTTATGCACGGGAATGCTTGCGGCTGGAGGAACGGATATCAGTGCCATGATGCCCGTAGGTGTTTTTACCGGGGAAGCCTCTCGGAACAACGCATCGCTTAGAACAATTACATCCGCGTCTGCCCCGGCCCCCAATCCAGCCAGGAAGCGCTTTATCTCTAAGTCCTCGCAACCCGACTCGCTCATGATCAGGTTTCTCGGCGCTCCTAGCGCGAGTTGATAGGCGCTGACCAGGTGAATGCCGTCAAGAAGCGTCAAACCGGACGCTTTGCGTTGCCTGGCGGAATCTTCCAGCTTGATGAGTTGCCTGAAGAACGGATTATCGCGGGAAGTGATGAATTTCATCGTCAATCAAGTGCATCAGAGCAAATGCCGGCAAAACCTGAACGACCGCCATAAAATGCCCATTTTTCACGTCAGCCCTGGGCGAACGGCCCCATTGGAATCGTCCGGTATTTGACTTCCAGGATTTCCAGTTCTTCAATCCCGCCCGGTGCGTGAAGTGTTACCACATCGCCTTCCCGCGCTTTGATCAACGCCCGCGCCATCGGCGAAATCCAGCTGATGTAGCCCTTGGCGGTATCTATCTCATCAACCCCCACGATCGAAACCGTTTTTTCCTCGCCTTCCGGATTGGCGAACGTAACGGTTGCGCCAAAGAAAATCCGTGCTTCATCTTCCCTCGGCATCGCTGGATCCACGACCTCGGCCATATCCAGCCGCTTGGTAAGAAAACGAATGCGCCGGTCGATTTCACGCAGTCGTTTTTTGCCATAAATATAATCGCCATTCTCTGAACGGTCACCGTTCCCGGCAGCCCACGATACCGTAGCCGTTACCTGTGGCCGCTCCTTGTTCATCAACCAGAGAAATTCATCCATCAGCCGTGCATGGCCGCCGGGTGTGATGTAGTTTCTACTTCCGGCGGGGAGAAGACTGGCAACTTCTTCCTCCTCGATATCCTCGATCGGCTCGGTATCCTTGACAAACGCCTTATTCATATGCCAACAATTTTCTCTCAAGTAGAATGACAGACCTGATCTCACGCTTTTATTTTCGTTCAACTCGTCAGTCAATACGCAAGGAGGTGCCTACACATATACAGCGACAAGCGACACAGCAGGCGGCAATCCGGTCATTCTTCAAGCAACATCCGCCGCGCTTCCTCTGTCGCACCGACCAGGCCCACGTTTGGGTTCATGACAACGTGCACGGGAATCTCCTCCATCAGGGAGGAAAAACGGCCCTTATCGCAAAACGCTTTCATGAAACCGCCTTCCCGCAATTTGTCGATGATTTTAGGTGCAATGCCGCCAGCTACATACACCCCGTTACGGCTCAATCCGGCCAGCGCCAGGTTTCCGGCAAACGCGCCGTAAATCTCAACAAATAAGTCCATTGCTTTCATTGCAAGCGGATGCTTTTGTTGGAAAGCAAGGTCGGTCACTTGTGCCGCGCCGTCTTCCTCCAGCCGTATTCGCGCCAAGCTGGTATCGCCCGATTCGACCTCGGGAACCTCGGAGAAATGGGAATCAGAAAGAAAATTAAAAATATTCGTCAACCCCGGCCCGGACAGTATCCGCTCGACCGATACATGGCCAAATTTTTTTCTTAAATATTGGAGCAGCCGATCCTGCAACGCGTCTGCGGGAGCGAAATCCGTATGACCAGCCTCGGTGGATAACGGAATATAGCGTCCGCCCTGCCGTACTAGCCACGCCACGCCCATACCGGTGCCAGCGCCAAGCACAACGCGCATCTCCCCGGCGTAAGGTTTTCCCGTTTGCAACGCGACCAGATCGCTCGCAGGCAAGTTTTCGATACTTAATGCAACCGCTGCAAAATCATTGATGAGTTTAACCGCGGGGATGGAAAATTCCCTTGCGATAGCCGCACTATCCATCACCCATGGCAGATTGGTGAGGCTTGCCCTTTGCTGCGCAATCGGGCCCGCTACCGCGAAACACGCAGCCGCGGGGCTGCCGCGCATTCCGGACACACCTACGCCGGCGAGGAAATGCTTGAGTACTTCGGAAAAAGTTGGATAGTCCTGGCTGGAATAACGGAGTTCGTGGCACACCTGTACGCTGCCCTCTCTCAACTCCGCCGCCTGCAGCAAGGTCTTGGTACCGCCAATATCGCCGCTGATAAAATATCCGGTCATGGTTCGATCCATCGTTGTGCCGGGTCTTGCCGATAAAACAATGCCAGCTGTCCATACACCGCTGGAAAATCCAGTTTTACCACCAATGGCATCTCAAAAAAAGCCTCGCTCATGACAGCAAAGAACTCCGCGGGATTCTCGGCCGCATAAGGATCGATCGCCGTTGGGGCATCCGCATCCACATGCAAGCAGAAACCCGCGTAGGCTTTACTGAATGCCTCGCTCCATGCCTGCTGATTCATATTCGCGTGCAACGGTGGAAATCCGTTGGCGTCACCGTTGAGCATGTCGAGTTTGTGGGCGAATTCGTGAATGACGACGTTGTATCCCGCGCCCGCCTCCGCCGCGGCGGTATCTTCCCAGGAAAGAATCACGGGCCCGCCCAGCCAGGATTCACCCGATACCGGCTCGCGCGCGCGATGCACCACGCCATCCTCGTCGGCATATTCGTAGTCGCGAATGAATTCACCGGGGTAAACAATGATTTCCACCCACCCGTCGTAGTAATCGAGGTCGAGGTTCAGAATCAGAATACAAGCCTGTACCGCGATCATCACATGCATTTCGCTGGTGATAACCAGGCCATGCGCGCCGCTTATTTGCTTGGCATGAAGAAACAGGATGACGCATTCACGCAAGCGCTTCAGCTCAATCGGACTCAGGCCGTGCAGAAATCTCAGCCGCGCAACTGCTTTTTGCCAAAGATCGTCAGGAATGGATTCATTTTCAAGGATGCGCTGACGATACCAGTTTTTGAAGTTCCAGGACATGCCGCTTCAGAATCGGAATCAATCCTGGCCGGATTCCAGCGCATTGTCGCTTACCACTTGTGAAGCGTCGTCCAATTCCACTGCGTCAATCCGCGCAAAGCGTTGGCTGATCTTGCGGCTGGAAATATGCACGTCTTCTACATCCTGATTAGCCAGACGAATATGGTCGGCGAGCTTTTTCATGCGCTCGTCGAAGCGCGCAAAATCCTTTCCCAGCCTGGAAAGCTCGTGCTTGATGATGTGCACCTGCTCGCGGGTTTCCATATTCTTCAGTACCGCACGCGCGGTATTCAGCACTGCCATCAGGGTGGTGGGCGAGACTATCCACACCTGCTTCTGCATGGCGTAATCCACCACATCCGCATGATAAGCATGAATTTCGGCAAAAACCGCTTCAGCGGGGACGAACATTACCGCGCCGTCACAGGTTTCCGGCGGCAGGATATATTTGCCGGCGATATCATCCACGTGTTTTTTCACGTCCGCCTTGAATTGCTTTTGGGCCAACGCGCGGCTGGCGTCATCCGTATGGCGGTCGAACATGCGATGGAAATTTTCCAGCGGGAATTTTGAATCGACCGCCACCATGCCTGTCGGCGGCGGCAGCCGCAACACGCAATCAACGCGGCTGCCGCTGGAAAGCGTGTGCTGCATGGTGTAGGCAGCCGCGGGTAAAATATTGCGCACCAATGCTTCCAGTTGCACCTCGCCGAATGCGCCGCGCGAACGTTTGTCGCCGAGAAGTTCCTGCAGGCTCACCATGTTGGTGGTAAGACTATCTATTTTTTTCTGTGCCTCGTCGATGGTCGCGAGCCGCGTCATCACGCTGGTAAACGTCTCGTTGGTTTTCTTGAACCCTTCGTCAAGACGTTCGGTGACCTGACCGCTGATCTGGTCCAACCGCGCTTCCACCGTTCCGCGCAACTGTTCGGAAGTTTTACCGAGCGCCTCGGATAAGCGGTCACCCTGCCTTGCCAGCCCCTCATGCAAATCCTTGAGCATGTCGCGGTGCTTATCTTCCATTACCCTCGCTTGCTGCGCCGACAACTCGCGCACCAACGTCGAAAGCATGCCAAGCCTGATCACAAGAAAAGCCATGGTCACAAGCAGAATGGCGGCAGCGGTAATAATCAGCAGGGTATCGGGCATCGTGCTGTAAAGTATACCGGAGAATGCAACGACCTGGAAAACCGGGATAGGCTTCCGGAAAGTCCTTTAGACAGTCCTTTGCGTAATTTTTTGATATGAGAGAAGGCCAGAGGGGCCGAGTATGAATACATCTGGCAGCCGGCCGTCTGCCGGATTACTCATCGGCAGGTGCTGCATTACCTCGGCGGCAATCCTGAGCGGTTGAACCGCTCGCCTTCCGTCCGGTGCTTCTCCCATTTGTTCTCCCATTTGCCCTGAGGCTGCTTCACGTCATTCTGGTTGCGAAGCCCACGTTTTTCCATTTGTTGCTCAAACCGCTCCTTTTGTGTTTTTTTCCCTGCCGGGCCCTCGTCCGTGGCTTTCTGCTGCTCCCACGGCCTCGTTTCCCATGGCTTCGGCTGGCTATTTTCCTTTCCTCGTTGCCGGGGCTGAACATGTTCATGCCCATACGGTCTCAGTAACGTTTCGTCATATGCCATGAGCGGCTGTGAACCCACTGCGGCAAGGGCGAACGATGCTATCCAGAAGATTTTCATAATCATTGCGCTCCTTCTATTGCTATTTAAGATGCCCATCTATAAGGTGCCTAGTGGTGCTAGCTTGCGCTTAAATCCATCAGGATGGAACCGGCAATCTCCCGTTTATTGAATTTGCTTGCCAGCAACGGCGTCCATCGCTTCCGGCGGATAGCTGATCTTCAACCCATCCGTTCGTGCCCACGGCGTCATCAAATGCAGCCTGCGCCCCCGCGTATTGATAATATCTTCCACCCGCGCCCCGCGCGCGGTAAGCGCATCGGCGATCAGCGAGCGATGACAGCGCCACGGGACCGCTTCGGCGCACATCAGCGCACAGCGTTCGTGCGCCGCAAGCTCCATGACGTCCCGCACGTTAACGGCAAATTCCGGTGTCTGCATATAATCCGCATATCCGCGAAAAGACGCGTTGCGCCAGCCGCCGTTGATCGAATCCTTGTGGGCATGCCGCAGCCCGCCTAGCCCAGGCAGGTGGGTGTATTTGATGCCCTCGGTTCGGAGGGCATCTGGCAATGTTTCCTTGTTGAACTGAGGATTTTGCCGGGAACGCGGCACGGTTCGCACGTCGAGGACGTGCGTGACTTCGTTCGTTTTCAACAGGCTGACAAATTCGTCCAATGGATGGGTTGAATGTCCGATCGTGCAAATCAGGGGTTCGTCCATTGCAAAAAGGCTCCGCCGTTGGCGATGGGGGGAACTATTCCTGCCGGGGTGCCGC
The DNA here is from genome assembly GCF_900102495.1 of Nitrosospira sp. Nl5. Lineage (GTDB taxonomy): Bacteria > Pseudomonadota > Gammaproteobacteria > Burkholderiales > Nitrosomonadaceae > Nitrosospira. The sequence goes on along the minus strand of NZ_FMVQ01000001.1, from coordinate 137,744 downwards.
AATACATCCGAAGCGCGAAGCATTGAGGGCCACATCGGCGCGCTCCCATGCCTTCTTAAAACGCGCCTCGATCAGCGGGGCCCGGTCATCCTTCTTCTGCGCACGTAACGCCTGCAATAGGCCGTAAAGCGCCCAGCCGTTGTTGCGGTTCCTCCGCAGATCTTCCCAATACACGGTCTCCGCTTCGGCGGGGCGTCCGGACTCCATCAGGATCGCGCCCAGTGCCAGTCTTGGGGGAGACTGCCATTCCGCCGGCTCCGTGTAAATCAGGCCATCCTCAAGGCGGACTGCCCGTTCAAGGTGCGCGATGGCGGAATCGAACTGTCCACGAGCGGCCGCGATCTCGCCGGCAAGCACTTCGGGACCAATACTCAGCACACCGCGCGCAGTATTTGGCGACATAAGCTGCCAATCCAGCGACCCATTCTTCATGATCTCGCGCAGTGCCGCCAGCTCCTGCTCGGCTTGCTGCAATTGCCCCGTGGCAACAAACGCCAGGCCGCGTGCATAATGCCAGCCTCCTTTCAAGAAGGCGTTCGTGGACGGCGGCGCTGGTTCCTGGAGGAGCTCGTTCCACTTTCCGAACCGCGCAAGCGCCCAATACGGCACGGCACGGAACGCCGCCGCCGCCGGCACTTCCCGCAGAAGCGCGTCGTTTACTTGGCTGGCCACGCTTCGCGCCGATTCGATCGCAAGCTTGCTTTGGCCGTCCGAAGTGGCCGCGAACCAGAGGAAATGAATGTTGTGGGGGTAGTACATAATCGGGTACATACCCTGCGCGTGGCGGTGTGCGAGGTATTCCTCGTCAGCCGCGATGGCGAGCTGGTTACTCTTTATCGAATCGGCATAGCGGCCCACGCGCTGATAAATGTGGGACGGCATATGCACCGCATGCCCTGCCGCGGGCATCAGCGTAAGCAGGGTATCAGCCGCCTTTTCCGCCCGCTCGGGAGTATTCGTCGGCTCGATGAGGTGAATATACATATGCACCGCGCCAGGATGTTTCGGATTGCGCCGCATTACCTCTTCGGTAAGCGCGACGATTTGCTCGGTTCCTTCCAGCGGATAACCATCCCGCATCCAATAGCCCCAGGCGTTAAGGTCCATTACCGATTCGACATAGAGCATCGCGATGTCGAGATCGTCCGGAAAGCGCGCGTGCGCTTCCCGCATTGCATCCGCATAAGCCTTGTCGTTCGCCTTACGCTGCTCGGCATTCCCCGTGTAGCGCTTTTCAAGCGCGCCGATCATCGCACGCTCGCGCGGTGATGCCTTCGCCGCGAGCGAGGCGGCTTTTTGCACCAACTCCAGAGCCGGCGCCTCGTCTTCCGGATCCATTGGCGCGTTGATGTTGGGACCGAGCACAAGCGCCTGGCCCCAATACGCCATGGCAAGAGACGGGTCGAGCCGTGCCGCTTCGCGGAATGCGCGGCCTGCCTCGGCATGATTAAACGCGTATGAGAGGTTCAGGCCCTGATTGATGTATTGCTGTGCTAATTTGTTCTGCGTGCTGACCGGAAATGTATGTGGACCCAGGTTCAGCAGTCTGGGTGACGCTTGCTTATCCTGATTTGCCTGATGCGGCCCGACTGAATGCTTATGCGCAGCTCCGGATACCGTGGAAGAACCGCCGTTGCCGGTCTCGGCCGCCTGGGCAAATGCAGCCGTCGCGATAATGCCGCCGACCATTGCCGCCAATCCCAACGTCATAAAACGAAGCGTGCGGAATCGCATGGACATTTCCTCCCCCGGTTTAGCGCTTCAGTGTAGCGCTCAATGTAGCGCCAGTATAACGCCTCACAAGTATTGTTACATAACAGGCTGAAATTTATAAGCCAGGGGACATAAAGATGCCGCATTGGCGACAACGACATCAAAAGCGGCGAAATGCGAATCGGCTAAGTCCGGGGTCCTGCCATTTTTCCATTTACGGCGCGTGACGCAATTCAGTCAGGCGCGCCAGGCCGAAATGAATGAAAGCCAGCGCCGCCAGCACCGGCGCGAACAAATTCAAAAGCGGTATAAATTGTATCAGGCCGGTCAGCAGCCCAAGGCCCCACAGCGATGACCGCCAGGCCGAAAATAACACCTGCATTTCTTCACGGCTGGCATGCTCCGCCAGCGCATCATAACGAAACAGCCGCTGATTCAGATACGCCACGGCAACAAACGGAATGACCACACCCGCGCCGATTAACCACAAGGGAAGCGTAACCAGCCATATAGCGATAAAAATTCCGATGGCAAGCAATGCATTGAGTAGACTACCGGCAACGCCACCGCCGTTTTCACGTTTAAGTTGCGGATAATCACGGTTGGCCACCAGATGAACCAGGGCAGGCATAGCGAACAGCGCGGTAATCACCAGCGCGGTAACAAAAACCAGCGGCACAAAAAGAATGAGATGCGCCACGCCCTGAATACCGTATGCAATCCATCTTGGTTCCACGCCTTCGAGCCACTCCTGGATGCCAATGGCCGTCAGACCGCTTGCGATCCACCCTGAAAAACTGCTCCAGAAAGCCACACCTAAAATCACCCACAGCAGCGTTGCCGCCAGGATTGGCCAGACGACGATCCACAATACCTGAAAACGGAATAAATCGCGAAAGGCGCGCGAAATCGCGTCGAGTATGGAAGTCATCTATTCTCCTTCGCGGGGTTTCGCCGGAACTCATTGAATTCCACTCTCGCATCCCGCTTCTGCTTCATAGGCGAATGCGTTGTACCAGGTGGTCCGCTCCCAGATTTCCCCGCAAACCTCCCCACAGACCTTTCGCTCGAATCCGCATGTCCCGCCAAGCGTAAAACGTGCGGTGTAAGCGCCCGCGGCTTCCCCACCCTTGAGTTCGATAATAACGCGCGTCTTTTGTTCAAAGGCATTCAAGTGATAAGTGTTGGTCAAATCCTTGTAGAATTTCTCGGGAATGACGAATTCCCTGCCGTCGATGGAAACCAGGAATACTTCGGTAAGGAACCGTGGAACGCCTCCGTCCGTGCCCCACGTCCCCGCGTCGGCTTCGCTGCACCCCCTGCTCCCGGCACTCTCGCATGGGCGCTCCCGAAACTTGATGGCGACGCTCTTGCCGGACGGCAAGAGATATGTTTTCTCATGCATGAACGGAATCGCTTCCGCTTTCGTTTGCGCAAACGCATCCAGGTGCATGAACAGCACAAGGGGCACGAAGATCAATATAACGGCGAAACCGGAGCGCAGTATTTTCAGGAGGCTCAACATTACCAGATGCCGCTATCCTATCTCTATGAATATCTTCTCGGTCTCGGAAGCGGCCTTCAATTTATCGAAAAGCCGTTCAAAAGCCGGTTTACTTTGACCTATGAATCCTTCTTCTTTCGTCTCGCCTACCAGGATACATCCCTCTGTATCCGCTGCTGTATTGCCGGGATGTATTCGAACTCCCACGAAGTCGGGTACATCCAGAAAAAGCGGAAGCGGGCGATTAAATCGCTGCGAGTGGTTAATAATGACCTCATAGCGCCCCGTGGGAATAGCTGTCTTCCCCTTGATCTTGACCGGCCTGACCTTGTCTTCCAAAGTGTAGCATTCAAACTGATCATCCACGTATAGCTTGCCAATCGTACTATTTTCAGAAAAATCTGTCCTTTCCACCCGTAGTTCCATTTTCGGATCTCCTTTTTAGAACAGCAACCCTCGTCAAGGCGGGTATTTCGCCAGATTGCGAGGGATAAACCAGTTTTACCGCTCTCTCTTTCTCCAATCGCCAAAAAAAATGCATGGATTGCGCCGAGAATACCAGGCTAAGGCGGACACTTTTCCAGCATCCTTCCCCTGTCGGGGCTTTGTCCGGTAGTCGTGAATTGTTCGTAATCGTCGCCGGTTAATTGCCAGAATTTTGCCCGTTCCGATTCATCGGCCTGCTCGTATCTCGTCCGCACGTCGATTTGCTCCCGCTCGCTAAATACCTTATGCGCGGTGCTACCTCTGAATGTCGATAATTCACGGAAGGCGCTGGCATAATCCCCTAGAAATTTCTCGATATTCGCATTGTGGTCCGACACGTGTTTCGAAAACGCTTCCACCATTTCCGCATCGCCCGATTCCGCCGCAATGCGCAAACCTGTTTCCTTTCGTTTCAATGTTTCGGCCTCTCGACATAACAACGCATAATTATCGGTTGCCAAGCTTGCCAAGCTGCGCACCGCTTTCAAGTTCTGTACAAAATACCAAATCCCCGCTGCCAGGATGATGGATAGGCTCAGTCCCCAGATTTTCCAGTTCCTGCCGCGCTCGTAGTACTCAATCGCCTTGAGAAAGGCGAGGCAGCCTTGAAACCGGTCACCCGGATCCTTCTGTGTTGCCTTCAATACGATGTTGGCGAGAGGTTTTTTGATCTTCGAATTGATGATGCGGGGATTGGGGGTGGGAGTGGCTATATGCTGTTGTTTAAGTGTTTCCCGGGAGGTATCCTTAAATGGCAAACGGCCGGTCAGCATCTCGAATAAAAGAATTCCGGCCGAATAGACGTCCGACCTATGATCGATTTTGTCCGAATTCTCGAATTGTTCGGGACTCATGTACTCGGGTGTGCCAATCACACGCCCAATATTCGCGGCGCTTTCACCGCCGGACTGCCGTGCGATGCCGAAGTCTGTCAACAGCGCCCTGTTGCTATTGTCGACCATCACGTTGGGGGCCTTGATATCCCGATGCAGGATTGCTTTCTCATGCGCACAGTTGAGTCCCGCCAGGACGCCCTTGAAGATGTGCAAGGCCTCCTTCTCGGCCATTGGTCCGCCCAGGGCATCAATCCTGTCGGCCAGCGAACGTCCATCGACATACTCGAGAACAAGAAAATAGTCTTCGCCTTCCTGAAAATAGTCATACATCTGAACGATATTGGGATGGGAGAGTTGCGCCTGGTGCGCTGCCTCTTCGTAAAATTGCTGCTTGAAGTTCGGGCTACGGGTCAGCTCCCTCCTAAGAACTTTTATCGCATATTTCTTGTCCTGAACCAGGGAATTCTCGGCGAGATAAACCTGACCCATTGCGCCCTCGCCGAGTTTGGACGTAATTAAATAGCTGCCATGTATTGTCTTGCCGATCAGATCATCGTTTTCCACAGTCGACTCCAAATTGGCATTTCACCTGCCAGGCCCGCCCTGAGTAATAAAGCACGGACCAGCGGTCCATCGGTCCATCCTGCCCTAACGGCCTAATGGATGGAGGCGGCGGTTTTGTGAAGGAATGCCTCCGTATCATCGGTACTCTCCGCAACCGGGCGCATCGGTGCCAGCCCCGTGCCTTCAAATCGTACGCCATCGGGAGTTATCAGGTATCCCGTCGTCAAAATCAGGACGCCGCCGCCATCCGTCAGCTCAATAATGTCCTGCCGGGTTCCCTTTCCGGCGGTTGTTCTTCCGATCGACGTGCCACGCGCATTGTCTGTTAAAGCGGCGATAAATATCTCCGCAGCGCTGGCGGTAAATTCGTCTTGCCACAAAAACACGCGTTGTGCGGGCGGCTGCCGTGCAACCGTAGCCGAATACGACCGCGTGCCGGAGCGTCCGCTTACCGAGACGATTGGCTCCCCTTTCTTGAGGAAGAGCATTGCGGAATTCACCGCCGCGTAAAAATCCCCACCGCCGCAACCCCGCAAATCAATGACAATGGGATCACGCTTGTGCCAGTTGGAAACCAGATAATCGAGCTCCTGCCTGGTGCTGGGCGTAAAGTTCGCCAATTTGATAATACGCGCGGAGCGAAACGTATACTCGGATACTGCGGGACCGGCTATTGTCGACCGGGTAACGGTTACTTGCCTGCGATTCCCGGAAGAGTCCGCAAGCTCCACCACAACGGTAGTCCCCGCTTTGCCGATTGCCAGGGCGACGACGGCGGGAAGCGATTTTCCCTGGGTGGAAACGCCGTCGACCGCCAGCAGACGCTCGCCTGGCTTGATTCCCGCCGTTGCGGCGGATCCGTTCGGAAGCGGGTAGCAGATAATATCGCCATTGCGGCGCTTCTCAATATCAAGACCTATGCCAACGTAATACTCGCTGCCCGCCGCCTTGAATTTCGCATATTCTTGCCGGGTCAGAAAATCCGAATAGGGATCTTTTTTCGCAAGATACGTTTTTAAAGAGGCGGCCACCATGTCTTGAAGGTCTCCTACGGGAGTTGAAAACACCGCGCGCTGCTCAATATGTGCAAGCGCTTCGGCATAGCGGCTTATTGCGGGCTCCTTCACTTGCGACCGCTGCGCGCCTGCCGGCATATCTTCGTCAAACCAGGGCAGGATGGCTTTGAACAGGTAGCCGCCGAGAAAGGCGACTGTCACTACCAGTAAGGCGGTTCCTGACCCGACGTTAATGTGCGCCATGCCGGCACGTTATCAGGAGTGCATCAGAAGATTCAGGGATTTCCTGATTTCTTCCTTGAGGTGCTCCAGCTTTTTTTTCTTTTCCGTGATGGTCTCGTCGCTCTGCTGGATCTTGACCAGTTCCTTCTGATGCGCCTTCAATTTCACTTCTCGCCGCTGCTTGAGCGCTCGCTGTTCCTGGGTGACATCCGGCGTATTCGCATTTGCCCGCAGCAGTTGTGCCAGTCGCGACTGCAGATCGTCCAGCGATACTTGCCGGTTCGACAAATCCTCCTGTAACCGGGCGATTTCCCCGCGTAGCTGAGCCTGCCGCGCTTCTTCGGTTTTGAGTTCGCCTTCCTTGCCCACTACGCGTGCTTCATCTTGCTCCACATCTTTTTTGAGCTGCATAACAGTGCATGCGCACAGCGCGGACGTTAAAACCGCCAGCATTGCCATTGATCTGATGTCTGCCACCATCCTGTTCCTTATATTCCTTATATTCCTTATATTCCTTATATTCCTTATATTCCTTATATTCCTTATATTCCTTATATTCCTTATGTTCCCTATGTTGCTTGTATTCCTTATTCCGGCTTGGTTGGTCTATATTCTCTGGCGCTGGGAAGCAAGCGCGCTGGTGGCCCTTCGTGTCTCGGCGAGCAGATGTTCCTGTTTCCTGATTTCGGCATCCAGTTCGGCATGCGCCGCGCTATCCGCACTGGTCTTGCGCGCTTGCTCGGCCTGAAAACGCTTCATGTCCTCCAATGCGGCTTTTTCAAGCGCAACCTGGTCTTTCGCCGCATTCTCCGCCTTGAGCAATGCCTCCCTTTCTTTTACCAGCTCCTGCTGGGAAATGGTGCCTTGATTAATCTGCGCGACAATCGTATCCGTGCGCTTGGAGATCTGGGCAACGCGGGTGTTCAGTTCCTGATTCAATTTTTCTGAATCTTCATTGAGTCCGCGTACATACTTCAGTCGCGCATCCACATCATTCTCTTTACCGGCGAGTTCCTGGCGGCGTTTCTCATATTTTTCGGCGTAGGTATAGCAGACCCCTGCGCCAAGAAGGCCGCCACCCGCGGCGGAACCCGCGCATGCCGCGGCGCTACCGCCCGCTGCCAAACATATTGCGGTGGCAAGTCCCGCCCCGATAGCGCCGCATTCAAGCGCGGCCATTCCCGAACTCCCCCGGGTTCCGCCTACTGTGCTGCACCCTGTTATGAGGGTTAAAAGTAGCATTGCGGCGATTATCTTCATGATGCTTCTTCCATTAACCTAAATCCGGTAGTTGGGCGGGGTGAATTGTGCGGTTTTTGGGGTACAGGGCAAGGCGCAACGATGCGGGAATGATTATTCCAAGGAGTTGCAACGCTGCCATGTACCGCAAAAATTGTGCAATTCATCCCGTAGCGGCCTCACCCGCAAGATGAGAGTAAAATAATACGAAATATCGTTATAACCATAACGATGATTTATTAAATGAGCGGTCAACTACCGGATTTAGGTTAATAACCTTTCCGCAAGATCCGTGGAACAGGGAAGACAGTTCTCCCGCTGCGAATCGTACCCGCGTCAAATCTCGGTTTCTCCTGGAGAGCGAGTTCTCCGGATATCCCCTTCACTTTCGTAGTATCTGGCCTTGTCACTTTCAGGCGCCCGGTCGCCGCCACTGGTAAATTTCCTGAACTCAAACACGGTCGCTCCGGTTTTGATTAATGCGCCGTCAACCAGATCAGCGCCGTCTCTTTCAACATACTTCTCATTGAGAAAAGTCCCATTGGTGCTGAGCATGTCATGCAGTTCGTCTCTCCCGGCGCGGCAGAGGATGACGGCATGCTCCTTGGATATCATCTCGTCAGTTCTGTTGGAAATGTAAATGTCGCACGTCTCCTCGGAACCGGAACCGATAACATTGCGTCCTTCATAAAGGGGAAATAATTTACCCTGTGGCCTCCAGTTGAATGTAACCAGCACGCCGGTAAGTTTTCTCTGACTCGTATCTGATTTCCCGGTTTGGAGGCGCGTCTCGGGTTTTTCTCTCGGGGGGGACACGCCGGCTGATGTCTCAAACTTTGTCGCACCCCGTCCTTCGCCTGATTCTCCATTGTCTATCTGTGTAGTTCTCCTTTCCATGGTGATGCTCCTTTGCGTAGATTGGCTTGATTCGATCTCATCAGGTTCGTGAGCGGTTTTTTGATGGGCACGAGCCTCGGCATCGCAATAGGCACAGGTTTTCCAATTCGGGTCCATCGGATGCCCCTTTTCGCAAACACGGGTGTCCGAGGCACTGCTTCCGACAATCTGTTTCCACCATTTGGAAATGTCGCTCTGCTTCGATTTGTCGTTCATTAGCAATGACCTCTGGTTTATGCAGTGTTTACGGTATCTAATACGCATCGTGTTTCGCTATACCGGCGTGGGTGGCGCTCTCCGACTCGGTAGACAGGCAACTTGTCAACCCGGGCTATCTGTACCCCGGACTCCTCTCCAACCCTCCTGTATTCCCCCGCCGGAACACCCAGAGCGATCGGAAAAACGATGGCAAAACGGCTAATAACCTGCGGCCACCCGCGTTTGCGCCGACGCCCGTATTCGATCAACTGAACGGTTATGTTATCTTCCCCGCCTTTCTGCAAGGCGCGATTGACAAGCTGGTCCGTCAATTCCTGCACTGTCGCGTCCTGACCCAGGATGGTGCCGATCTCGCTATCGGCAACATAGCCATGAAGCCCATCCGAACACAGAAGAACCTGATCACCCGCATGCAGTGGTATCCATGGGGAAATATCCACCGTTACGTCCAGTGAAGTGCCCATTGCTCGTTCCAGTAGACTCGCATCAGGGTGCGACATGGCCTCGGCGGCTGTTAACATTCCCGCATCCACCAAGCGCTGAACGCGGCTATGATCTTTGGTCAACTGACGCAGTTCACGCCGAGCAAATAGATAGGCACGGCTATCCCCCACATGGGCGACTATGGCCCTCGACCCTGCCACCAGCAGTACGACGGCTGTGGCGCCCATGCCTCGAGTTTCCATTGCTCCCGAGTGCCCCTGCTCATAGACCGTCCTGTTCGCCTCTTCGAAGGCACGTTTTGTTTCTGCAGGTATTCCAGCAACCGAACGAATATGAGACAGGCCTTGCGTTAGTGCCTGGACTGTCAGTTCGGCTGCGAGCGCCCCGCCCCGATGACCTCCCATGCCGTCCGACACAATATACACGTCGCCGAAAGCGGCTCTCACGCAACCCATCCTGTCCTGGTTCTCGTTCCGGACGTACCCTGTTTCGGAACGGGCACCTACCGACAATTGGCTTGCAATTGGCTGTTTCACAATCTTGGTATCCCTCTTGGTATCCAGTACAGTCGTTTGATCCGCTGTATGCCAGAATTACGGAACCAGTTGCTCTCCCCCATCGGCGTCGTATTGCCTGGCTTGTCTGACTCCACGATCCTCATCCGTCGCAACTAGCTCGAGCATCGATTTTCCAACCCGAATACGGTCCCCCGGGGTAAGTGCCTTGGCTGTCTGGTCGAGCCGCATATCATTCAGAAAAGTTCCATTGCGCGATCCGCTGTCGCTCAGATAGAGGTTGCCGTCGTCATATCTTATGCTGGCGTGCTTGTGCGAAAGATAATCATCGCTCAATTGCAAATCATTTGACTCACCCGAGCCGATGCGATAGATCGTCTGCTCAATAGGATACTGTAGCCCTCTCGCGGGTCCACTAAGACAATGCAGAATCGCTGTGGGGCGCCCCTGGGCGGGTGCCGGGAACGCAAAACCTACGGAGGTGCGCGCACGTTTTGAAGGTCGGGGGGGAGGCGGCGGCGGCGGGGGAGGAGGTGGGGGTGACGGTGGCGGAGGACGCTTCATTGCCACGATGACAAGGAGTACAACGATGCCAATCAGAATTGCCGACAGGAGCCTGAGGTCGAAATCGATCGACAGCAGATTAACCGTCCACTTGTCCCCAGATCCATTCGGGGTTGGCGCTGTTCCTGGCGGACTGGCAACGCTGGGCGCTGAAAGCCCGTACACCATCGTTCGCAACACCGGCGCCTTCCCCTCGGGTGTAAACTCCAGTTGCGCGGAATCTACTTGGCGCCCGTCTCCCGATACATTGTAATGGAACGAGACGTTAAACACGCGGGGCGCAGGTAAATTGAGTAATTGATGGAGTGCGCGAGTCAGTTCCTGCGTGTTGCCGGCAGGAATAAAGTAGCCACCCGTGTTTTTCGTCAGGCGTGCAAGCAATTCCGAATCTTCGTCCGTAACATTGCCAAACCCGACCGCGTAGATGGTAATCCCCTTGGCGTTGGCCTTGCTTGCGATCACCTGGTCGGTGATGCTGCTGCCGTCATCCTTACCATCGGTAATGACGATCAGGCGCTTCAGATCGTTGTCATCATGGCTCCGCAACTCGGAAAGACCGAGTTCGATGGCTTCGTACAGCTTGGTTTTACTATCCCGTGCAGATTTAACACCGATCTCGCCAATGCCTTTTGCCATCTGTGCAGTATTTTTGGAAAAGCCGCGAAGCTTCCTGACTTCTGTGTCAAACGCCCATAAGGCGAGGTTCAATTGCAGTTCCGATTTGGCCAAAACGCTCCTAAGCGCCTCCTGAATTTGTTTGATGCCAGAGGGGCCCATGGAACCGCTTTGGTCGACGCAAAGAATCACCGATATCTCAGGTGCAAAGGATGGCGCGGATTTAACCTCGTTGGCCCGAATCGCGAGCTTGTCATCGAACCGGAGTTGAAACGCAGATGCGCTCGGAGTGGTTTCCGCAAAGACGCCGGTGGTCGCAACGACGGTACCAGCGGGATTCTCTTTGACCGAAAAAACCTGGATCTCGCTTGCATGGGCGACGCTCCACATGAGGACGGAAATGACCACCGCTGTGAGCCATGTCGCGACCGTTTTTGATGAATCCTGCGCGTAATCCGGACCCATCGCATCAGCCATCGGACCAGTAGTGGCCCCTGAACAGGATCTTAATTTTGATAGTGGACACATCTTTCCCCCTGCACACAGAGCTTTGATGCATGCCACGAATTGGTGTCATGCAGTGACTTCTCCAGCAAATTCCGTGCCGGTAATATCAAAAAAATAAAACATCGTTGAATCAGCCACTACTTACTTCTGCCTATCATGCGAGTGGTTGGGTCGCTCAGTCAAATAAGGCGCGGCCTCTATTAGGGCTTTCCATTTATCCGTTTTGTTTCATTAAGTTAAAGAAAGATCAGAAAATACCCCCACTGGGTCGAAGTCAACCCATTGTTCCAGTACCCTCCCGAATATATTTCCTGCTCGTAGTGTTCACAGCGAAACCGCAGGTTGAAAAAGTCCCGCCAATCTTTGGAATGAAAGTATTTTCCAGGAAACAGACTTTTCGTTCCGACCCACCCTGGGTTAGAAACAACCCAACAAAAATATAAGCTAATGATTCCAGGTACTTGAGCTTGCAATCAATCCCGGATTATCGCTTCGGACGATCGCAGTTCCGAAGAGAAAAGTGACCCATTGCCCTCAAACAGCTTTGATCAAGCCATTGATTCAACGCGATATCTTCTCCAAAAACACTGGCATGGAAGTTGCATGGCAGTAAATGCGGGTAAAGATGCCCAGCGCGGGAGTGTATGGGAGAAACCACGACGGCGTAAAGGTACCGGTGCGTTGTCTGCTCGGGAAATTTTTCGGGAGAACGAGTCATTGCGGGGGTATGGCATTATGCTTTTACGCCAGCCGATGCAGAAACGGTAAGCAATCATGATTAACGATCTGGACGAAACGCTGGCTGCTCTATTGAAACGCGAGCTCCCAAAGGGGCTGGCTGAGCAGGTGCAAGTCAGTTTCGGCGCACCAGACAATCAGTTTCCTCCGTCTTCCGTGACCCTGCCCGCCATCGATCTCTTTCTGTATGACATTCGGGAGAATATGGAGCTTCGAAGTAACGAGGTATATCTGGACCGGCGATCTGATGGAACCGCCACCCGTACCGCCGCCCCGGTGCGAATTGATATTTCGTACCTGATTACCGCATGGCCCAGCCAGAGCGTTACCAACCCTTCCGAAGATGAGCATCGTCTGCTGGGAAATGTCATTCAGGCACTGCTGCGCTACCGGACCATCCCGCAGGATGTACTGCAAGGCAGCCTCACGGATCAGGATTTACCCCTGCCCGTCAGCTCTCTCCAGCCGGGGCGCTTGCAAAGCCTCGGGGAATTCTGGCAGGCACTGGGCGGTAAGCCGAAGGCTGCGCTCAACTATACCGTCACACTGGCCGTGGATGTCGCGCGGCCAGAGACGGTAGATCTTGTCACCGAAAAAATACTCAAGTTTCGCATGCAGACAGGAGCGAACTCATGAGTGCATGGACAAGCTGGGAAATCGTGAGTCATCGCGTAAGTATTTGCGGCCGAACCGTCGATACCGAGGGCAAGCCAATGCCAGGTGTTCAGATCGGCATTTCGGCTGAATCGAAACAATCACAGAAACCGGGCATGCCGGCTGGCCGCGCGCAAGCGCGTCGAGGAGCAACAGATGCTCCGGATGCGCCTCACCCTTGCGGTGAACCGGGACAAATCGAGTCGCGCGCCGATGGCATATTTTTCTTCCTGGATTGTCCCGATGGGAAATATACCGTACGCGCTGTTGACGCATCCTCCGGGGGCAAGGCGGAAAAGTCGGCTACGCCTGCCACGGTTGCCGGGGGCGCACGGAAGAAACGTACGAAAGATCAGGCACCAATGGAAGGATACGGGATAGAGCTTGTTCTAAAGCAGTAAACGTAACACTCGCAAGTGTAACGCTGGCCATAGTTTAAGCGATGAGAGACGGTGTTTCCTGGAGCAAATGACGGCTTCGACGGAACAAATTTACGATCATTAATGAAAAGGGGATGCGCAATGGCAAATTATCTGAGTCCGGGCGTTTATGTGGAAGAAGTGCCTTCTGCACGCCAGCCAATCACAGGGGTAGGAACCAATACGGTGGCGTTTATTGGCTTGGTTCCCGATACAATTTACTGTCCGGAAGCGAATGAGTTTTATGATCCCGTGGCCGCCATGGGGGCGCTGCAGAACACTGTTGCTGCGCCGGATTCTGGCGATTCCCCGGAAGTGAAGGATATCAAGGCAAAGCTCAGGGGAGCCGAGGAGCAGCTTACCGCTGCCAATAATGCACTGGCGGCGGAAGAGAAAAAGAAGGAAAAGGACCGAGACCCCGCTTTGATGGAAAAGCTGCGTCAGGATAAAACCGACAGGACAGCCGAGCGGGACAGGCTGAAAAGTTCGTTGCTGGAATACTCCACCGCGTCGTCGACGGCGCCCCAGACCATCGAGGGTGAGGATGTCGCTTATGAAGACATGGCCGGAGAACCCGAACCCGGCCTGTTGCAGGAATCCCAGTCGAAAATAACCCCTTACTACCTTAAAAAATTCATTGTCCAGGCCGAGCCTGGGGATACCAAGTTTTGCGCCAACTTTTCCGATTACACCAAGCGTTTTGGTTCGTTTTCGGCATTCAGGCCAGGGCCTGATTCGTCCAGGCCGATGTATCCGGGACATCATGCGTTAACCCATGCGGTCTACGGTTTTTTCAAGAATGGCGGAACCCGTTGTTTCGTTGCCCGTGTGAGATCGGTGGCCGAGCTTGATAGAACCTTAAAAAACTTCGAATCCATCGATGAAGTGGCAATTATTACGGCACCCGGATTACCCAAGCTTCCCGCTGTATGGGAGAAGCTGATGAGCCATAGTGAAAACAACCAGAATGTTTTTGCGATCCTGGACAGCACTGAGGTAGTTAACGACGAAAAATCGAACGACTTTTATATCCAGAAGCTGCAATACTCAGACAAACCCAAGGATACATTGCCGCGCACAAGCAAGAATGCGGCCTTTTATTTTCCTCATATCGAGGTCGTGGACCCCGCCAAGCAGCTGCAGGATACCGATCCGGTTCGGCGGGTTGAGCCAAAATATCGGGGCCGCACCTACGTTCCGCCAAGCGGACATATGGCAGGCATTTACGCCCGCATGGATGAAGAACGGGGAGTACACAAGGCGCCCGCCAACTGTGTGGTACGCGGGGCGATCGACGTCAAGTATTACGTCAGCAAGCCTGTGCAGGACTTGCTCAATCCTCAGGGCGTCAATGTCATTCGGTCAATGAACGGAGCAATCACGGTGTGGGGAGCGCGTACCATTGGCGGAGACCGCAATGGCGAGTGGAAGTACATCAACGTTCGCCGCTTCTTCCTGTTTCTGCAGGAGTCCATTGATGAAGGCACGCAATGGGTGGTGTTCGAGCCGAATGATCCCACCTTATGGGGAAAAATCCGGCTCAACATTTCCGCTTTCCTCACCAATTGCTGGCGCAGCGGCGCGCTTTTTGGATTGACTCCGGAAGAGGCATTCTATATCAAGTGCGACGAGGAGCTCAATCCACCAGAGGTTCGGGACCTGGGCCAGGTCGTCACGGAGATTGGCGTGGCTATTGTAAGGCCGGCGGAGTTCGTTATTTTCCGTATTTCGCAAGCGACCGGTCAGGAAAAAACCTGACCCCTGGTCCGAGCGGAGTCGCCATGAGCCGAGTCGATAATGGATAGCGGAGCGTATCTTCGCGCGGGGCGCACCGCCTACCGTACCCCGGGTGTGTACTACGAAACGCGGGCCGAAGCGCCTGCGCAGCCCGTCGTTCGTACCGGCATTCCCCTTTTTGCAGGGTTTGCACGACCTGCGCCAGATCGAGCGGATACGCCCGCAATCCATCCCATTGACCGGTGGCAACAATTCCTGCAATTGTACGAACCTTTACCGGGTAGCTACCTGGGCTATGCGGTGCGCGGCTTCTTCGAAAATGGCGGAGAGTGCTGCGTAATAGCGCCTGTCCAATGTAACCAGGACAGCCCGGTGGAAATGACCAGGGCCCTGATAAGCATTTTTGAGGGAAGTACGCTTGATAATATCGACGGTATTGATCTTGTGTGCGTGCCGGACGCAATGTCGCCTGCCATTCGGGCTGATCATGACGCCGTCGGCGAAATTCAAGCCGCAGTTCTGGATTACTGTCACCGAATGGGTGATCGTTTTGCCATTCTGGACGGATTCAATAACGAAGAAAGTAACAAATACGTGACGCCGGACGAGAGAAAACGGAATGTGCAACCGCCTGTCCTGCATTGGCAATCTCTGCCACGGGAGCACGGCGCTTTCGGCGCCCTGTATTACCCGTGGATCTCCGTAAGAAAATCCTTTGCTGCGGAAGATTCCGGAATTTCCCGCAGAACCGGCATGCCCTGCGACGAAACGACGAGCCGGGCCGGTATCGAAGCGACATTTTCGAATTCCCGCCACATCCTGTTTGTGCCGCCTTCCGGGCACATTGCCGGTGCCTATGCACGAGCGGACGGCAGAACCGGCGTACACAAGGCGCCCGCCAATGAAATCCTTGAAGGGATCCTCAAGCTGGAAGTCGATTTCAGCGATGATGAGCAGGAGCCGCTTAACGAGGCGGGCATCAATTGTCTGCGCAGTTTCACCGGACGCGGCACGCGCGTCTGGGGTGCGCGAACCCTTAGCGGCCAGACCGATTGGCTATACGTCAATGTGCGGCGTCTGGTCCTGACCCTGACAAGATGGATCAGGCAAAACATGAGTGATCTGGTTTATGAGGGAAACAGCTCATCTCTCTGGGAACGCGTCGCCCAGCGCCTGAGTGCGCATTGCCGTGACTTGTTCGATCGCGGCGCGCTGATGGGGAATAGTCCCGCTGAGGCGTTCTTTGTCAAATGCGATGCTGAAACCAACACTCCGGAAAGCCGTGAAGCCGGACAGGTTGTCACATTGGTCGGCCTGGCGCCCGCGATTCCCGCTGAATTTGTTGTGGTTCGCATCACCCAAAGCGCCAGCGCAACCGCTGTGACTGGATTGAATATTTCATAAATCAAGGAGGTAATCGGCATGGCAAGCACAGGAGAACGTAGAGATCCCTATCGCGGGTTCAAGTTCCGCGTCCAGATTGACGGCATACAGCGAGCCGGTTTTCGCGAGGTATCCGGGCTGGATTCCTCAACAGACCCGATCGACTATCGCGTTGGCGACGACAAGACGGTGACAATACAAAAACTGCCGGGTCTGAAGAAATTTTCCAACCTCACACTCAAGCGTGGAATAACCGATGACATGGATCTCTGGAAATGGCGCAAGCAGGTCATGGATGGCAAGATTAAAGATGCCCGCAAGAACGGTTCCATCATTCTGATGGATGACGAAGGCAACGACGCGGCGCAATGGGATTTTGTCGCCGCCTGGCCAACCAAGTGGACTGGTCCGACATTCAATGCGACCGCCAATGAGGTCGCTATCGATACGCTCGAAATCACCCATGAGGGATTGGATCGGACCAAATGAGCCTGCAAACGGAATTTAACTTCAAGCTTCCGCATGGGTATGTCGACGCCGAAGGAAATATTCACAAAGAGGGTGTGATGCGGCTTGCGACAGCAAACGACGAGATTGCGCCAATGAAGGATCCGCGCGTTCAGTCCAATCCCGGATATCTGGCAGTCATTCTCCTCTCCCGGGTGATCCGTCGACTGGGGGATTTGCCGCAAATTAACCCCCGAGTGATTGAAGAATTATTCGCAGCGGATTTTGCGTTTCTCGAAGACATGTATCGCCGAGTCAATGCCAACGGACACAACCGCATCAAGACCGCTTGTCCTGAGTGTAATGCGAGTTTCGAAGTCGAGGTCCAACGTTCGGGGGAGCAATAGGCTACCCCTCTGCGGAGCTCTTTGAGGAGGTAGCCTACGTCGCGTATCACTTCCATTGGCCATATACGGACTTAATGAATCTTGACCATCTTGAGCGGCAGCGCTGGATACAGGAGATCGTGAAAATCAATGAGCGTCTTAATCGTGATCAAGCGGATGAGAACCAGCCCGAGTATCTTGGATAAGCAGACAGAAACATCAGGAGAACCATATGCCACCTGACCCTTATTTGGCTTTTCGGTTTTCGATTGAGGTAGTGGGTGGCGACAAGGATAGGAAAGGGAAGCTGGAAGGACCTGTCGGGGGGTTCAACGAAGTTTCCGGCCTGGTGTTCGAAACCGAGGTCCAGACACTACGGGTCGGCGGCGTCAACGATCACGAACTGCAGCTGCCCGGCCCCTCGAAATTTCCTTCGCGTCTCGTTCTCAAGCGCGGACTCGGTGACGCCGAATTTCTGTGGGACTGGTACCAGCTTGTGGCGCAAGGGGAGATCGTGCGAAAAGACATCGACATCAGACTGAACGACACGCAGCGCAGCAAGCCGAGATCATGGCTCTTCAAGGAAGCATGTCCCGTGAAGTGGACCGGTCCGGATCTGCGCGCAAGTAATTCGGCGATTGCATTTGAGTCGCTTGAGCTGGTGCACCGTGGTTTGCGATTACCCTGAGTCTTCACGAAACCAGAGATTATCGGATACACCTATAAACGCAAAATGCCGGACAATTTACAGACACCCGTTCCTGATGAGGCCTGGAATCATCCACGATCGCTAGGCCTTTCTACATGGCGACGTCATACGACCGCCGGTCAGGCGGCAAGAATGCCCTTGATTCAAGGGCGGCTTGCCGGCTTTGCGGAAATGTACGAGCGGCATGCGGGGTTTGTCGGCGGGCCGCTTGCCCGAAAGATCAATCGGGCGGAATCTTGCGCCGATCCCGGCAAATTCATCTTCGGCATGAATCAAAGCGGGGGGGCGCGATACGGAGCAGCCGGCGGGGAGCCCGTCATGCAACGACTCCCGGGCATGAGATACGCCGCCTCAAGGGGCATGGGGTCCGCCAGGAATGGGGGAAACGCTGTCCTTGGCGAGCTATCGTTTACGCCCCCGGGGGGAGCACATAATGATCCGGTAACAGGCAGCGCGGGATCGACCGTTCAGGCGAAGTCAGCGCTCCCCCATGTATTGGCGCCGGAGGATCGGAGGGGTAGCGGATCGGCGGAAGTTGCCGCAACGTCCAAAGCTGGAAACAACCCGGCTACGGTCGAACGAATGGGACAAGGACATATTGCCCGGAAAGCGGGGCTTTCCGAATACTCCAAACCCGTCGATGCCTCCGCAAATAATGCGCAAATTGGCAACGCGTTTTCCGGAAGCAACATCAAAGGGCATCACGGACGTAGCGGGACGTCGCTACCTATATCGATGGATGCGGCGACCGGGCCGGTCGCGTCACCCGCGCTGCCTGGCGCCGTCTCATCGCGCCTGCCGGTCCAACGCTCCCTATCATTCTCATACCGGCACCCGCTCAAACCGCAATCCCATTCAAGATCACCACAGACGTTGAGCTCAGGGGCATCAGGAGTCATTGCGCGGCAGTTGCAAAACACTGGCTCAGACCGGACGGCAAGCCGCTTGCTTGAACCAGATCAGACTCCATCCGGCCGGCCTACGTCCGGGGAAATCATCAGAAGGAGAGGGAGAAACCGCGCTGTTTCGGAGGCTGAGCCCGGGTTTGAATCCGCGCTGCTGGATCTCGCCGATGAACGACATGCCGAACCGATATCCAAGGGATTCATATCGGGCATTCCAGCGGGCAGTAGCCGCTCAGGCCAGATAGTCATCAATCACAGTGACGCGCGCCTCAGGCATCACGCACGTGTACTGCGTCGTTTACCCATTTCTTCGCCGATGATGGCAACGCGAGACGACACATTTTCCATCCAGCCATCGCTCGGGCTGCCATCCACGCATTTGGCCAATTCTTCCCGGCTATCGGGGCGGGGATTGCAGCCATTGAACAGCGACCTTCACCGACCACCTGAAAGAGAGCCGGTCCGGGACGGATTACCGGTAATCAGCAGTGCGCCGTTACAACGATTATCCAGGCAAAACGCTCCTGAAACCCTGCGCAATCCGCCCGGCGCCCCTGACGCCCCTGGTTTCCATGTATCGCGCCGTCAACACGATAACGTTCCGATCCTGCGCGAGCCAATCACACGTGGTGCCGGCAGCCTCGCTATGGATCGCGACGCTGCTGCAACCGGAGGCACAGACACTATCGTATCATCAGCCCTACCACCGCCGGACGGAGCGGCAGCCGGCACTGAAGTTGATCCGGCAAGCCATATTCCCTTCCGGCCTGGACGCATCCTCCAGGCTCAGCCTGTGGTGCGGCGCTCACCCGGCAGCGGATCTCCTTGGGCCCGCCCGTTGAGCCCCGGGGCGGCCAGGCATGACAATATGCCTTCTTCCACCCAAGGACTATCCCGCTCCGCACTCTTGCATTCAGCTGACATCATCCGTCCATCAAGGTCGGCATTGCAGTCACCACGAGAACCAATTTCCAGCCGAACCCAAGCCTCACTTTACCAGGTGAATCGACACGCGCTTCATCAATATAATAATCTTCCGGTATCGCGCAAAACGATCGCACCCAGCGTCGGTAACGACGGACTGGACCGCTTTTCCACGATATCGGACACGGCCACTGCCATAGCGGGTCCGGATCATTCAACTGCGTCTATTGCGCGATTCTCCAACTCCGCGGAGTCACGCTCGCTTCCTCGCGAGGCAGGGCCAGCCGAGTCTGGATCGATGCTTGCACGCACGGTAATCGGAGAGACGCAGACAAGCGGCGTTCTCGCCGGCATTGCCACCCCTGCCGCCACCGCTTTCGGTGCAATGCCTTCCGCAACCCCTGCCGCCCCGGGGCTTGCTGCGGGGAGAATTGCCGCGGGTATCGCACCCGCGCAGCCTTTGGCGCAGCGGCGTATACAGAACAACTTGCGTGCTATCGTCCCCGCTCCCCTCGCGTTACCCCATGCGGCGCATCGCCAGGCTATTACAGGGACGGGGTCAAGCGGCCATGAAGGCACGAGCAGCAGTCATGCAAGCGTCATCTTGGCAGATGCCGGAATCGTTGAAAACGAGCAAAGTATCGGCTCTCATCAGGAAACGCGTGGCGTATATGGTGGCTGGACAGCTGGCGCCGCCGGCCGGCCTCTGGTGACGGCGCGCCGGACACGCGACCAGCTGATGCGCGCAACCGGTGACACGGCTGGCGCTTCAGCCTATTCCCCTTCTTCCGCTACATCGGAAGATCGCTATGGCGTCGTGCCCGTGCCGCGTGAAGGCGTGCGGGAAGCACATGTCGCGCCTGGTGGCGGGACATCCGGCATTGCCGCACCTGTGCCGGGTGAACCCGATCCTGATGAGATCGCCGAGCAAGCCTGGCGAATAATGATGGAACGGCTGGTTATTGAACAGGAAAGGCGGGGATTGGCAAAATGGCCTTAGAGCAGATGAAAATCCTGGTTGAACTGGCGGGGAGCACGCTTCAATTCGACGAAAAGAATTCCGAAGGGTTGATCGTCGCAAAGTTCAACCCCAATCGTCTTACGGTGAGCCGCAGCGTTCAATGGCAAAGCCAGAAAGTTGCGAAGCGTGACTGCCCGGAATCGCAATATACCGGTTCCGAGCCGGCCACGCTTAGCGTCGAGCTATTTTTCGACACCTACGATGATCCGGAAAAAAACAAGAAAAGCGTCCGGGAATACACCAATAAACTTCACTATCTGACCACGGTCAAGAAGCACGGGGACAAGCACCGGCCACCCGTATGCCGGCTTATTTGGGGCACCATGAGTGTCTTTTTCCAGGGCGTCCTGCAGCAGCTCCAGAATCAGTTCACGCTTTTCATGGAAGATGGCACGCCCGTGCGCGCGACTGCAACATGCACGTTCCGGCAATGGCAGTCCAATATCAGCGACTTGAAGGAGCAGGATCTGATGTCAGCCGATGTCGCCAAAGTCTGGGTGGTCAAACGCGGGCAGACGCTGGCTTCCATTGCTGCCAAAGAATACGGCGACCCCCGTAAATGGCGCCCTATCGCGCAGGCAAACGGAATCGACGATCCTGTAAATCTGCATCCGGGCGCCATTCTGGCCTTGCCCGCCCTGCGTAATATTTAAAGTAGACGAGTGATCCATGGCCGCCAGAGATCAATTTGACACGCTTGCACCGGAATTCGCAATAAATATCAGCGGTGCGCCGCTTCCCAACGACGCCGTTGCCGACATTATCTCCCTCAGCATCCTTGAGGATGTCGATGCCATGAGCATGTTTGCCATCACGCTTTCCGGATGGGATTCAGCCAGGATGAAGGTGAAGTGGATGGATGACGAGCTATTCCGGGAGGGCAACCCGGCAAAAATCGAAATGGGATACCGCGACCATCTCCGGCCGCTGTTCAGCGGGGAAATCACAGGGCTCGAGCCCGATTTCCCCGAAGCCCGCCCACCTTCCCTGACGGTCAGGGGCTACGACCGCCGGCATAGATTGATGCGCCAGCGCAAGACCCGTTCGTTCACCGATCTCAAGGACAGCGATATCGCCAGCCAATTGGCGAATGGAGCGGGACTGAAGCCGGATGTGAAAGACAGTAAAGCCGTGCTGCCTTACGTACTGCAGCATAACCAGACCGACCTCGAATTTCTGCTAACCCGCGCGCGGCGCATTGATTACGAGGTTATTGCGGAGGATAGCGCATTACTATTCCGGCCGCGCGAAATCAAGAACGACGCGGCACTGACCTTGAGACGAGACGTCGAATTACTCGAATTCCGGCCGCGCATGACGACCATGGGGCAGGTGCAGGAATTTATGGTCTATGGGTGGAATGCAAAAGACAAGAAAGAAATCGTGGCGCGTTCAGCCGCCGGCAGCGAATCCACGTTGATGGAGGGGACAGTCTCGGGTCCGGCCAACGTGCAGCGGTTGTTCTCCAATACCGGCGCGACACGCGTAGCGATGCCGGTGCAAAGCCAGGAGGAGGCGGACCATATGGCGAGCCAGGGGTTTGCGGAAATGGCGCTCGGCTACATCCGTGCCGAGGGAGTATGCATCGGCGAACCCGGCTTGCGCGCCGGGAAGGTGATCAAGGTGGAAGGGATTGGCGAACGGTTCAGCGGACTGTATTACGTGTGTTCCGTCGAGCACCGCTATTCGATGCGCAAGGGGTATCGCACCTCCTTTTCCGCGCGGAGGAACGCGACATGATTCCTGACGATTTGCTGCGCGGCATGCTGGCCGGCCATGACCCCGACGGCAAATGTTACGGTGTTGTAGTCGGTATCGTGACGAATAATCGCGACCCCGAAAACATGCACCGGGTAAAGGTACGCTTTCCATGGCTGAGCCAGAACGACGAAAGCAACTGGGCGCGCGTGGCAAGTTCGATGGCCGGCAACGGCCGCGGTGCCTATTTCCTGCCCGAAGTCGACGATGAAGTGCTGCTTGCTTTCGAGCATGGCAGCATCGAACATCCTTACGTGGTGGGTTCACTGTGGAACGGCAAGGACCAGGCGCATGAAAATAATTCGGACGGAGCAAACAACAACCGCAGCATCATGTCGCGCAGCGGCCATGTGATTCGGCTATGCGATAGCTCCGGGGACGAAAGGATTGAGATCATCGACAAGACGGGGAATAACAAAATCGTGATCAGCACCTCGGGAAACAAGATTTTGATGGAGGCGGCGGGAGACATCGACATCACTTCCAGCAGTGGAAAGATCACATTAAGCGCGGTTAGCATCGAGATGAAATCGCAGACAAATGTGGATATCTCAGCCAACGCGCAAATTAACATCAAGGGTGCAATAGTCAATATCAATTAATCGCGGACGTAGCCCATTGATCTGATAAGCAAGGTCACCTGTCGTTTTTCCATTGGAGAGAATCGACCGGGGCGAAGTGAGGAAAAAAGATGATGCCAATATCCGTTCTTGGAGTCGGTTGGGGGTTTCCAGTCGCGCCAGATGATGTTTCACAAACGCGGGCGGCACGATTTGCTGTTGCCGAGTACGAGGAGAGCGTGCGGCAATCGATCTCAATCATTCTTTCCACCGCCAAAGGCGAAAGAGTCATGCGTCCCGATTTTGGCAGCGGCCTCAGCGAATTGGCATTTGCTGTCAACAATCAAACGACTCAGGCAATGGCTGCCTTTGAGGTGCGGGAAGCGTTGCAAAACTGGGAGCCCAGAATAGAAGTATTGCGTGTGGAAACATCGAGCGGGGGAGACCGGGGCGAGCAATTGATGATCTTTATTGATTACCGCGTGCGGACCACCGACAACCGATTTAACCTGGTATATCCTCTCTACCTCGACAGGCCGCTTACATGAGCATCGTCAAGCCTCCATTGATCCGCGAGGAATCCTGCTCGGAAAGAGAGATCGTCGCGCGCGTGACGGATCAACTCGAAGAGCGCGGCTTCGCGCCCGCGGGTATCGATCCCCTCAAAGATGCCCTTGTAAACGTCTTCGCCCGCTACTGCGAAATATTGATCGAGCGCCTGAACCAGGTGCCCGAAAGCCATCATCAGGCCTTTTTAAGCATGCTCGGGGCTATGCCCGCACCTGCTGTTCCCGCCCAGGTGCCGCTCTCTTTCACGGCTGTCGAATCCACACAAAATGTCACGGCGATCGTGCCGAAGTCCACCCAGGTCTCGGCACCCGCGGAAAACGGATCCGGCCCCGTGGTATTTGAAACTTCAAAAGACCTGCCATTGGTGCGCGCGGAACTGGCGCGTGCGGTAGCGGTTGATACACAGCGGTTGATCCACGCCGATGTCAGCAGCATGGTGTCCACCACTTCCGCTACAGGTTTCAGCCAGCCGTTCCTTTTGACCGGCGCAGTTCCCATGGAGAGCGCCATGCATATCGGGCAGCACGCCATTATCGGCTTGCCTGGCCTCACGCGATTACGGCTTAAGATCGATCTGGATCATGCCGGGCAACTGCCCCCAAGCACCGGGATCGAATGGGGAATTCAGTCTGAAGCCGGCTTCATCCTACTCCAACCCGAGCTCGATACGACTGACGGTTTAACACATAGCGGCGAACTGGCTTTTATCCCACCGGAAGATTGGCCGAGCTGGAGGATTGTTTCCGAAACGTTGCCCTGGTTGACATGCCGCTTGCGTCCGAGCGCCACGTCCTGGTTTGCCCCCAATCCGGCAGGAAGGCATTCGATATCGATTATGCGGATCGAAGTATCGGCGTGCGCCAGCCCCGCGGCGATACCTGTCGAAAGCGCATACCACGGCGGCGTGCCACTCGATGTTAGTCGGGATTTCTTTCCTTTGGGAGAAAGACCCCGCTTCGGCGACGTATTTTATGTCCTTGCGGAGAGTTTTGCCGCGGCGGGAGCACGGATCGTGATCAGCATCAAACTGACCAATCCGGCTGGAATGAAGGATTCTCCAATTCCAGCTGTAAGCAGCAGAGGCAACCCGCAACTGCGTTGGGAAGGCCATACCGCGCGCGGCTGGGTAGATCTTGACTGCACCGACGGTACCGTTTCGCTGACACAGGACGGGGAAGTCGATTTCCTGGTCCCATGCGATGCAGTTCCAGCAACCATAAATGGGGTGAAAGGCGGCTGGGTGCGCGCGCGGCTGGTTGGCGGTCACTATGCAAGCGACCAGCCCGCCGGCAATGACATATTTCCCCCGCTGAATCCACCTTCAATCGCGGCAATGCTTCTAGCATCCTTCTCGGAGTTTGGACCTGTCCTTCCGGAGCATCTGGTTGTCGAAAGCAATCTTGAGTACCGGAAGATCGACCCCCTGCTGGCGCAACCGTTTGATCCGTTTCCCGGTCCTGTGGAACAGGGCCTCATGCTCTACCTCGCGCTATCATCGCGGAACATGGGGGAATTGGCGGGGCATACTGTCAGCCTGTATGCGGCGCCATCTGATGGCGATAGGCGCGCATTCTGCCGGGAGAGCACCGTGGATGCAGCAGCCGCGGCGCCGCGCTGGCAAGCGCGTGCAGGGAGCGGCTGGCACGAGTGTGCTATCAGCGACTTCACTCAGGGATTAAGCAGCCCCGGCATCATCGAAGTGCGTTTGCCTCAGAAGTTATCGAAATGGCATGAGTCGGCACTTGACCGGCAACAGAAATTCTTTTGGCTGCGTCTTGTCTGGGACAGCCGGGGCGCAGAAGCGGCCCGGCTCCCCTGCCCGCGCCGGCTACTGCTCAATACCGTACTCGCGTCGCAGACAATGCGGCTTGAGAACGAGCTCCTCGGATCGAGCAACGGCAGGCCTGGACAGGTATTTCATACCCTTCACACCCCGATCATTGGCGAATTGATGCTGGAAGTGCGCGAACCTGGCAAAAATGCAGGCAGGCAATTGCGGACCGGGCTGGATGAGGAATCCCGATATCGCTTCGGTTCGACAGAAATTTCCACTTTACCGGTCAACGAGGCATGGGTGCGTTGGTCCGGCGTCGAAGATTTTTTCGCTTCCGACTCGCATTCGCGGCACTATATCGCAGACCGTCTCACGGGCAGCATCCGCTTCGGGGATGGCAGGAACGGTCGCATCCCCCCGCCTGGAGCCAACAACATCCGGCTCCGCGAATATCGCGCCGGGGGAGGCAGGCGAGGCAACAGACCCGCCGGCGCCATTACTCGGTTGCATACCACCATCCCCTATGTGGAATCGGTAACGAATCATGAACCCGCGGCAGGCGGGCAGGATAAGGAGGATGTGATCTCGCTGAGCCAGGGAGCGACAGCACGGCTCAGGCACCGGGATCGGGCCGTCTGCATTGATGACTACGCAGATCTTGCGCGCCAGGCATCATCCGAGGTTGCTTATGCCAAATGCATTACAGCGCGTGATCTGCTGCGCGATCCGGCGGAACGCGAGACGGAAACCGGGGCGGTCAGCTTGATCGTGGTGCCATACAAGGGCCATAACGCGTCGCGTCCACAGCCTTCCTTCGAACTGCTGAAGAATGTCAAAGCGTTTCTTGATGCGCGGCGGCCGCTCGGGGTGGATCTGATCGTGCTTGGGCCGGAATATGTCAGCATCGATATCCAGGTGGAAATCGCATGGGCTGCCGGCCACTCTGTAGCAGGCGCCGCCGCCGAATGCGAAAACCGGTTAAGCCGTTTTCTTCATCCGGTAACGGGCGGGCTGGATGGGCACGGGTGGCAATTCGGACAGGAGCCGCATGCATCCGATATCTATTCCCTGCTCGGTGCAATCGAAGGACTGGATCATATCCGTGGATTAGAGCTACGGAGCAGAGAGGAGCGTCCAGGCCTATTGTCGGCGGGAACGTTTCTTATTTGTTCCGGCAAGCACGAGATTCGGCTATGTTGATACCATCGACTCCCGGCAGTTCGAGAAATTCTCGCATGCGCGCAAGTCAGGCGACCGCCTGGAAACCATGCGCCCGCCGCACAATGGATCGGATAGGCGGCCCGCAAGGTCGTCCAGGAGACATCGACGATCGGAGCCCGTCGCAATGAACGCAATGATGCCCCATCTGGATGATCGAACCTACGACGATCTTCTGCGGGAAGGCTTTTCCCTTTTGCCGTCTGTCGCGCCCGAATGGACCAATCATAATCCGTCGGACCCTGGCATCACACTCATCGAGTTGCTCGCATATTTCACTGAAATGCTGGTGTACCGGCTAGGGCGGGTTACGCCGGCGAGCAAATTGCGGTTCTTGAAATTACTGAAGGGTGCAAACTGGGAAGGCTTGACCTGGGCTAACAAGCTGGAATTTTTAAAATTGCTCATGGGTGCCGGATGGGAGGGTTGGAGAACTCTTGCCGAAACGCAGTCCGACCTGGAACAGCAAATCGACTGTGCTGTGGCAAACGCCGGCCCTGGCGAGCTTGATGCGGCGATTGACCACGTGATTCGGAACCTGATGCGCAACGAATGTGCTGTCACCGCGCGGGATTTCGAGCAAATTGCCCATGAAGCGGCTCGCGACCATCTCGGTGCAGAGTGGCCGATACGAACATTATGTGTGCCATCGGTCAATCTCGAAAATACTTCAACAATGCGGAACGGGGATTACCGTGCGCATGTCAGCATTGTGATAGTACCGGGCCGGAAACTCACTGATGAGGCGGCAGCAAGTTTGCATGAGAAGGTAAGAAGCCATTTATTGCCGCGTTGCCTGCTCACAACGCGAGTGCATGTTGTCGCGCCAGTTTATCTATGCCTTGCCATTGGATTGAAACTTGCTCCCGCGCCTGGCCAATCAATGCAACAACTTTCAAATACACTCATGGATACCTTACAGCGGCGATTTGACTCAGAAACAGGACATGAAACGCAGGGGGGGAAGCCTACCTATGGTTCGCCCAGTTGGCCCTTTGGCAGGCCCCTGCACATATCGGAGCTGATCGAAGCCATTGATGCAACCGCGGGGGTTGACTACGTGAGCGATGTCACCATTCTCCAGATGAGCAGCAATGAACAGAACCTGGCGTTGCCAGAATTCGCGCTAGGTCTCCAGGTGGGAATCCGTTCGACCATTGGCGTCGATACGTTGCTCGGCGGGTCCCGGTCCCTCGGATCGGAGCGCTTGCTGCGCAACGATGAAGGGCGGCTCGTTTCCATCCTCCTCAAACCGTGGGAGCTCCTGCGGGTGAGCCTGGCAGCGGAGAATATTACAATCATCCCTACACGAAAGAAGAGTGGGGGCGACGATGAGTGAGGCCGGCTCACGCCTGCTGGACAGCCTGCCCGCGATTTACCGCGCTTCAGACTCTGCGGGGTACTTGCGGCGACTGCTTGGCGTCTTCGAGGAAACGCTTTTTCGCAACGAAGCACAAGACCTGCCCGGAATCGAGCAACAAATCGACGCGATTCCAGGTTTCTTCGATCCGCTGGGCAAGGATCATGCTGAACCGTTCAATCATGCAGAAACCCCGGACCGGTTTCTGCCGTGGCTGGCGACCTGGGTTGCATTCACACCGCATGCCCTTTTCACCCCCAGCCAGCTCAGAGTCATCATTTCGCGTATCGCCCCGCTTTATGGCAGGCGCGGAACTCGGACTTACCTGGAGCAGTTATTAAAAATCTGCTTCGACGAAATTTCAGCGGTGTCAATCGACGACGAACCAGTACAAGGGCTGGTAATCGGACAGGCCCGAGTTGGCGAAGACACATTGCTCGGTGGCGAACGGCCATTCTGGTTCCGTATCGACATCGGCGTAAGCCAGCGAAATTCCGGATCGAAAATGACGGAATTGCGCCATGAATTCGAGCAGCGCGTCCGGGCGATCATCGATTTCGCAAAACCCGGCCATACAACCTACGAGCTGCGATTGCGCTTTTCTCCGCCCGACGAGACGGGAACATATACAGCGTGATAACCGGGACCAGTTCTGAATGACAATGATGCTTGATCGGGAAAAATACCCGCCAGGGGAGAACCAGAATGCGTAAAAAACAACTTATCGGCAAAAAACCGGCATATTTCCAGGGACAGTTGCTGCTCGCGGATGATTTCATCGACGAACAGAAATATCACGCAAATGAACGCGCGCGTCATAGCCTCAACCTGCACGGATGGGGAGTTTTGCGCGGACTGGATGTCACGCGCACGAGTGATTCAACCATAAGCATCGGCTCCGGGTTCGCCATTGACGGCAAGGGCCGTGAAATTGCCATCAATCAAGCGGAAGTCCTTGAGCTTTCGTCCTTTCCTCCATCCTCCCTCCTCCAAATCACCGTGAGTTATGAAACAGAACAACCTTCGCGAGATCGGCCGCGAATCGAATGCTATGGGGTTCTGGCCGCTTCGACAGGCATCGAAGAGGCCGCCGTCGTGCTGGCGACGGTTCAACTCGACGAACACGGCAAGCTTACCGCGGAATCGATCAGTACCTCCAGCCGGCGCCAATTGCGTCTTGTGCTTTCGCCTGGTTCGGTAACCGCCTCCGCACTCGATCCCGGTTTACGCAAGGGTTGGCTGCGGCTGGCCTTCCGCCCGATCGCAATACCGCAGGATACCGACCCAAAGGTAGAGCCTCCTCCACCACCTTTCAGAGTTGGCGCCACAGAAGCAAGGGCGCATCGGGATTTTGACGGAAAAGCCAATACCAGGGGCGCGGGCGGGACGATGGCGATTCCGCTGCCCCCAGGCGTCACGCGCGTCCACCGGCTGCGGATCGCCGGCCAGGAGAACGAGAAAAAGATGAAAGTCACCCTATTCAGGGGCGGTTGGGATGCTCTTAACAAGAAGCATATCGGAGGCAGGGACGACGCGGCTAACAGGCTGATAGAAGAGGAAATGGGGAGTGGTCCGTACGACAGGACATACGAGATCAGGGAAGGAGGCCTTGATGCCGAATGCGGCACGCTTTCGGTCGATATCCGCAGCACGGGCTACATCAGGGTATCGCTGATTGCAGTGGAAATATCCTATTGATGCCGCTTGAATCGGGGCGGACCGGACAGACGGAAAAATTCATGCAAGCCTTTACCGACTCGTTGGCACACCTTCTTGCTGAAATGGAGCGCATCGATCTGCTCATGCGCTTTCAAATCACCCGCCAGCGCAAACTGTCAACCGGCGATGAGCAGTTCCGGGGTTTGTACATTTACGAGCAGGAAGTCGATGCACTGCTGCGCAAGCCGATCGGCTTGCCGCAGTGGCTCGTGTCCGAGCCCGATTGGGCGACAGATCCGGCTTCCGAGCTGGGCGTGCTTACGCACCGGATAGCGGAATGCAGGCAGGCCAGCTTAAACCAGGGAATCGACCTGAGGCTTGAGCGGCTGCGCCAACTCTTTGCGTTGACTTCTTTTGATATCGATGTCTTGCTGGTCTGCATGACAGTGGAATTCGATCTGCGCTACGAGAAACTCTATGCCTACCTCCAGGATGATCTCAACAAGAAAAGACCCAGCGTCGAGCTGCTATTCAACCTGCTCGCCCCTTCCCTTGAACTGAGCGTCGATGCGAGGCAGCGCCTCTTGCCGGAATCCCCACTGCTGCGTTTCCGGCTTGTCGAACTTATAGAAGACCCCTCCCAGCCGCGCCCGCCCCTGTTATCGAAATACCTCAAGGCCGATGATCGCATCGTCCAGTATTTACTGGGGGCGGATGGACTTGATGAACGCATTCGCCCTTTCGCGGAATTGGTGGATGCCGGCGAGGGTCTGGAATCATTACAACTGGACGACGAGGTAAAGCAAGGCCTGATGCATTTTACGACCAGTATTCCGGGATCGCAGCCCGTTGTCTTGCACCTTCACGGCCCTTATGGCGCGGATAAACTGAGCGTGGCGCAAGCGGTATGCCACCATGCGGGTCAGCGCCTGATGGTAGCCGACCTGGAACGGCTGGTGGCCGAATCCGATACCGGATTCGGCAAAACCCTGACCTTGATTTACCGGGAGGCCAGCCTGCAACACGCCGTGCTATTCTGGAAAGGCATGGAGGTATTGCATAATGAGCAGCGCCAAAGCATGCTGATTACATTCATGCAGAGTCTTGAACAAGGTTGCGCGGTCGCCTTCGTCGATGGCGAAGCAACTTCCGAGTCGGCTCATGCACCGCGGGGAGTCATCTATCATACCGTTACGCTTCCGCGGCCGAGCTTCGCTCAACGCGTACAGACCTGGCGCGCCGCGCTGAAAGCCTGCGAAATCGGTATCGCGCCGCGCGATATTGACGAACTGGCCGTCAAGTTCAAGTTTTCCCACAGCCAGATCAGGAACGCCGTAGCCACCGCCAGGAATTTTGCCCGCTGGCGCGATCCGGATTTGCGGCGTATCACGATGCGAGAGCTCTACGAGGCTTGCCGCATGCACTCCAACCAGAAGCTGTCGACGCTGGCTCACAAAGTCACGTCCAAATACCTGTGGAATGACATCGTCCTGCCATTGGATCGAACGGAGCAATTGCGGGAAATTTGCAACCACGTCAAGTACCGCGACCGCGTGTATAGCGAGTGGGGATTTGACCGGAAGCTGGCAATGGGCAAGGGGCTTTGCGTCCTGTTCGCCGGACCATCGGGCACAGGCAAGACCATGGCTGCGGACATCATCGCAGGTGAACTGGGATTGGATCTCTACAAGATCGATCTGTCGACAGTCGTCAGCAAGTACATCGGGGAGACGGAGAAAAATCTTTCACGGATTTTCGACGAGGCCGAAACCTCGAACGCGATCCTTTTTTTCGATGAGGCGGATGCGTTGTTTGGAAAGCGCAGCGAGGTGAAGGATTCTCATGACCGTTACGCCAATATCGAGACAGGCTACCTGCTCCAACGCATGGAGGAGCATGAAGGGATGGTCGTCCTGGCAAGTAATTTCCGCAAAAACATGGATGAAGCTTTTGTCAGGCGTTTGCATTTTACCGTCGAGTTTCCCCTTCCCACTGAAGAGGACAGGCGCAGGATATGGGAAAGTGTCTGGCCTGAAGCCACGCCCCGTGATCCGAAGCTGGATCTGGGGTTCCTGGCGAGGCGTTTTCAGGTTACCGGCGGCAACATACGGAATATTGCCTTGTCAGCGGCATTTCTGGCGGCGGATGATAATGGTGTAGTAGGTATGCGGCATCTGGTTCGGGCGACACAACGCGAGTACCAGAAAATGGGAAAACTCGTTTCGGAAAGCGATTTCGGCGTTCAGCCCAAGGATTTGATTGCGATTGGGGGAGATTGATTCAGTTTCACGCCGTCAGTTTGGCAATAGGGTCCTTTGTGAGTCCCTGAATTGGCCTCCACCAATTGGTCCACGGGGGGCGTTGCTGGATATGCGAAACCGGAATCATATCGTGCTGAGAAAATGTCTGTTGCCAGTGACTCAAGCATATTCCTGTCACCGTAGGAACTGACTTTCATGGCTCCGCAACTTTTGGCCGAATCGCCGGAGAAAACAAGGCAGCAGGATGCGCTCCGCAAGCCGCCTCCTGCATCCGTTACATTGTTGAGTGGGGGGTCCTGTTCCACTATCCTCCAGTTGCAGCGCACGCTGGGTAATCAGCGCGTAGCACAGTTGATTCAAGCCAGGCGTCTTACACCCGAAGGCAGAATCCTTGGTCTTCAGCCAAAGCTGACCGTCGGCTCGCAGGACGATCAATACGAGCGTGAAGCCGATCGTGTCGCCCGGCAAGTAGTGGGCATGCCCGATTCGGCAACCCCGGCAGCTTCCCAGCAAACTCCCCTGATAGAAAACGAAGCCAGCCCGGCAACCCAGCGGAGCAGGTCGTTGCCTCCGGTTGCCTCATCCGCTCCCCTCGTTATCCCCCTCGCTCAGCGGAAAACGCAGGTCACAGAAGAGGTTGAAGACCAGAAGGACAAAGAGAAGGACAGAGAAGAGGATAAAGAAGAATTACTACTGACGAAATTCCTGAATCAATCGGCCGCACCTCCCCTTCAGCGGATGACCGCGCAAGAGGAAGAGGCCGGGTCAACCCAGGCAGCATCCGCCACATCGTTCGGTGGCAGCTTCGAGGCTGGGGAAGAGATCGAATCCCAGGTCAACCTGAGCAAGGGACAAGGCAGTCCCCTGCCGGATTCCGTGCGCGCCTACATGGAGCCAAGGTTTGGGACGGATTTCAGCCAGGTACGCGTTCACACGGGCAGCAACGCCATTCAGATGAACCGGGAAATCGGCGCTCATGCCTTCACCCACGGTTCCGATATTTTCTTTGGCGCTGGAAGCAGCCCCGCCAACCTGGAACTCACCGCGCACGAATTGACCCACGTAGTGCAGCAGACCGGCGCGTCGCCCCTTCAAAGGCAAAAAGAGGATGCATCCATTGCATCCCGTCCGCAGTTATTCGCCCATTTACCTTTTACTGCCGATATTCCGGAAAGCGGTCCAGATCTTTCCCATCAGGAAATTATGGGCGGATCGAACACTGGGGAATCGGGAAAGACGAGCATTGGCACTGCAAGTAAAACTGGGCATGTAGAGCACGTTACCCCAATACCGGATATACGCAGCGGCACGGGGCGTCCGGTGGAAGCCCAACAAAATCCGCTGTTGTTGACTCCCAACTCCCCAACCTCTGCGGAGCCCAAAAAGCTTGGAGAGCCGTCAGAGCCCGCAGTACCGAATGCAGTTCCATCCGCTACACCAGATATTACGGGTAACCAGCCGCCAGGGGATGGCAGTGAGCAAAAAACACCGGAAATCATCGCCGCTCCAGCACCCGGGACGTTACAGGCCGGCAGTGAGGCCAGCAATACAGTGGAGAAGCCGGGAGACTCCGCATCTCCAGGGATGGGGCAAATCGCGGCGGCGCCAGACTCGCCCCTCAAGCCTCACGCCATCTCACAGGCGCGCCTCATCAACAACGATTGTCTGCAAAGTGAATCACAAGTCGCTCGAAATGCGGCAGCGCGCCGGCAACAGATAAACGGGTATTTCTCTGGCGTGCGTCGAGAGCTATCGGGTTTTTTAACTAAATCCGCCCTCGGCATGAGGACCCTGGTTGCCACAAAGCAATCCGAAATCGTCGCCGCGTCGGCGAGAACGCTCGGCGTGATCCAGAGGGGTATCGCGAGCGCCTTGCAGGCGGCGGAAGCGCAAAGCAATGCGCTTCGCGAGGAAATAAACGAGGTCATCGAAAATATCACCATCTCTGTACAAGAAAGAGTCGGGGGAATCACGAACCAGATAGTCGATGTGATCAACGTCATACCACTCCCGGATCTCCCCGGCGTCGCCCAAGTCCGCAACGCGGCGGTGAATCTTTTGAAGAGCGCAGCCGGAGTGGTAAATGGCGCGGTTGGACAAGGCCTCGGATTTATTCGTTCGGCCTTCAACGTTGGAATGAGTTTGCTCGGTTCGTTCTTGCGCGTTTTCAGGCAACTGATCGATCAGGCGCTTGCGCTCGCTTCATCGGCGATTCAGCGCATGATGCAACTTGTCTTCCAGGCGCTGAATCAACTGTTAAATCTCATCGTTTCTACCCTGGAAAGTGTTTTGTCCGGCGCCATTACGCCTCTGCTCAACCGGCTGGAGACGTTGATGAGTCAAGCGATTTCCAATGCGGAGCAACAGTCGCTCGCCCAGATACGGGCCAATAAAGCGCAGCATCTGGACGCATTGGCTTCGGCGGTCAATCCTGCCGCCGGAGGCGGGAAAGTAGCTCCAACGGCGGAAAACAACAAGACTGCTTCGATGGATGACAGCATTGCAGCAATTCGGGAGATTGGGCTGAATGCGATCCAGAACAATCAAGTGATCATCCAATCTTTCGAGGAACAAACGTCCTCGATCACTGTATCGATCTTTCAACGGCTGGCGACTACAGCCGGGCAGATCATGCAGGAAATCGCGACTCGGATCGCGCAGGCGGTAGAGATGATTGTCAATAAAGTCACCCAGGTCATTCAGAGTTTCTCTCAGTTGGCCCAAGCCGTTGTTGCGTTCATCCAGGCTTTGATTCAGGCGTGGACTAGCGCACTAAGCCGCATTGTGCAGTACGTACGCTCGCTGGCCCAAAGTCCTGTTGATCAACTCGTCAACTTTGCCCAGAGAACTTTGAGCCGGATGCGAGATTTTATCAGCCGCCTCATCCAAAACTTCATCAGCAGCGGCGGCAGCATAATCGGCAGCATCGCGGAAATTGTCGGCGATTTCAAGTTTACTCCTTCCTTTCTGGGACCAGCCCCGGCCTTCGTCGGGCCGCCAATCCAGATTATCGGAGGGCTCATTATCATCCTCATCGCCGGAGTGGCCTACGTTCTCCCGCTATGGGTGGGAATCGTCCTCCTGGTGGTCGTCGTGTTGCTGCTTCTCCTCCTCCTGTATCTGCTCTACCGGTGGATATTCAAGCCACCCCCGCTCAAACCTCCGCCACCACCGCCACCCCCGCCCTGCCCCCTGCCCATCAATGTCCGCAATGGGCCCTTCCACCAGCCGATTGACGAGCCGGCGCGTGTTGGTATGGAGATCGCAATCACAATCAGTTCATCGACCGGTGTCGATGCCGATATGGCAACAATAGTAGACAGCGAACAGGTAGGCCTTTCGTTTAACCACACCGGGTCATTTATCGGCATGCCTCCCCTACCTTCCAACCAGAGTGGCTTTATGCCAGGATTCCCCATACCAAATGACAGGCACGCCGCGCCGCGGTCACTGATCATCGACCGGGCGGACAATCATGGCGGCAACGGCAGTTTCGACAAGCACCAGCTGGATATTTTTATGGCGCCCGCATGCGGCATTCCTGTCCCGCAGGCAATTCCCGACTCGGGTTATCTGATCAAACGCGTCATTTCCGTCGGACCGGGCACCCAGATTACTTTCCGCACCGAAAAAAGCCCGGCCGCGTGTACCGTCAATGGATTCGCGACAACTGCGGGACCATCGCCGACGCAGGGTGATGACGTAATCGTAAGACCTTAGGAGGCAAGCATGGATTCCACCAGCGGACCGGGCCTGTTTATTCGTGAGCGCGACCGCATTCTCCCGGCTACCGCCGAAGACGAAGAGGTCGCTCGAAGCTACCCGATGTTTCCGGATAAGGGACCCATCACCCACGGATACCGAATCACGATTCTCACCCGGAATATCATGGTTAGCGCGGGTGATTGCGTGCGTATCATCCATATTTGCGAGGCTGTTATCCCGCATTTGCTGCTGTATATCATGGGCCCAAAGCCGATTTACGATGAGTATGTGAATGACGTTCTCTCAACCCCGGCGCTGCCTGTCCATGAGAACCCGTTGGCGCCATCCTTCTATGACGGCCGAACTGCCGTTGGCCCCGCCATCGATTATAACTACGAAATCACGCAATACCGGTTCGAGAAGCCGGGAACATACCTGCTGCAGTGGCGTCCCGGAACACTCGTATCCAATACGCTCAGGATACAAGTGGCTGCCGAAAAAACGGGCGGGCCAGCGGCAGTGCGGGAAACTTGATCACTTTCCATGTATAGACTATGTTTAAATTGACTATGCATCAGGTTTGAGAACGCGGTCAACTTGTACGGATCAGTAAGACAGATAATGCTTAATTGAACGGCACAAACAGCACATAATCCATGCAGGAGATGACATTTATGTCTGCACAACTTCTGACCGGGTCACCGGAAAAGTCAACGCAACAAGTCAGGCGCCTCGCGCCTGGTCCTCTTCCCGCTTCGTCATTTCGCGCTGTGCTCCAATCACCCATTCTCCAACTGCAACGCACATTGGGCAATAGACGTGTGGCGCAGTTGATTCAAGCCAGTCGCCTCACGCCACAAGGCAGGATTATTGGAGTTCAGCCAAAGCTGACCGTCGGTGCAGCAGACGATCAATACGAGCAGGAAGCCGATCGCGTTGCCCGGCAGGTAATGAGCATGCCGGATCCCGCCTCGGGAACTTCGATACAGCCGGCGCTCGCTCCTGAAGAAAAACCGGAAGAAGACAAGGATAAGATACTGCAAAGCAAACCGCTGGCTGCTGGAATTACGCCGCTCGTACAGCGACAAATGGAAAATACGGAAGAATCAGAGGACAAGGAAATGCCGCTCCAGGCGAAATTGGGGCAAAGAGAACATGGGCTCGTCCGGCGACAGTCTATCCCGGAAGAAGAAGTCGAACCAATCCAGGCCAAATCCGGAGGATCATGGGGCGACAGCTTCGAGGCTGGGGATGAAGTCGAATCCAAGCTTAATAGCAGCAAAGGAAGCGGCGGCCAGTTGCCGGATACTGTGCGCACCTATATGGAGCCGCGATTTGGGATGGATTTTGGCCATGTACGTGTTCATACCGGCAGCGCAGCCATCCAGATGAACCGAAATATCGGTGCCCAGGCCTTTACCCACGGTTCTGACATTTTCTTTGGCGCGGAAAGCAGCCCACACAATCTGGAACTCACAGCACACGAATTGACCCACGTCGTGCAACAAAGCGGTGCCATGCCGCTGCCAGCGAATAGATTGCCTCAAGCAGCGACCGGCAATACGAACCTATCCATGCAGCGCGCGTGCCCGGCGTGTGGCGCAGCCCCGGACAAGAATAAGGGAGAGGATACGGAGGCTGATTCCTCCTCCTGCCCGGACTTCAAATCCTCGCCCAAAATAGCGAGACAGCACATTGCGAAGACTGGGGCCCGCTTAAACAACCATTGGCAGTCAGCACAGCGCCAGTCCGTCGTAAGCGGTGAAGAAGAGAAAGAGAAAATCAGTACCGCTCGTCTCAATCAGTCCCAATCACGTTCATTGCCTATTCAGCGCAAGACCCACCGGGGAGAAGATGGATCCGACTACGTGGAACTCACCATTCCTGACGGGACCTACGTCCTGGAGGCAGCCAATATCCCGGCCGAAGCCTACTGGGGACTGACCTATACCAATTATGCCGACGTCTATGCCACAGCCAGCCAGTTCCTGCCGAAAGTAATCGATGGATTGAATGCCAATCCTCATACACTGCGGCACACCGACAAGGGGGTAAAACCGGAACACAACTTCCGCATCAAGCCCGGCGCGGAGCTCGACCCGGAGGCTGGTTTGGGTTCCGCCAAGGTACAGGGATTCCGCCATGGCTATATCTCCGACGATCCGGTCATCGAAGCATACCTGCAATTCGATACCGTGCCCCTGCTGGAAAATCCACGACCGGAAGAACATGTCGCCAATAATATTATCGATATGAATCCAGAGCATCACGAGGCATTCTCGTGTCCGGAACAGGGCAAGATGCAGCTCCAAAAGGAAACATCCGTCACTGTAACGGATGGGGTGGCATTATCCGAGACCAAGACTGTCGGCAACACCCTTGGGTTTGAGATAAGCGGGGAAATCGGGAAGAAGGACAGCTGGAAAGTCGGCGGGAAAGTTGGATACCAACGCTCATGGGGGAAAAGCTTGGGCAAGACAGTGACGGAACAAAAAGCGGTAACAAAAAAACTCCAGGTAAGCTATACCTGCGAAGGAGCCGGCGACTGGGCTTTTGTGCCCACTTGCAGCGTCTGGAGAACGCCGCTGACAGTAAACGTATCCGATAAAACAGGGAAACGCACCGGACAGGATATAGCGTACCTCTACCGAGTGAAATATAACCCGGACGCCAGGGTGTGCAAAGTGGTGAATGGCAAGGTGGATCCCAACTGCGGGAAAACGGCGGCCACCGAAACCGCGGCCGCAGTTAAAAAACCTGTGCTCGACATGACCCCGGACGAGTTCGAGAAGAATCAGGAAGCCCAGTACCAGCTATTCACCATGGCCAAAAGCTGCCGCTCCCGCATGCAGGCGCTTGCGGACGACATCCTCGCCCAGCAGTTGATCAAGGGTGAGGCCAAATCCATTCTAAAACGTGATAGTTTTCCGGAGTTCGTCAAAGGGGTTGTTGCCAAATGCCGCAGAAATGGCTACAACCGAATCGGCCAGATGGATGACATTGTGCGGGGCCGTTTCAATCTGCGTTCCAACGAGGACGTCAATACGGTTGCAGCCGCCTTGAAAGTACAAAAAAAATACCCCGTGTCATTCGTGGTCGGCCCGCAACGCGAACAGCCGGGTGGCGGGTTTGGTTATCCCCGCTGGCACATTATTCTGAGCGATCCGGAGTCGGGCCTGACCCATGAATGGCAAATCGGTACCCAGGCCGTGACCGATGTGTTTGAAAAAGGGAAGATCAAACTTCCGGACGGTGTTGAGCTGGGACCCGATATGAAGCCGAATTTGCATGATATCGAATACGACATCTTCAGAGGTATCGAGAAAAAATACCCGGATGTACATAAAAGACATAACCTGCCGGAATTTCATGCCAAGGTTGACGCGCTGGCTGCGGAAGCAGGACTCAAAGGCGAGAAAACCCCTGATCTGGCAAAGAAGATCGGTGTGTTGCATAAGGACGCCTATCTTCATCTTCAAAAATTGGTCGATGAATTTGGTCCGGAGTGGCTGAAACAATTTTATCATTAGGATAATGACATATCCCCTGTTAATGGAATGGCTGTAGGTGATGCAACAACCCGACAGAGAGGTGAAAAGCGATAGGCTGCTAGGTTTGTCAGTTGCCTGCCCACAGTGCGGCACCACCATGCAATCGACAGGAAAAATGCATTACAGCCCGGTGATCAAGGACTGGCTTATTGAATACTGGTGCCCCTCCGACCGGCAGTTGTTCAATATATATACCCCGGAAACGTACTCCCTTGCTCGGGAGCTAGCGTCGGACCCGAAAGAAAAATAAACGACTCGCGATATCACAAGGGGCTTATCCACATTGAGGTATGTAACCCGATATGCCACAACATGTTTGTAACGGCGCTATATTACGGTGCAGCTTCGGCGTCGCGCCCAGCCAGTTCACCGTATTGCCCATTAATAGGGTCAATACGAGCAGCCAACCCGCAGCCACCATCATGGACCACAAGCCCACGGTAAATATCGCACCGTTCGGGATGTGCATGAGCCTAGCCAACCCAGCGGTGGCCGCCGCGACTTCGGCTGCCTTTGGCGTACTCACACCGCAGCCATGTATGCCAGTGACGCTAAGCCCGTGGGTACCCGGCGCAACGACGGTGCTGCTTGGCGGTCAGCCCTCGCTGGATAATACCTGTACGCTTAATTGCATGTGGGGCGGCGTGATCCAGGTTGCCGTGCCCGGACAGTTCACTGAGCTTATTCCATAAGATTTCGCTGTTATTCCCTACGAATAGCTACACCTATTCCTATTGGCAGCCGGAAATCTGCCAGGATAACGATCGGCCGCAAAGACTGCGATTCTTCCAGTCCGGCGGATTGCTCGTCAGCGTTACACGTTATTTGCGGATCATATCAGCATTCTTCGCAAGCTTTGGCTCAGGCAACCTGTCTCGCCACAATCCGGGATCACAACGCAGATCTTCTTTGTCTCCGACAAAGCAGGACTCCTTCTCTGTGAAGCAAAAATACATCCGTATCTCCATGTTTTTCTTCCTCTGTCGGTTACCGCACCGACCTTTCTTTTTGCTTCACACATTCTCACATTTCTTTATTGCCGGGGGGCTTGGAAAATTAAAATTGCTTGCAATCTGAGCACAAGCCAATTTGAAATAAAATAAATAAAATCTCCCGGGAGATAAAACCAACAGAATTTCTTGAACACCGTTTTC
The DNA here is from genome assembly GCF_900102495.1 of Nitrosospira sp. Nl5. Lineage (GTDB taxonomy): Bacteria > Pseudomonadota > Gammaproteobacteria > Burkholderiales > Nitrosomonadaceae > Nitrosospira. The sequence continues at coordinate 97,510 of NZ_FMVQ01000001.1, read as the reverse complement.
AAGGGGACTGACATGAACCACGAGCATCACGATACCTACGGTATGTATAAAACCGCTCCACGGGAATGGGCTGCGGCTCCGAGTGGAACGGCCAAGCTGGAGAGGGGAATGGACCGTTTTACTCTTCTTGGGAGTTCTTCAGCATTCTCTCGCATGCTTCGCCTAATCGACAGACTTGCAAAAGTACAGGCGCCCGTCCTGATCGAAGGAGAAACTGGAACGGGAAAAGAGATGGTTGCACGTGCCATCCATTACCAGGGTATCCGTCGTGACCAGGCTTTCGTACCTATAAATTGCGGCGCATTTCCGGACAATCTGATCGAGAGTGAACTCTTCGGTCATGTCAAGGGGGCATTTACGGATGCCCGAAGCGACCAACCTGGATTGGTGGAAACGGCCGCCGGAGGCACCCTGTTTCTCGACGAAGTTGACGCGCTGACACCCCGGGCGCAAGTAACACTATTGCGCTTCCTTCAGGACGGCAGCTATCGTCCGATTGGGGCCCGCATCGAACGCAAGGTCGATGTCCGGGTAGTCGCCGCGACAAACGGCAGCCTGGATAACCTGGTCGAATCTCATGCTTTTCGCTCCGACCTCCTGTACCGACTGCGAGTCCTTGGCATGAAACTGCCGCCGCTTCGTGAGAGAGACAACGATGCACTACTGTTGGCAAAGGTTTTTTTTGATCGGTGCAAGGCACAATTTCACTGTGATGCAAAGGAACTGGATCAAGAAAGCTGTAGCTGGTTCGATAGCTACCCTTGGCCCGGTAATATTCGCGAATTGGAGGGACTGGTCTATCGGGAAGCTGTGGTTTGCGAGGATACGACATTGCGCCTGCCTCCCCCGGTGCCATGTGACAATGAACGCCGCCGTACTTTCGAGCGCCGTATAACCGGATTTTGCAATGAGACATACTCGGCAGCAAAATCGGCAGTGCTGGAGCAGTTCGAGCAGCAATATCTCAGCCAGCTAATGGAGCGGACTCGAGGTAACGTCAGCCAGGCAGCTCGCCTGGCCGGCAAGGAAAGACGCGCCCTCGGCAAGCTCCTGAAAAAGCACGGCATGACGGGGCGCGAACTGTGACAATTCCGACCCACCTATGGGTTATTTTTCGCTCAATCCAGGCAAGCTGCTGATTAAACGTTCTTATTCATAATCCCGCATGGCGGAATTCACGTGACCCCAATGCACGTGGATACCCACTCGCGGGCCAATTAGCGCAAGTAAGCTCGCAAAGCGCGCATATTGATTGATTGATCAAACTTTGTGGTTGGCATATGTCTTGCTTTAGTAAATGAAGCAGATCCCAATCACAGTCTCAAGCACCTCTTCCAGCGAATATCAGAGAGACACCGGAGAAATGGATTCTCGATCCAAACCGTATACGGGTACAGACCCCCGTCAGGAAATCGTCGAGTATTTACATATACACCCGTGCGCCGCTGACACCGTGGACGGGATTATTCAATGGTGGCTTTCCCGCCAGCGTTATGAGACCGCCAAGACAGTCATACAACGTGCCCTGGAGGATCTGGTGGAGCAGGGCATTGTTGACTATGTGGATACAGGGAATAATACGAGGATTTTTCGGCTCTCAGCAAAGCGAAATGCCGGAGATGCCGGCGATACCGGCGAAATGGACCAGGATTAAAAAAACGGACAATCAGGTTAACGTTTTTCGTTTCGAGTTGCCAACAGTCCGCCCATGATCCAGAGGGCGACAATATTCACGCCCGCCGCCAGGTCGTGCCTTCCGGGTCATCTTCCAGGATAATGCTGGCGTCCAGCAACTCCTTGCGGATGCGGTCGGCTTCATTATAATTTTTCCTTGTGCGGGCAATGAGGCGCTGTTGAATCATTTGCTCAATACGTTCGGGTGTCAAGGCGGCATCCTCCGCAGTTGCGGCATCCTGGAAATATCGCTGTGAATCCTGCTGCAGCAGGCCCAGCACGCCACCCAGCGCTTGCATTAATGCCCTGTCCCCAAGCGACCCTGTCTTGTTGGCTTCATTGGCGAGGTCAAACAACACCGCAATAGCGTCGGGGGTGTTAAAGTCATCGTCCATCGCTTCCCTGAAACGCCGTGCATGAGCCTTATTCCAGTCTATCGCACCGGAGGGTTCGCTTGATGTACTTCCTTTCAGTGTTGTGTAAAGGCGGTCGAGGGCGCGTTTTGCATCTTCCAGATGCTGGTCGGAATAGTGCAGCGGACTGCGGTAATGCGCGCGCAGAATGAAAAAACGCACCACCTCCGGCTGGTAGCGGTTGAGTATCTCGCGCACGGTAAAAAAGTTGCCCAACGACTTTGACATCTTTTCATCATTGACACGCACAAATCCGTTGTGCATCCAGTAATTGACGAAAACATGTCCATGCGCGCCCTCGCTTTGTGCAATCTCGTTTTCATGATGGGGAAACTGCAAGTCCTGTCCGCCCCCATGGATGTCAAAATGCTCACCCAGATAATGCTCGCTCATCGCGGAACATTCGATATGCCAGCCGGGACGTCCTTTCCCCCAAGGCGAATCCCATTGCGGCTCACCGGGTTTGGCGGCTTTCCATAATACGAAGTCCAGCGGGTCTTTCTTGTGCGGATCGACAGTTACGCGTTCCCCTGCACGCAGATCGTCGAGTGATTTTCCGGAAAGCTTTCCATAATCAGAAAAGCGGTGCACAGCATAGTACACATCGCCGTTGGCTGCCGCGTAGGCCAGGTCTTTATTCACCAGGATGCGGATCATGGCGATCATCTTTTCCACATGCCGGGTCGCTCGCGGTTCGTGTGAGGGCGCCACCACGCCGAGCGCGGCGGCATCTTCCTCCATCGCCTGGATAAAACGAGCGGTCAGCGCTTCGATGGGCTCATTATTTTCCGTCGCACGCTTGATGATTTTATCGTCAATATCGGTAACATTGCGCACATACGTCACATCGAAGCCACTCGCCCGAAACCAACGCACAACCATGTCGAATACCACCATCATCCGTGCGTGGCCGAGATGGCAATAATCGTAAACGGTCATGCCGCAGACGTATACTTTGACCTTGCCGGGTACCAGGGGGACGAAATCCTGTTTTTCCCTGGCGAGTGAATTATGGATTCTGATCATCTGGCGAGATTGTGGAGGGAGCAGGCTTCTTGGTAGAATCTTGAATATTCCAGCAGCCTGTCGGACTTGAAGAATCGATGCGAAAAATTGACTGGGCGAGGACAGATTTTGACGATTTTGAAGGCCAATAGTTGTTCTATTGGCCGAAAAAGCGGTGAAATATGCACCGTCCAGTCAATTTTGCAGCCGATTCCTTTAAGTCCGGCGGACTGCCAGGATACTCAATAAAAAAAACCGGAGCAGTATAGCATAATGAAAACGCTAAATTTTCACCGCGTAACTGCGTCCATTGCCGTCGCATTGCTACTGACAAGTTTTTCCGCATTTGCCGATGAAAACGAGGAAGTTGCCAAACTCTATAAGCAGGGGAACCTCGCCAAAGCGCTGGAACAGGCGGAGACTTATCTTGCCACCAAGCCCAAGGATGCCCAGATGCGCTTCCAAAAGGGCCTGATCCTGACCGAGCAAAACAAGATCGCCGAGGCCATCAAGGTATTTTCTTCGCTATCGGAAGATTACCCGGAACTACCGGAACCTTACAATAATCTCGCAGTGCTGTATGCCAGCCAGGGCCAATATGACAAGGCCAAGGTTGCGCTCGAATCGGCGATACGCACACATCCCAGCTATTCCACCGCCCACGAGAATCTGGGGGATATTTACGCCAAGATGGCCAGCCAGGCATATGGCAAGGCTTTACAGCTGGACAAGGGTAACGCGGCTGCCCAAACCAAGCTTGCGATGATCAAGGATTTATTCACGGGCAGATCCAAAGGAATTCAAACAGCATCGGCACAGTCGCCAAGCGATACATCGGCGCAAGCCAAGGAAAAAACTGCCGGCAAGGCGCCGGAAAAAGCTTCCGAGAAAACCTCGCCGGAAGCTCCTGAGAAACTTGTGCCGGAAAAAACTCCCATTGCTGAAAAACCGGCGCCTGAAAAATCCACTATCCAGGACGAATATTCCGAGGAGGTTGTAAAAACCGTGAATGCCTGGGCAAAAGCGTGGTCGGGTAAAGATATCACCGCGTATCTGGCATTTTATGCGAGTGATTTCGATACCCCTCGCGGCATGTCACGCTCGGCATGGGAGAAAAGCCGCCGGGAGCGCATCGGCAAACCAAAATCCATCCATGTCGAAATCGCCAGCCCTAAAGTCAGCTTTCCTGATGCCACCCACGCCAAGGTAAGTTTCAAGCAGTCGTATCATTCTGACGCGATTAAGAGTACAACTAACAAAACCCTGGAAATGGTCAAGATAGGGGGAAAATGGCTGATACAGCAGGAACAGGTGGGACGATGAAGCCACTCTTTAATCTGGCCTCTCCAAAGCGGAGCCTATTAACGACCGCTACGATTACCACAGCCGTGGTCGGCGCCTTCTGGCTTGCGCCCCCCGGCGCCCTGGCAAGCGACGCTTCAATTTTGCCGGAACTAGCCGTGACCGGACCGGAAACAATTCTTGTCAAAACCCTGCACGAAATTGCGGACAGTCGCATGGATTCCGCTTTAAGCGGAATCGAACAATTGCTCAAGACCAATCCCAATTTCCGCCTTGCGCACCTGATTAAAGGTGATCTGTTGCTGGCGCGCGCACGTCCTATCAATAACATGGGAGATACCGCCGGGGCCGCGCAGCAGCACATTGCCGATCTGCGCGAGGAAGCGCAGGCAAGAATGCGGCATCACCAGGAAGCGGTCCCGCGTAATATGACGCCCAAGTATCTATTGCGAATGCAGCCGGAGCAAAAATATGCAATCATTGCGGATACTCGGAAGTCCCGGCTTTATATGTATCGGAATGTCGGGGGCGAAGCCCGTTATTTCGCCGATTACTATATTAGCAGCGGCAAGAATGGATCGCAGAAACTGAAGGAAGGTGACAAGAAAACCCCTGTCGGGGTGTATTTCATCACCGCCAACCTGCCACGCGAAAAACTTACCGATTTTTACGGCAGCGGTGCATTCCCCATCAATTATCCCAATGAATGGGATAAGCGCCATGGGCGTAACGGCTTCGGCATCTGGCTGCACGGCACGCCTTCAAACACCTATAGCCGGCCACCCCGCGCCAGCGATGGCTGCGTCGTACTGGCCAACCAGGATTTGGATGCCGTGGGGGCGACACTGCAAGTCGGCATCACACCTGTCATCATCAGCGACGACATGGAATGGGTGAAACCCGGGGACGCAGCCATTCTGCGCGATAAACTGACACAGCAACTGGAACGCTGGCGGCATGATTGGGAAAGCGGGAACATTGACGCCTACATCGGGCACTACGGGCGCGATTTCTCCACTGGCAGCCACAACCTTGCCGAATGGACAAAACACAAGCGACAGGTGAAAGCGGCCAAGAGTTGGATCAAGGTGGGCGTCAGTAATATTGGCATGTTTCTTTACCCGGGCAGGGACGATCTGGTGGTCGTCAATTTCGACCAGGAGTATTCCAGCAACAATCTTTCCAACAAAATGAAAAAACGTCAGTACTGGATGAAGGAGAACAAGAAAGGCCCATGGAAAATTATCTATGAAAGCGCCGCGTGAGCCAGCAGGCTGGCTGAAGATTCGAAGCAAAAAAAAGCTGTGCAAGCGCACCGCCGCTTTTGCACCCGGTTTTCTTTCAGCCCCTTTCGGTCCGGTGGCTGCCAGACGCGTTAATTATTCCTTCGTTACTATTTAGAGGATACCCATGCATATTGTGAAGCTTCTCGCTGTGCTCGCGCTTCTCTTCAGCGCCCCCACCCACGCGGCCAATCCCCAGGTTGAAATAAAGACCAATTTCGGTAATATAGTAATGGAACTCTATCCGGAAAAGGCACCGAAAACCGTGCAAAATTTTTTGAGCTACGTGAAGGATGACTACTACACGGGCACCATATTCCATCGCGTCATTCAGGGATTCATGATTCAGGGTGGGGGGTTCGATAAGACCTTCAAGCAGAAGCCGACCAGGCAGCCCATTGAGAACGAGGCGGCCAATGGTCTCAGGAATGAGACCGGCACCGTCGCCATGGCCCGAACATCGGACCCACATTCCGCCTCGGCACAATTCTTTATCAATGTCGCCGACAACGCTTCTCTCAATCATACTGCGCGCACAACGCAGGGTTACGGCTATACCGTGTTTGGAAAAGTCATAAAAGGGATGGACGTTGTCAACAGGATTGCCGGGGCGCCCACTAATCCGGGCGGGCCTTTCCCAAGCGACGTGCCTAACGTAGCGGTAGTCATTCAGGAAGTCAAACTCATCCCGACGGAATCTGCGCCTGCTGCCGGTACATTGGTAAAATAAGCCGCAACAAATAAGGAGAAAACATGATCAAACTGCACACCAATCTCGGCGACATTACGCTCGAACTCGACAATGAAAAAGCCCCGGTAACGGCCAAGAATTTTATTGACTACGTGAACAGCGGCTATTACGACAATACGATATTTCATCGCGTCATTGACGATTTCATGATCCAGGGAGGCGGATTCGAACCTGGCATGAACCAGAAGAAAGCGCGCGCCCCGATTCAGAACGAGGCCGCCAACGGCCTCAGAAATGACAAATATACCGTTTCCATGGCGCGAACGTCAGACCCGCACTCCGCCTCGGCACAATTCTTTATCAACGTCGCCGACAATAACTTTCTCAATTACAGCGCATCCACTTCCCAGGGTTTCGGCTATTGCGTGTTTGGCAAAGTCGTGGAAGGCAAGGATGTGGTAGACCAGATCAAGAAAGTCAGAACGGGCGATCGAAGCGGACACCAGAATGTACCGCTGGAAGATGTGGTATTGGAAAAAGCGGAAGTCATTTAGTCTGTCACGCTTGAACAATCGAAGCCAGACATGTGCCGCGAGGCGGCATGGCTGGCTCAGGTATAAACAGGTATATCGTTGGAACGGCAACATCTCCCCCATGAGGAAATTATGTCCACTTTGCGGCTCCTTACAGTTATATTCACCGGTATTTCGTTAATCACACTCAGCGGATGCGCGACCACCACCAAGGGCGGGGCGGTGGGCGCAGACCGTTCTCAATTCATGCTTATCTCCTCGGAGCAACTGGAGCAAACGGCCGCCCTGGGCTATACCAAGCTTAAGACAGAGGCGGAGGAAAAAGGCGTGCTGAACAAGGATGAAAAGTTGCTGCAGCGCGTACGGGCGATAGCCGACCGCATTGAACCACAGACCGGCGTATTCCGGCGGGATGCGCCGGGCTGGAAGTGGGAAGTCAATATCATCGACAGCAACGAGCTCAATGCCTTCGCCATGCCTGGCGGCAAGATCATGTTTTATTCGGGGCTGATCAACCGGCTGCAACTGACCGATAATGAAATTGCGGTTGTGATGGGGCATGAGATCTCCCATGCCTTGCGCGAGCATTCGCGCGAACAGGTATCGCAAGCGATCGCAGCACAGGCTGCGATGGGTGTCGGATCCGCGGCGCTCGGCCTCAGCGCGAATACGACCCAGCTTGCCGGTGTTGTTTACGATGCGCTGATCGCAACGCATTTCAGCCGTACCGACGAAGCCGAGGCCGACCGGATAGGCCTGGAACTCACTGCCCGTGCGGGCTATGATCCCCGTGCCGCGGTGACATTGTGGAAAAAGATGATGAACGCGAAGAGTGGCGGGCAGCCGCCCGAATTCCTGAGCAGCCATCCGGCGGACTCAACCCGTATCCAGCAGATTGAATCGCTGCTGCCAACCGTGATGCCACTTTACGAAGCGGCGCGCCGCCGGGGCTGAATCGCCGTGCCGGTTATGTTTCTGTGACAGGAGCGGCTTTCGGAAGAATTGAGCGAGAATGATAAGCGATTGTTCTGACCGGCTACACCGATAGTATTAAGCCGTGAGGCCCCTTGCCAAATCGGCCTCGATATCTTTCGCCGCTTCGAGCCCCACGGCGATGCGTAGCAGGCCATCGGTGATACCGGCCAAATCCCGGCTTTCCTGGCTGATACGGGCATGGGTGGTGGTGGCGGGATGCGTGAGAGTGCTCTTGGTGTCGCCCAGATTGGCGGTGATCGAAATCATGCGGACGGAATCCACGACCCGCCATGCCGCTTCTTTCCCATCCTTCAACTCGAATGAAACAATGCCGCCTCCGGTTTTTTGCTGGCGCCTGGCAAGCTCGTACTGTGGATGCGACGGCAAACCGGGGTAATGAACTCTTGCCACGTTTGGCTGCGCTTCCAGCCACCGGGCAATCTGCACGGCATTTGCGGAATGGGTCTCCATGCGAATTTTCAGCGTTTCCATTCCTTTCAGGATGACCCAGGCGTTGAATGGACTCAGGCTCGGTCCGGCGGTGCGCAAGAAACCGAATACTCCTTGTTCCATTACCAGATCCCGGTTGCCGAGTATTGCGCCGCCCAACACCCTGCCCTGGCCCTCAAGATACTTGGTGGCGGAGTGAATCACAAGGTCGGCCCCAAGGTCCAGCGGCCGTTGCAGCGCCGGCGAACAAAAGCAGTTATCGACCGCCAGCCACGCGCCGTTTTTCTTTGCGATGGCGGCAAGCGCGGTGATGTCGGAAATTTCAGTAAGCGGATTCGACGGCGTCTCGACGAACAACAGTTTAGTGCCGGGTTTCACCGCAGCCTCCCACGCCGCAATGTCGGTGGCGGAAACAAACGTTGTCTCGATATTGAAACGCTTGAGGATGTTATTGAACAGGTTCACGGTGGCGCCAAACAGGCTACGCGATGCAATGACGTGGTCCCCGGCGGAAAGCAATCCCATCACGCACGCAAGTATTGCCGACATCCCCGAGGATGTCGCCACGCAGGCTTCCGCTCCTTCCAGGGCGGCTAGCCGCTCTTCAAAAGCCGTAACGGTGGGATTGGTAAAACGCGAATAAATATTTCCCGGCTCCGCACCCGAAAAGCGCGCTGCGGCTTGGGCAGCATTGTCAAATACAAAACTTGAAGTCAGATATAAAGCTTCGGAGTGTTCATTGAATTGACTGCGATGAATGCCCGTATGCAACGCCAGCGTTTCCAGTTCAAGATTATCAGACATGCGAACCCTCCAAATAAAAAACCCGTTCAGCATTTTGCCAAAACGGGTTTTCCCGCTTTAGCCGAATTTATAACGCGCCCGCAAGCTGAATATCAAATCGGCGCACACTTGTTAAATTACGCTTGGTGATTGTTTTTGTCAAATCTCCGTTTAACCCAGATAATCTCAATCACGCGGCTGGACAGGGCGGAGAATGAATGCGAGCTGCCGGGCTTAGTTTAATCCGCTGCCGCCAGATTCAAATCCAATTGGGTACTGGACCTGGATTGCGGCACCGACGCGCCGCTGTTGCGTTGCGCCTCTATGACTGCCAAATATTCCGCGGTGACATCCCCGGTAATGTAATGGCCATCGAAGCAGGAAGTTTCATAATGCGTAATTGATGGATTAACCCTGCAAACGTCTTTTATGAGAGAGTCGAGTTCCTGGTAAACAAGGTAGTCGGCGCCTATTTCTCGGCATATTTCGTCATCGTCCCGCCCCGTGGCGATGAGCTCCTGGCGGGTTGGCATGTCAATCCCGTAAACATTGGGAAACCTTACCGGCGGAGCGGCGGAAGCAAAATATACCTTATGGGCCCCGGCCTCCTGCGCCATTTGCACAATTTCACGGCTGGTGGTGCCGCGCACGATTGAATCGTCCACCAGCAGCACATTTTTTCCGCGAAATTCCACGCTCATGGCATTGAGCTTCTGGCGAACAGATTTACGCCGCTGCTGCTGGCCCGGCATGATAAAGGTCCGGCCGATATAGCGGTTCTTGACGAAGCCTTCACGGAAACTCAATCCCAGTCGATTTGCAAGCTGCAAGGCACTGGGGCGGCTGGAATCAGGAATTGGAATTACCACGTCAATATCCAGATGCCGCATGGTTGTGGTAATTTTGTCGGCCAGGCTCTCGCCCATATTAAGTCTTGTTTCATAAACCGAAATACCGTCCATTACCGAATCGGGACGCGCCATGTAGACATACTCGAAGATACATGGGTTATATGCGGGGTTGACGGCGCATTGTTTGCTGTAGAAATTGCCGTCCTCGTCGATAAAAATTGCTTCTCCCGGCGCGACATCGCGCACCAGCTTAAACCCTAAAGTATCAAGTGCCACACTTTCGGATGCCACCAGATATTCCATTCCATGCTCGGTATCGGCGCAACCGAACACCAATGGCCGAATGCCGTAAGGATCGCGAAAAGCCACCAGCCCATATCCCGCAATCATCGCGACTACCGCGTATGCGCCTCGGCAACGCCGATGCACCCCCGACACTGCGGCAAAAATAGCGGCGGGATCAAGATGGTAGTTTGTCGTGCTTCTCTGCAATTCGTGGGCCAGCACGTTCAGAAGCACTTCTGAATCTGAATTGGTATTGACATGGCGCAGATCTTCGCGGAATAACTCCTGGTTGAGTTGCGCCGCATTCGTAAGATTGCCATTGTGCGCGAGCACGATACCGAACGGCGAATTGACATAAAACGGCTGTGCCTCGGCCGAAGATTCGGCGGAGCCGGCGGTAGGGTATCTCACATGGCCAAGGCCCATATTGCCAGCCAGGGCACGCATGTTTCGCGTGCGAAATACATCTCGCACCAGGCCGCTGCCCTTGTGCATGTGAAACGTATTGTCCTGGGCGGTAACGATGCCGGCTGCATCCTGCCCGCGGTGTTGGAGCACCAGTAATCCGTCATAGAGCAACTGGTTGGCGGGCGTCTGTGCAACCAGACCCAGAATTCCACACATATTGCACTCCGCAAAATTGGCTTGGATTAACGCTGTACAAAAAGGTATTGGAAACTTCTTTTACGCTTATTCGGTACCACCAAAAACTCAAAGCTTCAGCTCATCTGTCAACTTTAAAACGTCAACAGGAATAATGACGCGACACCGTTTGACATGCAAAAAACCTTTCTTATCCCGGCAATCGGGAAGCAACGAATTATTCCGGGCGAAATATAAAACATAGATTACTGACGGCCCATTATACTTGCGCCATGACCATTCATTTTTTTGCGTTTAATTTCCGTAATTAATGCGCTTGGATAAATCCTGCGGCAGCCAGGGTGTTAGCCGCATCGCCGCTGTTTCCAGCGGCTTGCTTAACAGGGCCTTCCGCCAGAATGGCTCCTGCGGCAGCGCAGTCAATCCCGCTGCCAATACGATTAATAACACGACCAGCAAACCGCGTATAAAACCAAACAACGAACCAAAAAACCTGTCTGCAAATCCCAGTCCCACGCTTTTTACTACAGCTGATGTCAGCATGGCCACCAATCCCATCGCCACCAGCGCCGACAGAAACAGCGCAGCAAACGCCAGTATTATCCGCAACGATTCGCCACTGATCATGGATGGCAGCATCGGTGCAAACCCGGCTGCGAATGAATTCGCCGCCATGAACGCGATTATCCAACCGGCCAGAGACAATAACTCGCGCACTACGCCGCGTACCACGCTCAGCAAAACCGATAAAACAAGTATTGCAAGAACGGAGTAATCGAAAATAGTCATTCGTAAGCAGGACAGGATGACAGCAGCACAATTTGCCTATTCGCCCGTGCTAATGGTTCCACACATTCGTCATGGCGCTATTTATCCGTTACGACGCCATCAAATCCCAGTTTCTTCAATTTCTCGCGCGCTCCCTCAGCTTCCTCGCGGGTACGGAAAGGGCCAACGCGCACACGCGTTATCTCGCCCTTGTCTGCCTTAAGCGTTTCCGTATAGACCTTCCTGGCATCCTTGGATATCAGACTTTGCTGTTGTTGCCTTGCCTTGGCTGGATCGGAGAAGGCGCCCAACTGCACGACAAATTGTTCAGCGGCGGCCGCCTTGGTGCTGCCCGCTTCAGCTGCGGAATCAGAGGCTTTCCCGGCCCCGGCCAGCTTCCCCACCGGTTCTGCTCTGGATTGGGAAGGCTTTACCGGCGGCCTGGATTCTACCCGCTCTTCCTGTTGCACCCCGGTTGCCGATTGCTGGGGAACAGCGGTAGCTGGCGGCTCCATGCGGGGAGCAGTTCCCGGAACGAATTCGTCCGCCGAGTCTTCCGCGGGAATGCGGATGTCAATCTCTTGATTTCGCTGCTCCGGTTTACTATCGAGCACCATCGGTAAAATCACAACTGCCGCCGCCGCCAGGGTAATCGCGCCAACCAGCCGCCGTCTGGCACGTTTTCTAAGCTGAATCTCTTCTTCACTGACAGTCTTTGCCATTTGATTTTGATTGATTGCTATCCGCGCTCAACTTTACTTCCATGCCGTAACGCTTCGGCTACGGTATGGAACGAGCCGAATACGCAGATTCTATCATTTTCGACCGCCCGCTCACAGGCATACGCATAGGCAATTGCCGGATTGCGAAAGGTAAGGATTGCCTCCGCCGCCTCATCTGCCCCGGCTGCTTCCAGTGCCTGCGTCACTTCATTTGCCGAGGCGCCGCGAGGCACATCGATCCCCGCTACCAACCATATGTCCACTCTTGCCGCAAGGGCCCGCGCCACGCCGGCAATATCCTTATCCTCAAGCATTGCGAATACCGCGTAAGTTTTCCGGTAGTGCCCCATACTGTCGAGGTTAATAGCCAGGGCCTCGGCCGCAGCGGGATTATGCGCTACATCAAGCACCCTCACCGGTCGCCCCGGCAATACCTGAAACCTTCCCGGCAATACGACTTCCAGCAAGCCCTGGCGTATGTCGCGCATGGTAATCGGCAAATAATCCCTGATGGCGTCCAGAGCGGCAAGGCAGGCGCTGGCGTTACGCAATTGATAAACGCCGCGCAGGGCGGGATGGGGAAGCGAATGACGCTTTCCTCCGGGCCCCCAATAATCCCACAGGGTTGCATCGGCTGCGTTGGGTGAATAACCGAAGTGTTCACCAATGTGCATCAAATTCGCACCTATGATATCCGCATGGGAACGGACGGTCGCCGGGATATCCGGGTCCGAACAGATCGCGGTCTTGCCGCTTCTGAAAATTCCGGCCTTCTCGAATCCGATTTTTTCCCGTGTATCGCCAAGATAGTCAATATGGTCGAGGTCAATGCTGGTGAGCACCGCGCAATCGGCATCAAAAATATTGACCGCATCCAGTCGCCCGCCCAGCCCCACTTCCAGAATCGCGATATCCACGCTCGCTTGACTGAATAATTGCACCGCCGCCAGCGTGCCGAACTCGAAATAAGTCAGGGAAATACCAGTACGGGTCCTAGCTGCTTCCACAGCCTGAAAAGCGTTGCACAATTCATCGTCGCGCGCGTCCTGCCGGCTTATCCGCACGCGCTCGTTGTAACGCAGCAGGTGTGGCGAAGTGTAACAGCCCACACGATACCCGGCACAACTCAGAATGGCCTCGATCATCGCGCATGTTGACCCTTTACCGTTGGTGCCACCGACAGTGATGATGGGGAAAGATGGTGCAAGGCCTAGCGCAACCCTGACTTGATCGACACGCTCCAACCCCATCTCGATGGTTTTTGGATGCAGATGCTCGAGACAGGTCAGCCAGTCGGAAAGCGTCCTGGCTTTTGCATCGGGCTCTGTCATAACGCATGCGCCATTCGGGATACGATTATGCAGACGCAACCGGGAATCAAGATGGCGCGGACGTGCGCATCAGCAAGGTGCAAAGATTCGCAAGCTTATCACGCATGCGCCTGCGATCCACGATCATGTCTATCGCTCCATGGTCCAGCAGGAATTCGGCGCGCTGAAAGCCTTCCGGCAAGGTTTGGCGCACTGTCTGCTCGATCACGCGCGGCCCTGCAAAACCGATCAGCGCCCCAGGTTCGGCAATTACCACGTCACCGATGAAAGCAAAACTGGCAGATACGCCACCCATGGTGGGATCGGTAAGTACCGAAATAAAAGGAAGCTGTTCCTGGCTCAACTGGGTCAATGCCGCCGATGTCTTGGCCATTTGCATGAGCGATAGCAGTCCTTCCTGCATGCGCGCTCCACCGCTGGCGGCAAAACACACAAACGGAAGGCGCTGCTCGACACACACCTGCACCCCGCGCGTAAAGCGCTCCCCTACCACCGAGCCCATCGAACCGCCCATGAAGCCAAATTCAAACGCCGCTGCAACCAGGGGAATGGTTTTTACGCTGCCCTGCATGACAACCAGGGCATCGTCTTCTTCAGTCTCTCTTTTCGCCTCCGATAAGCGATCAACATAGCGTTTGCTATCCTTGAATTTAAGGGGATCAAGTGACAGCACTTCGGTACCGATTTCATAGCGTCCCTCGGCATCCAGCAGCAGATCGAGGCGCACTCTGGCGGAAATGCGATTGTGATGGTTGCACTTGGGGCAGACATTGAGATTGTTTCCGAGGTCAGAGTAATACAGCACCGCTTCGCAGGAGGCGCATTTGCTCCATAACCCTTCGGGTACGGCTTTCTTTTCGCCGCTTTCCTTGCGTTTGATTTTCGGCGGGAGAAGTTTCTGAAACCAGCTCATCAGCTTCTGTCGGCTCCGTCGATTGCGCTGCGGAGGCTTTTTACCAGGTGATAGACATTCGCCAACACCTTCTCCTTCGATGAATTTTCTATTTCCTCGATGATGCGGCTTCCGACGACTACTGCATCGGCGAGCGCCGCCACGGCCTTGGCCGTCCCGCCGTCGCGTATCCCGAAGCCAACGCCAATGGGAATGGAAATCACCGAACGCAGCTGGGCCAATTTACTGGCCACATCGTTCAGGTCGAGATTCAATGCACCCGTCACGCCTTTCAATGAAACGTAATACACGTACCCCCGGGCCATTTCCGCCACCTGTTCGATGCGTGCTTGCGGCGTAGTGGGGGAGAGCAAAAAAATGGCATCGATCTGCTGGTGTTCGAGATATTTCACCCATTCCGCGCTTTCCTCCGGGGGATAATCCACTGTCAGCACGCCGTCTATGCCGCACTCCTTTGCTCTTGCCGTGAATTTCTCGTAACCCATGGCTTCTACCGGATTAGCATACCCCATCAGCACTACCGGCGTGTATGTATTGCCTTTTCTAAATTCCGCCACCATTGTCAATACATCGTTCAAACCAACATGGTGCTTCAATGCCCTTTCCGAAGAGCGCTGTATCGTGGGCCCATCGGCCATGGGGTCGGAAAACGGCACTCCCAGTTCAATAATGTCGGCGCCGGCCTTCACCAGCTCTTGCATCAGCGGGACCATCATCGCCGGTTCGGGATCGCCGGCGGTAATGAAAGGGATTAGCGCTTTTCTGCCTTGCACGCGCAGTTTGTCGAATACGATTGCAATACGGGACATGAAATACCGGGTTCGGTTAGAGGGTGATATCGGAGGCCCGCGCAACAACGGTGGCCATATCCTTATCCCCGCGTCCGGAGAGATTCACCAGCAGCAACTTGTCCCGGCCGAGTGTAGGAGCGAGCTTGGCGACATAAGCCAGCGCGTGGCTGGATTCCAGCGCCGGCATGATGCCTTCGTAGCGGCATAAGGCATGGAATGCCGCCAGCGCTTCGTCGTCGGTTATTCCTACGTACTCAGCACGGTTGCTGTCCTTGAGCCATGCATGTTCCGGACCGACGCCAGGATAATCCAGGCCCGCTGAAATGGAGTGGGTTTCGATAATTTGCCCATTCTCATCCTGGATCAAATAGGTTCGATTCCCGTGCAGCACGCCAGGCCTTCCTGTCGTCAGGGTAGCGGCATGCCGGCCGCTTTCAATTCCATGTCCCGCTGCTTCCACGCCTATCATGCGGATGTTGTTATTATCTATATAGGGGTAAAAAAGGCCGATGGCGTTCGAGCCGCCACCTACACAGGCGATCAACGCATCCGGCTGGCGCCCGTATTCTTCCTGCATTTGCACAATTGCTTCCCGTCCGATAATCGCCTGAAAATCACGCACCATCATCGGATACGGATGCGGTCCCGCCACCGTGCCAATGATATAAAACGTATCTCCAATGTTGGTAACCCAGTCGCGCATGGCTTCATTGAGGGCATCCTTCAGTGTTCGGGAACCCGATTCGACCGGCACCACCGTTGCTCCCAGGAGTTTCATCCGGTGAACGTTGGCGGCCTGGCGTTCCACATCCACGGAACCCATGTAAACCACACATTCGATTCCATAGCGCGCGGCGACCGTTGCACTTGCCACACCATGCTGACCCGCGCCGGTTTCCGCGATCACGCGCGACTTGCCCATGCGCCGCGCAAGGAGCGCCTGTCCGATGGCATTGTTGATTTTATGCGCGCCGGTATGATTCAGATCTTCGCGCTTCAACAGAATCTGCGCTCCCCCAAGATGCGCCGACCACCGTTTTGCGTGATAGATGGGACTGGGGCGTCCCACATAGTGCTTCAATTCATCGGCAAATTCGGCCTGAAAATCGGCGTCATTGCGATAGCGTTCGTATTGAACTCGCAATTCCTCCAGCGCCGCGATCAGCGTCTCGGCGACAAACACGCCGCCATAGGGCCCAAAGTGACCATGCCTGTCAGGAAGATCATAAACGTTCACTATCTTGAACTCCTCGCATGAAAGCGGCAATTTTCTCCGGATCCTTGATGCCTTTGGCCGTTTCCACACCGCTCGACACATCCACCGCCCAGGGTTGGGCCTGCTTGATTGCCGCCGTCACGTTGCCGGCGTGCAATCCACCGGAAAGGATCAACGGCAGCGATAGGTTTCGTGGAATCAAATTCCAGTCAAACGCGTGTCCGGTGCCGCCCGGTTCGCCTTTAACATAGGTATCAAGCAACAGCCCCATGGCGTCGTTATAACGGGTTGCGTATTGTAGCAAATCTACCCCGGCTCTGACTCGCATGGCTTTTATATAAGGCAGCGGAAATTCCCGGCAAAATTCCGGGGACTCGTTACCATGAAACTGCAGCATATTCAGTCCGGCTGCTGAAGAAGTTTCTTTTACCCATTCCGGATCGGGATCAACGTAGACGCCCACCGCGCTAACAAATGGCGGCAGCGACGCAATGATCGCACGAGCTGCGGCAGGCGCGACATACCGCGGGCTTTGTCTCCAGAATACAAGACCAATCGCATGCGCACCGAGACGCACCGCCGTCATTGCATCCTCAACACGTGTGATTCCACAAATTTTTACTCGGATAGCCATATCCTTGCGGATTATCTTATTTTCATATTGCAGCCTGATTGTCCCGGCCTGCTCATCCTCGGCAATAGAGCGGCAAGCGGTGGCTCGACAAAATGTGGCAACTTCCATTTGGGATCATAGGTGATTCCGGCCAAGTATAACCCTGCAGCGGAAAAAGTAGGGGCGGCGTCACTACGCTTGCGGCCTTCCAGCAGTTTCCGCATCCATTCCGGCGGGTATTTGCCTTTGCCCACGTAAATCAGGCAACCCACAATATTGCGTACCATATGATGCAAAAATCCATTGGCACGCAACTCAAATGCGATGATGTCCCCCTGCCGGGTAATTTCCAGTCTTGTCAAATTGCGCACTGGTGATTTAGCCTGACACTCGGCAGCGCGAAAAGCGCTGAAGTCATGCTCACCGAGCAGCATTTGTGCCGCAACCCGCATGCGTTCAACATCGAGAGCCTGGTGAAACCACCCGATCTTGCCGTGATAAAGCCCCGGGCGCACGGGATGATTCAATAGCAGATAGAGATAACAACGCTCGCTGGCGCAGTAGCGAGCATGGAAATCATCCGTGGTTTGCAAGGCCCACAATGCCGCGATGCTATCAGGCAGCAACGCGTTGACACCCCGTACCCAGGCATTCATTGGCCGCTGTGCCTGCGTGTCAAAATGCAGTACTTGATATGAGGCATGGACGCCCGTATCCGTGCGTCCCGCCGTAGTGACCCGCACGTCGCTACACGCGATTTTCGACAACGCGGCTTCCAGCGCATCCTGCACCGAGCCACCCGATGGCTGGCTTTGCCAGCCACAATACTCGCTACCGTCATACTCCACCCCCAAGGCGATTCTCATAACAGAAGCGACATCATGTTATTGTGATGCAGGGCGAAATTCCTGGGGAAGCAGCAGCGGGATTGAAACCGAAGAAATTTTTGGAACAACGCCGCCGTAGCAGTATCCGATTGGTTAAATGTTGAGCGCGAAATAATGGTAACCCGGCAGAAACTACAAAGCGGCCAGCATTCGTCTTGCGCTCTCTTGCTGCTGAACGTCGCCCTCATGGGCCACTTCCCGAAGAACTTGCCTGGCGGCCTCTTTGTCACCCATTTCCTGATACGCTCTGGCCAGGTCAAGCTTGCTGACGATTTCATGCCAGTGGGTATTCCTTTCCACGAATTCCTCCGGCGTCGCGCGCCGTATGGCGTCCAGATTGAAACTGACGTCCATCAGTCCGGTTTCCGCTGAGGGCACGGCGGAAGACGTTGAGCCGGCGGTCTCACGACCCGGATTGACGTAATCTCCTTCCGAGGCTTCCTTGAGAACATTCGAGGCTTGAATATTGCTGGTACCGGGATAAGCTTCAGCTTTGGCGGGCGAATCTATTTCATCAGCCTGGGCGGCAGCGGTTCCCGGGGAGATACCGTTCGGCGTCATCGCCACCGGTGTCTCGGGCACCGCTTTACCCTGCAACCGGGGGTCGGAGGCGGGAGAGACCTTGTCCGCGTTGGACTCCGGCGATACTTCCTTTGGCCGGCCGATCATGGATACGCCGACGATACCGGTGATCAGAAGAATAAGCGCGCCACCCAAATATTCGATATTAGCCGTCATATCATCGATCAACGAACTTTTGCCCGGCTGCCGGGGCGCCGAAGCCGCTCCCTGGCCCGACTTTTCGATAGCTTGAGCTTGCATGGGCTCCGCTATTTCCGTCGCAGACTCGACTGTCGTTGGTGCTGGTGGCGTTGTCGCCACTTCATCCACGTTGCCTGCTTCGGCGACAAGAGGCGGAGCCTGGGTTTCCAAGCCGGGAGGCTCTGGAGTCAGTGCATCCTGGGGGGAGATTGCCGCAGGCGGATCGGATAGCATGGCGCCGTCCGGCGCAATAGCTTCCACCCGTTTCTGCATGTCCGCCAGGACAACGCTTTTCAACTCCAGAAGGCGTTCTAATTCCTTGATATTTTTTTCAAGCAGCGCGACGCGCTCATTGGCTTCGCTCAGCGACCTGCTCTTCGCTACGGCTTCTTCCTCCATCGCAAGAAGCCGGTCCTTCGCACCACTTGCCTCCGCGCCGCCTTTTCCGCCCGCGTTCATCCCGACGGCGTTCTCCGCGCCAGCTATCTTCCCAGCGTTCCAGGACTCTTCGCCCTTGGAAAGCTTTAGAATCTCCCTGGCCGGCTCTTTAGCCGAGATATCCGCCTCAACATTAGAGCTGATCTTTCCGGTAACAGTTTGCCTCAGTTCTTCATTAACCGGGCGCAAGCCTATAAACTCCGCCAGTTTGTACCGGTTCCAATCCGCTGTCTGCATTTTCACTTCTTTGTCCGCTTCCGCCGGAGTTATCGCACCGATTTCGCTGTCATCCGGCACCCGTAGAATCGAACCTGCCTTAAGCCGATGCGTATTATTGTCGAGGAATGCGTCCCGGTTTGCACGATGAAGAGCGATCAGCATCTGGTTAACGCTGATTCCAGGAGGGGGAATAATATTCTGTACGATTCGTACTAACGTTTCGCCTCGCTTTACTGGGCCATAGACACTATGGGCCTTTCCTATCGACCCGGAGTCCAGCCCCAGTCGCTTTTCACCAAGGACCTGACTTTTGATCGATAAAGCCGTTTTTTCCCCGGCGGCCGGCTCAGCTTTAGTGGAAGTTGTGGAAGCAGGAACGGAGGGTTGATTCGATTGGCCGGTCGACGTTCCCGATGGATGCGCATCGATTTCTGGTGGAGCAAGCAACACCGTGTATTCCCGCAGCAGCCGCCCCGACGGCCAATTCAACTCAATCAGCATGTTCAGGAACGGCTCGGTGATGGATTGAGGAGAACTGATTTTGACGTAAAGTCGCCCGTCAGGACGGTTTTCGATACTTGCTTTAAACGTGGAAAGGAGAGGCACATAATCCACGTTCGCGTGGCGAAAGGTATCTGGTGAGGCAAGGCGCGCCATTAAGGAATGCTGTTCCTCTTTTTTTACCGCAACCAGATCGATTTCCGCCTTGAACGGTTGCCCCAGAGCGGAAGTGACAGTCAGCCTGCCCAAACCCGCCGCCTGGATCATCGCCGAAGACAGGAGCGCAATTAACAGTAAACATGCTTTAGAAGTAAACTTGCGCACAGGAAAAATTAGAGTGATTCAGTTGGTTGCGGCAAATAGAAATTAGCTGAAGCTTATCTTTAATACTGAACAGTCTAAAACTGTAAACTGAAATCTCGCTAACAGCAGCAACGGAGAAACCAGGCAAGCGGCCGCATCTTTGTTTTTAGAGATGCCCGATAGGAACAGGCAACGGAACGGCCAGGGCAAGCATACGGGGGTTCACCTTCATCGCGTCTTCATGATTATCGTTAAGAGCGCAAAAATGCTTCACAATTCTCAGGCTTCCACCAGAATTCTCAACATTCTGCGCAGCGGCTCTGCGGCGCCCCACAGCAACTGATCACCCACCGTGAATGCGGAAAGGTATTCCCCCCCCATGGAAAGCTTACGCAATCGTCCTACCGGTATCGCCAGTGTCCCTGTAACCATGGCGGGCGTAAGTTCTTTCATTGTACTCTCGCGCTCGTTGGGTACAACCCGTACCCAACTGTTGGAAGCGGAAAGAACATCCTCGATCTCATCCAGCGGAACGTCCTTCTTCAATTTGATGGTCAACGCCTGACTATGACAGCGCATTGCGCCGACCCGAACGCAGATGCCGTCAACCGGCACGGCGTGATCACTGCGTCCCAGTATCTTGTTCGTCTCGGACTGGCCTTTCCATTCTTCCCGTGTCTGCCCGTTGCCAAGGTCCCTGTCTATCCAGGGGATGAGACTGCCCGCCAGGGGCACGCCAAAATTCTCGGTCGGAAAATTCCCATTGCGCATTGTCCCTGCTACTTCCCGGTCAATATCAAGAATGCCAGAAGCCGGATCGTCCAATAAATCTTTGGCCACCCGATGCGCTTCGCCCATCTGCATCAGTAATTCCCGCATGTTCTGCGCGCCGGCGCCGGAAGCCGCCTGATAGGTCATGGCGCTCATCCATTCCACCATATCTTCTTCAAATAACCCGCCCACCGCCATCAGCATCAAGCTCACAGTGCAATTGCCGCCGATGTAATTCTTCACATCATCGTGCAGCGCCTGCTTGATGACGGGCAGATTGACCGGATCAAGGATAATGACGGCATCCTGACCCATGCGCAATGTCGAAGCCGCATCCACCCAATAACCCTGCCAGCCGCTCTGACGCAGCTTGTCGAAAACCGCGCTGGTATAATCACCTCCCTGGCAGGAAACGAGAATATCCATTGCCTTGAGTTCATCCAGGTTGTACGCATCTTTAAGGGGCGATATTTCGCGGCCGATATCCGGCCCTTTGCCACCCTTCTGGGAGGTAGTGAAAAATACCGGCTCAACCAGTGCGAAATCATCTTCTTCCCGCATCCGCTGCATGAGCACTGAACCCACCATACCCCGCCAGCCAATAAATCCGACTCGTTTCATTGATCGCCTCTCTCTTCAGGAACCAATTCCTGGTCTCTCCCTACTTGTACTATATATTTGCCAGAACCGCGTCTCCCATTTCCGCGGTACCAACCTTCTTCATTCCCGGTTCATAGATATCCTGAGTGCGATAACCCTGCGCCAACACCCTTTTCACCGCATTCTCAATGCGCCCCGCCGCCGCTTCCTGATCAAACGTGTAGCGCAGCATCATCGCCGCCGACAATATTGTCGCCAAGGGGTTGGCCACGTCTTTGCCGGCAATATCCGGAGCCGAGCCATGGATGGGCTCATATAACCCCTTGTTCTTATCGTCCAGGGACGCCGACGGCAACATTCCGATCGATCCTGTCAGCATGGAAGCCTCGTCTGACAGGATATCGCCGAACATGTTTCCCGTCACCATGACGTCGAACTGCCCGGGGTTGCGCACCAGCTGCATCGCGGCATTATCCACCAGCATATGCGAGAGTTCCACCTCCGGGTAGTCTTTCGCCGTCTCCACGACTACATCGCGCCATAATTGGGTGCATTCGAGCACGTTCATCTTGTCCACCGAGCAAAGCTTGCGCTTGCGCTTGCGTGCCGCGCGGAAGGCTACATGGGCGATTCTGGATATCTCTGCTTCGCTATAAATCATGGTATTGAAACCGACCCGTTGACCGTCGCGCAGTTCGATTCCGCGCGGCTCGCCAAAATAAATGTCCCCGGTCAACTCCCGGACAATGAGAATATCCAGTCCCGCCACGATTTCCGGTTTCAGCGTCGAAGCATTGGCAAGCTCGGGGTAAAGCACCGCCGGACGGAGATTGGCGAATAAACCCAGCATTTTGCGTATGCCGAGCAAACCCTGCTCGGGCCTTAGCTGACGCGGCAGTACATCATATCGCGGGCCGCCTACGGCACCCAGAATGGCGGCATCCGCCTCGGCGACCAGCCTGCGTGTCGCCTCCGGAAATGGTTCGCCGGCGGCATCGACCGCGCACCCTCCCAATAAACCCGGTTCCAGTTCAAATTTTAATCCATCGCTCTTCAGTGCCTCCAGTACTCGCACCGCTTGCGTGATAATTTCCGGGCCGATACCATCACCGGCCAGGATTGCGATTTTCATAACGGGACCTCAATAGATGCGAATTTGCGAGCACCGCTGCACGAATAGCCGCTTACCCAACTGCACGCCCTCTGCTGATAAATGGACTTACCCGGAACTTTGAATTTATCGAGTGACCAAAAATCCTTCTATGCAAACAGCCAAGGCTGCGCCGCGCGGTGCTTTTCCTCGAACGCCTTGATTTCGCCCACGTGCTGCAATGTCAATCCTATTTCATCCAGACCATTCAACAGGCTATGCTTGCGGAAAGGATCGACTTCGAACAAGAAGGCTTCACCGCCGGGCGTAGTCACCGACTGATCTTCCAGACTAACAACCACGCAATAACCTTCTTCCGCCTGCACCTCGCGGAACAACTGATCCACATTCTTTGCGTCGAGCACAATAGGCAGCAGACCTATCTTGAAGCAATTGTTGAAAAAGATGTCGGCAAAGCTGGGCGCGATAATCGCCCTGAAGCCGTAATCCTGAAGAGCCCAGGGCGCATGCTCACGGCTCGAACCACAGCCAAAATTCGCGCGGGCAAGCAATATTTGCGCGCCCCGGTAACGAGGTAGGTTAAGTATGAAATCCGGGTTAAGCTTACGCTGTCCGCTACTCATCCCCGGTTCGCCGTGATCCAGGTAACGCCACTCGTCGAACAGATTCTGTCCGAAACCGGACCGCTTGATCGATTTCAGAAACTGCTTGGGAATGATAGCGTCGGTGTCGATGTTGGCACGATCCAGCGGCGCTACCAGCCCCTTGCAAGAATGAAATTTTTCCACGCGTTACTTTGCCGATTTCTCAATCGCTTCGCCACCCTTCTGAATATCCTTCCCTACCCCACCCAAAGTATTACATGCGGATAACTGGAAAACAGCGATCAATGCAATCATTACGGACAACATTTTCATAGCAACCCCTCTTCTAGTAAAAAACCTTTTAAGTTTAAATATTAATATATTTCCCGTACATCCACAAAGTGTCCAGCCACTGCCGCCGCCGCCGCCATCGCCGGACTCACCAGGTGTGTTCGCCCCCCTTGCCCCTGCCTGCCTTCAAAATTACGGTTGGACGTGGAAGCGCAGCGTTCTCCCGGAGCGAGCCGGTCGTCATTCATCGCAAGACACATGGAGCAGCCCGGTTCGCGCCATTCAAATCCCGCTTCCCGGAATATCTTATCCAGCCCTTCCTGCTCCGCCTGATACTTCACCAAGCCGGAACCCGGTACGACCAGGGCAAGCTTGATGTTCGCAGCAATATGCCGGCCTTTTACTACTTCCGC
Source organism: Nitrosospira sp. Nl5 (assembly GCF_900102495.1). GTDB lineage: Bacteria > Pseudomonadota > Gammaproteobacteria > Burkholderiales > Nitrosomonadaceae > Nitrosospira. The sequence continues at coordinate 73,428 of NZ_FMVQ01000001.1, read as the reverse complement.
CGAAATTCGCAAATCTTCGATGCGCGCATTCGTGCAGGAACCAATGAATACCTTATCCGGGCGAATTTCGCTAATCGGAGTGTTGGGTGCAAGTCCCATATATTTCAGAGCGCGCTCCATGTCATGACGCTTCACGACATCAGCAATCTGCGATGGGTCTGGCACCTTCCCATCGATCGTCGTCACCATTTCCGGAGATGTTCCCCAGGTTACCTGGGGCTTGACCTGTGCCGCGTCCAGCGATATTACCTTGTCGAAGCTTGCGCCCTCATCGCTTTTCAAGGTGCGCCAGTAAGTAACCGCTTTTTCCCATAAGTCACCTTTTGGTGCAAAAGGGCGTCCGCTGAGATATTCGATAGTGATATCGTCCGCCGCCACCATGCCGGCACGCGCCCCCGCCTCAATTGCCATATTGCAAAGTGTCATGCGCCCCTCCATGGAAAGCGCGCGTATCGCCCCGCCGGCGAATTCGATGGCGTATCCGGTACCACCCGCTGTACCAATTTTACCAATGATGGCGAGGGCAATATCCTTGGAAGTGATGCCATGCCCAAGCTCACCTTCGACCAGAATCTGCATCGCTTTTGCTTTTTTCAGCAGCAGGCACTGCGTTGCCAGCACGTGCTCCACTTCCGACGTACCGATGCCAAAGGCAAGGCAGGCAAAGGCGCCATGCGTGCTGGTATGCGAATCCCCGCATACTACAGTCATGCCGGGAAGCGTAGCGCCCTGCTCGGGGCCGATTACATGAACGATGCCCTGGCGCAGGTCATTCATCCTGAATTCAGTGATACCCAATTCCTCGCAATTCTGGTCGAGAGTCTCCACTTGCAGACGCGATATCGGATCCCTGATCCCACGGCTGCGTCCGGTGGTGGGCACATTATGATCCGCTACGGCAAGAATCGAATCCAGGCGCCATGGCCTGCGTCCGGCCAGTTTCAGTCCTTCAAACGCTTGCGGACTGGTAACTTCATGCACCAGGTGGCGATCGATGTAAAGCAGCGCCATATCATCCGGTTTATCGGATTCCTCATGCACAACGTGGCTTTGCCAGAGTTTGTCGTATAAAGTTTGCATCTTATGGAATTTCCAAGGAATTCAGGATTATCCCATAACGCGGCAACAAGAAATAGATGAGAATATCCAAGGAGCTTTTAACTCCTGCCTTTTACATCATCGATCAACGTTCATTTTCCACATTACCAATCCCAGGCCAAGTAAAACGGCCACCGCGCTTATGGTGAATGTAAGTGCGGGCCCCAGTCCCTCCCAGATGTAACCGCTGAATATGCCCCCAAATGCGCCGCCGAGCCCAAATGTCAGGCTGGTGTAGAGAGCCTGCCCCTTAGCCTGATGGCGCCCGCGAAAGAAATGATGGACCACCATCATCGCCGCGGCATGATGGGCGCCGTAGGTCGCGGCATGCAGTATTTGTGCTAGCAATATCATGGCTGGCCATTCCACCCCCCAGCCTATCATCAAAAAGCGCGCTATCGCGCAAATGAAACTGAAAGCCATAATCTGCTTCAGGCAGAATCGATGCATGAGTTGCGGCATGAGAAAAAACACGCCGATTTCGCAAATCACGCCCGTAGCCCACAACCAACCGACAATGCTCTTGCTGTAACCATGCTCCACCAGATAAATCGAATAAAAAGTGTAATAGGGCCCATGGGCGAGGGCCATCAAAAAGCAGGCGGCAAAAAAAGCCAGCACCTCCGGCCGTTTGAATATCTGCCGTACAGACAAACCCTCGGCAGGGTGAAGCATTATTTCGGCTTCAGGAATCTGACGGGAACAAATTACGATACCCAGTTTGAATCCCAGCACTGCCCACAATAATGCGGTGATATCTGTGGCATCAAGCAGATAACCGACAGCTATCACCGCGAAAATAAACCCGAGCGAGCCCCACGCTCGAATGCGCCCATATCTGGCAGTACTTTCACCAAGATAAGAGAGCGTGGTCGCCTCGATCAACGGCAACGACGCGCTCCAGAAAAAACTCATCAACGCCATCGTTGCGGCCATCCAGGCGAACGATTCTCCAAAAAAGACTCCGCAATAGCTTATTAATCCCGTAATCGCAGCCAGTTGCACGATCAGCAGCCGCTTACCGGTGTGATCGGCAAGCCAGCCCCACGCGGTCGGCGCAAATACGCGCGTGACATGCAGCAGCGACATCAGCACACCAATCTGGAAAGCGCTGAAGGAAATAGATTTGAGATACAGGCTCCAGTAAGGAGCAAACGCGCCGATGAAAGCGAAATGAAAAAAATAAAAGCCGGAAAGCGACCAGTACGGAATGGGATGCATCCCGCCGATTTTAACAGGCTACAGGAGCAAACAGATAAACGCCCAACCGCATCGAACCGTAGGGGCAATCAACGCATTGATCGTGCATTCAAGGCTAACGGCCATGACAGATCAGATCATGTCGATCGATGGGAGGATGGGAGTGTTGCTGGAAAAAAACACTTAAACAGATGTTCGACCATCATTAGAAAAAAGAGGCAAGATAATCTTGCCTCTTTTGTTCGCCTAATGTTCGCCTAATTCTTGAAAATCAGCGGCGCCAGGGCTTTTATTTATGAACGTAATCTTCAGTATCATTTTTTACGCTGTCAGTTCCCACTGGGGCCACCGGTATGATTCTTTCGTCGTTCCTGTGAGCTGGCGTCGTGTAGTCCTTGGAGGACTTGGTATCCATATATGACGTTGTGCCATAGTAGGAATGGATGGTATTTTGCCAGGTCGGGTCCGCCATATCCGGCCAATTATCCTTATCGAAACCCGGTGCGGATTCGAGGCGTTCCTTATCCACCTTGAGCAGGAAACGCTTGTTCACGGTATCCAGGGTCAGTGCGCTCCATGGCACCGCGAACAGCTTGTTGGCAATACCGAGAAATCCCCCGAAAGACAATACCGCATAGGCAATTCTGCCATTGTTGACATCCAGCATGATTTCCTTGATATCCCCCAGATCTTCTTCCTTATGGTTGTAAACATCGTCTCCGATAAGCGTATCCGCACCCATCAAGCGGGGTCCCGGCCCCTTTTCGTCGTAGTTTTTGTACATGCCATAGGTATCGCGATCTTCGTAGCTCATGTTTATCTCCTCTAAATGTAGTATTGAGAAATCCTCGTTACTGCTATATGCCCGGCGAAGAAATCCAATCGGGTAAAAGCGTTTCAGGCCGATACAGGATGCGCGATCGATCAAATACGGTCAGTGCGGTAACGTACAAAAACAAGTTTTTCTGACATTCTCTTCACAATACTCACCAACCGCGTAAAGCAAAGCAACGCGAGCGTAAGCAGTAGATGACCTGCGGGACATCCCGCAGCTGAATGATTCCTTACTACTGATATCGATGGAGGGCAATAACGCCGCCGCTGCTGGAAGCTGCTATGTCTGCCAGCGCACAGAATGAGCATTAATGTTAATAGAAAATGCAAAAAAATGGTCATCTGAAACCGCAGGGCAACTTGACCTGGGATATTTGAACCTGAATCCGGCAACCGAGCGCTCGCCGGACGTAGATTAAAAGCCTTGAGGAGATGAGTTAACCGTGATCAAAACTTCCCTCATGCGTACCGAACGCGCGTCGCTTTCGCGAAAATGGCTCGAGCGATATGATGAGGTGCGCAATCAAACGTTGAAGCTGGTTGAAACTCTCGGGCCGGACGATCAAATGGTTCAATCCATGCCGGACGCCAGCCCGGCAAAATGGCATAGTGCACATACGACTTGGTTCTTCGAGACCTTTATTCTGGCTCCGCACATGCGGGACTACGCTCCCTTCGATGCGCGCTTCGGTTTCCTGTTCAACTCCTACTACAAGCGGCTTGGAAATCATCCCAATCGCGCCATTCGCGGCACCTTTTCACGCCCTACGCTCGATCAGATTCGTCATTATCGGACTTATGTAGACAGCGGCGTCCGCGAACTACTTGCGCGTGAAGCTTCTGCCGAGACGTTACGATTGCTCGAATTGGGACTGAATCATGAGCAGCAACATCAGGAACTGATCATTACCGACATCAAGCATGCATTCTGGACCAATCCGCTACGGCCCAGTTACCAGCCCAGTCAGATGCAGGCCGTCGAGTCTGGCGGCGCACCCCTGGCGTGGTGCTATTTCGACGAAGGTATCTATGAGGCTGGACATGATCTGCGCGGTTTTGCATTTGATAATGAGTTGCCGCGGCATCGCACCTATATAACGCCCTTTCGTATCGGCTCTCGCCTTGTGACCAATAAAGAGTATCAGGCGTTCATGGACGATGGTGGTTACACGCGGCCGGAACTATGGCTGTCGGACGCATGGGACCACGTTTCCGGTGAAGGCTGGACAGCGCCGCTCTACTGGGAGCGGACAGAGGATGGGTGGACTCAGTTTACTTGCAGAGGCACCCTGCCATTGAATCCCAATGAACCGGTCTGTCACGTCAGCTTCTACGAAGCCGACGCATTCGCTCGATGGGCAAATGCGCGGCTTCCGACCGAGTTCGAATGGGAGGTGGCCGCAGGCTTCGCCGGGAATTCGGCCATGACGTCCGGAAACCTGCTTGAGAGCGAGACATACCATCCGCGCCCAGCCACGGCGCAGGCGGGTCTGCAGCAGATTTTTGGAGACGCCTGGGAATGGACAGCAAGCCCCTATTCCGCATATCCCGGTTATTGCCCTCCGGCAGGCCTTGAAGGGGAATACAACGGTAAATTCATGTGTAATCAAATCGTGTTACGCGGCGGTTCCTGCGCCACGCCGGCATCGCATATACGTAAATCTTATCGCAATTATTTCCCCCCGCAGGCGCGTTGGCAGTTTTCCGGCATAAGATTGGCCCAGGATGGGCTTGCACGTGATAGGACAGACTCATGATCACGTCTGAATTGAGCCCCCTATCGTTGATCGCCGGGGACGTGCTGGAGGGTCTGTCCCGCACGCCCAAAATGCTGCCGCCGAAGTTGCTTTACGATGCGCAAGGCTCGGCCCTGTTTGAACAAATCACGTGTTTGCCCGAGTATTACCCGACACGGACGGAAGCAGCCATATTGATGACACATGCCGATGAAATATGCTCCCGGCTCGGCCAGAACGTTTCTGTTGGTGAACTTGGTGCGGGCACCGCGACCAAGACGCGCATCCTGCTGCGCTCATTGCTGCGGCGGCAGCCCAGCGTCAATTATTTTCCGCTCGACGTATCCGACGCTGCATTGCAATTGGCCAAAGACGAAGTGGAAAAAGAATTGGAGTCGGTGAATGTGCATCCCCATGTCGGAGATTTCGAAGACCTGACATTTCTGGGCCGGCAAGCTCCGCCACGCCTGGTTCTGTACATTGGCTCGAGTATTGGTAATCTGGAACAGGAAGATGCCATTTCCCTGCTTCAAAGCATCGCGCGGCACCTATCTAGCGGAGATCAGCTGCTGCTTGGGGTGGATCTTGTGAAGAATAGCAACGTCATGCATGCGGCGTATAACGACAGTGCCGGAATAACCGCCTCGTTCAACAAGAACCTTCTCGTCCGGATTAACCGCGAACTCGGCGGTCATTTTGAACCGGATGCTTTTCGCCACGTCTCATTCTGGAACGAGGCCGCATCGCGGATTGAACTGCATCTGGAAAGCACATGCCCCCAGTCCGTGAGGGTAGACGCCCTTGATAAAACCCTGCGGTTTTATCAGGGTGAACGTATCCACACTGAAAATAGCTATAAGTACACCGTGGAGTGCCTCGAAGGACTGCTTCACCACGGCGGCTTCGAGGTCGCGCATATCTGGACGGATCCCGATTGCTGGTTCGCCGTAAGCTTGGGCGTCATCGCATAAGCTCGCCCAGACCTTTTTCCCGCTACCGCTGCGATATCAGTCCCTGAAAACGACGCGGGATATCCGTGAGCTTAAAGCGTTAGAGCTTTATGCGACGATGACGACGTCTGGCGTAAGAGGAACAGGAATGGGAGAATAGCGGCATTCAAAATAGTGATAACTCCAAAATAGGGGAAGCTGATGTTCGAGTGGCTGACTAGCCCGGAAGCATGGATAGCATTGGTCACGCTAACCGCCCTGGAAATCGTGTTGGGGATAGACAACATTATCTTCATCTCCATTCTTGTCGGGCGCCTTCCCGAGGCTCAGCGCAATTTCGCAAGAAGAGTGGGCTTGAGCCTGGCGATGATCACTCGCCTCGGTTTGCTGTTCTCCATTTCATGGGTAATGAGCTTAACCAAACCGTGGTTCACGGTATTCAGCAACTCGATTTCAGGGCGTGATGTCGTTCTGATAGGAGGCGGCCTGTTTCTTTTGACCAAAGCAACGCATGAAATACACAACAGTATCGAAGGTGTGGACAATGCCGGCAACAAGGCTGTTGCCGCGGCAAGCATGGGGATGGTGCTGACGCAAATTGCCATTCTTGACATTGTTTTTTCGCTGGATTCGGTAATAACCGCGGTCGGCCTGGTCGAACATATTTCGTTAATGGCGATTGCTATCATTTTGGCTGTGCTGGTTATGTTAATGGCGGCCAAGTCGATAGGGGAATTTGTGGATAACCACCCGACGATCAAGATTCTTGCCCTTGCGTTCCTGATACTGGTAGGAGTCACCCTGATAATCGAAGGTTTCGACGTGCATGTCCCGAAAGGATATATTTATTTTGCCATGGCATTTTCAGTCAGCGTGGAGTTTCTCAATCTTCGAATGCGTAAGAAAAGCGCGGAGCCGATCAAGTTACGGAAGTCTATAAGTGACATCGAGTGATGGTTAGTATGTATTACCGCCGCTACCTGCCATCAACCCGGTCCTCATCGATTTACCACGGATTCCGAAGGGTTTCACTTCGACGATCTTCATCATCCGAGTTCAGTTACGAAAATGATTTTTGACGAAACCGCATGGCTTAATCCTCCCATAGATGCTTGATTGGCGGCACGGGCAGCCGTATTCCAGCCGCTTCGGCGATGTTTATTTCTCAAGCGATTCCGGACTGGCGGAAAAACGCCATGTTTTTCTGCAAGGCAATCAACTGGCCGAGCGTTTTGCCGCATTGTCGAGCGCGGATAAATTTGCCATTGGCGAGACAGGATTCGGCTCCGGGCTGAATTTCTTATGCGCCTGGCAGCTATTCGACGCGGCCGCTCCACCCGGAAGCAGCCTGGATTTTTTTAGCGTCGAAAAATATCCACTTGATGAGCAGGATCTGACCGAGGTACTGGCGTTGTGGCCAGTGTTGCAGCGGTACACTGATGATTTTATTGCACGCTGGCATCGCCGCGTACCCGGCTGGAATCGGTGGAGCTTTGCCGGTGGACGAATACGCCTCACGCTAGTGATAGGCGATGTAGCCGAGGCGCTGCCTGAAGTCCGCGCAGGCATCAATGCATGGTTCCTCGATGGTTTCTCGCCCGCATGCAATCCCGAAATGTGGACACAAGCTGTGTTCGAGAATGTCGTACGGGCATCTCGGCCAGGCGCCACGTTTGCCACCTATACTTGTGCCGGCTGGGTACGGCGCGGCTTGGAACAAGCCGGATTTCAAGTAAGCAAATTTCCTGGCTTCGGCCGCAAACGCGAAATGCTGCGAGGCCGTCTTCCCGGTTCGCCGCTCACGCAACCTCCTCGCCTCACGCCAGCAACCGCCATCGTTATCGGCGGGGGTGTAGCTGGTTGTGCCGTTGCTTCAGCACTGGCGAAGCGTGGAGTCGCCGTTACACTCATTGAACACGCGCCGGCCCTGGCTGCGGCAGCGTCGGGTAATCCACGCGGCATACTGCATACGCGCTTGAGCGCAGGCATGAACCTGCTGCAGCGCTTCGTGCTGGCATCCTATGGGCACGCGCTTGCCTTGCTGGATGAAGCATTGCCCATAGATGGATTTGCGCGTGCGGAATGCGGAGAGCTGCAACTGGCTTTTTCCGCGAAGGAGGCGAAACGCATAGACAAGCTGGCAGCGCTCGGCTGGCCGCCGCATGTATTGCGGCGCGTGGACGCAGCTGAAGCATCCGGGCTGGCCGGTATCGAGTTGGCATATGGCGGTCTGTGGTTTCCCGCCGGCGGCTGGCTGGTACCGCCCCGGCTGTGTGCGGAACTGGCAGCGAGCCCGGGTATCGTGCAGCGCACCGGCCATCGCGTCGAATCCCTGATGGCGGTAGATGCTGGCTGGCGTGTGGAAGGAAAAGATCAGCGCGAGCAGGGATGGGTCTGCGAAGCTCAGGTAGTGGTAATTTGCACTGGATACCAGGTGAAATCGTTTGCGCCATGGGCAAATTTCCCGCTGACGCCAGTGCGGGGCCAAATCACGATGGTACCTGCCACACCGGATAGCGAAAAGCTGCGGACGATCTTATGCGCCAACGGATATCTCGCTCCATCATCCGCGGGGCTGCACGTGCTAGGGGCGACGCACAGCTTTAGCGATGAGTCGATTGATGTGCGCGCATTCGATCACGTCGAGAACTTGTCCAAGCTGGCGGAAATATCTCCGGCCCTTGCCAAATCGATAAATACCGATTCGTTGGATGTTCGGCAATTGGACGGCCGCGCATCGGTAAGAGCTTCCCTTCCCGGCGCCATGCCCCTGGTGGGCGAATTGTTGCCAGGACTCTATACCAGCCTGGGCCATGGCACGCGCGGCCTGCTAACCGCCGGGCTTTCAGGCGAATTAATTGCTGCGGCCGCATGTGGACAGTTGCCGCCTTTGCCATCGGCTGTGGCAAACACGCTGTCTCCTGCTACCAGGCTTGAGAGATTTCAGAGACCGGACGCAGGCAAACGAGGGAAAGCCAATACTACATGCCGGACCAGATCGGACTGAAATTCATCAATGGCTATGACCATACCCGACTAAACGCCTATCTTGTTCACACAAACTTATGCAAAAGAACCCGTAAGGCCCTCTTTCGCCACTCGCCGCCTTACAATAAAACCCATCAGGCCCAACCCGGCCAGCAGCATTAAGTAGCTTTCCGGTTCCGGGACCGCGGTGACAAGCATCGGTTCACTAGCGGACATAACTTTGCCATCGAGTAACTGAATTTCATGAGCATCCCCATGCGGAATCAGACCCAGTTCGGCCTGTAGCAAGAGGTCGGCTTCCAGTGCGGGATCCGTAGTCGCAAACCCCGGTACATCAGTGAGGATCACTCGACCGTTGAGCGGCTGGGCCTCGCGAGTATTTCCGTCCGGGAAGAGCGCATTGAAGGCATCGATCTGGCCGCCGGACAGATTTAACGGTTGAGCCAGCTGGATCCAATTCACGCCTTCCGTAAAGGGCGGCGTAGTTAGGGAACCGGTATAGCGGAACGATTCAAGATTGCCTGGGAGAAGTGTATTCAGGTTGAATGAAGCAATATCGAGCTGTTCTGTTGTAGTCTGGGGCAAATGAGAGAAAATCGGGTCTAATGCACTATTGAACGCGCCTTCCTCGATCCATCGGCTGACTACAAGAAGGTGATCCTGGGAATCGCTAAATACCAAGTGCATCTCCATATCGGATGCGTGACCATTTAACAAATGCTCTGAAGGCGCGTGAAAATGAAACTGGGCCAGATCCCACTTGTTTCCGGAAAACTTCAGGCTTCCCGCATCAAGAGGAACATTGGCTCTGATGGTTTTTTCCTCATCGGGCGAGCCATTATTGATCACGCTCAGCGGGGTGCCGGAACTGAAATCAAATTTCAGTGCCGGTAGCTTCTGGAAAACGGCATTCTCTGAACGGATATCGACAGGACTTTGGGATTCCATGACGGCGAGCATTGCGGCAATCGAATCTTGCCCCTTTTCGGCTTTCGCATCAGGTAATGCTAGCAAGAAAAAGGCGGAAACTATCGGAACCAGTTGCAACGACCGTAAGAATGACATTTTCATAATTAGAATCCTTAAAAAAATGATGTTTGGTATCGAAGGAAAGAAATTGCGTTATCGATATAAACAATACGATAAATGCTGAATATCGCTTTACCATGAAAGGCTCGTGAAAGCACCGGTTCATGCTGCCGGGTGCAATAAAGCTGGTAACCCTTCGTGTATTCACCTTAATCAGTTATTTCGAGGCTCCGGCCGGATTCTGTTCCAAATCAGGCATTGCGACAGAACGCTTTTTATTCCCTCATGCTCCAGAAAGAAGGAGACGACGTCCCGGTATGTGGAGAGAATGAAAACAGCTTACGCACAAAGTGAGCTGGGATAATTAAGGCTGGGATAATTAGACAACGAAATGCAATCGCCAAACAACTGTAAGATCTTACAGGGTAGTAATGGCAGATTTTGCTGGGGAGGTTTTTATAGGCGGGTTCAGTTTTCCAGCGCTGTAATTTCGGAAAAACCAGGCGGATCAGCGGTTTCCCTTGTCGGACGGGACCCTTCGCGATCCGACCACCAGTGTGTACGGCAATCCGGTTGTTTGTTAACACATCACGAGCGCAACGGCACCAACAACAGGGAACCTGCCGATAATGTTATCGTAACAGTAGTTAGGGGAGGGGGACGCCGTCAGCGCAAAGTATAAGAAAAGTTGCTAGGCAGCGTTTTATGCCGCCCTTATATCGCATTCTGTCATACACAGGCTCACCAATCAGTCTTTCGACCTCATCCGAATGTTTGCTTGCGCCTCCGCCTTATTCAGGGCAGAGATGTGACGTCCGAATGCATCCCGTGTTTTCTTGTCTCCCTGGGCACTCTTGATGCTGCGCTCACATCGCCAGCGTTTACCCGTCTTTGTGACGACCAGGCGCATTTCGTCGCGAGAATGTTGAACGTGGCAGTGGTAGCAATAAATATTGGCAGGCATAGTTGTATCGTTGGATTTCATCTATGTAAAAATACTCGGAAGTGATCCAGCACGCTCCGGAAAAAGAAAAAGGGGACAGACTTGTTGCCCACCCCCTTGTTTTATGGCGCGCCCGGCAGGATTCGAACCCACGACCCCTTGGTTCGTAGCCAAGTACTCTATCCAACTGAGCTACGGGCGCTGTGTTATTGGCAATTATACCAGACTGGCGGGTCATCAAGTCAAAGCGAACTCTGCTCGGCCGGATATTTTCCAGAAATTCCCATTATGAAGGACTTTACAGCGATTATTAGCATTTTCAGCATTTGATCGGCGCAATTGCTCATCTATAATCGGAGGAAGAAACACGCTGCACTGCCTTGACTTGCACACGTTCGTGCATGGTATTAGGAAAAAAGTGTCCGCCAGATCCAGGGCAGCACACCACATTTCGATTATTGCCATCTACCCACATCAACATATGAAAGGATACCGCTATGCAATTTCTCATTTCCGGAAGCCGTGGAACAGACGATCCAACAATGGCGACCCTGCCTTTCATGGCAGCGAAAACCGCGCGCGAACAAGGCCATGATGTGGTTCTTTTTCTATGGAACGAGGCAGTGACCTTGGCGCGCCCGGGAATTGGAGACCACATAACAGGTGTCAACTTGCCACCCCTAAAAGATGTCCTGGCGGCGGTCCAGGCGGCGGGTATTCCAATATGGGTTTGCGGTGCATGCGCCGCGGCGAGAAAGATTGGAGAAGCCGATCTCGTATCCGGAGCAGTGATCAAGGCCATGGGAGACTATATCAAAGCTGTGGCGGAGCGGGAAAGATGCGTCGCGTTCTGATGCCATGCGCCACAAAACGGATAGAAGCTGCTATCTGCAGTCGCCGCTTTGAAAGCCTAAAGATCTGGTATAAGGATCGCAGCGCCTGTCAAATTTCCTTCCCGTAGCCTTGTCAAAGCGGTATTGGCCTGGTTTAACGGAAAGGATTCCGTCGTCACTTTGACAGGTATTTTCGGCGCTAACGCCAGAAATTCTTCAGCATCCCGGCGAGTGAGATTGGCGACTGAAATCAGCCGTTTTTCGCGCCATAGAATGTCGTAGGGGAAAGCAGGAATATCGCTCATGTAAATGCCGCCACAGACGACGGCTCCACCGGGACGAATAGCGCGCAAGGCGGTTGGCACCAGAGCGCCCACCGGCGCAAAGATAATAGCGGCGTCGAGTTCTTCGGACGGTACCTCATCCGAACCACCTACCCACGCCGCACCCATCCTGCCGGCAAAATCTCTTGCCGCCGCATCGCCGGGGCGCGTAAACGCAAATAATTGGCGTCCCTGATAGCGCAGGATTTGGGCCACGATATGCGCCGCGGCGCCGAAACCGTAAATTCCAACGCGATTGGCATTTTCAGTCATTTTAAGCGCACGATAGCCGATTAATCCGGCGCATAACAACGGCGCCGCTTCGATATCACTATACATATCGGGGATGCGGAAGCAATAACGCGCGTCAGCGACGGTATATTCGGCATAACCGCCATCAATTTGGTAACCGGTAAATCTGGCACGCGGGCAGAGGTTCTCGTAGCCACTGCGGCAATAGCGGCAAGAACCGCATGTCCAGCCCAGCCAGGGGATACCGACCCGTTCGCCAATCGAAAAATCACGAACGTTTGCTCCACAAGCCACCACGCGTCCAACGATTTCGTGGCCCGGAATAACGGGCAATTTTAGATCAGGCAATTCGCCGTCAATAACGTGCAAATCAGTGCGGCAAACGGCACAGGCCGCTATCCTGACCAGCAATTGATCCGCGCCGGGCTGGGGGCGTGGCAAGCAACGCATGTGCACGATTTGTCCCGGCTCATCCAGCACCATCGCCTGCATGGAATCGCTTGGCTTCTCGCGTGGCATCATCAATCGTTCCAACTGTAGTCTATCTAACGGACTTTAGGCTACTATCCGTTTAGCCTGTCTGCATTATCAAGTCTCGAATCGATAGCATGATCTGCCGTTCATCGCGTCGAGATCGAACAATGAACGACAAGACCAGCACCACCTATCCGCCACTTAACACCGTCAAGCCCGTGGCGCCAAACCTCTGCATCGTCGACGGCCCGGTTATTTAGTTTGGCATGCCCAGGCCAGAAATGCCTTTTCCCACCAGAATGACGATTATCCGTCTCGCCTGCGGCGGCCTGTTTGTGCATTCGTCAACGTGGCTGACGCCGGAACTCAAAGTCGAAATCGCAAAAATGGGAACTCCGCGCTGGATAATCGGGCCGAACCGCATCCACTATTGGTGGATTCCAGAATAAAAAAGGTGTTTCCAAATGCAAAAATCTATCTCGCGCCTCGCATTCGCGAGCAAGCCGGCGCCGCATCGAGTTGATTCCCTTGCCCTGGACAGCGACAACGGTTATCCATGGGATGCCGAAATCTCCACACTGCCTGTTGCGGGAAGCTATATGACAGAGGTTGAGTTCTTTCATTATGCAAGCCGCACACTTATTTTGACAGATCTCATCGTGAATTTTGAGCCCCGGAAGATAAACTCATTGATCGTACGCTGGCTGACACGGCTTGGCGGCGTACAGGATCCCGACGGCCAGATGCGGCGGGACATGCGTCTAACCTTCTCCAGACAGAGGCCACAATTGCAGGCGGCAATCAAGAAAATGATCGCCTGGAATCCGGAACGCGTCATTTTGGCCCACGGACGCTGGTATGAGAAAAACGGAACAGACGAGTTGCGGCGGGCTTTTCGATGGTTACTGGATTAGCGTCAGGGTCTGAAGTACTGTTAAACGACCGCCTATACTGGCATGTGCACGGCATCCATAGATTAGTGCTGAATGGCGGAGACGGAGTGTGAAACTTCGAACCAGCTTCTGGAAATTCTAGAGGAATGGAACGACTATCTCAAGAGTAATGTTTCGTATTATCAGGAGCCGTCACCATGAGCGGCTTCAACAATATTCCATCAGCAGTTCAGGCATTCTCGGCTGCTGCTGCACCCCTACCCAAGAAATCTAAACGGCGTTATACGCCTCCGTTTTCCCTGCGGCTTACCGTCGAGGAACGTAGACGGCTGGATGAACTGGCTGGAAATCAGCCGCTGGGGTCGTATATACGTAATCGCCTTCTCGGCGAACAGACTGAGAAGCGCCGTAAAGTCAAAAAACCTACGCCTGACACCGCCTTGCTGGCTCTGGTCTTGGGTGAATTCGGTCGCTCGCGGCTGGCCTCCAATATCAACCAGCTCGCCAAAGCGGCCAATATAGGAACACTGGATGTAACACCCGAAACGGAGCGTGAGATTGCACAAGCATGCGCGGAAATCCAAGCCATACGCATGCTGTTAATCACAGCGCTGGGTGTAGCGCCGGTAGAAGATGAATGATTCTCGTAGGCAACCAGCGCGGCGGAGCCAAGGATTTGGCCCAACACTTGCTCAAGCAAGAGAATGAGCATGTCGAAGTTCATGAAGTGCGCGGGTTTGCCTCGCATAATCTCATGGCGGCCCTCAATGAAGCTTATGCAATCAGCCGCGCCACCCGCTGCAAACAATTTCTATTCTCCTTAAGTCTTAATCCACCCAAGAGTGAGAATGTTTCGACCGAAACATTCAAGCAGGCTATAGACCGAGCCGAAGAAAAACTGGGACTGAACGGTCAACCCCGGGCCATCGTTTTTCATGAGAAGAACGGGCGCAGACATTGCCATGCAGTGTGGTCACGCATCAAGCTTGAGGAAATGAAAGCGGTACAGCTCTCTTTCTCCAAACGGAGATTAATCGACTTATCGCGTGAGTTGTTTCTGGAACACGGCTGGACGATGCCAGAAGGACTTAAGCACTCTCATGCACGCGATCCACTTAATTTCACCCTAGCGGAGTGGCAGCAGGCCAAGCGCATCGGCAAAGACCCGAAACAGATCAAAGCGGTATTTCAGGAATGTTGGTTGCTTGGTAAAACCCAAAACGCTTTTGCCCATGCACTGAAAGAACAAGGATATATTCTCGCCCGTGGCGACCGGCGCGGCTTTGTCGCGGTGGATCACCGGGGCGAAGTGTTTGCTGTGTCCAAATGGGTGGGAATCAAAACCAAGGAAGTACGCACCCGTCTCACCGATGAAAAAAACCTGCCATCGGTCGATGAAGCCAGAATCCAGATTGCCAAAGATATGACGGCACGGCTGAGTACGCTCTCTCAAGAACAAATGACAGTGTTTACAACCCGCCGGGCTGAGCTGGAAGAAAAACGGCAAGCATTGGTACGCCAGCATCAGGCTGAACGGCAAAAATTAAACGAAACCCAGCAATCTTTCTGGCAGCACAAACAGCAGGAATGGCGAAGCAGTTTCAATAAAGGCATTCGCGGCCTGTTTGACCGCCTCACGGGATTGCGCAAGCAAATCGAAGAACGCAATGAACGAGATTCATGGCAGGTCACAATGCGTCAACAGCAGGAACGCGACGCGCTGATCTTTGCGCAGCTAGAAACCCGCCGTACGCTGCAAGCACGCATCGAGCGGCTGGAAGCACTGAAGTCTTATCGGATGGACGAGCTGGAACACGATAGATCGCAATACCAAGCGATGCGCGATCAGCGCGTCGAACAGCTTGAGACACAACGCCAAGAACAAAATCGGGACCGCCCCCAGCCTCGCCAGCGCGGCCTCGACTGGACACGCTAGAAAGTTTTCAATATTGCATACTTGCTTGGTACAGGGCGGTGAACCGTTCATAATTATATTGCCGTTAATACCAATAAATATTATAATTGGGTATAAAGATTGGATTTATAGAGGAAACCATGCCGGTACAGAAAAATACCAGCGTCACGCTGGGCGAGCATTTCGAGAAGTTTCTCGCCTATCAAATTGAATCCGGGCGTTACGGCTCAGCCAGCGAAGCGATACGCGCCGGTCTTCGCCTGTTGGAAGAACGTGAGGCCAAGTTGGAAGCACTGCGCCGCGCTCTGACCGAGGGCGAGCAAAGTGGCCCTTCTGATTATTCCCTGCAAAACATACTGGATGAACTGGAAAGTGAAGACTAGATGGGGACGTTCATCCTCACCCAGAAAGCCAGGGAAGACTTGCTTGCCATTGGCCGTTACACGCGCAAGCAATGGGGCAAGGTCCAGCTGAGACGCTATCTGACCCAGCTTGACAGCGCCTTTCATGATCTGGCGGACAAGCCCGGTCTGGGTCGGGCATGCGATGATATCCGGGAAAATTATTTCAAATACGGGGTTGGCAAGCATGTGATTTTTTACCGTCTCACCCGAAAAGAACGGATCGAGATTGTCCGCATCCTGCATGGCCGTATGGATATCGAACAGCATTTATAGTTCTGTTTTCCGTTAACGGCCCTGATTCTATTGCCACCGAAGGTTAAACTGAGAGCGCTTGCATGACGTATCCCATTATTTCCACTTTCCCACTAAATAATTTATATCTATAAATCGACCACTTGCACCCAGCGATAGTTCAGCGAATGCGAAGATGCCCTTATAAAGTCCGATAGCGTCTTGTCCTTTCCCGATTTTTCCCGTATTTTGCCCAATATTACCAATCCCAACAACCCGGTGAGGAATGACAAGCGAGATCATGACGATCAAGGAAGTCGCCGTGTACCTAAAGATCACGGAGAAGACCGCATACCGCCTTGCAGCCGATGAGAAAATCCCCGGCTTCAAAGTGGGTGGAGCATGGCGGTTTCGTAAGGACGATATAGACAACTGGACGCGAGAGCACACAACGGGGCGCAAGAAGCATGGTTAAGAAGAGTGAACATCTCGATATAGGCGCAATGGAAACATGGCTGTGGGATGCCGCCTGTTCGCTCAGGGGGGCTCAGGACGCGCCAAAGTATAAAGACTTCATCTTCCCTTTGGTGTTCTTTAAACGCCTATCAGACGTGTTTGATGATGAGTTTACGCAATACATCGAACAATTCGGTGATGAAAATATTGCGCGTGAGATCGTTGAACAGGACCATGCGGACGCGCTCAAAAACAACCGGAAGCCGATGGTGCGCTTCTATATCCCCCGTGAATATAGTTGGAACAAGCTGCGCAACTATGGCCAGCAATCCGGCGATAGCGGGGGAAAGAAAAGAACGCTTGGCGAGTTTGTAACCGATGCGATGCGCGAAGTAGCGCGTATGAACCCGGACTTGCAAGGCGTTGTCGATGTTAAGGATTACAATGAGCGGCAATCAGGTCAGCGCACGATCGATGATGACCGCCTTGCCAAACTGATTGAGGTGATCAGTCGTCACCGTTTGGGATTGAAAAACGCAGAGCCGGACATTTTAGGCCGCGCCTATGAATACCTGCTACGCAAGTTCGCAGAAGGACAAGGCCAGAGTGCCGGGGAGTTCTTCACGCCGAAAGAAGTGGGCTGGCTTATGGCGCGTATTCTCGATCCGAAGCCGCGTACAACCGTTTATGATCCGACATGCGGCTCAGCCGGGCTCTTGATCAAAACCCGCCTTCATTACGAAATGGCACACCCGGCTAAACGGGCGCAAGCACCAAAGCTGTATGGGCAGGAAGCGATGGCCACAACCTACGCAATCGCTAAGATGAACATGTTTCTGCATGATTACATGGATAGTTACTTTGCGATTGGCGACACGTTCCGCAGTCCCGGCTTTGCCGCCGAGGGTGCGGGACTGAAACGCTTCGATTACGTGGTTGCCAATCCGATGTGGAACCAAGGCAAAGACAGCCTTCCCTACCTTGGTGAAGACTTCTATGCCAATGACCGTTACAACCGCTTCATCAAGTTCCCGCCAGATGACAATGCAGATTGGGGATGGTTACAACATATCTGGGCTTCGCTTAATGATACTGGACGGGCGAGTGTTGTGCTTGATACAGGTGCAGTTTCACGAGGCTCAGGCAGTCAGAACAAAAGCCGCGAACGTGATGCGCGGCAATATTTTGTTGAAAATGACTGGATCGAGGGCGTTGTCCTTCTGCCTGATAACCTGTTCTACAACACAACGGCGGCGGGTATTCTTGTCTTCTTGAACAAAGCCAAGCCGAAAGAACGCAAAAACAAGATCATATTGATCAATGCCAGCACGTACTTTGATAAGGAAAAGCCGAAGAACGTGCTGCGAATTGGTGATGACATTGCCAATGTGGTGAGTACATTTCAACAATGGAAAGAAATCGATAAGCTCAGCAAGATCATAACTCTGAAAGATGCCAAGGCAACCGATTACAATCTAAGTCCATCACAATATGTAGAAAATGGTGAGGCTGCATCACACCGCTCATTACCACATATCCTTGAAGATTTAAACCGTGCCCGTGCAGAGCGGGAGCAAGCTGATAAAGAGCTGGATGATCTTTTGAAGAAGTTGAAGGTGGCTTAAATGAAAAGTTGTGAGCTTCCTAAAGGCTGGAAAAGGACGACAGTAGGCGAAGTCTATGACTTCACTAAAAAGCCGCGTGGCCGTTCTTACTCTGAAAAAGTTGCCTTTATACCTATGGCTCTAATCCCGGAAAACTCATTGGAAGTAAGTGAACATGAGCTAAGAAACCTTGAAGATATAAGCAGTGGAACATATTTCGAAGAAGACGATCTTCTTGTTTCCAAGATAACGCCCTGCTTTGAGAATGGCAAACAAGGCATAGCAGTAAATATACCAAATGGCTATGGTATCGCCACTACAGAAGTCATACCCGTGAAAGGAAGGGCTGGTGTTAGTAACATTTATTATCTTGCAGGTCATATAAAAAGACAATCTGTCAGAGCTTATCTAACAGGAAAGATGCAAGGATCAACTGGTCGCAAGCGACTAAAGCAGGATGCTCTTGAAACATTGGAACTTCTTCTGCCTCCTATAGAAGAGCAGGAAGCCACTGCAAAGACATTGAAGGCTGTGCAGAGAGCCAAAGAAGCGCGAGAGGCGGAGCTTGCCTTGGAGCGTGAGCGCAAAGCCGCATTAATGGCCTATTTGCTCACGCATGGCACTCGCCGCGAAGCTCTCAAACAAACTGAAATCGGTGAGATGCCAAAAAGCTGGGATGTTTGTTCTCTGAAAAACTGCGCAGAAAAGCCGGAGTATGGCTATACGGAAAGTGCAAACAACCATCCCGTCGGGCCAAAGTTCCTAAGAATAACTGACATTCAAAATGGCTATGTAGATTGGAATAATGTGCCTTATTGCGTTTGTGATGAAAGAACATTCACAAAGAAAAGGTTGATAAAAGATGATTTGGTGATTGCTCGAATAGGGGCAACAACGGGAAAGGCCTTTTATATCTTTGATTGTCCAGATCAAGCGGTTTACGCGTCTTACCTTATTCGCGTAAGAGCACAGAAGAATGTTATGCATCCTAAATATTTCGCGCACTTCGCTGAAACTCCCCTTTATTGGGATCATATCAACAAAAACAAAGGAGGAAAGCTAAAGGGAGGGGTGAATATACCCATTCTGCAAGCTATGAAACTCCCTCTTGGATCGCTGGAAGAGCAAAAAGAAATCGTCGATATACTAGATGCGCAAGAAAAGAAAATACGTGCGTTGATAGAAGAGATGAAAGTGCTTAATGAGCTTTTCCATTCCCTGCTTGATGAACTTATGAGCGGTAAGTTGTCGGTTGAACCGCTTCTTGAACCTAAGAAGGTCGTTAAGAAAAAGGTGGCCGCATGAGTGAATACAGCGCAGTTCAAGAGCCCATGCTGAAATACGCCGATCAAATTGGCTGGGGCCGCGTGAGCCAAGAGCAACAACTGGAATGGCGTGGCGGGGAAGAAGGTTTGTTCTTCCGTGATGTGTTGCGTGAACAACTGCTTGTCTTGAACCCCGGCATTATAACGCAAGGCAATGTTGATGAAATCATTCGCCAGCTCTCGCTGATCAAGCCTACGATTGACGGAAACCGTGAGGCTTTGGGCTGGTTGAAAGGTGAGCAATCTGTATTCGTTGCCAGTGAGAACCGTGAGCGCAATGTGCGCGTCATCGATTTTGGCAGCATCGAAGATAACAAGTTCCATGTCACCGATGAATGGTGGCAAAAGGGTGTGGCCTTCCGTAACCGGATTGATGTTGTGTTCCTGATCAACGGCCTCCCGGTAAGCATGTGCGAAACCAAGGCGGCAGAAAAACGCGATGCGCTGGAGGTGGGCATTACGCAAATCCGCCGTTACCACCGCGAAACGCCGGAGATGTTTACCCATGCGCAGATGTTTGAGGTGACCGAGCTGATCCGTTTCTTCTATGGTGTAAGTTGGGGCGTAACGCGTAAGGGGCTCTTCAGCTGGAAGCTCGATGCGCAGCCGGGGCAGACCGACAACTATGAGAAGACGATCAAGAGCTTCTTTGACCGAACGCGTTTCCTCAATATCCTGCAACATTATATCGTCTTCTTGACCACGGAAGATCAGCTTACCAAAGTGATCTTGCGCCAGCATCAAACCCGTGCTGTGGAGAAAGTGCTGCAACGGGCGCAGGAAGAAGACAAATACCGGGGCTTGGTATGGCATACACAAGGCTCCGGTAAAACCCTTACCATGATCACGATTGCGGTGCGGCTGATCCGTGAAGCACCGGGCGATGTTAAGCCTACCGTATTGATGTTGATCGACCGGAACGAGCTGGAAGGTCAGCTTGATAAAAATCTCGATGCTTATGGGATAAAGACCTATGAAGTCGCCAAGAACAAGAAAGAGCTGCAAAAGTTCTTGTCTTCGGATTATCGCGGCCTGATCGTTTCCATGATCCACAAGTTCGACAAACTCCCTGCCAATATCAACACGCGGGATAGCGTTATCGTGCTTGTCGATGAAGCGCACCGGACAACGGGCGGCAAGCTCGGAAACTATCTTATGGGCGCATTGCCGAATGCAACCTACATAGGCTTTACGGGAACGCCGATTGATAAAATCAGCAAGGGTGAAGGCACGTTCAAAATATTCGGTACGGATGATGAAATCGGGTATCTTGATAAATACCCGATTGCTGAGAGTATCGAAGACGGTACGACATTGAAATTGAACTATGCGCTTGCGCCTTCTGATCTCACCGTTGACCGTGCGACACTTGAAAAGCAGTTCTTGCTGCAATCCGATGCCGAAGGTGTAAGCGATATTGAAGAGCTGAATGCCATACTCGACCGTGCCGTTGAACTGAAAGAAATGATGAAGACGGATAAACGGGTGGATGAAATCGCTCGGTTCATCGCGCAGCACTTCAAAGAGAATGTTGAACCAATGGGCTTCAAGGCGTTCTTTGTGTGCGTTGATCGTGAGGCTTGCGTTCTGTACAAGAAAGCTCTCGATAAATACTTGCCAGCCGAATATTCCGTTCCTGTCTATTCAGGGGGGCACAACGATGATGATGATCTTCGTGCCTATCAGCTTTCCGATGTTGAAGAGAAGGATGTGCGTAAGCAGTTCATCCGCAAGAACACGCAGCCGAAGATATTGATCGTCACGGAAAAGCTATTAACGGGCTTTGATGCGCCAATCCTGTACGCGATGTATCTTGATAAGCCTATGCGCGATCACGTCTTGCTGCAAACGATTGCACGGGTAAACCGTCCTTATGAAGATGATGAAGGGCTGATCAAGCCATACGGGTTTGTTCTCGACTTCGTGGGTATCTTTGAGAAGTTAGAGAACGCTTTGGCATTCGATAGTGACGTTGTCGCGGCCTGTATCCAGAATATCGATGTCTTGAAGCAGCTCTTTGAAACCATGATGAATGAGCGCGGGAAAAACTATCTTCCGCTTGCGCAAGGATTTGACGATAAAGCCAAAGACAAGGCCATTCAGCACTTTGCAGAGCAAAAGGTCAGAGACGAGTTCTTCCGTTTCTTCAAAGAAATGCAACGGGTGTTTGATGTTCTCTCCCCTGATCCGTTCTTGCGGCCTTGGTTAGAAGACTTTGAGAAGCTGGCCGCGCTCTACAGTCTGATCCGTAATGCTTATGATCCCAAGCCTTATGTTGATAGAGAACTCACAGAGAAAACTCGTAAGCTCTTGCGTGAGCATACGGGCTTTAGCGGCCTAAGCTTGCCGGGTGAAATCCATGTATTAGGACCGGAAGAGCTGCGCTTGATCCGCGATGCAGGAACATCCGATACAACAAAAATCCTTAACCTGAAAAAACTGTTAAGGACGATGATCGATAACGATGCCCGAAGCAAACCCTTCCTGATCTCTATTGGTGAACGTGCTGAGCGTTTGGCCGAAGCGTATGAAAGCCGACAACTTACAACGCAAGAAGCACTGAAAAAATACCTGGAACTCGCGCAGGAAACCGTTGATGCAACGGAAGAGCGGAATGAGCTGGGCGTTAATGAAAATACCTTTGCGATTTACACCGTGCTCAGAGCGGTTGGTGCTACGGTTGAAGTTAATCAAGCGATTGAGATAAATAATCTCTTCTTAAAGTATCCTGATTATCTCTGGAACACGATGGAGAAGAACAAGCTACGTGCAGAGCTTTACAAGGCGTTGCTTGCGATTGTTGGGAAAGAGCGAATGATAGATGTCGCCAATACGTTACTCAGGCTGCAAAGGGTGTGATCATGCTAAACGCTGTGACAAAGAAAAGTATAGCTTATTGGGATGATGCGGATGATCTACGTTGGGCTGTGCGCCATTGGGCAAGCAAAATCAATGTCAATCTTGCTGAGATACACTTGCGTCTTATGACCCAAAAATGGGCTTCTATTTCAACGCGTGGCCGCTTGACCCTAAACACAGAGCTCTTAGAAGTTCCCCGTCATCTTGGTGAGTACGTGATTGTGCATGAGCTTGTTCATTTGCTTGTCCCCAATCATGGCAAAGTGTTCAAGTCGTTTATGAGTGCTTATATGCCCGATTGGGAAGTATGCGATGATGCTTTGAAGGATTATGTAGCGATAGCGAGGTAAAGGTGGATGATCGGAAATAGCGGCGGAAGTTCGCAGACGACTTTATTAATATAGGTATGGTCGGCATTGGTTGGGATGTGTCAGTTCTCTATAAGGGGAATGATCGTTGCCTGACCCATTTTTTCAAGTTCGTCATTAACAAAATCGTTAGCGTCATTATCGGGTAAACCTTTATCATTAACAGCCGAAAATGTTTTTTCAGTGATACCTAGATAAGCATGTCTTACAAATGTTAAAAATTCCAACGAATCTTTTTGCTCGCCATTAAGAGGGCTTTTATTACGATAATGAAAAGCTTTTGTAAGAGGGAGTAAGGGCTGAAACGCAAAAAGATACGGTGATTCTTCGTTTTTTGAAGTTTCTGTAATTATCCCGTCATGTGGCATGCGAAGCTGTGCTACCGATTTATGTAATAGATGTTGAGATTTTAGATTAAATTCAGCGATGATGGCGTTACGTTCTACCCTGTCTCCGGGTTTTACATTCCAAACAAAGAAGGGTTGTGAAGATGAGCGGTCTTTGGCCAAGGTGTTATAAAGTTTGGTAGTCAGTTTTGGCATAGCGAGCACGAAAGGTATTGCCTCATAAATTGTGCTGTTGGAAAGATTT
Organism: Nitrosospira sp. Nl5; assembly: GCF_900102495.1. Taxonomy (GTDB): domain Bacteria; phylum Pseudomonadota; class Gammaproteobacteria; order Burkholderiales; family Nitrosomonadaceae; genus Nitrosospira. Next base: position 50,122 of record NZ_FMVQ01000001.1, on the reverse strand, counting down.
TCGTTGGTATTAATCCCGCTGGATTTTTCTTCACCTTTTCCAAACCCTGATAAAAATTTCATTTTTACTCCTAGCTGCTTATAAGGAAACTTCTGGCAAATCCTGTTCAAGACATTATCAGTTTCAGGTGAATTTGATAGGGTCCTGTCCTGTATCTCGCTCTACCCATTTCGGTAGCGTCTTCTTTTAATTCGTTTTGTAATTTTTCTATCTCTTTTTGGCTGCAATTTGCAAAAACGTCCTTATATTTTTTGGGATTGTTCATCACTTGATGTACGAAATCTATGATTTCTCCATGAGTTCGTTCCGAATTTTTCGAGATATAAGCATGCTTTAAAGGCTGAATTGTACATACATATAAATACGGCAAAACCGCGCTATGCTGGGCCTTCGGATATATCTCATTTTGCGACATGACTACAGTCTGCGGACGGAAGCGTTCCAGCACGCTACGCACGTAGGACGGATAAAAAATCGCAAAAGAAAACGGCTACCAGTTAAGAATAAACACCGAATATCAAATATGTACTTCTTCATGGGGTTTCCACGGATTGATTTTCTGGATTTTTATACCCAGTTCTGTTCTCGCCTTATCAAGCTCATAGGTTTTTTGCAGGTTCAACCACAGCTCCGGGCCGGTGCCAAAGAACCGTCCTAACCGTAGAGCTGTATCTGCTGTCAAGTCGCGTTTGCCACGAATAAGCTGCGAGATACGGTTTGCAGGCACATCGATCTGCCGCGCAAGCTCTGTGCGCGTCATAGCAATTTCTTCCAATTCATCAGCAAGAAATTCGCCGGGGTGAATAGCTTCTCTCGTCATGTTCCGTTACCTTTCTCTCTATAAAACTTAGTGATAATCCACAATTTCCACATCATTCGCGCCTTCGTCCCACGTAAAACATACACGCCATTGTTGATTGACGCGAATGCTGTATTGTCCCGCCCTGTCACCGGACAAGCGCTCAAAGCGGTTACTGGGTAAAGCAGCCAGCGCTTCAAGCGTATCGGCAGCATCCAGTATTCTAAGGCGCTTTTCCGCCTGGCGTTTAAAGCCGGAAAATGCCGCAACATGCTGGCCTTCAAAGAGGCGCTCTGTTTTCCGGCATTTAAAGCTCTTTATCATTCTTAACCCTATCACATATTGACGGTTTACGTCAATCGTCAATATAGTAGAATACCGTTAGTAAACCTCAGCCGGAAGTAGTGTTAAGACGGCTGGACACAAAACGTCCCAGATACACCGTCGTGTGATTCGCAACCCTGACCTCTGAACGTGCTTATTGCTAACCAATGCCTCTGCGGCCTATCGACGCAATGATCTTCTGATTGATTCTCGTTCTGGTTGCCATCTGAGCCTCGCTGAGATTCCGCTTCCGCATCGTGCTTTGCTGGAAGCGGTACTCCCAGTCGTTGATGATGCCTTGTTCGTAAAAAAAGGCTGTCGCGTCGGTTCCGACGCTCGCTTGGATCTCTTTTCGGATGCGTTTGAGGGATGCGAATATCAAGTCTGATCTGAAGCCAAGAAAGCGCTTCACGCAGACGTTCCCGACATCAACGGATACGCCAGTTACTCGATTGGAGATGCTGCAAAGTTCGATAATGGGGAAGTGAGAACAAAGACACCTTTCGGGCTCGTGCGCCTCCGAAATTGCGACGAGCTGCCATTCTTTCTTGGCGAGCTCCCAATCGCTAGCTCTGCTGCGCGCCAATATCTCACGCTTCAATTCCTCAAAATTGTAGCCATCCCCCATGAAACTCTCCCTCTGGCCCAGCTTATCACGGCAACATCTAAGATCCACGGGCAGGTTCTAATCGACTTTCCTGACCGACAATACCCAGTGGAAGTTAAAACCAAACCAACTGGCTTCGAAATCACCTTTAGGCTAGCATACCCGCGATTAATGTTAATAGCCGCTCGGGGAAAATCATGATCAAAAGAGTTGCGGTTCGAAATTTTCGCAGGCTGGAAGAGATTTCAATCGACCTCGAAGCGAAAGAAACCGTGTTTGTGGGGCCTAATAATAGCGGCAAAACATCTGCAACTGCGATATTCAGGAGCTTCCTTGCTGACCGCATTTTCAGCATCCATGACTTTTCGGTATCTAAAATCAAAGATATTGACGGTTTCGGCGACGCAGGTAATGGGAAGAATTTGCCTGCGATAGAGCTGGATATCTGGTTTGCAATCGACCCAGATAAGATCGAATTTGGCAGAGCCTTCGGCCTCCTACCGAACTTGACTGATAATTTTGAGGAACTTGGTGTCCGTCTTTCCTATAAGAGCAAGGACCCTGAGAAACTCCGCGATGCATATCTCTCAGCATATCCTCAAGGTGACGGGGGAAAATCTACCAAACGTCTTTCGGAGTTTCTATCTCAAGACAATAACTTAGGTCGGCATTTCGAAACAACATACGCATCCCTCGAAAAAAAGGATGGTGAGATTGTCGCCATGAGTCTTGATCAACGAGAAGGTAAGGCTCTCCTTCAAACTCTCATCCGCGTCGATTTTGTAGACGCGCAACGTAATGTCAATGATGACGAAGGAGGCAGGAGCAATCGCCTTTCGAATGCCTTCGCTAGCTTCTACCGAAAAAATCTGGAGCAGACGGACGCGGCAGCCGAGGCGCACCAAGTCATTGATGAGAACAACAAGCAACTTACCGAGCATTACGAGAAGCAATTTGATGGCTTGATGGTGATGATCAAGGGGCTCGGCGTGCCATCGATCAATGACCGTCAGCTACAGATAGTATCCTCACTTAGTCCAGAAACCGCGCTGCGTGGCAGTACCGATCTTCTTTATGTGGACTCCGACCGGGACCACAAATTGCCTGAGCTATATAATGGCTTGGGTTTCAAGAATCTGATCTACATGGCGATCCAGGCAAGGCACTTTCACTCGCAGTGGCTAAGGACCGCCGAAAATCGCCCTCTTTGTCAGATGATATTCATCGAAGAACCTGAAGTTCATCTTCATGCTCAGGTGCAGCAGACCTTTATATCTAACATTTGGAAGGTAATATCCCAATCGGCAAGGATCGAGAAGGAGAACTCTCTTTATCCGCAATTGGTGGTAACAACGCATTCCTCTCACGTTTTGGAGGCCACTGAGTTTGGAAAAATCCGCTATTTTCGTCGCTGTCTGCTGAAGGGCGAAGTAACAGAAAGTGCCAAGATTCTCAACGCTACTCAGGTTCATAGCTTGCGTGATTTCAAACCGAAGCCGGTAGATATTGAAGGCCAAAAGGCCAGCGAAGAGCAGGCCCTCGAATTTTTGAAGCGCTATTTGCGACTCACGCACTGCGATCTCTTCTTTGCGGATGCTGCAATCTTAGTGGAAGGCTCAGTCGAGAAACTTCTGCTTCCAGAAATGATAGATAAGTGCGCAAGCCGATTAGGTCAATCATACTTAACTATTTTGGAGATTGGCGGAGCCTATGCTCATCGTTTCGATGAGTTGATGAAGTTCTTGTGCATACCCTACTTGATAATTACTGACTTGGATTCTGTGTCAAAAGCTGGAAATCATGCCACATGCCGAGGCGACAAAGCTGAAGCGCTCACATCTAACGCTTCGCTAAAAAAACTACTGCATGTCACCACAGTTGCGGAGCTTCAAGCTCTGGACGCCCCGAAGAAAAGTGCTGGCGCACCAGCGAGATACATCAGTTTTCAAACTGCGGTGCTGGTAAGTGAAGGCGAAGCCAACCAGAGCATGCTAGCCAGAACCATTGAAGAAGCTTTTGCCTATCAAAACTTTTCTATGCTGCGTGCAAAGAAAATCGACTTAGGAAAACCCATCCCGCAAGGTCTCGCCGAAGCTTACGAGGCGATCTATCAACGCATCAAGTCGGATCAATTCAAAAAAACGGATTTTGCTATGAGCATACTAGCAGGCGACAGCTCATGGGCCGTTCCAAGCTATATTAAGGAAGGTCTAACGTGGCTTGAGACGAAGCTCCACGGCCCTGCTGAGATGGGGATGGAGTGATGGCAACCCTAATCCCCACAGAGGCTGACCGTGAAGTAGCCGAATGTCTTAAAGCCGAACGTGACTTCGCTTTGATTGCCGGAGCGGGATCAGGAAAGACAACTTCCCTGATTGAAGCGCTCACCTATATCGGGAGGGAGAGCGGGCCTAAACTACGGCAAGCGGGACAGAGGGTAGCGTGCATTACTTACACGAACAGAGCCGTCGATGTCATACGCTCTCGGCTAAAGTTTGACGACCTTTATGAGGTCACCACTCTGCATAGCTTCCTGTGGAGAGAGATTGGGCGATTCCAACATGATATTCGCTTAGCGCTTAAGAAGGATCGTATACCAGCCCTTCTAGCCAAGGCACGCGAGGATGACTCTGGGAAAAATACGAAGATAGCTCGACGAGCGCGTACACAGGTAGAGCGCTACGAAGGCGCGCTATCTGGTATCGATGACGTCCCTAAATTTAACTACGACAATTCTTCCTACAGCGATTATGTAGGCGGAACCCTTAGTCACGATGACGTAATAGAAATAGCCGGATATCTCATCGTCGAGCGTAAAAATCTGCGCAAGCTATTAGGTATGAAGTATCCATATATTTTTGTTGATGAGGCTCAGGACACTTTTGAATCTATAGTTTCAGGTCTCAATCTGATATGCAGCAACCAAGGTCTCCCCCTCGTGGGCTATTTTGGTGATCCTTGGCAGCAGATTTACGACGGCAGAGCCGCTGGGTTTGGCCCTCCAGAAGGCGGTCTGACGATCACCAAGAAAGAGAATTTCCGCTGCTCTAGGGCGGTAATCAAGTTGCTCAATGCGTTCCGCGACGACGTTGAACAGATGCCGGCGGGTGAAAACGCAGAAGTTGAAGGCAGTGTTGAGATTCGCTTGGTGCAAGCTGAGGACCCTGAGGGCGACCGTAAGCGGTATACCAATCCCCAGGTCGACCGTGCATTGGAACAAATGGACCGTGCGCTTGATGCTTGGGGCTGGAGAAATCGCGATGATGTCACCCGCTTATTTCTCGTCCGACAGATGATAGCACGGCGACTGGGGTTTTCAGAATTGCAGACCCTATTCACCGGGCCATTTGCCTCTGCTCGCGCAGAGGATGACTATGAGTCTGGCGAGCACTATCTCCTCAAACCATTCATCAAAACGATTTGGCCCTTAGTTGCAGCGCAGGCGAACGGCGACCAACGGGCTGTCATTGACATCTTACGGGCCAATAGCCCTGCGTTCGACATGAACGGCCCGAATGCGAAGAAGAGCCTCAGGTATATGATGGAGCTTTCGAAGAAGCACCTTGAGCGGCTGGGCGAAATATGGACGCAAGGATTCACCAAGGAAGCGCTCATTTACGTTCGGGATCACGAGTTAGTCAGCATGTCAGATCACTTCCTCGAACAACTTGCGAGAGAGCCGAGAAGCGAAATCTTCGATGAAGATGAGCACAGTTCGGAGAAAGGGGATTGGCTGGCAGACTCTTTTTTTTCGATGCATGCGAGCGCCCTGAAGCCGTTCTGCAAGTTCATGTTGAAAAATACAAACTACAGCACCCAACACGGCGTAAAAGGTGAGGAGTACCCTAACGTACTGGTTGTTTACGACGATATCGAAGCCGCTTGGAACAACTATAGCTTCACCAAGCTACTCACCCCTCAAACGGCGGGTGAGCCAACAGACGGCCAGCGTGAGCGAGGTCGCAAGTTGGCTTATGTCAGCTTCTCACGTGCCGAGGAGAATCTGCGCGTTCTGTTGTTTACACCTGATCCGGATACAGCGCGGCGAGAGTTGATCGAGCGGAAGTTGTTCAACGAAGAACAGATTACCATTGTGTGATCGGAGATATATCGGCCATTAAGGTACTGCATGGTTTGGGCGCAGGGAAGGCAACCTTGCGCATTTAATCCGCACAGGGTTGATCTCGGGAGATACTGGTTTCAAGGCAGCACGCCATTGGTTGGTAGGGTCCAAGGAAGGGCCGAAAGCGCCGCCGGTCATGGAGGTGTCGGAGGAGCAGGAACGCTCCTCTGACTGGCGGGTGTCAGGGGTCATTACCCTGACGCGTGATCGACCGGCGCAACGGTTGCTGGTGCAGGAAGGCTCGATGCCTGAGCTGTGCCAATGGCCGGGGGGATGCAACGGGGACGCGCTAGCGGGTCCCCTTGCCAAGATGCGCTGGACGAAAAAATTTCAAATTTTGTAGTACAGCGCACCTCTTGCGCGCGTAGCGTGGCGCAGTGTAGGACAGAAATAAATCGTACGTTAGGCATCTTAAATTCCACCTTGAGTAAAAACAAGGAGCATCATTTCTTCGTCAGATAGGGTGATCCTTACGTTTCTCTCCGCGTCGCTTGTGAAATGCCCTTTGATTTTGACGAGGCCCATTTGCACTCCTTCAGCTAAGCCTGTGGGCTGATCTTGCCAGACTTCCTGAGGCAAGCTATCAATCGATGTCCGCAAAGCATCCCAGACCAGAGTCACATAAGTTGGGCCACCATCGAAGGATGAGGAGACAATCCCAATTAAGCGGCCACCCTCGTTAAATACTGGACCACCGCTCATTCCTCCCAATGTTTCCATAGATACTTCAATGCACGGTGATCTCATGCGCTCACCCCGACCATGTGGATAGCAGGCTGTTACCAAACCCGAACTGACGAGCGGTGTTATTGGAGCTACGCCCGAGTCGATTGCTCCATGCCGAAAGCCTACAGCCCAAAGCCTCTGCCCCGGAAGTGGGAGACATAGCTCAATTGCTGCTAGCGACAATGGATGCGTGATGTGAGCCTCGGAGTTAAGACCGCACGAAACAACGGAGAGATCGGATATAACTTTATTATCATTCATCACGAACTCGCTCTTTCCTGAAGCAGTAACTGTGGCTGTGGGAATCCACGCGCGAGCCGCGCCCTCAGGAAGAAACGTGAGCATAACTGGACCAGGACCAGATCTTGGAAACTCATTAAGAACATGCGTAGCGGTAAGCATCAGGCCCGGCCCAATCATAATTCCGCTCCCGATACTGACTAATTCATTATCGAAAAAACTTACTACCGATACGACCGCATCTCCCGCTTGATGGAGATTGTCTAAAGGCCCTAACCCATCGTCTGCCGTAAATTTAGGCCGCCCCCATTGGAGTTCAAGTTTCTTTAACTCTTCGTTACAAGCAGTTATTTTTACCTGATGAATTATTTCTTCCTTGCTCATGTGCTTCCGATTTTCAGCCGTCGAACGAGTAATTATACTTAGGTCAATTAGACCTATATCATCCTAAAATGGGCACGATCCCGCATTATCGCCAGCTCTTCTTTGATATCAGGAGCTCGCGACAGAGCGCGGTAAATCGTGCGCGTGGAAACACCGAACTGGGCTGCGATTTGGGCGGGGGTCATGCTGGGGTGGCATTGTAACAGGCCCTGCATTTGGGTAATTTGGCGATGTGACAGCTTTTTCGGCCTGCCCAGATGGGCCCCGCGTTGCCGTGCGGCCTCCATTCCGGCCTTGGTGCGTTCCCGGATGAGATTACGCTCCAATTCCGAGAACGCATGACGTATCTGGTACATACATTTTCCCATTGCGGTGGTGGTGTCTATGTCCTCGGTCAGGCACCGAAACTCGATGGCGCGGTTTTCAAACTCCTCAAGAATGTTCAGTGCGTTTTTAAGCGAACGAAAGGCGCGGTCCATTTTCCAGACAACGAAAACATCGCCTGCCTGCAAGCTGGACAAAGCCTGCTCGAAGCCGGGCCGCCGCTTGGCCGTGGCCGATATACCTTGATCCTCGAAAATGGCGCTGCACCCGGCCAGCTTCAGGGCATTGATCTGAAGGTCCAGATGCTGGTCTTCTGTCGAGACGCGGGCATAACCGATGGTGCGGCATGCATCTTTTTGCGCGTGACTGTGCTTCCTATCCATTCCGGTCCTTTAACGATAGACAAAAGGGGACCCTTTTGACCTATCCTCATAACCGTTCCCCGTCAATAAAAAATGGAAAGATTGTGTCGAAAAAACACATCAGATGGGCTGCTTTTCATGCGTAAAGAGATATGTGAATTGTGACAAAATGGTCCCTTTTTGTCACAGCGCAAGGTTCTGAAAAGAAACGTTAGTTTCAGTTATTTGACTGCAATTCTGGGGGCTCTGTTCGTGACTTTCAGCAGTGTTACTGGATACGCGCAGGAGGCCTTATTGTCAGCCAAGAAAGACTATATCACCTGCTGGAAGCAGCCCTGCGTGGACGTGGCAGGGAGCGAATGGTCGGAGAAGAATCCCAACGGTGTGGGAATTTCTGTGCGTATGGGAACGCAGTCAGGCGTTACGGACGATCAGATCAAGACTGTGCTCACGCGGGATTTTAAAAAGGTCGGCTTGACGAACATCAAATTCTTCTTTGAACAGAACGATGCGCCCGCCGCCGGCATTGCGTTTCATGTTCGGGGCGGCACGGAAGGACTATTTTTTATTGATAACGTACGTGAACAGGTTGCGGGTATCGCCAGACGGGCGGCCAACACAAACCCGGTTTTCCAATAACCTACGACATAAATTTCAAGGGGGCGTCAGAAGAGCGTGCTTGTGACAGCATTTCATCATGCTTACCATCGCGGGTATCCCGTACAGATGTCTGTGTATCCAAATTGTTGGATACGCGGTCAGCAAACACCATTTCCTGAATAAATCCTCGTTCTTTCATTTCACTGAGGATTTGTTCTTTTCGTTGCAGGTCGGTGTTGTCGTCATCCAGTTCCGCGACAACAGCTCTAGCGCTGTTTAGATGGAACTGTTTCTGCGCCCATTCCGCGTAGTCTCCGTATTTCGCATCGTTTTTATATTTATCCTTGATCGTGCCATCGGCATTGAGCATTTCGTTGATAAGGTGCTGTTCCAGCCGCTGGCGGTACGCGTTAATGTTTTCGCCGGATCGCTGCTGCGGAATATCGTCCGCTCCCAGAATATCAAGCGCCAGCTTTTCCCGCCATGCGTCGCCGTCTCGCTTTTCGAACGAGGCCACTAATGCCTTAACATCGGTTTCCATCCGCTGGATGGAGGCACGGATTTGCTCAAGCAATTCGACAAACTGCGCCGTTCGGCGTTCTTTCGACTTACGTTCCTCGGCCTGTCTGGTTTGACCTGTATTGGCTACCGAATTGCGCTCGGTAACGCTGGCGACAGAACCGCTGAGCTGGCCGTTGTGAATATAGTTTTCTCTTTCGGTAGATTCCAAGCGGTGTAGACGATCAAAATCTTCGTCCGACAGACAGGTATGACAATGAATGAAGGTATTCGTTAATCCACCAGAAACCCGCAATTTTGCATTGGTCGGCTCAACCATTAACGGCTCCTATGGAGGAGCCGTGCCGCCGAAAAAGCGCGGTATGCTACGGCATACCGAAGGTTCAGAACAACTACGTTATTCTGAACCACTGCTGATGAAACTTTGGACCCATCACGCCCCAATGTCCCTGCCTCCCGGTTAATATCGACTTGTGCAGGTGTTATGCCTGCAAAAAAATGTCCTTTTACGCTAACAGCAATGGGTTAATAAGTGGTTAATTTATGGTTAAAACGTCTTTCCATTGCCATCCGGTAGGGTTTGTAAAAAATTCAGAAAATGCAGTACAGGTTGAAATTTGGAAATGATAATTTTGTGCACAATGAGCACTATATTTGCTCCCAGTCGTGCAACAGCCTCACCGTTCCGAAGTGAAAGTTGATGAGGGCCCAGATTAGCGCCGTCCAGCCCTTTTTATCGGCGATGTCCTTCCTCGCTCCTCTCTCAAGCAACAACCTGACTGTCTCGATGTGACCATTGGTGCAGGCCCCAATAAGCGCCGTCCAACCATTGTTGTCGGCGATATCCATCGTTGCCCCTTCATCGAGTAATAGCCTAACCATCTCAATGTGACCGTTGGTGCAGCCCACCATAAGTGCTGTTCGACCATTATTGGCGGCGGTGTCTATCTTCGCTCCCTTTTCTAGCAACAGCCTGACCGTTTCGATGTGGTTGCTGAAAGTGGCCCAGATGAGGGCTGTACAGCCATCTTCATCGGCGACATCTATGTTTGCTTGCCCATTAAGCAGACACTTTACGGTCTCGGTATGCCCCATCATACTTGCACACATGAGCGCATTAATATCATTGGGAAGCCTTGCTTCTATATTCACTTTGTTTGCTATTAATACCTTGATTACATTATTAAGATTATGATAACTTGCAAGCATCAGGGGCATGCCCTCGTTACCATTGGTTGCCTTAAATCGCTCAAACAACGCAAACATTTCATCAGGAAACTCAGGCGTTTTTTCAGTAAATTTGTGTGATATTTCGAAATAAAGCATGGCACGGATTACGGAATCTCTTAAAGAATGATCATTGGTATCATGATAGAGAATCGCGGGTTCGACCTTGGTGAGCAAAGCGACAATTTCGTCTTCGGGAAACCGATCTTTTATTTCGTCCACGATATCGATTAACCCAGCAGTTACAGCCCACTTCATAGGTTGAGCATCTTCGAAATTCGAGGGCGTCATGAAGCCAAAGAGCGCATTCCATAGTGATCGTGTTTCTTTATTGTTCTGGTCGTCATTTAGCAAGTTCCGTGTCAAGCGCTGGATGAAGCCAATAAATTCCTTGGCGTCCTTCGCCTGTGAATTCGCGTCCCCTGTTATAAATGCTTGCCGGAATTCTTCCTGATATTCCGAATCTTGAAGGAATTGAAGAAATTTGAGAAAAAAGCTTTCCCCGAGGATATCCGGCTCGAAAGGAGCTAAAATAATTTCATCGTGCCTAGTAATAACTTTTTGGCATATTTTTTTTACTTTGCCAAAATTTTTAGGAACAGAGTTAAATTTTTTTGCCGCTGTATATAACTCCCCATAAGCCATATTACGTCTTGCCGTCGCTACCGCAATAAAGTGCGATGCCCATCGCCCTGTTTTGGTCCCGTGTTCCCATGGCAAACGATCATTGCCTGAAAGATAATAATCGATCAATTCACGCCGATTCCACACTGTAAAATCTTTGCTCGACCTGATTGCATCCCCCACAAGCGCTGCGAAAAGAGGGAGATATGCACCCTGTTCCTTCAACCCGAGAAGGTATGTGTTGGCGTTAGCGACTGGGTTGCTTCCCTCATCGATATTAGCGCGACGCGCAATAATCGATTTGATGATTTCTTTCTGCGTTTGCCGCAGATCAAGCGGCTTTAATTTAAAAAAATAATCTTCATTTTGATTGAAACTGGACTGGGTGCCCGTAAGCCCCCAGCGTTCATCTTTGTGTAAATCCTCAGAAAATATATGATCGATAACGAGCAATCTTATTTTCGGTGAGGTTGCCTCGAAGCGATTCTTCATTAATTTCTGAATCACTTTTTCAAACCCATACATGTAATCGATGATGATCAGTATCGAGTCAGCGGAGGATCCTCTGACCCATTTGCCGGGGTCGGGTTCGGCTCGATCTTCTTTATGCAATACGCGGCAACGCCAACCGGTCAGTTTCGGCGATGTCGTCGACCACTCGGAAACCAGTCTTGTTTTGCCTGCACCGGAAGGCCCGGCGACGGCCCAGATTTTGAATGGACCGTCAGCTTCGATAAATTCATTGAGAAAATTAAATTCATCTCCTCGGCCTCTGAGGGGTAATTCCGTGTAGTTATTAGGGTCAAGCCATTTATCTTTACCAGTAACTGGTTTATAACCAGTCGAATTTTTGGTGACCGGTTGTTCAGGAGGTTCTTGATTGTCCTGAGAAAAAGGCGGAGGAGATATTGCTTGCGATTGCTCGACTAAATCCAGCGCATCCTGCAAAAACCTTTCTATGACTTTTTCATATTTTGCGTATGAAGAAAGTCGTATTTTTTTGGTCTCGCAATCTTCAAGAAACTGAGCCAGTAAACTGATGAGCGGAATTTTCAGAAATCTGGAGGCAGTACATATTCCTGTCGTTACTACTTTATTACTGACATTTCGATTGCGGCCTCGGCTAAACGCGGCCCACTCAATTGAAGAGTTATCTATCTCCAAATGAAGTTTCTGTAGACCAGTGCCAGTCCTTACCTTTAGAAAATCGAAAAGATGGATAAAATCGAGTCGTAGATAAGGAGGAGGATACAAGGGATGCGCCAGGACGGGAACTTTCTTCCCGTCCTTTTTCACCCATTTACTACGTAATCCACAATCCCCAATTTCTCTAAAAAGATTTCGGTAATTCGAATTAACAATAGATTCTGCGGTGAAAATTATATTGTTCTTTTTTTCTTCATCTTCCACATCCACTTTCTCCCCATAAATTCCGAGGAGATAAGTGTATCCAAAAATGAAAGAATGCGCCGCGGAGATATTTTTTTAACGCGGGAAATGAGAGTTATCCCGGTCCGCCGATATCGGAATCAACTATTTGATTTTGTCCCGACTGTTCAGCAGCATCGGCGCCAGCCAGCCTGTCACACAAATCCATAAATTGATCAAAGCTTTCCTGAGAAGGCGAGATGTCCCTGACTTTGAGTTTCAGGGCATGCCCTATTTGATCGGCAACAGGAATGCCACGATCTTCGGCATGCATTCCTATTGCATCCAGGAATTCGGTGTATTGGGTTCCCCAGTTTTGCGCATTAAACGTAATGGTAACTTTATCGTCCTTAACTTTTATCTTTAACGATCTTGAGCCAAGTGTTCTTTTCTGTGCCACTACTCACTTCCCTTCTCCAGCATCTTACCCTGTCCACTGGTGCTGCTTTTCCGTAGCATGGAATATCTGCCGTGCGCAATAAGTTTATGTAATCCCCTGATGTTTTTAATTTATTGAAGTCTCTTTCAGCTTTAATCCCCGCCATTTTTAGCAAGAACCAGAAGTAGCACTGTGGTCTGGTTAACTCCTGCTTCATCCCGACCAATTGATCTGAGGACTGTCCGCCGTACAAAACAGCGTACACGTCAGCGGACATTTGTACGCCATTTCATCCTGCAAACTTGAGTCGTTTTCGAGAGGATCAGATGAGGTGTGAGGTGAAAAACAAAATTAACCTGATTTTCAAATTCCTGACGCTTTCTCTTCTTTGCGCGGGTTTCACCTTAGCGATCATGGAAGGTCAGTGGATCTGGGCCTTCAGTCTTTCCGCTGCCTTGATCCACGAGCTTCGGCGGCTTCTTCTTTCTTAATCTTTCATCATAAATAAGCGAGTACAGACATGGACCATTTCCTAACCGAGCTGCACCGTCACTACACGAAACTGGATAAACCCCTACAGGCAATGGCGGACGCTCTCTTGGTGCTGTGCAAAGAGGCCGATGATATCAAAGGGCGGATCAAGCCTGACCATAGCGCCGACACTTCGCCCAATGCCCAGCTTGAAAGCGTCATCATCAAGGCGGAGCAGACGCTCCCGCAGAAAGTGCTGACGCTCCGGCAAGCCGAACAGTCGGAGAGAGCTTTCTGCACCACCCACAAACTGATCGATAAATCCGTCCAGCCGAACGCGGTGATATCCATGCTCTGGATTTCCGTTTGCGTGTTTATCGATGCGGCAGTCAACAGCTCTTTTCTCTACAACGCTCATATGGTCAGCGGTCCGTTTGCGGCACTGCTCGTGAGCTTTTTGATCTCCCTGACCAACGTGGCGCTATCGGTTTCCGCAGGATATTTCATTGGCCGTTTCCTTAGCTATGGCAGTAATAGTGCGGACCCGGAAGCGACGGAATTCAAAACGATCAGAAACCGCGCCAGATGGCAGTTCCGGGTTTTCATTGGCGTAATGGCATTCTTCATCTTGACGGTGGGTCTTGTGCGTTCCATGGGTTCTCTCGACCGCGTAGCGCATTCGCTGGCGCACTATCACGAATTGCTTGTGACGCCGGAAGCTGTATTTCTCGTACTCCTGAATGTCTGCATTACGATTTTTTCTTATAACAAAGGACGGACTGGATTTTCCCATCTGTATGGCGATTACAGTACGTACCAGCAAAGCGTTGTCGCTGCCCGTGACGATCTGTACCGGTTTTACGATGACCTTGTTGAAGAAATCGAGATGATCTGCGATGACTCCGAGGATAACGCGAAAGTCCAGGTAACTGCCCAATCGAAATCCGCCAAGCAGTACCACAAAAAAGTCACCGAGTGCCATCAGGCCTACCGGGAACTACAAGAAGCCATACGCGGAGCCGAGAATGAATTTTCGGCATCAGTGGCAAGGCTGATTAATTCCCAATCGGTGTTGGAAGGCAAGAACCTCACGATTCCCCACGATCTGCTCGTTCCCTTTGCCTTTACCAATATCGCCGCCATCAAGCTGCCCGATGCTTATCGTCCATCCCACCCAAGCGTGAGTAGTTCCGTGCTCGCCAAGGAAAAAGCAGCAGCGCTTAAACGGCTGAGCGACGTATTCAAACGTGCACTTCAATCCTGACTCTTTTTAAGGAGACTCCCATGAAACGAAGAAAGAACCGCGATTTACACAAGATCGTCATGCTGAGCGTTGCGCTGGCTTCAGGCATCGGGGCTTTGGCTTACGCCGCCTTGACCACCTTCGATCAGCCGGTATCCGATCAGTACGGCTGTTTCGAGGGCATCGAGCAACGCCATACCGTGGTGCTGTTCGACGCAAGCGAGCCCCGGTTGAACACGATGCAAACGCGCTCGGTGCGTCATTACCTTGATGAGCTTTACGCCAACCTTAGCTTTAACGAGCGCCTGAGCTTTGTCACCACCGAGGGCGACCAGATCAGCTCGACTCCCAAGGCACGCTTCCATATCTGCGGCGCTCCGCGCAATTCCGACGATCTTGAGAATATCGGCGCACAGGGCGTATCCGCCGGTTATCTGAAGAAGCAAAAGAAGCGCCTCTTTTGAGACAGTCTATGTCCCGCAGATCGAGGCCATGCTGTCGCCGACGCCGGAGGAATCCCGCAGGCAGCTCTCGCAATCGCCGATGCTGGAGATTGATCAAGAACGTTTCAGACATGAAGGATTTCGTGCCGGGCAGCCGCCTGATCGTATTGAGCGACCTGTTGCAAAACTCCGATACCGCGCAGTTCTGCTACAGACAAAACCAGATGCCGCCCTTCCGCATATTTCGGGAACGGGAAACCTATAAGAACCGGCTAGCACCGCGCTCGCTCGAAGGAATCGAAGTTGAGGTGTTGCTATTGCAGCGTTACGGCTACGGGCAAGGATCTTTGAAATACTGCCAAAGCGAGGAAGAACTGACTGGCTTCTGGCGGGATTATTTTACCGGCAACGGTGCGGTGAACCCAGTGTTTACCCGCATTCGCGACGGTCATACCGCTGGATAAGAATGATGGCTCCGCACTCTCGCAGCCATCGATCCCCCGCCACCCTACTGGCCCTTGCCGGTATTGCAACCGGGATGGCGTGGTGGGCCTATCACCTTAATCCGCCAATGATGGCTGGCCGCATTGACTGGTTTTCAGCACTCATCCATTTGTTGGCGGGTTTGTTCTGTCTGCAAGCCGTTATCCGTGCGCTCGACAATGCTGCGCACTTCATCGATTTCTTCGCCAGTCGCGAACCTACGGGAAAACATGGCACTTCTGCATGGGCGACGCTCAAGGAAGTCAAAGGCGGATTGACCAAAGGCAAGTGCGGGCCTTTCTGGGGGCAGTATGCGGGTGCTGCGGGGTCCGCTCTATTCTTTCGGTATGCATCGAATGTCCTCACCCTAGCCCCTGCGGGGGCCGGAAAGGGCATCTATACGGTTGTGCCTAACATCATGAGCATCGGGCACAGCAAGGTTGTGGCGGACTTCAAGGGCGAACTCGTATGCATGTGCAAGGCTGCGCTGGAAAAGCGCGGCGAGATCGTGCGTGTGCTGAATCCCGGAAATTTATGGGCGGACATCGTTGGGCACGGGGATAGTTTCAGTCCTCTGGATATTATTGCCGACGATCTTGCTCGCTCTGGGGGTCTGCGCGATGTCATGGACGATCTTCGCGAAATGTGTGCGCAAATCCTGTCAGAGCCCGGTGACAAGGAATCGGACGATACTTTCTTCCGGGAGGGCGGACGGCGGTTGATCACCGACGCCGTCCTTTTCGAGGTCATGGTCGATTTACACGACGCGACGCTTTCATCGGTTGCACTGCTGATCGAAAACCGTACCCGTCTGGGCGATATGGCCCGCTGGATCGTTGGGGTAGATATCCAAGACAAACCACATCCTGACGGCCCGTTTCCAATCGAGCAGACCGAATGGGCGAAAGTGCACGATGCAAAAGATGTCACGGAGTTTGCGGAGCTGGTCAGGGCCAGAGCGCAAAACCTGATCGCATTGATGTCGGGCACCGATAACCGCACCTTCGAGAGTTTTCATTCAGGGACGCAACAAAGTATGGCTGCCTTCGCATTCGGGCGGCTCGCCCCGGCCATGAGCCGCTCGACCTTTAGCATGAACGATCTCAAGGAGGGCAAGAAGCCCACCACGTTATTTATCGTGGCCGACGCAAGCCGCATGGAGGCTTACAAAGCATTTATCGGTTTGATGCAGTGGTGCTGCATGACGGCGGTAAAGCGCCATTCAAATAAAGAACGGCCCGTGTATTACATTCTGGATGAGGCCACGAATTATAAGGTCAATGGGCTAGAGACCCTCCTCACATGGGGCAGATCGTACGGTCTCCGACTTCATCTCATATTTCAGGATTTAGATACTTTTTCAAAAGTGTACGGCCCCACTGCTGTTGAAACGCTCTTAAGTCAAACTGAAATCAAGCAGTTTCTACCCGGACAACGCTCGCCCAAAACACTGGAACTGATTTCCAGACAAATGCTGGGGGATCAAACCGTGATGGCCACCGGCACCAGCCGCACCATCGACCAGTTCGGCTTGAACGAAAACTTGAGCGAAGCAGCTCGCCCGCTCGCCACCCCTGATGAAATCAGGCGCATGCAGGAAGGCATCCTGTTCGTGCGCCAGCACCGACCCATTCTGTTCGAGCCGGTGAGTTACGCCGAGATCGAGCCGTGGCGCTCGCAAGTGGGGATCAACCCATTCCACGGCAAGCCGTTCCGCAAGAAAATCAAGCTGCGTCTCTAGGAGAAAACAATGAAAACCTATTCCCCCAAAAAATACCGTCCGTTTGCATGGCTGTCAGTGTTACTGCGGAGCATCACCTATCTGCTGCGCCACTGGTTCTTGCTGCTTATAGCCGTGTGGGTAATCTCGCCTGTCGGGCCGCATCTCTTGGTTTGGTACACCTATAAGCAATACGGCACCTACCGCGACTACAGCGATTGCGTCTATCTCGGCGGGCGCGGATTGATCGAGCGCAACGTGGGCGATGACTGCCCCGTGATCGTGATCATCGACCGACGAACAGGACAGCAAATACAACTGTAAGCGTCGATTTTTTAACTGCTCCCGGCATTCGCCTGCATCCGGGTGCGGCATCGATACATGCAGGCAACTCAACGAGGGTTCGATTATGAGCAACTGAAATTCAAACGACATGCCTGATGAAGATTCTCCATCGCAGGTGGGACGCAAGCCCGACCAGATTGCCTATGCGGTGCGGGGTACGCCGGACGGCAAGGAATACTGGAACCGCGTGGGCGCAATGTGGAAGCACAAGGATGGACGCGGTGCCGAGCTTGTTCTGGATAGTATTCCGATTGACGGGCGCATTACCTTGCGCGAGCAACGCGATCAAAGGATGCAGGATTATCAGGATGAGCGGGCTGCGCAGCAGCCGGTAAATAATGGCCGAGCGCCGGATCATGGCCCCGAGCGATAACAGCTCGGCGGCGCAAACGACGAGCTTTGCCGGAAAACACCCAGAACTGGCAAACGATAATCCTGAAAGCTTCCGGCAAGCGCCGCCGCTCCATCGAGCGTTCGATCTTGCCCGCGATCCGTATATCGCCAAGCAGATCATGGCGATGGAGCAAACCGAGGCGCAGCGGCGCGGCGATACTGAGCGTTCCGGGGGCGGCTCGCAGATGGTAAAGCGGGATAAACCGTTTCCCGAATTGCGGCCTGAATTCGTGCAAGCCCCCATCCGCGAGACGTTTAACCGCGCATGGCTGCGCGAACAGCGTGACGCCCGGCTGGCCGATCTCAACCGGCAACGCGAGCAACACCGGACGCTTGAACAACCCGAACAAACCATGCAGATGAATGCAGAGACAAAGATGCAGAAACAGCGGGTGCCGCAGCGCTAGGAGAGGCAGCTTAATGAATCATTTCATACGGAAAACTGTTAGGGAAAAAAGACGGATTCCCCCCGGAATCTCGAATGTAAGATTAGGATTTTATTGCTATTTCATGAAAACTATGTTCTATATTTGTTCTTGTTGAGTTGTTTAATTTTTTTAAACAATGAAGGGGAAACGATAGATGAACTCATAGCCAACAAGGCATGGCCTTGATAACGTAAAGGAGGCAATATGAACGACGAAACGGTAACACAGCGTAAAAACGAACAGGTCATCTCTGCGCCTATCCTCGATTGTGACGCCTACCGTACGGACTTGGCCGATTTCGATCTGACTGCCGAGCAGGAAAACGAATTACTATCGATCCTGTGGGATATTATGCGCACCATGTGCGATCTCAATCTGGACATGGATGCGGTGCAGATGATCATGCCGACATTTTTATACGCTGCGTTGAATGAAGAAAAAGATGAATCTGAGAAGGCAAAGCAGCCGTTCAATGAAAGAGCAAGCAACGGTGAAAGGAGCACGCCCAATGGATAAAGCCGTGATTTATTGTAGAGTTTCAACGAAGCGACAATCCAAGGAACATGACGGCCTGATGTCTCAGGCAACGAGGTGCCGCGAGTTTGCACAATATCGCAATTTGGAAGTGATGCAGGTATTTCAGGATTCTGAATCCGGCTCCCTGATCGACCGGCCCGGCATGCAGGCGATGCTCAAATTTGCGCGTGCGCATCGCAAGGACAATCTGACAATTATTATAGATGACTTGTCCAGGCTGGCTCGGGGAATTCAAACACACCTTCGCTTGCGCACGGCCATTGCCAGTACAGGCGCGAAGCTTGCCTCCCCAAGTATCGAGTTCGGTGAAGACTCGGACTCATTGCTGGTCGAGCATTTACTTGCCAGCGTGTCGCAACATCACCGGCAGAAGAACGCCGAACAAACACGCAACCGCCGTAGGGCGCGTATGCTGAATGGATATTGGGTTCATTTCGCCCCCATCGGTTATAAATACGCTGCGAAACCGGGCCACGGGAAGGTGCTGGTACGCAACGAACCGTTGGCCAGTATTGTTGCCGAGGGGCTGGAAGGGTATGCCAGCGGTCGCTTCCAACTCAGGGCCGAGGTGAAACGCTTCTTTGAACAATTTCCGGAATTTCCCAAGAACGCCAAGGGGGAAGTCAGCAACGAACACGTCAACCGGATTCTAAGCCGGGTGATCTATGCCGGACATATTCAGTCGGACATCATGGATGTGTCCTTGCGCCCGGCACAGAATGAGCCTCTTATTTCTTTGGCGACGTTTCAAAAAATCCAAGATCGCATGCAGGAAAAAGCCAAAATCCCTGCTCGTAAGGACTTGAACGAAGACTTCCCGCTCAGGTCATCGGTATGCTGCGCGGATTGTGATAACCCGCTTACCGCATGCTGGACCAAGGGGCGCAGCAAGCACTATCCCTATTATTATTGCTTTACCAAACGCTGTGAGAGCTACGGCAAGGCAATCCGGCGCGAGAAGATCGAGGGGGAGTTCGAAAGCCTGCTGCACAAACTCGAACCTGCCGCACCTTTATTCAAAACCGCAACCAAGATGTTCGAGACGTGGTGGAATTACCGGCAGGCGCAAATCGCGCATCGCAGAAAAGCGCTTGAGGATGAAATACGCAAGCTGGATACCAAGATCGAGCAACTGATGGACAGGCTGGTGGAAACGGATGGCGATGCGATGATCAAGGCTTATGAAACGCGGATCAAGAAACTCGAAACCGACAAGGCTGTTCTTGTTGAAAAATCCGGCCAATCGCTGCGCCCGATGCGTTCATTCGATGCGGCACTTAGAACCGCTCTGGATTTTATCTCAAACCCGCATAACCTCTGGAGTTCCGGGCGATTGTGCGACCGCCGCACAGTGCTGAAACTCGCTTTTCCGGAGGGATTTCAATATCATCGGAACACGGGACTTAGAACCGCTGAAACCCCATTACCTTTCAAGCTGCTAGGAGCACTTGCAAGCAAGCGAATTCAAGTGGCGGAGAGAGAGGGATTCGAACCCTCGATAAGCTTTTTGAGCCTATACTCCCTTAGCAGGGGAGCGCCTTCGACCACTCGGCCATCTCTCCGAAAAAGAGGCATTAGGATAGCGGTTTACCACTCTTCGGTCAAACAATGCATCTCGGTGCCCGGCACGGTTTTCGCGTAACTCAGGATACCTGATCCAGGTCGAAAACCTTATGCAACACCCGCACGGCAAGTTCCATGTATTTCTCGTCCACCACTACGGAAATCTTTATCTCGGAGGTGGAAATCATCTGGATATTAATCCCTTCTTCCGCCAGGGCACGAAACATTCTGCTGGCAATTCCGACGTGCGAGCGCATTCCCACGCCCACCACCGATACTTTGGCTATCCGGTCGCCCCCCATTACGCCGCGTGCCCCGATATGCGGCTGCACCTGATTCTTCAGGATATCCACGGTCCTGGCGAATTCGTTGCGGTGTATGGTGAATGAGAAATCCGTCATGCCGTCGTGGCCGACATTCTGGATAATCATATCCACATCGATGTTGGCATCGGCTACCGGGCCAAGAATTTGATAGGCAATACCAGGACGGTCCGGCACACCGAGCACGGTAATCTTCGCCTCGTCGCGGTTGAATGCAATACCTGAAATTATCGCGTGTTCCATGTTTTCGCCTTCCTCGAACGTAATCAGCGTGCCCTCGCCCTCTTCATTGAAACTGGACAACACCCGTAACCTGACCTTGTATTTACCGGCGAATTCGACCGATCGGATTTGCAGCACCTTGGAGCCGAGGCTCGCCATTTCGAGCATTTCCTCGAAGGTAATGGTCTTGAGTTTTCTGGCTTCGGGCACAATGCGCGGATCGGTCGTGTAAATGCCATCCACATCAGTATAGATCTGGCATTCTTCGGCTTTAAGTGCCGCCGCCAACGCCACCCCGGTTGTATCCGATCCGCCGCGGCCCAACGTGGTAATGCTGCCGCTTTCATCCACTCCCTGGAATCCTGCCACCACCACGACGTATCCCGCATCGAGATCGGCGCGTATTTTGTCCTCATCGATTTTCAGTATGCGTGCTTTGGTATAGGCATTATTGGTAAGTATCCTCACCTGCGCCCCGGTATAGCTCTTTGCCTTGACGCCAAGATCCATCAGCGCCATCGACAGCAGGGCGACGGATACCTGCTCACCGGTGGAAACCATGACGTCCAGTTCGCGCGGATCGGGATGGGCCTGAAATTCCTTGGCCAGCGCAATAAGACGATTGGTTTCCCCGCTCATAGCGGAAACCACGACCACGATCTGCTGGCCTCGAGCCCGGAATCTCGCTATCCGGCGTGCGACATTTTTAATGCGTTCGGTGCTGCCAACCGATGTGCCGCCGTATTTTTGAATAATGAGTGTCACGCTTGACGACGTTTTCTATATTGAGGATAAGGAACTCTGCCGTAAACAAAAGGGTCTCATATGTTGAATCAATGACGTTGCAAGTCTGGAAAAATTTGACCACCGAGCGAATATAAATTTTACCCGATTACGGTAAAGAACACTAAACATATGCTATATGATAACCGGAACAATTATGATAAATGTTAAATCGAGCGTACTTAATACTTGCATTGAATAGGAAAACGAATTAAATTTATGAATGTGCGATAATCCGATAACATAACCCATACGATAATTTATTGAGAACTGTTACCATGAAACTCTTTGAAGAAATATCCAATCCTCGTGAAATCCGCCGTAAACTGGGCCTTAACCAGCATGACTTCTGGAGCAAGGTCGGCGTCACGCAAAGTGGCGGCTCCCGTTATGAAAGCGGCCGAAATATGCCAAGACCGGTGAGAGAGCTTGTACGCCTTGTACATGTCGAGCACATCGATCTGTCCAAAATCAAGAAGGATGATCTGATCGTGGCCGCAATGCTGAAAAGCCAGGATCCTGACCTGTACAAGAGCCTGAAGAAAGCCGCCAAGTCGAAATAATCCTGACAAAAAGATTTGCTGCGACAAAACCACCGTTGACCCTGTCCCGTGAATAGTATCCGGCAGAATGGAGTTCAACTGTTAAGGATTCAGCTTAACGGTGAGTCCGAGGGCGCGGATTTTCGCGCAAAACGCTTCCATCCATTCCTGGTTAATTTTTGTGAGCCGCGTTGCTTCCGGCTGCATGGAGGGACGCGCAAGGCCATATAGCAGCACTCCTTTCAGCGGCACACCTTCCCGTAACAATTCCTCTGTGAATTTCAGATAGGCGCCAGATTCCACTTGGGAAGGTGGCCTGCCGTCGGTTTCAAATATACAGGTTTGCAGCCAGGTGGAACACTGGAATGCCGCCAGTTGCAGATTCTCGCGCATCCGCTTCAGGCTTATCCGGGTGCTGTTGATGCGCAGTCTCCCCTCCCGGGTCACACTGTCCAGCTTGAACCAGACTTCGCCGTTAAGTTCCGCCATCCGGCGCAATCCCGCCTGCACGCCAGGCCGGTCAATCAGGCTGCCATTGGTAATCAGCACTAGTTTAAGCTCTTCAGGCAAATCGTAATCACATTTCACCCGTCCAATCAGTTCGATCACCTGCTCGAATTCCCTGGCGCTGGTGGGCTCGCCATTGCCTGACAACGCGATGTCATTGATGCGTCGTGCTTCCGGAGGCACCTGCGCCCGCATAAAATCGCCATGCAGAATTTCATGAAGAAATGTACGCAACTCCGCTTCGAGCTTGACCAAATCGATCACGGGCGCTGTGCCGCGTGCGAGTTCCGGAACCTGGCAATAAATGCAACGCCAGTTGCAAGCGTTATTGGGGTTAAGATTGATTCCCACGGACACGCCTCCAGCGCGGCGCGACACCACCGAGTAGATGTAGGTCATCCCTGCATTGTCGCGGCTGTGATCAGCAATATTCAATAGTTTGGAGGCAGGTTGCAATGCTACAATCCTGATAATGTTAATTACACGCAGGCTGGAATTCGATGCCGGCCATCGCATACCTTCCCACAAGAGTCAATGCCGACATCTGCACGGCCACCGCTACGCCATTGAGATTACCCTGTCTGGTGACATTATCACCGACGCGGGCGTCGCCGAGCAAGGAATGGTAATGGATTATTCGGAAGTTAAGCGTATTGCCAATAGTGTGCTGGTAGACAAATGGGACCACGCTTTCCTGGTGTACTCGGAAGACGCTGCGTTATTCCAATTTCTTCAGTCCCTCGAAGACCACAAGACAGTCGTGCTGGATGTGCCGCCAACTGCGGAAAATCTCGCGCTCGCCGCGTTCCGCATACTCGATGCAGCCTATCAGGATAGCTATGGCAATCACCTCAGGCTGGAGCAGGTGCGCTTATTTGAAACACCTAACTGCTGGGCGGATGCGACGCGGGAACAAACACGTGGTATCCCCGCCCAATAAGCGCGCCGCTTCGAGATATGCTCCTACGCACGCTGCATCTGTTCATTTGCGCCCGATTTGCTTTATGTGATCTTTTTGTTACCATGCAAAATGAAAAATTCTACAAGCAAGTCATTTAAAACGGCCTTTTCTCATGTTAACACAGCGCATTCCCGATTTTGAATTGCCCTCCACCAGCAACAAAGTATTCCATCTATATGAAGCCTCCGGGAGAAACCTGGTAATTTATTTCTACCCCAAAGACGACACGCCAGGCTGCACCACCGAGGGCCAGCAGTTCCGCGATGCTTATGCCGAATTCGCCAAGCTCGACTGCGACATCGTGGGCGTCTCGCGCGACAGTATCAAATCGCATGAGAATTTCAAAATGAAGATGGATTTCCCTTTCGAGCTTTTGAGCGACACCGACGAAGCTGTCTGCAAGCTGTTCAACGTCATCAAGCTGAAAAACATGTATGGCAAGCAGGTTCGCGGCATAGAGCGCAGCACGTTTGTATTGGATAAGAAGGGGACGTTGCGGAGGGAATGGCGGGGAGTCAAGGTCCCCGGTCATGTTCAGGAAGTGCTGGAATTCGTCAAAACATTGCCCAGAGAGGAGTCATGAGTCCCAGGAAACCGGCTTCTCCCGTTACCACGGTCACTCGTTTGCGAACTAACCCCAAACTATTTGTACTCGACAGCAATGTGCTGATGCATGACCCCACCAGCCTGTTCCATTTCGAGGAACATGATATCTATATCACCATGGTCACGCTTGAAGAGCTCGACAACAATAAGAAAGGAATGTCGGAAGTGGCCCGCAACGCCCGTCAGACAAGCCGCTTCCTGGATGAGATCGTGAGCAGTGCGGTAGCCGATATTGATGAGGGAATCTCGCTGGAATCGCATGGCAGCAAGAATGCGACCGGGCGGCTCTTCCTCCAGACCCAGGCGATCAGCAGCGTCCTGCCCATGCGCCTGGCCAGCGGCAGTGCCGATAACCAGATCATCGGCGTAGTCAAGTATTTGCATGAGACCTGCCCGAATCGCAGCGTGGCGCTGGTTTCCAAGGATATCAACATGCGCATCAAGGCGCGTGCATTAGGGCTGGCGGCGGAGGATTACTTCAATGACAAAGTGCTGGAAGATACGGATCTCCTTTTTTCCGGCATACAGGAATTGCCGTTGGATTTCTGGGAAAGGCACGGCAAGGAAATGGAATCATGGCAGCAATCAGGGCACACGTTTTATCGCGTGAGTGGCCCTCTTTGCGTGAATTTTCTGATCAATCAGTTTGTTTATCTCGAGCATGACAAACCATTTTACGCCCAGGTCAAGGAGCGCAGCGGCAAGACTGCGGTTCTACAGACTCTGAAGGATTACACTCACCAGAAAAACAACATATGGGGCATCACCGCACGTAACCGCGAACAGAATTTCGCGCTCAATTTGCTGATGGATCCGGAAGTTGATTTTGTCACGCTATTGGGACAGGCAGGTACCGGTAAGACTTTGCTTACGCTGGCTGCCGGATTGATGCAAACGCTCGAGTACAAAGTTTATTCGGAAATCATCATGACTCGGGTCACGGTGCCGGTGGGCGAGGATATCGGCTTCCTGCCCGGTACAGAAGAAGAAAAAATGACCCCGTGGATGGGCGCGCTGGAAGACAATCTGGATGTTCTCAACAAGACCGACAACGAAGGCGGCGACTGGGGACGCGCGGCAACCCGGGATCTGATTCGCTCGCGCATCAAGATAAAATCGCTCAATTTTATGCGTGGGCGCACTTTCATCAACAAGTTTCTGATAATCGACGAGGCGCAGAACCTTACGCCCAAGCAGATGAAAACGCTCATCACCCGCGCTGGCCCGGCGACGAAGGTGGTATGTCTGGGCAACATCGCGCAAATAGACACGCCCTATTTGTCCGAGGGAAGTTCGGGATTGACCTACGTGGTGGATCGCTTCAAGGGGTGGAATCACAACGGACATGTGACGTTGCAGCGTGGCGAGCGTTCCAGATTGGCGGATTATGCAGCGGAAGTATTGTAGTGCAGGATTGGACTTCGTCAGCCGGTGCCCCGTACTTGATCCACGCGGACTTAAGAATAGGACCTAAGAATAACTTTTAATAATGCCCGGATTTGGCATGGCTCTCGAATCTAGTGTATTCGCCAAGGAAAGTCAGGTCAACTTTACCGATAGGTCCGTTACGCTGCTTGCCGATGATGATTTCGGCAATTCCCTTGTCCTGTGTCTCGGGGTTGTAAACTTCATCACGGTAGATAAATAGAATCAAATCCGCATCTTGTTCGATGGCCCCCGATTCGCGCAAATCCGACATTACCGGACGCTTGTTCGGGCGCTGCTCCAGGCTGCGGTTCAGTTGCGATAACGCCACGACAGGCACTTGCAATTCTTTTGCCAATGCTTTCAGCGAACGTGAAATTTCTGAAATTTCGGTGGCGCGATTCTCGCCTTGACTACTGGCGGACATGAGCTGCAAATAATCCACCACAATCAATCCGAGTTCACCATGCTGACGATGAAGCCGCCGCGCCCTCGCCCTTAATTCCAATGCATTCAAAGCTGCACTCTCGTCAATAAACAAGGGGGCATCGCTCAGCTTGCCCAAGGCATGAGTTAGCTTGGACCAATCTTCGTCCTGCAAGCGGCCGGTACGCACCTTATGCTGATCCAGCCGGCCCACGGAACCCAGCATTCGCATTGCCAGCTGCGCGCCGCCCATTTCCATGCTGAATACCGCTACCGGTTTTTCCAGTTCCAGCGCCACATGTTCCGCTATATTCAGCGAGAATGCGGTTTTGCCCATGGACGGTCTGCCGGCGACAATGATCAGGTCGCCCGGCTGAAAACCCGATGTTTTCTGATCCAGATCATGAAACCCGGTGGCAACACCAGTCACATCACTCGGATTGTCCTGGTTGTAGAGCGTCTCGATGCGCTCCACAACCTGCTTCAGAAGCGGCTGGATGTCGACAAATCCTTGTTTTCCCCGGGCCCCCGCCTCGGCAATTTCAAACACCTTGGCCTCGGCTTCGTCCAGCAGATTCGCAGCAGAACGTCCTCCGGGATTATATGATGAGTCAGCAATCTCCGATCCGACTTGAGCAAGCCTGCGCATCACTGCGCGTTCCCGCACAATTTCCGCGTAACGGCGAATGTTGGCTGCGGAGGGCGTATTTTGAACCATCACCCCGACGTAGGCCAATCCACCGACATTCTGCAATTCGGCGGATATTTCCAGCGACTCCGCGACAGTTACGACGTCGGCCGGTTTACTGTGCTCAACCAGCTTGCAGATATGACGGTAAATGAGGCGATGATCCTGCCGGTAAAAATCGTCCTCGGTGATGACGTCAGCCACCTTATCCCAGGCATGGTTATCCAGCATCAAACCGCCCAGTACAGACTGCTCCGCTTCAACCGAATGCGGCGGCATCTTGTAGGATTCAAGCAGCGGGTCGTTGGTGGCCGCGGTCAGGAATTGAGCCATGAAATCCGGGTGAAGTTATCAAACATCGGAAAGATTCTACCACTCGCAGCTTGTCGAACTGGAAGAATCGAGGCAAAAAAAGTAACTGGGTGAGGGATAGATGCGAAGGATCAACAATCCACATGCGACAGTCGGACAGGATTTTTGGCGACATAGATAAAATAAAAAGGGCTGTTAACAGCCCTTTTTATTTATCCGGAAAGAAGGCGTTCAGGAGCCGGCTTCGCCCAGGACTGACACGACTATATGCGCCAATACGTCGCTGTGCAGGGCAATATCCAATGGATAGTCGCCCACCTGTTTTAACGACCCTTGAGGCATGCGTATCATCGATCGCTCAACCTCGAAGCCCTGCGCTTTGAGCGCCTCTTCGATATCGGCATTCGTGACCGAACCGAACAGCTTGCCATCCACCCCGGCTTTCTGGGTAATTTGCACCATCAATCCGTCCAGTTTGGCGGCATAAGCCTGAGCCGCGGTCAGTATTTCCGTCTGCGTTTTTTCCAATTCGGCGCGTTTTGCCTCGAACTCGGCAATGGCGACCTGAGTTGCCCGCTTTGCCTTGCCCTTCGGTATCAAAAAATTGCGCGCATAACCATTTCTTACTTTGACAACGTCCCCTAACTGGCCGAGGTTAACAACCTTCTCCATCAGTATGATCTGCATGCTGTTACTCCTCAGTGTAAATCGGTATAAGGAAGCAACGCGAGAAAACGCGCACGCTCAATGGCGATACCCAACTGGCGCTGATAACGCGACTTCGTGCCAGTAATGCGCGCGGGAATGATCCGGCCATTTTCGTTAATGAAATCCTTCAGTAATTCAACATCCTTGTAATCGACCGCGATGATGCCTTCCGCGGTGAAGCGGCAGAATTTCCTGCGCTTGAACAAGGGCCGATTGGCCTTCTTGTCCTTCTCTTTGTCCTTGCTATCTTTCCGTCTTGACGTAAAACGAGCCATAATTTTTCCTATTTCTTTAGATGAAATGCCTAAATAAGATCGATAGTATTTACATGCAGCACCAGCTGCGAACTCATGCGGCTTTTTTTTGCCAGGAAACCGATCAGCTTTACCTTGGTGCCCGCCGTTATACCGATAACGGTTTCAGCCATCTGCGCTAGTGCGACCGCGAAAATTTCACACTCTACCTGGCGCGCCATGCCTGCTTCGATTTGACGCGAGACATGGCTAACTTTAAATTCCGCCACCGTCACTCCCGCTGGCGTGTAACGCGGACCGGCAATTTCGATAATCGTGCCGCAAATTACAGCCTGGTTGCAATTCAATTGGTTTCGCTAGGCCTCAACCTTAACTTTACGTGACGAGAGTGGTTTCTCTGAGATCCTTTGCCGCAGGCGAGGCCGGCCTTGCCTTTTCTTCGCGCATCATGGGCGAAGCCACCGTCACCGGCCCGTCCATCTTAACTGTCAGGTGACGTAATATAGCGTCGTTGAATTTGAACGCATGGTCCAGTTCGTCAAGGGTTTCCTGATCGCATTCGATATTCATCAGCACGTAATGTGCCTTGTGAACCTTCTGGATCAGGTAGGTGAGCTGGCGGCGGCCCCAGTCTTCCAGGCGATGAATCCGCCCGTTTTTGGCGGTTACTATGCTGCGGTACCGCTCAATCATTGCGGGCACCTGCTCGCTCTGGTCGGGGTGGACAATGAAAACGATTTCGTAATGGCGCATGCAGTCTCCTTATGGGTAGAGCCCCCCGCGATGCGGACACGGTGGGGCAAGGTTGAAGAGGTCGGTACTATACTGAACCCGGGGGGAAATATCAATCGGGAAAGATGCGCTTTAGGCCCTAAAAACACCAGGAGGTACGTAAGTCGAAAATTGAGATTTTGCCTTTTCCCGATTTCTCAACGCGAAAACCAGGAATAGGGCCCGTTTCGGTTAGTTCATCAACCTGGAGTCCGCGATGCACGCCCCGGAATCACCCGCCTTATCATGTTGCGCCACCTTTTTTTGCACGCTGCCGGCGTGTCTCAAACAAGCATATGCCTGCGCTAACTGAAACATTCAGGTTCTCTACAGTACCCAGCATCGGAATGGAAACAAGCCGGTCACAAGTTTCTCGTGTGAGCCTGCGCATCCCTTTCCCTTCGGCGCCCAGCACCCAGGCGACAGGTCCCTCAAGGCTGGCGGAGTTAAGGTCGCTGTCCGCGTCAGCGGTGGCTCCGATCACCGACACGCCGCGCTGCTTCAATTCCCGTAAACTACGGGCCAGATTGGTTACGGAAATATATGGAACGGCGTCAGCAGCGCCACTCGCCACTTTGTGTACTGTTGCGGTAAGCCCGACCGCGCGGTCTTTTGGCGCTACCACGGCATGGGCGCCAAAGGCGTCCGCCACACGCAAGCATGCGCCCAGATTATGCGGATCATGGATGCCGTCCAGCACCAGAAGCAAGGCGGGCTCCGTGAGCGTGTCGAGCACGTCTTCGATGTCCACATGACTGCGGGAGGCATCGATATTCGCCGCCACGCCCTGATGACGGGAATTGCCCGCCATGCCCGCGATTCTGGTGTTGTCGCACGAGATCAATCTAACACCCTGGTTCTCGGCGAGGCCTGCTAAATCACGCGCCCGCTGATCGTGACGGGCAGCGTCAAGAAAAATCTCCTTGATGCTGTCAGGATTTTGCCGCAGGCGACTGGTAACAGCGTGAAAGCCGAATATAAGGCGGATATTGGACATTTATCAAACAGCGATATCAACGGGATCGAGAGTTTACAGTTAACTGGAGCCTGCAACGTCAGCTCCTGGCGTCAACTCTCGAATTCTATTCGTCATCCCTGGCGGCCAGTACAAAATCTATCTTGCTAGTTTCCAGGTCGACCCGTACGATCTTGACTCTGAGCCGGTCACCGAGACGGTAGCGCTTGCCGCTGCGCTCACCCAGCAACATGTGCTTGGCGGCGTCAAAATGAAAATAATCGCTGGGCAACTCCGAGATATGTACCAACCCTTCCACATAAATACCGTCCAGTGCTACAAAAAGGCCGAAACCAGTTACGGCACTGATGACGCCTTCAAAACATTCGCCGATCCGATCCTGCATGTAATAACATTTGAGCCACGATTCCACGTCCCGGCTGGCGTCGTCAGCACGGCGCTCTGTCTGCGAGCAATGTTTACCCAGCTCATGCCAATTTCCGGGGGAATACGTCGCGCCCTTCAGCACCGCTTTGATCGCCCGGTGCACCAGCAGATCAGGATAACGCCTGATCGGGGAAGTGAAATGGGTATAAGACTCATACGCGAGCCCGAAATGACCGACATTATCCGGACTGTAAACCGCTTGGCGCAAGGATCGCAGCATTACTGTCTGCAATAGTTGTGCATCAGGCCTATCCTTGGTTTTAGTGAGTGTCTTGGCATAATCCTTGGCGTGGGGCTCCTCGCCGCCACCGAGTTGCAAGCCGAATTCCTTGAGAAAATCACGCAGGGCAACCAGCTTTTCCGGCGTCGGACCTTCATGGATACGATAAAGTGTGGGTTGTTTGTGCTTCTGCAGGAAATCCGATGCACATACATTGGCGGCTAGCATGCATTCTTCAATGAGTCGATGAGCGTCGTTGCGCTTTATCGGAAGAATGCGCTCGATTTTGCCCTGATCGTTGAAAATCATCCGGGTTTCAATGGTTTCAAAATCAATTGCGCCCCTGTTCTGCCTTGCTTTCAGCAAAACCTTGAATAATTTGTAGAGTAACTGGACATGCGGCATGAGCTCTCTATCCTGCTGCGCGTCTTTCCCTTTGGGATTTTCCAGCATCGCAGCCACTTTGGTATAGGTAAGCCTGGCATGGGAATGCATCACCGCCGGATAAAAACGGTAATCGCGAAAATCCCCGATGGAATCAAGATTCATCTCGCATACCATGCATAAACGGTCCACTTGCGGGTTAAGCGAACACAAATCATTGGAAAGCGCTTCCGGTAACATCGGGATTACCCGCCGGGGAAAATACACGGAATTACCGCGATTGAGCGCCTCCTGGTCGAGTGCATCCTGAGGACGCACGTAGTGACTGACATCAGCGATGGCAACATATAATTTATAACCTTTCCCGTCGCGCTCGCAATATACCGCGTCGTCGAAGTCTCGCGCGGTTTCACCGTCTATCGTTACCAGCGGTAGATGCCGGATATCCTCTCTTTCCGCCAGCTCTTTTTTCAGCACTTTGCCAGGGAACTTGGCGGAAAGCTTCTCCACCTTCGGTGGAAACCGGTAGGGTAAATCATGCTTGCGAAGAGCAATCTCGATTTCCATTCCCGGCGCCGTATAATCACCCAGAATTTCGAAGATGCGGCCGATGGGCTGTGCGTTTTTGCTCGGCTGCTGGATGATCTCCACCATCACCACCTGGCCAGCCCTGGCATTCATGGATTCTTCCACAGGTATCAGAATATCCTGGCTGATGCGCCTGTTCTCTGCCTCCACAAACAGGATGCCGTGATCGGCGTGAAGTCGACCTACCAATTGCGTGACAGCGCGCTCCAGCACTTCCACGATAGCTCCTTCCCTGCGTCCGCGCCGGTCCACGCCAATCTCTCGCACCATGACACAATCGCCATGCAGCGTCTTGTGCATTTCCTTGGGGCTCAGAAACAAATCCGGACTGCCGTCGTCGGGAATCAGGAAACCGAAACCATCTGCGTGGCCCTGTACCCTACCTTTGATAAGATCGAGCTTCTCCACCACGCAAATATCGCCCTTCCGGTTACGCATGACCTGGCCTTCACGCATCATTGCGGAAATACGGCGGCTGAAAATCTCGTTTTCTTCTTCGGTGATGTCGAGCAGGCTCCGCAATGCTTCCTCGTTCACGGGTACCCCCTGCTCCTTCAGGGTTTGCAGCATGAACTCCCGGCTTGGCAATGCCTGGCCATAACGCTCCGTTTCACGCGCAAGGTAAGGGTCCAGGCTGCGGAGTTTGCGTTTCTTCTTGATTGACAAAGCAATGATTTCCTATAAAATTGCGCGTCTGTCCCACCAGGCATTGCCCAGATGGCGGAATTGGTAGACGCACTAGGTTCAGGTCCTAGCGGTGGCAACACTGTGGAGGTTCGAGTCCTCTTCTGGGCACCATCCTTAAAACACGCCCTCGTCAAAATCGTCAGCGGCCCCGTTCTGAAGCTACCGGTTTTTTCGCGGTTTCGACACATGCTGTCGCCCTTACCCCAGAATTATAGCAGGCAGCAAAGCGAGGTATCGAACAAAAGGCTGTTTAAGACCATGCCGCTTAACAGGCGCTCGAACATGCGTTAAGTCCGCGGTGCAGACTGTGGTGAAAAGACATCACTTCCACAACCATAGCCTGAAATTTCAACTGAAAAAAAGATATCCCGCGCTCCCCGCAGACCAGCTTTGGCTAGAGATTAGCGCCAGTTTTGATAATTTCTAGCTGTAAAATCTTACAGCTATCCATGAATCTCAATCCGTTGTTTTATAGCACGTCGTCAATTAGCGACAGATGCTGAAACCGGGAAAAGAAAACCAGCGCTATACAAGGCGGAGGATTACCTTTTCGCCTTGCTAAGTATGGCGGTCGGACCAGGTGAAGTGGTGGGGTTTTTGGTTGCAGGGCGAGGACCAAACGGGCGCGGAGTAGTACGCAGGGCAGGGCAGCGCCTTCCGGAGAAGCACTGAAGCGTTATAGAGCGAGCGCGTGATAGGCGAGGATGAGAACGTGATCCTGTTTGATAATAATCAGTCCGAATTCGAATTCGGGAAAACATCGCCACTCCCCAGCGCCCGGTTTCTCTTTCATTATAGTTCAACGCCATATTGGCAAACGAACGACAGCAGCGCAGGGAATAGCCGGGCTCAACGACTCTATAGTGAAAGCATCCGAGCAAAAGAAGTTGTCACCGCACACGATATTCTTGATGCATGCTTCGCAACGGAGTCCATGCTGCGCAAACCACGCCGGAAGAGAATGAAGCTTGTCCCGCCATCACTTCTATCATTGTGGCATAAAAATACCGGTTTCTGTTCCCACAATACGACAGGGCAAGCTTTTCTGCTCAGCGATGATGGCATCTGCCCATTCAGTCCATATTTTTTAGCATGCATGGATGATCAGAAATGCTTCCTCCAGCTGACCCTATTCATATTTCATCCTGTCCACAGGTTAATGATATCGGGTCCCGAAAGCTTTTCTACCCCGTATCGTGAAGGCGGCATGCAACCAGATACCCGCGAAAACAAACCCCGGCGGATCAGTCCGGGTGCAACCGGCAATCGATCCCGGCGAAGTCATTTTAAAAAAATTGAGATTTCCATTAAAGTTAGGGGCTTCTTCCAATGAACGACATAGTGATCGCCTTTAACGAATATTTTGAAATTATCGACGCCCGTTCTCCGGAACTGTTGCGCGATGTATTTCACCTGCGTTATCGAGTGTATTGTATCGAGCAACGTGCGCCGGGATTTGACGCATCAAACTATCCCACCGAGATGGAAAGCGACAGCTACGACCGTCATTCATCCCATATACTCCTACGGCACCGTCCATCCGGTGAATTTGTCGGAACGGCGCGCCTGATACTCCCCGATCCACTGGATCCAAAAAAGCTGTTTCCTACCGAGCAGCACACCCAATTTGATCCCACACTCATTGACACCAGCAGGCTATCTCGGCAAAACACCGGGGAAATATCGCGCTTAGTCGTTATACGCCGATTCAGCCGGCGGAGAGACGAACTATTCCATGCAATTGAGAATGGAACGAGTATCGAAAAATGGACCCCGGCAAAACAGCGGCGCTTCCCTCATCCTATGCTGGCCCTTGCCGTTGGCATCATACATATGTCGGTAGAACACAATATCACCCACTGGTTCTCGGTGATGGAGCCCGCCTTGAACAGACTGTTGGGACTCTATGGGCTACAACTCGATCCTATCGGGCCGATAATCGATCACCATGGCCTACGCCAGCCTTACTACGTCAATCTGATCGAGATGTTGGAAAGGATGTATAAAGATTACAACCAGTATTGGGAACTGGTTACCGACTATGGCAGAGTCAGCCCAATATCCAGCCGCCACGTATCCGGGCCCGGCATCGGATTCTCAGCATTATCGGTAAAGGCTGAACGATAAATATTCAAAGATTTTTACAGCTTTACCTATTGCATCCGTTATTAATGTGCTGGTGAGGCTAAACAATAAATGAGACAAGGCTTGCAGGTAACGCTGCGCTGTCACAATCCGGTCCATTTCACGTTCATCCATTTTTCTTTCGTTGATCTCAACCTCAATCCGGTTTCTGCGGACCCGATGAATCGGATGAATTATATAAATCGTGACAGTTAGCATAAATATTGGCCGTTTCATCCTATTCGTATGTCTGCTGCTCGGCATAATTTATGCAGGGACTGCCAGAGCAACGGAGCCGTATGAGATCGTGACTTACCCGGGTGTCAAGGAGAAAACTCTCTCCAAGAATTCCCTTCGCGCCATCTTTGGCATGCGCCTTCATATCTGGCCGGACGGTGCCGCCGTCAGAGTATTTGTGATGCCCGACGATTCACCCCTGCACGCCGCCTTCTCCAAAGAAAAGCTGAATGTTTTTCCATATCAATTACGTTCGGCATGGGACCGGCTGGTATTTTCCGGCACGGGGCAAGCGCCTACCACCGTAGGTTCCCCCGAGGAAATGCTTGCCAGGGTTGCCAGCACGCCAGGAGCAATCGGCTATTTAACCAAATCCAAGATAGATGACAGAGTCAATGTCCTCGAAATCAAATAACAGCATGCGTAACCGTTTTGTCGGGGCAATCATTCTAATTGCCCTGCCGGCCCTCCTGTGGAGTTTACCCGCGCAAGCTGAAAAACTGCTAAAACTGCCAAAACTGCCCGAACTGCCGAAAC
This sequence comes from Nitrosospira sp. Nl5, assembly GCF_900102495.1. Taxonomy (GTDB): domain Bacteria; phylum Pseudomonadota; class Gammaproteobacteria; order Burkholderiales; family Nitrosomonadaceae; genus Nitrosospira. Next base: position 15,123 of record NZ_FMVQ01000001.1, on the reverse strand, counting down.
TGCCGGAGCTGCCGAAACTACCTCACAACCTGCAAATTCACGGCTTCGCAAGCCAGTCGTGGCTAAAAAGTTCGGATAATAACGTTTTCGGAAAAAGCAGTTCCGATAGCGGCAGCTTCGGGTTCACCGAAGTCGGATTGAATGCTTCCATGCGGCCGTTGACCAGGTTGCAATTTTCGGCGCAAATGCTGTCACGCCGGGCTGGCGAAGGTAGCCCCGGCAACGTCCGCCTCGATTATGGGTTCATGGATTACACCTATTTCTCCGGAGAGAGCAGTCAACTGGGAATACGCCTGGGCAGAATGAAAACTCCCTTGGGCTTCTACAATGACACGCGTGACGTTCCCTTCACGCGGCCGAGCATTCTGCTGCCCCAGTCCATCTACTTCGACCGTACACGCAAGCTCGCGCTTGCCGCCGACGGCGTGCATTTATACGGGGAGCGCCGTTCCGATATGGGAGATATTTCCTTTCAGGCTGGCGTAGTGCGGCCCCTGGTTCGCGGCGATGAAGCCGAAGTAGCCGTGTTTCAGCAACTGTTGCCGGGGCATTTGGCCCCCGAAATATCCTATACCAGCCGCGTGAATTACGACCTGGACGGCGGACGCATCCGCTTTGCGGTCAGCGCGTCACAGCTGAACATGAGCTACGCTCCCGGTGCGGTTGATGGACTTCGCGCAGGCTCGGTTCGCTTTACGCCCTTAATTTTCTCCGCGCAATATAACGCCGAACGCTGGAGCCTGACTTCGGAATATGCACTCCGCCGCCTTGAATATAACAATTTCGGCGTCATACCCAATCTGGATTTTGTCGGCGAGAGCTATTACTTTCAAGGCGCCTATCGGTTTACCCCCGAGTGGGAGGCTGTCGTTCGTTATGATGTTCTCCATACGGACAGGGATGATCGCGATGGAAGCAAATGGGCGGCCTCACCGGCCAGCCGAGGGCGCCCCGCCCATACCCGCTATGCCAAAGATATCACTGTCGGTCTGCGCTGGAATGTCACGCCGGAATTCATGCTGCGCGCCGAATATCACAACGTCAATGGCACCGGCTGGCTCTCGACCCTGGATAACCCTAATCCCGGTGACCTGGTTCAGCGCTGGCATCTTTTCTCGGTCCTCGGTTCCTATCGGTTCTAGAGACGATGCCGATGGAACAGAAACTCCATAAAGGTACGGCAGAACGTGATGGTACCGAAAGGTCCAGGCCATACAAATTTTTGGGCCTGAAATGGAAAGTCCTGTTGTTAAGCAGCTTGATACTGTTCGCTATCGTCGCGTCGTTCAGTGTAATCACCTACTCAAGCCTGATAGATAATTTCGAACGCCAAAGAGATGTACAACATCAGCGTTATGCCAGCGAAGTTGAAGGCTTGATCGAGCAAATTTCGCAGAATCTGCATCAGCTTGCAGGATTGATTCCTTTTTTGGAGGGGATGGCGCCGGTGCTGCTCGCGAGCAACGGAAAAGATATCTCTGAAACATTCGATCCGCACTGGACACCGTTGCAACTCAATAAGGGTATCGAACTGATACGCTTCTACGGTAGCTCAAATCAGCTTCTGGCAAGCTGGGGCGGCGACAAACCCGATACGCATGGAAACGATCTCATAACGAATTGGGTCCGTGAGGTCAATGCCCGAGAACAGCCCATCAGCCCTTTCAATTGCGAGGAAAGTTGCATGCAGTTCGCCGTAGCGCCTTTGCTGGTAGAAGGAATCAGTGTTGGCGTAGTAGTCATCGGCGCACCTCTGGTTGACGCTATTTTAGGATTCAAGAATATTTCAGGCGCGGATATCGGTTTGCTCATTAAAGAGCAAAGTGGCGTTCCAAAAGGTAGCGACGCGAGAATTTCAAACTGGGGCGTGCGGGTTGCGGCCCTCACCAGCAGCGAGAGAAATCGCGCGATTCTCAATAGCGTTGCGCAGCAATATCCAAGTTTTAACAGCCTGGAAAATGGGGTTCAGGGTTTCTGGGGCGATCGTCATCAGCAAATAAAACTGCTTTCCCTGGGAAGAGTCAGCGCATCCGACAAGGCACAGTTGGTCGTTATCACCGATATCACTTCCACTATCCATACGATTCGCAGTTCGACCCAACAGAATATGATAATCGGTCTTGTGGGACTCTTGCTCTCCGAAATATTATTATTTGTAATTCTTACGAAACCACTGTCGCGGCTCAAACACATCGTTTTTACTTTGCCCCTCCTGGCTCGCAGCAGCTTTAAGGATTTCCGCTCCTCACTTCATTCTGCCGGTCACAAACAATGGCTAAATAATGAAATTGACATGCTCGATGAAACAGCGGTCGCCCTGTCCTATCAACTCGAAAAACTTGAAAATCAGGTCGCGGACCGGACGCGGATTCTTGCGAGGAAAATGGATGAATTAAGCAAGGAGAGAGATTTCATTACAAACCTCCTTGATATCGCTCAGGTGATTGTGCTGACACAAAACGTCAATGGTGAAATTCTCACGCTTAATGCCCATGGCGAGACGCTGATTCAGTATACGGAAAAAGAATTGCGCGGAAAGCCTTTCATCGAGCTTCTTGTTCTCGAAGGTGATCTGCAAGACCTGCCTGCCCATCTCGAGGAAGTGCGGTCTGAACAAAGGGAACAACTGCGTCATGAAGCGAATATATTGTGTAAGGATGGATCAGCGCGTCATATTCTCTGGCTGCATTCCCGTCTGACACGGCATACCGCGGAGGACCCGGCAATGTTATCGGTAGGCCTCGACATGACGGAACACAAGCGCACGGAGGGCAGGCTGGCTTGGCTCGCCGATCATGATCCGCTGACGGATTTATTCAACCGGCGCCGCTTTCAGGAAGAGTTGGAGCAGATGCTCAATTTAGCTGCCCGTTATAACTATTCGGGTGCGCTGCTCTTTTTCGACCTGGACCAGTTCAAGTACATTAATGATACGAGCGGCCACCAGGCCGGCGATGCGTTGCTGAAGATGATCGCGCGCATGTTGCTTGGCAGCATTCGCAGCGTCGACATACTCGGGCGTCTGGGTGGAGATGAATTTGCGGTGATTTTGCCTCAAACCACTGCGGAAGGGGCAATAGAGGTTGCAAAAAATGCTCTGATCTCTCTCAGTCAGGGAAAATTGACGATAAACGGACGAGCGCATAAAGCTTCAGCCAGCATTGGTATTGCCCTCTTCCCGGAACATGGAAATAATGTTCATGATCTGCTGGCGGCGGCTGATCTCGCCATGTATCAGGCAAAGGAAGCGGGGCGTGGAGGCTGGCATCTGTTCTCTGACGAGGAGAAGACCCGTGAGCGCATGCATACCCTTGTATATTGGAAAGAGAAGATTGAATATTCTTTTTTGCATGACAAATTCTTCTTCCACTTTCAACCTATCATGCATATTCCGAGTAGAACCATCGACCATTACGAGGTACTGCTGCGCATGCCTGACAACGATGGAGCCATACTTGCTCCCCACCTCTTTATACCCGCGGCAGAACAGACCGGCCTGATTCATGCCATTGATCATATGGTGTTGCGGAAATCCATTGCGCTCTCGGCCGAAATTCAGCATCGCGGGCACAACGTGCGTTTTTCCATCAACTTGTCCGCCCATGCATTTCATGATCCGGAGTTGTTATCGATCTTGACCGAAGCTTTCGTTCACTATGGCGCGGATCCAACAATGTTCATGTTCGAAATAACCGAGACGGCGGCTTTAGAAGATCTACCCGCTGCGCGGAAGCTCATGGAAACGATCAAGATGCTCGGTTGCAGTTTTACCCTGGATGATTTTGGCGTGGGCTTTTCTTCCTTTTATTACATCAGGCAACTTCCGATTGATGTAGTAAAAATCGACGGCTCGTTTATACGAAATTTGGCCGACAGTCCGGACGATCAAATCCTGGTAAGAGCTTTATGTGACGTAGCGAGAGGATTCGGGAAGAAGACAACGGCCGAGTTCGTAGAGAACTCAGCCACACTTTCCGTGCTTGAAAGAATGGAGGTGGACTATGCGCAGGGCTATTTTATCGGGATGCCAGCCCCAGCCAGCGAATCGCCCTTAAAGGATCTCCTGGGAGAATGAGCTGGTAAATTTATTGGAGCTCGAAAGAAAGCAATCAAACTGATTTGCTGGGAGTTTACTTATTGGTAGGATGCGTATTCATTTACAGCCGGGTAGGTGGTAGCTCTTTCTGTTAGCTCGCAAGGAGCCTTCTCAGCGTGATTACCCAGATAGGTATTTGCATGGGAAGCGATTAATATCATGACAGCCAGCGCAAAAATTCTTTTCAGGTCCATCTTCCCCATGCTCTCCGAATAATTTTCGGTCTCCATTTTCATATAAAAGTGGTGGCCGGATTATTAACAGCATCTTACCGAGTTTGGGGATTTGGACAATTGGACTTAAGTACACCCTCACGGTCCAGGCGGCGGCCTCCGGTATTCAAGCCTCGTCCGGTTCCGGGTTTTCCGCGAAGTCCGGTCCTGCCTCAAGACGGGACGGAATAGATCCTTCCTTGCCAATTTTGCCGGGAATTTTAGGCATTGTACATACGACGTCGGCATTCTGCGCACGGTGGCGCAGGGCATGATCCATCAGCACCAATGCCAGCATTGCCTCGGCGATGGGAGTGGCGCGAATCCCCACGCAGGGATCGTGCCTGCCGTGAGTTGTCATGATCACCGGCTTTCCGGATTTGTCTACCGAGCGGCGTTCCAGGCGGATGCTTGAAGTGGGCTTGATGGCAATATTAACGACGATATCCTGACCGGTGGAAATACCGCCTACTATGCCGCCTGCGTTGTTGCTCAAAAAACCTTCCGGGGTGATTTCATCAGAGTGCTCGGTGCCCTTCTGGGCAACAGCCGTAAAGCCTGCGCCAATCTCCACCCCTTTTACCGCATTGATGCTCATCATTGCGTAGGCAATTTCCGCATCCAGGCGATCATACACAGGCTCGCCCCAACCGACCGGCACACCTTCCGCTACCACGCTGATCTTCGCGCCGACCGAGTCGCCGGACTTGCGCAGCTTATCCATGAATTGTTCAAGATGCGGTACAAGGCTGGCGTCCGCGGCAAAAAATGGATTCTGGTGAACCACGTCCCACTGTTTGAACGGAACTTCCATTGGTCCCATCTGCGCCATAAAACCGCGTATTACCACCCCATATTTAGCAAATAGCCATTTTCTTGCAATCGCCGCCGCCGCAACGCGTACGGCAGTCTCGCGTGCGGAGGAACGCCCGCCTCCCCGGTAATCACGTATTCCGTATTTCTGCCAGTAGACATAGTCCGCGTGCCCGGGGCGGAATGTATCCATGATTTTGCTATAGTCCTTGCTGCGCTGATCTTCGTTACGAATCAGCAGCGCAATAGGCGTGCCGGTGGTCTTGCCCTCGAACACCCCGGAGAGGATTTCCACCGTATCGGATTCACGCCGCTGGGTGACATGACGGGAAGTACCGGGCTTACGCCGATCCAGGTCCTTCTGGATATCCGCGGCAGATAATTCCATCCCGGGCGGACAACCATCGACCACGCAACCAATGGCGGGGCCGTGGGATTCTCCAAAAGACGTGACGCAAAAAAGCTTGCCGAGAGTATTGCCAGACATTTTGTTTTTCTCGCTAAATCAATGCGTCAAGTTTAACATATCCCCTCTACTCCGCATTTCATCTACCGGTGGATTCACCATGACAAAACCTGATCCCGATAAACTCAAAGGCCCGGGCGGTCTTGCTCTGCGCCCGGTTCATGCACAGGTAAAATTGAGCACGAGCCGCGATCGATTGGCACGCGTACAGAAAAGATCCCCACAGGCGATCAGCCTCGGCCGCTGGTAGCGGTTTGTCCGTTACGTATGGGGACAGAGATAAAGGAAAATCATGACGCCATGCTGATAACAGGGGGTAAAGCTCACGACGTCAAGCTTGCGAGCTTAATAGTATTATCAGGCAAGTTACCCGATGATTCTATGCAGGATGGGTAAAGCGCGGCGTAACCCCACCAACACAAAGACAGCAGGCTGGATACCGGTGTCGCGGGTGAGGTGTAGAAGTACCAAATGATGGGGCGCTAAAACAGCTGGGCATATCAGTCCGTCTGAAGTACCTCCCCCAGCATCTCAATTCCCCACGCCACACCAAAGCCCGTAACATCGCTCCCAACCGCGCCCAGTCCCCCTTTGTGATGATTGGCGGAGAGATCCATATGCAGCCAGGCTATATCACGCACAAAGCGGCTGAGAAAACGGGCAGCGAGAATGTGGTCTGCCTCGCCTTCCAGAGTACACTGCTTAATATCGGCAATTGTACTTTCCAGCTCCGTGTCGTAATCGGCGTCCATTGGAAATGCCCAGATTCGTTCGCCACTTGATTTTCCCGCTATCAGCGCCTTCCGTATCAGGTCCTCCCGATTACTGAGAATGCCGCTGTAATGCGATCCGAGCGCCGTGTGCATGCTACCGGTCAAGGTCGCGAAATCCATCATCATGTCCGGCTTCCGTTTCGCCGCCAGATCCAGCGTATCTGCGAGCACCATCCGGCCCTCGGCGTCGGTATGGATAATCTCGATGGTGGTTCCATTTAAGGCTGTTATGACGTCGTTCTGTTTATAAGCACGGGGGCTGATATGGTTTTGAGCGATGGCGAGCCAGCAATCGATATTCACTGGCAGATCGGCGCGGGTCGCGGCCAACAAAAGGCCCAATGCTACCGCCGAGCCGTTCATGTCCTCGTGCATGCCATGCATGTAGCGAGCCGGCTTCAAGTTATGGCCCCCCGTATCAAAGCAGATGCCTTTGCCGACCAGCGCCACAGTTTTGTTCGCATTCTTGACGACCCGTTGCAAATGCACAATCGCGGCATCTTCAGGGTCACTACCCTGGGCTACAGCCACAAACGCACCTGCACCCATTTTACGCAGCGTCTTGACGTCAAATTCCTGATATTTCCAGCCTTCGCCGGCTGCAAGTTTCCTGACGTGCTTGCGATAAAGTCCCGGCGTCAATTCGTTGGGCGGCAATACCGTGAGTTTGCGCGTGAGCAGATTGCCTTCCGCCTTGGCGCGGAGTAACGCAAACTTGCCTGCTTCCTTGTATCCGTGCAGCACGAGTCTCGCCAACGGCTTCCTGCCCGCTTTTTTCTTGTCGGTTTTGCGCAACGGCAATACCGGACCGTTGATCCAGGCGGCATATACCGCCAGTTGCGCAAATGCGCGCTTTTCGTCTGTATCGCCATAAACCGCAAGATGTATTTCAGCGGGACTTTCGTCCAGCAGCATCTGGGCGGCTTTGCGAACGATGGTTTGCTGCTCGAATATGGATTGGCTTGAATCCACCATCACCCAGACGCACAACGCGCCGCCTGTGAGATTAGCGGCCGCCATACCGCCAATCTCCTCGAACTGTATCTTGCGCCGCGCCAACAAGGCTTCCAGTACGCCTTTACCTGGAAAATCAAACTTCTTCTGAAGCGTATCCGGTGATTTGCCCGACTTTGGCAGCACCACCAGAATGTGCATGGCCTTGCTTGATTCGCTTAGGGGGGACGCATTCTGCGTCAATGTTGCCAACATATTGGCGGCCTATCTTGTAAAATATAAGTCCACTATTATATACGCCACGCGCCTATTCTGCCCGCCGCATCCTTAGCTCAAGTAGGACTTTTCCATTGCCTGATTTCCTATGCGCCAGTATCTCGAACTAATGCAACATGTGCTCAAGCACGGGCACAATAAATCGGACCGCACCGGCACCGGCACCCTTTCCGTATTCGGCTACCAGATGCGTTTCGACTTGTCAGAAGGCTTCCCCCTGGTAACCACCAAAAAATGCCACGTGAAATCCATCATTCACGAATTACTATGGTTTTTGCGAGGTGACACCAATATTAAATATTTAAAGGACAATGGCGTTTCCATCTGGGATGAGTGGGCCGACGAGAACGGCGGCCTCGGCCCAATCTATGGCCGTCAATGGCGATCCTGGCCGGGTCCGGATGGACAGCATATCGATCAGATCACGCAGGTAATCGAACAGATCAGGAATAATCCTGACTCCCGGCGCATAATTGTTTCATCGTGGAATGTGGGTGAGCTGCATGAAATGAAATTGTCGCCGTGTCACGCCCTTTTTCAGTTTTACGTCGCCGGTGGAAAGCTTTCATGCCAGCTTTATCAGCGCAGTGCCGATATTTTCCTGGGCGTCCCGTTCAACATTGCCTCCTACGCCCTGCTCACGCAGATGGTGGCGCAAAGTTGCAATTTGAAACCAGGGGACTTTGTGCATACCCTCGGCGACGCGCACCTCTACCTCAACCATTTGACACAAGCACAAGAACAGCTAAGCAGGAAACCAAGAGCGTTGCCGGTAATGAAACTGAACCCGGCAGTGCATGACATCCTCGATTTCAAATATGAAGATATCATGCTCGAGGGTTATGATCCTTATCCGGCGATCAAGGCGCCAGTCGCAGTATGACCCGCCAGCGTCTTTCTCTCCTGGTGGCAATGTCTCAAAATCGCGTCATTGGCAAAGATAACGTATTGCCCTGGCGGCTGCCGTCCGATCTGAAGCGCTTCAAGGCGCTCACCATGGGCCATTCCATCATCATGGGGCGCAAGACTTACGAATCCATCGGAAAGCCGTTGCCCGGGCGCACCTGTATTATTGTCACACGCCGACCAGATTACGAAGTCGAGGGTGCTATCGTCGTGGGCTCGATCCCTGAAGCGCTGGACGTTTGCTACAAAAAAACGACGGATATGGAGACTGAAAGCTTTGTGATCGGCGGGACGGAAATATTCCGCCAAACCCTGCCGCTATGCAATCGGTTGTATCTTACCGAGATCCAAAGAGATTTCGACGGTGATGTGCTATTTCCCGAATTCAATTACGACGAATGGCGTGAGACCTCTCGTGAGAAATACCGTCTGGATGAAGACAATGGGTTGGAGTACGATTTTGTAATACTTGACCGCAAAAATCTGATTCAAGGATAAATCAATCCAACGTTGAAAGCTGTAAAAAAATGGCGGGCACATTATCGTCCCGCCATCCTTATTTCTGTTTCTGAAAATTCTGCTTATCTTGGCAGTCTCATCGTTACAATACGACCACATCCGGTAACGGAAAGCCATTGAAATTGCTGGCGTAGGCGGTAGTGTAGGCGCCTGCATTGGGGATATAGATGAAGTCGCCTTCCTGAATGTCCTCCGGCAGCATTTCGTCACGCATCAGGATATCCACTGAATCACACGTAGGTCCGGCAATTGACCAGGGAATGTCATGCCCGGTACGGTCTGAAAGAATTTCATAGCGCAGCCCCTCGGTGACTTCGATCACGCCGCCAAACATTCCTGCATCCCAGTACATCCAGCGCTTGCCGTTGCGGGTGGCGGTGCCTACCACGCGGCAGACGAAATAAGCCGCGTCCGATACCAGGTAGCGCCCCGGCTCGGCCATGATGCGAATATCCTTCGGCAAGTCCGCGATGGCGGCATTCACCACCTCTCCTATTATTTCAATCGAAGGAATCGGCTTCATATGGCGTACCGGGTAGCCCCCACCGATATTGAGCAAGCGCGGCGTCAACCCTACGCGCCGCATGTCACTAAAAACCTTTTTGGCCCGCTCGATGCCAACTCTCCAGTTCTGCGGATTACGGCACTGCGATCCCACATGGAACGTCACGCCCGCGAGATCGGCTTTAAGTTTCGCCGCCTCGCTAATAATGCCTTTGATCTCGGCGGCATGAGTGCCAAATTTTCCTGCCAGTGGCCAATCGCTGCCGATATTGGGGGTATCTATGCGCAAATACAGTTTGGCATCCGACTTGACACTCACAATTTTACGTAGCTCTTCGACACTATCCAGTACGTACCATTCGACGCCTTTGGAAGCTGCGTATTCCAGATAGGCTCGTGATTTCATCGGATTGCTATAATAAATCTCCGCAGCGGGTACGCCCAGGCTCATCAAGAGATCCAGTTCAGAGATGGAGGCAATTTCAAATCCGGCACCTTCCTCGATCAGGGTTCTCAGCACGCGCGGCTCGGGATTGGCCTTGACTGCGTAATGCGGCTGTACCAGCGGCATGGCAGCTTTGAAACGACGGGCTTTATTGCGGATAATGTTGCTGTCAACCAGCAGGAACGGCTTGCTGTAGCCATTTTTCAGGGCTGCCTGGACATATTCAAAATCCAGGCTCACTTCGGGATGGGTGTCGAATACAGCTTCGGCTTCTACTTTTTTACGTAGAGCGGTAGTGCGCATTTGCATGAGAGTCTTCCTTCAGGGAGGCTACGTTACGGGAATATGGATGTTTACCAGATCAGCCGAACCGAAATAGTTTGCTTTGCTTTTCATGATGACCTCCTGTTCTTAATACGTCGGAAAAAAAGCGGATTATAAACGTCATTCCGCGGGAATCAAGCGTTTTTTTCAGATTAAAAAAAATGACATAGTCCCGAGAAAATTCTCTCAAAAAATCCACTCCACATCATATGAGTCATGCTAGCCTGGAAGGAAGATATTGGGGGGGACATCCCCCTACAGCGCTACAATTTGTGGTTTCTGCAGAAATATGCTAAAACTGCGGCGGCGCTCGTTCTGGTTCCTTTCGCAGCGGGATGTCTCGTTCCTGCAACAAAATCAGATCTTCGGCAAGGTTACACCATGCTGACCCTGATATTTTCCGCCGCGATCCTTGTACGAAATCTCGCATACTTCATCTGATTCAAAGAAAATGACCTGGGCAACCCCCTCATTTGCATAAATCTTGGCGGGAAGGGGTGTGGTATTGGAAAACTCCAAAGTGACATAGCCCTCCCATTCCGGCTCAAACGGGGTGACGTTAACGATAATGCCGCAACGCGCATAAGTGGATTTTCCCAGGCAGATAGTCAGCACATTGCGCGGAATGCGAAAATACTCAACGGTGCGCGCAAGCGCGAACGAATTGGGCGGGATGAGGCAAACATCGCTTTTCACATCGACGAAAGAGTTGGAATCAAAATTCTTGGGATCGACGATGGCGGAATTGATATTGGTGAACAGTTTGAACTCATCCGAGCAGCGAATATCATAGCCATAACTCGACGTTCCATATGAAACGATCTTGTGGCCGTTCACATGCTTGATCTGATTGGGCTCGAAAGGTTCAATCATGCGATGTTCCGCCGCCATGCGACGTATCCATTTGTCGGATTTTATAGTCATTTTTAGGATGAAAGTGGCTAAACGATGTTAGGGGTGAACAGGCGGCAAATGAACCACGGACCGGCGGCCATTTCGCTCGCCGGTTTCGCGAGTTATCACGTATCCTGAATCACAATCTTTGCGAATAACGCAGAGTGATCCAGCGACAGTTCGTCGATCTTGACCGCGAGGCGGCGCGCAATGCGGCGATAAGTTTCCGCTACGCGTCCCTCTGGATCGGCGACCACTGTGGGAGCTCCGGAATCCGTATGTTCGCGGATTTTAATGTCGAGCGGCAAGTCCCCCAGAAATTCCACATCATAATCCTTGCACATTTTCTCGCCGCCGCCGGTGCCAAAAATATGCTCCTCCTGTCCGCATTTGGAACAGATGTGAGTACTCATGTTTTCGACAATGCCGATAATTGGGATACCCACTTTCTCGAACATCTTGAGCCCCTTGCGTGCGTCAAGCAGTGCGATATCCTGCGGCGTGGTAACAATAATGGCGCCGGTAACCGGCACTTTTTGTGCAAGGGTTAACTGGATATCACCGGTGCCTGGCGGCATATCCACGATGAGGTAATCCACGTCGTTCCATCGCGTGTCGTTCAACAATTGCTGCAATGCCTGGGTAACCATCGGTCCGCGCCACACCATTGGCGTTTCCACGTCTATCAGGAAACCAATTGACATGGCCTGGATGCCGTGCGCTTTCATCGGTTCGATGCTTTTGCCATCGGGAGATTCGGGGCGGCCAGTGATCCCCAGCATCTGCGGTTGTGAAGGACCATAGATATCGGCGTCCAGAATCCCGACGGAAGCGCCCTCGGCGGCCAGGGCCAACGCCAAGTTTACTGCTGTGGCGGACTTTCCCACGCCGCCCTTGCCGGACGCCACGGCAATGATATTCTTCACTCCGGGGATGAGTTTTACCCCCCGTTGGACGCTGTGGGAAACAATCTTGCTCGTGATATTTACATTCACGTTGCCAATACCGGGAATGCTTTTGAGTTGGTCAACCACCTGTTTCCGAATACCTTCGATCACGCTTTTTGCCGGATAACCGAGCACAATATCAAGCGATACGTTATCGCCCTCTATTTTTATGTTGCGCGCTTCATTGCTGGCCACATAATCCTTGCCCGTGCTGAGATCGGTAATTTGCCCGAGGGCGAATTGTACTTGCTGTTCTGAGATAGCCACGTTATCACTCCTTTGTCCTACGGCAACAAACCGGTGCCCCGGATATTAACAAATATCACGGTCGAGAATCTGGGGGCCGGAAAAATTAAAGCAACAATAGATCGAGAACGAATATGCTGAACAGGGGCTCGCAAATCTGTAGCTGGATTGCATATTGCCCCGATCAACAAGAACTGGAGAGCTCAGTTAGAAATCACTCTCTATCGGCCCCCTTCAGTTCAACAGACCGCCAGGCCCGCAGTTTGTTACAATTGTATTTGGCTATTTCTATAGATAATTGATGAACAAACGAAAAATTCTGGTCACTTCAGCCTTGCCTTATGCCAACGGAAGCATTCATCTCGGCCATCTGGTGGAGTACATCCAGACGGACGTATGGGTCCGCTTCCAGAAAATGCAAGAGCACGAGGTGCATTATGTGTGTGCGGATGACACGCATGGCACGCCGATTATGCTTCGCGCTGAACAAGAAGGGATTACACCCAGGCAACTGATAGATCGAGTATGGCATGAACATAAGGCCGATTTTGATGGGTTTCATGTCGATTTCGATAATTTTTACACTACCGATTCGCCCGAGAACCAGGAATTTTGCGAAGATATCTACCGAAAACTCGAAGCAAGGGATTTGATTGCCAAACGCCCGGTCGAACAATTCTATGACCCGGTCAAACAGATGTTTTTGCCGGACCGATACATCAAGGGTGAATGTCCGAATTGCCATGCCAAAGATCAATACGGCGACTCCTGCGAGGCTTGTGGCGCCACATATTCACCGACCGATGTAATCAACCCTTACTCGACTGTATCGGGAGCAAAACCGGAACGCCGGTCTTCGAAGCACCATTTCTTCAGACTTTCCGACCCGCGCTGCAAGGCATTTCTTGAAGAGTGGGTGTTTGAATCATTTGAAGGACAATCCGGTACGGCGGTGGAACTGAAACCGCGGCTGCAGCCTGAAGCAGCCAATAAAATGAATGAGTGGCTTTCGGGCGGATTGGCGGATTGGGACATTTCCCGGGATGCCCCTTATTTTGGCTTCCCGATTCCCGGCACAGGACGCAAGAAATTTTTCTATGTCTGGCTGGACGCCCCTGTGGGGTACTTCGGCAGCTTCAGGAATTACTTCAAGCAGAAGCAGCGATCGCAGGCAGAAATCGACGAATTTCTACAGCCCGGCGGCAATACCGAAATGGTGCATTTCATCGGGAAGGACATCCTCTACTTCCACGCCCTGTTTTGGCCGGCAATGCTGAAATTCTCCGGTTACCGCACTCCAACCCAGATATACGCCCATGGATTCCTTACCGTCAACGGACAGAAGATGTCCAAATCCCGCGGCACTTTCATTACCGCGGAGAGCTATTTGAGACAGGGGCTCAATCCAGAATGGCTGCGCTATTACTATGCCGCCAAGCTCAACGACACCATGGAAGACATCGATCTCAACTTCGATGACTTCATTGCACGCGTGAACAGCGATCTGGTGGGAAAATATATCAATATCGCCAGCAGATGCTCCGGTTTCATCACCAGGAGATTTGGGGGGAAGCTCATCCATACCATTTCAGAAGCCAATAGAAAATGGTTCAATCAATTTCTCTTCTGCCAGCTTGGAGAGGGAGATACCTTCCTTGGTCGCCACGTCTCAATTGCACATTTTTATGATCACAGGGAATACGGCAAGGCAATAAAGGAAATCATGCTGGCGGCAGACGTCGCCAATCAATACGTGGACCGGATGAAACCATGGGAACTGGCAAAAAATAGTGCGAAACACGCGGAGCTGCATGAAGTATGTAGCGTGGCCTTGAATATGTTCCGCATTCTGACTATTTATTTAAAACCAGTTCTGCCAAAACTTGCCACAGAAGCGGAGCGGTTTCTCGGAGTGAGTCCTCTCGTCTGGAAGGATGCCAGCTCACAAAACAGATTATTACCTGATGGCCACCAGATTAACGATTACGAACACCTTATGACCCGCATCGATCCCAAACAGATCGAGAAGCTGATCGAGGTCAATAAAGAAAGCCTCCAGCCACCACAAATCAAACCTGCGCAAACTATGGAAAACAATTCCTCCACCCCCTCCACCCCCTCCTCCCCTTCCCGTAATGGAGAGAACGTAAAAGGCGACACGTCGGCAATGATGACCATCGACGAGTTCGCCAGAATGGATCTCAGGGTAGCAAGAATCGTCAATGCCGAGCAAATAGCAGGCGCGGATAAATTACTGAAGCTCACCCTGGACACTGGTACGGAACAGCGCACCGTGTTCGCCGGCATAAAATCAGCCTATGACCCCGAACAGCTCAAGGGCCGCCTGACTGTGATGGTGGCGAATCTCGCACCGCGCAAGATGAAATTCGGCATATCGGAGGGAATGGTGCTGGCCGCAAGTGACGGGAACGACGGACCGTATCTGCTTGCTCCGGATGAAGGAGCACAGCCTGGGATGAAGGTAAAATAAACGGCTGTATAAACCAAAGCCTGAAACAGGTTCTTTAGCAGGCACGATAATGAATCGCGCCGTGATGCCAGCAGAAGAAACCTGCTGCTGCATCATTTTAATTCCTCTTGAATTGACAAGGATAGATGAACAGCGTGCGACAGATATTGCACGCTCACCCAACGCCCATGAAAATCCCGAAAAGAATTGAACCGCTCATCGAGGAGGGCATCATTGATGAGGTCCTCTACCAGCTCATGAGCGGCAAAGAAGCCATG